>CAZQBS010000025.1:20801-36184 GCA_964591835.1 uncultured Sphingorhabdus sp. | reverse complement strand
CACCTGTGCGACCCACGACTTGCTAAGGCCGTCAGCCATTACGGCAAATGCATTATTGGCAATTTCAGCCGATTTTTGTGTGTTACCGCCCTCTACGGCCGCCACTGTGACCACCGGACTGTGGCTTCGGTGCACAGTTGTTTGGACTGCAGTGGGCAAACGAGCAAAGTGTCCAAGTAAAATCGTTATCAAGAACAGGCTGGCCAGAATCGCTGTTGCCCAAAACACGTGCTGCCATTCTGCTCGAAAGGGAAAAAACAGGCCACGTGTTGACGATTTGGTGAGATTAAGAACTGGTGGCTCTTCAAGAGCCTGCAAAGGCTGCGTTTCTCGAGATAATGGCCTGTATAGCTGCGGATAGGCGTGCTCCAGTCGCCCAAGCCGGACGCGATATGAGCCTGGTTGCAGATACAGGCATAGCTCCAGGACAGGTCCGTGCTGCGCATAGTGGATTTGCAGCGCTTTCCTTAGCCTTCCCATCTGGACCCTGGGGTAGCTGTCGGCTTGGCTGTCAAATTGCTCGGGCCTGCCAAGGCCTTCAACCGCGATCGTATAACTTTTAATCTGATCGCCTCTTCCAGCTAGCGTTTCGTCAACAAGCCATTGGAGAAGGCGGGTTAGTGTAGGCGAGCAGTGAAATTGGGCGCTTCGCAATATTCGTTCTCGTTCAGTCCGCATGCAGCATTCGAATGCTGGGCGTCCTACTCCACTTGGTCGATTGCCAGCCTCGGCATTCTCTTGATCTTCGGTCATCAGCGTTGCCCTTGGTCATTAAGCTCCTGCGTTTCTGAATTGCCGTCCAATTAAAATTAGATAGCCAAAATATGTTTGGAGCGCATGCTGTAGATCCCTTGCTTGCCGACGATCAGATGATCGTGCACCGCTATATCGAGTAACTTACATGTATGGATAATCTGCTGTGTCAGGCGGATATCTTCGGCACTAGGTGCCATTCTACCGGACGGATGATTATGTATCAGTATCAATGCCGTTGCGTGTGTTTCAAGCGCAACGCTTACGACTTCACGGGGATGAATTTGCACACGGTTTATTGACCCCTCCCACATGGTTTGGTCGCGAATTAATTGATTTGCGCAATCAAGGAAAAGCACACGGAAGGTCTCCCGTGTTAACATCGCCATTTCAAATTGGAGATATGTTGCGAGCGCTTTTGACGTCGCAAAAATAGGGGCTGAGAGCGCTTCATGCCGCCACGCTGACCCAATTGCTTCGGCTACATACTGCAGCCGATGTCTGACCTGTGTTGAAAGGTCTGGGGTTGGCAGTTTCCGGAATTTGGCGGCGGCCAAGACTCCAACAAGTGAACCACAGTCATCGATCAATTTTCTACTAAGATCACTTGCCATGCCGCCCGCAGGCCCGGCAATTAAGTCCGCCAATATAGCTAAATCATCTGTTTCGTTTTGCTGCCCATCTGTCCCCTGATCGTTGCAATGATCAAGATAAGAAGCTGCGGGTATGCCCATAGGCCTTGGGTCACTCCGAGCGCGTAAGACGCCAAGTTTTCTCCCACCATCGTCGTCGCCGGTGTCAACAATGCAATGATCTGAAAGGCGGCGACGGGGAGTGGCCAAAATCTCTTACTCCGATATGCGATGTAGACAATGACAGCGGTTACGGCTGACTCGTTGATCAACAGCGAGATACTGGGATTGAGCCAATTCTGTGCAGACTGCGCATATAAGAATGGGGTGGCAATTGACCCTATCGTAAGCGCGCCGATCGCCAGCCGTTCCTCAAACCGCCCTTTCCAAAAGACGAAAGTGACGCTCGACACCAACAGCAGGAGATAAATCCATTTGAACATTCATGAATGATGTCCCGATGTTGGTGCCAACGTCAAGTCAAGCGATCCTGCGGACGTTACTTTCGCTCTCGTCAAAGGCTTTGACAAACTTCCAAAGATCGCCGGTCATGCTTGGCTTGATGCCGATCTGATCGCGCACGTCGGCAAAATGACCATGTGCGTCGATTATATGTGCACGCGCGGAATATAATGCAGCGACCGCATCACCGGTGCGCGCAATAGCATCCTGCCCTACGCATGCAGAGAGTTTTGCCTGTTTCCTGGCTTTTGGCGTGGCTACGGCTAGCTCACCGGCGCAAACCAGCGCTGCATCGATAGCGTCTTCCAATGCGAATAGTTTTTCGGCCACGGATTTTGCAGCAGCCAGACGATCATTGAGCATAAGCTTTCTCCAGCCGCCAGAACGCTTATTCTGGCGGACATTTTCCTGTTTGTTGGTGAGGCTTGCGTTTCAGAAAATGCGCGAGATGCCTTCGGCTAGGCCGATCAGAGCGCTCAATGTCAAAAGTGACGTGAGCATGATCAGCACGATGACCACTGTACGTGCCGTAGGTGTCAGCTCATTGCTTTTGCTCGCCTCGATCAGAACCGAAACCCAGGAAGGTCTCTCCAATTTGCTATAATCGCCCGCGAAATAGTGTGCCTGCGCTTCCCGCAATTCGGAACTGCCCCCATCATCTGCCGGGTTCCATTCGCCAGATGACGACGCAGTTATGGACGCAAAAGGTTGCTCTGAAAGTTCCGAGGATTGGTATACCAAATCTCCCCATACATCGCTTGCGTCATCTAAACTTTTAGCAGCTACGAAAACACGGGCGGCTTCCGCGCGCGATTGAACGTTCAAAATAGCCTGGATGCGTTTGATACGCTGATCGACAGTGTGATTGGAAATACCCAGTTCTCTGCCGATTTCTTTTGATGATTTATACTGGGCTACGAGTTTGAGAACGTCGAGTTGGCCCGAAGACAGGCGATCAATGCCTTGGACCGGATCGAGTAAGGAACCCATGTTGTAACCATATAATTTTACGGTAATAAAACAACTTATGAATTGATTTTCCGATTGCCTGAACGTCCGGCCGGTGTTGGACAAATATTCGGGCCCATTTAACGACGAGCGTTGGACGCTAAGCTGCCCTTCGATGACCACCACCAAATCATGCAAAACAGAGCGTATTAATATACACAAATCATGCGGGAAGGCCTTGGTTTGCGTGGTGCTTAGAGAACCCAAGCCTAGTTGATACTCCGAGTGGGAATCCCCTTTCCCGACCAGTTTGCCACGACAGGCCGCAGCCGAAAGCGATTTGCAAACATAGCCTTAACCATTCATTGATGTTCTGCGGCTATCGCAATCCTATGCAGGCGCGCATAGTTATTGTTGACGATCGCTCCACAAATCTGCGGGTCTACGCGCAGTATGTGTCGATGATGGGTCCGGAATTTTCCGCGAAATGCTTCCACAGCGCAGTGGAGGCACTCGAATGGCTGCAGACCGAGGCGGCCGACCTGCTGATCGTGGATTACCGGATGCCCGAGATGAACGGTGCCGAGTTCATTAGCAGGTTCCGCGCCCGTGCTACAGGCTCACACATTCCGGCGATCATTATCACCGCGCGGCAGGACCGCGAGTGCCGGATCAATGCGCTCGACGCCGGTGCAACCGACTTCCTGCAAAGTCCGGTATCGCATATCGAATTCCGCGACCGTGCGTTGTTGCTGCTGGGTCAGCACTACAAACAACTCGAACTCAAACAGTCCTTGTCATCGGCAATGCTGCAAGGATCGGACGAAGCTGAAGCCGATAGCGGCGGCAAGTCGATGCTCGAGCAGATCATCGATACGACTCCGATCCTGATCAACGCAACCGACCGCGACGGCAAGTATCTTTTCCTCAATAGCTATCAAGCCGCATTGTTCGGACAGGAACCCGATCAACTGGTCGGGCGCTCGGTTTTCGAACTCTTCGACAGCGAACTCGCCGATCGCGAACAACGGCGCAACAATGTCATTATAGAAACCGGCATTTCTATTCCCAACTACGAAGAAAAATTCGTCAGCGAAGGTATTGAGCTGACCTTCCATTGCAACAAGTCGCCGTTACTGAATAAAGACAATCAAACGATCGGAGTCCTGACCACCGGCCTCGACATCACCGCGCGCAAGTTTGCCGAAGAGCACCGGACTCATCTGGCGTTGCACGATATGCTCACCGGCCTGCCGAACCGGACGTTGCTGGCCGAACGTATGCGACTGGCAATCGAAAAAAGCACAGCCACCGGCAAAGCGGCCGCCTTGCTATTGCTCGATCTCGACCGGTTCAAGGTCATCAACGATACACGGGGTCACCAGACTGGCGATATCCTTCTGCGACAAGTGGCAGAGCGGATCAGTATCGCCATAGGCCCGAACGGCTTTGCCGCGCGGATCGGGGGTGACGAGTTCGCAGTCATCCTTGAGGGTCTCAACATCGAGGTCGATGTGCCCGCCTTGTGCACCGAATTACTGGCGAAGATCGGCGAGCCCTATTCGATTGGCGGCGTCGAACAACTGATCGGCGCCAGCATTGGCGTTGCGTCCATCCCCGTAGACGGAACGTCGGCTGACGAACTGCTCCGCCTCGCCGATCTTGCCATGTACGAAGCGAAAGCCGCCGGGCGCAATTGCTATTGCTTCTTTACGCCCAAGCTCAACCAGATTGCGCAGCTTAACGCCGGGGTCGAGAGCGATCTCCGCGACGCGCTGAACCGCGATCAACTGTTCCTCGAATATCAGCCAATTGTCGACGTTATGAACGGCAATTATGTGGGTCTTGAGGCGCTGGTCCGTTGGCAACATCCGGTGCGCGGTCGGCTTGTCCCCGCCGATTTTATCCGCGTCGCCAATGATAGCGGACTGATCGGACGGATTGGACACTGGGTCATAGAAGCCGCTTGCCAGCAGATTGCGGAATTTAGGTCACGCGGCATCACGTTGCCGCATGTCGCGGTAAACGTTTCACCCAAGCAATTTCAATATTCGGCGATGTGTTCGCAGATTCTGGATAATGTTAAAAAATACGGGATCCAACCGGGTCAACTGGCCATTGAAATTACCGAAGAATTGCTGCTCGATCACAATCAGGACGTTCACCAGCAATTGGCAACATTGCGGGCAAGTGGCGTCGACATTTCGATCGACGATTTCGGGACGGGCTATTCATCGTTGCAATATCTACGCGACCTGCCTGCAACCCGACTGAAAATCGACCAGACCTTTGTCGCACGCATCGACCAATCGGCGGCCGACCGTGCAATCATTTCGACGATCGCGCATCTGGCTCACGCACTCGACATGCGGGTTGTGGCCGAAGGCGTCGAAACCGAAGCACAGCTCTCGCTGCTTCGCGCGTCAGGTTGCGACGAGGTCCAGGGCTTCTTCATCGGACGTCCGATGTCTGTCGAACTACTGGCCAACCTGTTCGATGGCGAGCCTGCCCGTTTCGATATGGCACTGCGATGAGCGCGCCGCTTGAAAAATTGCGGGCAAAGCTAACGCCGGAGCAGGAAATTCTGCGTAACCGCGTCATCATGGGCGTTCCTGCGGGTCTAAGCTGCTATTTACTTGGCTTCGATTCGCTGATCGTCTTTTCATTTTTGGCTTATTTGACTAGCAATGCCGCGCTCTATGTGATGCAAAAATACGGCGTATGGCGCGCAGAAGAACGCTGGTTAGCGGCAATCAATCTCGACGTGCTCATGGCCTTTGCGGTCATGCTTCTCGAACCAGAGTATATGTCGGTATTCTACCCCATCCTGCTGTGGATGATATTGGGGAACGGCTTTCGCTTCGGCCTGAAATGGCTGTTTGTGGCGGCCGCACTTTCTACCGTGGCCTTCGGCACCGTAGTGGTCACGACTGAATATTGGCGGCCAAACCAGATAATGGGTTTCAGCCTGACCGCTGCGTTATTCGTTATTCCAGCCTATTGCTCCACGCTAATCCGCAAAATTTCGCACGCCAAGGAGCAGGCCGAAATCGCCAGCAGGGCAAAAAGCTACTTCCTTGCCAGCGTTAGCCACGAACTGCGCACGCCGCTCAATGCAATCATTGGCTATGGCACGCATTTGCGTCAGATCGACATGCCGCGAAGCCAGAAGGAAATGATCGAAGCCAGCGTCTTGGCCGGTGAACATTTACTCCATCTGATCGAGCAGCTTATCGAGGTTGCCAAATCGGGCACCAGCGCGGCCAAAGTCAAAAAGGCCAAATTCCGGCCAACCGATTTGCTAACAGAGATTCGCGCGATCATGGCGGTTCGCGCCGACGAGAAAAACCTCGCGCTGCAGTTGCAGGCCGAGCCGCTCAGTGACGGCATGGTCGACGGGCCAAGCGACGTATTGCGCAATATCCTGCTCAATTTGACCAGCAACGCCATCAAATTCACCGAAGCGGGAAGTATCGCGATTGCCAGTGGAATTAGCGAACAGGCTGGAAAGCACAGCATTTGGTTCACCGTCACAGATACCGGTATTGGTATCGCGGATAGCTCAATCAACTTGATTTTCCAACCTTTTCAACAGGCTGACGAAACCGTCATGAACCGTTTTGGCGGAACCGGTCTGGGCCTGGCGATCTGCAAGCAGTTGGTCGATCAGGTGAATGGAACGATTACTGCATCGAGCACTATCGGCAAGGGCAGCAGCTTCCGGGTCGAAGTCCCGGTCGACATCGTCGCCGACGAACAACATGCTATCGAGTCGGTTTCGCCCAACACCGTCCAGATACTGTCAGTAGGCGATATTGCACCGGATTTGCTTGCCGGTGCGCAATCGATGGAAAATATTGTGGTCCGCCACGTGAATTGCCAGAACGCCGACGACATGGCGAAATCGTTGTCCGGTCTGGACCTTGCGCATTTCGATGTTGCACTGGTAGCGGATACGCTTGCCCGGCAATTCGGGCCCGAACATGCCATCTGGACATTGTTTGCCGATGCCGAGGTCGCGCCAGTACTCGTCCAGGGTCGGAATGCAGTAGATATGGACGACGTGATTTTGCGCGCCGCATTTGCGTCGATATTGCCAAGGAGTCCCAATTTCAACGAACTGCGCAGCGCAATCCGGATCGGCTGTTCGTTCGCCCACCACTTACGCTTGCCACACAGCGAGGATGCTCCCGCGGTCAATATTTCGAGTCCGCGAAAAGTGCTGGTTGCGGACGATAACCGTACCAACCGCAACGTACTCGCAGCGATCCTGCAATCCGTAGGGCATGTCGTCACGCTGGTCGCCGATGGTGACGAAGTGCTAGACGCACTTGAACAGTCAAAGTTCGATATATTGCTGCTTGATGTAAACATGCCACGGCTTAACGGGATTGATGCCTGTGCGATGTGGCGCCAAATCGAGGGCAGTCGCCAGCGTTTGCCGATCATCGGGGTAACGGCGGACGCCACCGCCGAGACCGAACTGAAATGCAAGAACGCCGGGATGGATCTGCGATTGACCAAGCCTGTCGATGCCAAATTATTGCTGGCAACCATCGAACAATTCTGCGGCGAAGAGACAGCAATGACGCCGATCGTCACCGAACCATCGTCGGATCCGTTCAATGTCGTAGTGCCATTTAACGGGCCGCCATCGGTCATGCCCGACCCGATTGATCAGTCGCAAATCGAATATCTGAGGTCGATCGGCGATTCACGTTTTATTGCAAGCATGGTCGAAGGGTTCTTTGAGGACGTCGAGCAACTACGTGAACCGCTTCGTCGGGCAGTCCAAAACGGCGACGTCCGAGAATTCCGTTTTTGCGCGCACGCCTTTAAAAGCTCTGGCAACAATATGGGTGCCAAACATCTAGCGGCCTTGTGCGGCAAGCTCGAAAAGGTGACCGAGCCCGATTTTGCCGAACATCGTCATGCCTATCTGGAAAAAATAGAAAATGAACTAGCGCGCGCAACGGTGGCGCTTAAAGCATTGCACGTCAGCGACTATCCCGACGCCGCTGTAAACCAGCGTTAAGTAACGAGCTTCAGGCTGCGCTGGATCCGGCGTTCCTGTGCATCGGCGAGCCGTTCCATCTTGCGCACGTCGGCGTCGGTCAGCGTCATCGCCGTCTCCGCCCAGATACTGGTTATCCGTAACATCTCTTCGAGTTCTACAGGCGCGGTCACGCGACGCGAAAGATATACCGCCCGTTCGGCAGCAAAGCGTTTGTGGTTGCGCTGGCAATAATCGACAATTGCGGCCTCACCTTCGCCGTCCTCGACCAGCAAATCGACGATGCCCAGTTCGTGCAGCTCTTCTGCGGTATGGATTTTGCCTTCGAGGATGAAGTTTTCGGCAATCTTGCGTCCGACGCGGCGAACCAGAAAGCTATACGCCCCCATCCCCGGAAAAAGATTGAAGATAATTTCCGGCAAACCCAACCGCGCGCTGCGTTCGGCGACCAGTATGTCAAAAGCCAGCGCATGTTCGAAACCGCCGCCCAACGCATCGCCCTGAACCAGCGCCATGGTAATGATCGGTGCGCCGAAGCCGTTGGAGTTTGCGTGCTGCATCCGTACGCAGGTTTCCGCATATTTGCGCATCGCCGCCAGATCGCGCGACCGGATACAATCAGCAAAATGGCGTAAATCGCCACCAAGATTATAAATTCCGGGAGTTTTCGAGCCACAGACAAAATAGCGCAGATCGTCGGGACCGCCATTTGTCGGCATGGCGTAATTATTGCCGATCCAATCCTGCACCTGCTGGATTTCGGCGCCCAGGCTATAGGTATAGCTGGGACGGCCCGTCTGGTTCATGAAGCACCAGAAGATTTTATCCTGCTGGTCGTGCCGGACGGAAATTTCGAGAAAATTGCGACCGGTAATCGGCACGCCGAGCGCGCGTTCTTGCACAGCAAGCGCAGACAATAATGCGACGTCATCGACGACGCGGGAGTGGAATGCCATAAATCCCCCGATAAATATCAGTGCATGGCCACCCCAACCAAGCCCGATTCATAGCATAATATACGGAATAACAACGCGAAAAATGGCCACGCCGGTCGTCACATCGAAGAACTATCGACTAAATAACTGATTTATATGATAAAAATTTATAGACCGCCATAATAACGACCACCGCTGTGGTTGATCATGGGTTTTGGAGCGCAACTACGAGCGGTGTGGTAAGCAGCGGCACCAACTGCAGGGCATCCTTGAACAACCTGCGCGCTGTAGAATCGCCCACCACCACCACGTCATTGGCAAAGACTTCCGGATCGTTGTAAAACCCACGCCGGATTGCCTTAAGATTGTAGAGAGCCGCCAACTTCTGACCATTTACAGTGCGGAAAATCACGACATCATCGAGCTTTGCAAATTCTGAAGTGCCTTTTGCAACCGCGACCGCCCGCATCAGGGTCATTTTGCCGACGACCGGATAAAGCCCCGGTTCGCGCACCTGACCGTCGATCGTGACAACCTGGCTAACCGTTTCCTTTAGGTTTACAGTGACTTGTGGATCACGGACATATTGTCCGCGCAGTCGATCTTCAATTTCAACTTCGAGCTCACTCGGGGTCTTACCTGCGGCTTCCATGATCCCGGCAAGCGGAAACGAGATCCGGCCGCCGGCGTCCGTCTGTACTTCCTTGGTACTCAATTCTTCTATCCCGAACACATCGATGGTCAGCTTATCGAACGGCCCGATCAGATATGGACGGTTCTGCTCGAACAAATCGACGCGCATCGGCTCGGGCAAAGAACCCTGTTCGACGACTTTTACGTCGGACACCGAACCGGCACCGCCCAATTGCGAACTGCCGCACGAGGCTAGCGCCGTTGACAGCAAAAGAAGCAAGAATCGGTTATGCATGTTTCAATCCCAAAAGCGGTCGTGAACGCCTGCTAACGAATGAGGCAAGGTAACGCCACCCCTTTTGACCACGCATGAGCGCCCCTCATTGCACCAGCGCGTGGCTTTCGCGGTTCGCAGCGGCAGGCGGTCATATTTTCCCACACGACACCGGCTTTCGCGCTGTCATTCGCTATGACACCACCACGGAAGCGCAACGGGAAAAGGCTTGCACAATGGTCAGAGACTTGAGCGCATCGGGGCTTGCAGACCGCATCGCCGCAGATTTGCACCACATGACACCAGCCGAAGTGGTTGAAGCGCATCAGGTGATGGTGTGAGCGCCCGTCAGAACGTTAGGGAGGGCCGCAAGGCTCTCCCCATTGCTCTGATAGGCCAAGCAATCCGCAAACTGACACGTCACGAACTTGAGGCCGTTACAGAGCGCCTTATCGAGCGACTCGACGAACTGTCTGGATGTGAAGATATGGAGGACGACGATCCCGCAGGCACGGACTTGGACAATGGCGAGGATGACGGCGCAGGCGGATTCTCGCACCTGTTGCCTTCGCCAACCTATGCCGATGACGGCCACGACCAAACCGTTATCATCGAGCACGGCCGCTATGGCTTTGGCCGACAAATCAGATTGGACGGTTACCCGTTTCGCTGATTGTCTATTATCGCCTATTATAGGGGAATGCCTTCGCGTGCGCGGGCGAAAAACTGGGTTAGCGTTATCGTCGTGGCAACCTGCCGCCATAGCCCCTCGATAGCCCTAGGGATTGCCTTACCCCCTCGCGCGTCAGGCGTCTTTGGAGCAATTTATTTTGGGATTGTCAGGGCGAAAACTTTATCCTGCCGATTTGTGTTTCGGGGGCGTCACTAGGTAACATGTGGTAAGGAGCACTCAAACCAAATCACACCAGTAACGCCACCCTCCCCTCCCCGGAGGATTCGCGACCCGAGGGGGTCGCGAGTTTTACTACAGATTTCTTACACGGGGGCAAACGGATATTACCACACCGACATCGCTATTATGAGCCTGCCGTTTCCGCAAACCCGATTCGCGCTGGCCGTTTTTAACGCGCATGTCGGGTTGTCTCACCACAGAAACACGCCACCGCAGCGACGGAAATCTGCCATTCGGCGCATCCGTTCCGTGACACCATGCGCCGCATTCGGCGCGCCCATGGCGGCTCTGCATCTATTCTGTTGCTCCCTCCACCACAGAAAAGGGTTAAACGATGCGCAAGATATTAATCGCCGCCGGTTTCACTTTGGCTACGATCACCATTCCGATGATGCCTGCTGTCGCCCAAAAATCATCTAAACAGCAGACCGCCAGTACGCCCGCAAAAACGTCGGCGACCGCGCCTTCGCCCCCGGGAACACCGCAACGCGATACGGCCAAGGTTCCTCCCGGGCTTGCTAAGCAGCTTTTGATACCCGGCAAGGGATGGCAGAACGCTTTGGACAAATACAACGGGTCTAACGCCCGCTGGTCCGACTTTCCCGTCAGTCCATGAGCCGCAAATGATGCGAGGCGCGCTCCGTCAAGGAGCGCGCCAGGCGTTGGAAGGTGCGGCTGGATAGCCAGGACCAGCCGGTCGTCGAGTCCAGTTGAACCCGTCAACGTGACCAGCACGTCCCAATTTCCCACAGCAACTCGACATCATCCGGGAATTCGGCGGCGGCGTTGCGGATAAAGAAACGCCGGTCACCATGACGGCGCTTACAGGCCCACTTCGTATGAACCGGCCCGTCGAACGCTTCCCCGACGACAAGCGACCGTGCGCCGTTGAGCCAGAACGTCAATGACTGCCATGTTGTTGCAGACCAACCGAACAATTCAGGCACCGACCAGCCCGCAGCCATTGCGTCCGCAGCGCGCCCGCTTTCATGCAACCACACTGCATCGGCAACAAGGCGCGGCCATATCGTGAAGCCGGAGAAATTCGGTGCGGGCATGGATTGCAGGCGGAGGACAGCAGCCCCAATGTCATTAGTGCCATTAGTGCCGTTAGCCCCCCTAATGGCACTAACGGCACTATTGGCACGAGGTGCTTGTGCCGCGTTCGCCATCACAGATGCACTACAGGATTGACGATGTAATCAGCGGAAAGCCTGCCTCCGTTGTCGCCAGCCCTTTGCGGCGCGGCCATTATCCAATTGCATTCTGATAACAAATCCAGCGCTTCCTCTTGCGCCTTGGGTTGTTTCGGCCCTGTGTAACCCGCCTTGCGGCGCAATGTCCGCGCATTGAAATTGTCCAACTTATGTCGCTGGATATATCGTGCCAGTGTCGCCGCGTTCCGTTCGACCGGAGGAAGAGCCGCGTCACCAAACACCCGCAGCGCCATCGGCTTTGCATATTGCTCGACGAAGTCACACACGGCACCGACCGTATCGGCCGACACAAGGCGCGGCTCTTGCCCGCCCTGCCATGCCCATTTGATATGCTCCGATACCAAGGCGATCCGCAGAACCATCCCCCGCAGCTTCCCGCAGAATGATTTATATAGCGCCCCGGCGTCCTCTAGGCCGTCATCGTTCTCTGCGCCCCATTGGTCAAACACATCGGCAGCATCGCTTGTCAGGTGAAGTTTGACGGCGGCGTCAGCACCAAATTCATCCTGGCCCCACGGCAGACCATCTAGCCGCTCATAGATTGTTTGCAGCTGCGATTCATTGCCGGATGATGAAGGGCGGCGAAACGGTATTGCTTGCGGCCATGCCCAGAGGAACCTTGCAACCAGCCCGTCATCGACAGACGAAAGCAGCGTATCGGCCAGCTTTTCCGGCTGGACCCCACCGAGGACCGACACCCCGTTGAAATTGACCGTAACCGAGCCAGCGCTTTTGCGGTCGATGACAAATGGCCGACCACCATAGGCCTCCAACCAAAACTCACGCCCGCCCGGACTATATCGGTCGAATGACGACAACCAGCCCGCCAATTCATCCCGGAAATGCAGCGTTCCAATATCGTTCGCAGCAAGGATAGAAGCAATTGCTTCCGGCGTTCCGTCCTGAACGATCAGGCGACGGCGCGCAGGCTCATCAGGAGCTATTGCGTCCGAGGGCATGGCTGGCGTTGGCAAGTCGTCTTTTACCGATGCTTTGACTTGACCCTGCCAATCATCTTTGACGGCCTTGGCGCGCTCGACCGTGCCATTCCAATCGCGCAATGTGTCCTTATGGCTTTCCGCAATTGCCTTTTCCATTTTGCGGAGCGGTGCCGTTATCGCATCCAACCCCGGCGACTTGTTCGCAGACGGGTCACCAACAGCAGCCACCCAAAGGATGCACGGCTCAGACCATTGAGACACACCGCTATAGGGCATGACCCGGCGCTTGCCCCCAATCAGGCTTGCACAGGCCGACAGGAAGGCAATTGCAGCATAATCAGGCGGACAGCCCGCACCGTTGGCGAAGTCGCACACCATCCCCCATGCAGGGCCGAATATCTTACCGGGCATTTCGACCGCAGGACGGCGACCGGCAGACAGTACCGAGGCGTCGGGTTGGCCAAATATCGAATGAACTTCCGCGCTGTTCAGGCGGTCTTGGATTGTCGCAGTCATTGCGCTATTTCCTCATTGAAGTCTTTGAATGCGGGAAGGGGCTGGATGAGGCGGACTTGCCGCCCGTCACTCGCCATTCTGTCCGCAGCTTTTTTGCCAGCAGCTTTGCCGCTAGCGTCGTTGTCATGGGCAACCACCACAGAACGGACACCGGCAGGCAACTGGATGGACGGCAGAGCAACATCACCCGTCACCGCCCAGACCGCTTGACCCTGTTGTTGCAGCAGCGTCAGCCCATCTTCGATACCGACGCACAGCAGCATTCCGTTTGCAGCGGACGTGAGACGAATTGCGCCACCCATGACGGGACCGAGGCTAAACTTGACCTTGCCCCCGTCCAGATCAGCCTTGCTGCCATCATCCTTGAGAACAATGCGGTGGATTGCTTGCACCCTGTTGTCGGCACCGGCGACCGCCGCGATCAGCATAGGGCGGACTTCACCGGCAAAGCGAAGCCGGCCGAACCGAAGGCAGTCAGGCAATCCAATATCGATATTCCGCCGACGAAGATATGTTTCGGCGGGCGTCCCGGCGATAGGATGTGCATTTGCCCAGACCTTGCGGGCCTGTTCGCCTTTGTGCGCCTTGTCGGCAGCCGGAGGCGTATCTACATGAATCGAGGGGACATTGCCACCCGCCAGCATCCTTGCCGCGTCCGAAACTGGCAGACGGTGCAGCGCGGCCAACCAATCAATGACATCGCCACCAAGACCACAGCCGAAGCATTGCCAGCGCCAGCCTGCCTTTGACGGATACAGGGTTAGCGATGGCGTCCGGTCGTTGTGAAAAGGGCAACAGGCCTTAAATTCATGCCCGGACTTGACGAGTTTGACGCTAGCGTTGGCGACATCGACCAGCGAATTTTCTTTCCGCAGCGCGCCGAAGTCTATGCGAGGGGATTGCATCATCGCCAGCCCCCTTCCGCCCTATTGGCCTTGGCCTTGCGGTCCAAATCTATAAGCCACGATTCTTGACGTTCGCTAGGCGCAGATCGTTTGCAGCGCATGGACTCCAGAAAGTCGCGTTCGCGGTCGCTCCACTTCATGCCCGACAGCATCAGCAACCAAGCCGTGCGCTGCCATGACCCAAGTAGGCCAATGCGCTTGATCGAAGGCGCAGGCGGAAGCCGGGTTTCAAGACGCCGGATTGCCAGCGTAGCGGCATCAGCCTCACCGTCGAACTGGGTTGACCGCTTCAACGCCTTCATCGCATCGATTTTGCGGAGAATTGACTGGCTGTTCATCGCGCACCATCCCGGCGATAGCCATTGCCAAGACGGTTCGGTTGATCCTGCTGGAATCGGTACTGTGTCGCACCGCGCTTCGCCCGTGCCCAGCTGTCAATCTCACGCAGGCACCAGTTGCCAATTTGAGAAGTTTCCGCTATATCATTGTCATCAATCCAGCCTGCCAAGATGGAATTGAGTCGAGGGTCGCGCACTGTGAGGGTGCTGCGGCCCTTGCCGTTATGGGGCGGCGACCCCATTGATTGATACCGCATGGTTCACGCCACCTCCATCTGCTTTGCCGCAAATTCTTTGATAGAATCGACAGCAATCAATGTTCTCGCACCGACCTTCATCTTGCGTAGATCGCCACGCTTCACCATGCGCCAGATCGTGGTAGGACTGATTGGCTTTTCATCGCCACCCAGCACCCTGCCCGTATCGGCGTAACTTAGTCCGATAGATTCCATGTGGAATGTCGTTCATGTCGTGCAGTGCAACCATTGCCTGCAACGCCATGAAAGTGCCTGATTAGCCGGGGTAATGTTGTCGGGAATTGTCGGGAATTGTCGGGAATTAGCCCGTATTTTTTCCCGACACGTCCGTTCTGGTGGTCAAAGCGCCAGTCACAAATAATTCCAATATGCGGTCAACAATAGGGGTGCTTTGTTGTCTGGAAATTCCCTCAAAGCCTTTGGCCGCCAACCAAATGTCTATCTTTTTCTGCACGTCCTTGCGCATCATGCCCTCTTTAATATCTTCATCGCGGGCAAGCAGGCACGCAACAGCAATCCAATCCTCCCATTTAGCAGAACGGGGCGAACCTTTCATTTCATCTTTGCTCGGAGAGTGAATAATTGTGACCACGGAGGGGTCGGGAACATCGGCGCGGGCGCGCGGGAGGGGTTCTTCATGCCCTG
>CAZQBS010000025.1:6693-20791 GCA_964591835.1 uncultured Sphingorhabdus sp. | reverse complement strand
CTATTACCGTCGCAGACATGCTACCGCCCCCAATCCTCTGCTTTAAGGGCGATGAGCGGACCCGTAAGTCTCCCGTCCGTAGATCAAGATGATGGAGGATATATTCCTGGTTCCATACCTTCGGGGGGACCGCAATATTGACCCTGCCATCCGTTTCATTATGCGACCAATGAGAGGCTACGCACGTTATTAGGCCAGCTTTGCATCGCTGGATAATTCGGCGAAACGCGTCGATGTCCGCTTCGTTTTTGGACTTAACTGCCTGAATCGCATCCCAGCAGCTCAGCATTTCGGTGTCATCCATTAGCGGCCAACCTTACTACATTGGATGCACCGGCCAGATAGTCGGCCCAGCGTTCAGCCAGAACGTGCCTGTGATCGAGAAACTTTGTCCGCCGATATGCAGCTTCAACCCTGTTAGGTAGGGCATGAGCCAGTGCGGATTCTGCCACGTCACCAGCAAGCGCTGTCTTGGCCTCCTGTCCTTCCTTAGCGGGCAGCTTTATCGATACCATCGTATCGGCCACCCAGTCGCGGAAACTGGACCGGAAGCCGTGAACTGTGAACCCTTCTCCACCGGAGGTCTTTAATGCCTTCGGCATCGTCATATTGGACATAACCCTGCCTCTTGCACCGGGGAAAACAAGGCTATCTGGGTCGCCATTTGAGAGCCGAAGCATTTCGCGCAGAATTTCTAAAGCTGGCTTCGACAATGGCACGATATGCTGTTCGCCCGCCTTCATGCGTTCCGCTGGTATCGTCCAAATCCCCTTTACTAAATCAAACTCGCTCCAAATTGCCCCCCGCGTTTCGCCGGACCTAACAACAGTCAATATTGTGAAACGTAAGGCTAGCCTTCCAATCGATGCCTTATTGCTGCAAAGTTCGTCGATGAAACGCGGAAGATCAGCGTGGGGCATTGCAGCAAAATGGCCGCGCTTTTTGGATTGTTTTGGCAACCCCTTTGCAATTGCGCGCATGGGTGCCTCTGTTTCGCGCCAGCCCTGTGCAAAGGCGTAATCCAACACCGCGCCCAACCGTTGACGAACACGGCGCGCAGTTTCAGGAATTGTCAGCCAGATCGGCAGTAGCACTCGCTGGATTGCGGCGGTATCAACAGCATTGACCTGCACGTTTCCGATTGTCCCGAATGCATGGGCTTCCAGCGTGGACAGCCATTGCTTGCCATGCTTTCCCTTTTTCCAGCCACGTTCAACAATGGCATGATACCGGCGCGCTGCTTCTTCAAAGGTAGGCACGGTTTCCCGCTTCCGTGCCAACGACGGGTTTAGGCCGTGCTTTGCGAGCTTCCTGCCTTCCTCGGCTCTGTTGCGCGCCTCTGCCAATGTAAGGGTGTGGAGCGGTCCTAGACCATAATCAGTCCGCTTGCCGTCATTCAGCAACGAGGTTTGAACGCGCAGCACCCAGCTTGCCGACCCCGAAGGCTTGACCAAAAGGTAAAGACCCTTGCCGTCGCTATGACGCCCCGGCTTTTTGTGAGCATGTTCAACGAACTTTCCCGTGAGCGGCATCGTTCCCCCAATCGTTACCCCACTATAGGTGCAATAGTGGGAAATGACAAGAAGGAGCGTGAAAGGATATAGCGACAACAATCGGCACTAATCCGGGCCTGTTGCGGTGTGCTGAAATGTTGTGAAAATGGAGTTTGGCGGAGAGATAGGGATTCGAACCCTAGGTACCGTCACCGGCACGCCGCATTTCGAGTGCGGTGCTTTCGACCACTCAGCCATCTCTCCGCATGTCACAGGCGCTGGTCGGTACCGGAAAACCGGTGTGCCCCCGTGGCAGAGCGGCGCCAATAACCGATGTTTTTTGCTTTGCCAAGCGCAAGGTTGATTTGACGGGCGAATGACCCATATTAGAGGAATGAACGACTCTCCAATTCCCCCCGACATAGCCGAGGCGCAATTTACCATCGGCGACGTTGTGCGCCACCGGATCTTCGACTTTCGCGGTGTGATTTTCGATGTCGACCCCGTGTTCGCCAATAGCGACGAATGGTATCAGTCCATTCCCGAAAGTGTCCGCCCTGCCAAGGACCAGCCCTTTTATCACCTGTTCGCCGAAAATGCCGAGAACAGCTACATCGCCTATGTTAGCCAGCAGAACTTGCTGTCCGACACCGAGCATGGCCCGGTTAACCACCCGGCGATCGCAGGTGTGTTCGAAGGATTTGGCGGGCAGCGTTACGAGCTGAAACGCGGGATGCTTCAATAAGGCTCAGCCTTTCGGCATCGCCTTTATCCATTGTTCGAGGAGCGCGACGCCTTCGTCATGGACAGTGGCGCGGCCGAGTTCGGGCATAGCGATGCCGGGATCGGTGCTTTTCATCCGGTTGATCAGGATCGAGCGCTCGGGCTTTCCGGCTTCGATGATGAAATCCATGTCGCCGCTCGCCCTGCCAGCCGCTACGGGGCGCTTGCCGATCCCGTAAGCGATTTTATCCATATTGGAGCCGTCGAGGATCAGACCACTGTTGCTGGCGGACCCACCAGTCGCATGGCAGTGGCCGCAATTGACCCGAAGATAGGCATGGGCGCGCTGATCGAGGGAGCCAGATGCAGATTCGTCCCATTTGGCCTCAAAACGCGCAGCCTTGCCGCCCAGCAACTTCCTCGCATCGCCCTTTCGTGGAAACACCATATTTTGCACGACTGGACCGATGGGCATGATCGCATCGCTCGACGAATGGCATTGCTTGCACTGGTTCTTGTTGGGAACGGCGTAGCTGATCGACTGCGAATGCCCGTCAGGCTTCTTCAAGCTCACCGGCACCCGCGTTCCTCCAACCCGCAGGTCGGCATCGCTGCCGTCGGCGCGCCAGACATACGGCAAAGCCACCCAGCCTTCGGCGCGGTGAAGCAGAAGGCGCGTCTCAATAATTTCGAGACCACCGCTTTCATCCGGGTAACCAAAGCTTTTGATCAGCGCTGTACCAACCGGAAAGGCAACCTTGCCTTTTGTATCGACCGTTAACCGCGCGCCCGCGGGAAGGTGGATGAAGCGCTGTTTCTCGGCATAGTCGGAGAATAAGGGTGTTCGCAGAGTGTAGGGAATAAGCGATGCCGAAGGCTTGTCAGCAGCGCCGTTGAAGAAACCAAAGGCCGATAGCCGCAAGGGGTTAACCGAAGCCGCGATCGCCGCATCCGAAATCGCCAATTTGGGCTGCGCCGTTGCCACGGCTGCCAAAAACAGCGCCATAGCTAGCAATAGCAAGCGCATCAGCGGACGGCGACCTCCATGCTGTCAGGCAATTTGATAACCGGGAGCGCCGCCGGACGCGATGTTGCAGCCGACAATGGCGCTGGCTGCGCAGTGCTTGGGTCGGCCATGATATCATTGAGCCCGAGCGACAGCGCGGGAACGCTGTCCATGACAATCGGCGCGTTTTCCGCGCCGCCAGCACCGTCCCAGAAAATCTGCGGGAAGCTGCCACCCATCGCCGCCGCTATGTCCTGACCGCCGCGCAACCGGGGTGCCCATCCGGCACGACCGTGCTGGTTGTCCCAAATCACTACGCCTTGCGGCAACGGATCATATTTCGCATCCTTGTGCGGAAAGCGGTAGCCGACGACCATGATGTTGGTGGTGCCGTTCTCGCCGATAACATTATCGAAAATCTCGACATTGCGGTTCGCCATCACCATCACACCGGTGCCGGTCGGAACATTGGCGACGATATTGCCCTTTGGCGCGAAATTCTGTGTCATGTTATCGACGATTATGTTGCTGAATACACGGACGTTGCGCCCACCCATTTGCGGCAGATCAGGTAAGTCGAATACCAGCACGCCGCCGGTATTTTTCGTGGCGATATTGTCGTGGACGTCTGCGTTGTAGCTGTTCTCGATCTCGATCCCGGCGACATTCTCCAGCACCGTAGATTCCCGCACGATAATGTTGTCGGATTGCCCGACGTAGATGCCCGCGTCCGAGGCGCCGCGCACGAGCACCGAATCGACGAGCACATTTTTGCTCTCGACCGGATAGATTCCGTAAGCGCCATTGGTCGCCTTGGGCCCACCCGTCCATTCGACGCGCAACTTGTGATAAACGATGCGGTCAGCGCCTTTGGATTTGATGCCGTCGCCCTTGCTATTTTCGACCGCAAAATCGCGGAGAACAACATCATCGGAGGTCACCAGTAATCCCTCGCCGGCGCCCTGCTGACCCGAGAAATCGAGCACGCTGTCCTTGGCACCCTGCCCCTTGACCGTCACTTTGTTAACGTCAAGCGACAGGCCATCGGTCAGCACAAAGCGTCCCGCCGCCAGTTCAACAACATCGCCCGGCTCCGCAGAAATCAGCGCCTCCTGCAACCTTTCCTGCGCGCCATCGCCCGGAGCGACAGTAATCGTCTTGGCAAAAACGGGTTGAACAAGCGCGCACAGGACAGCGCTGGCGATGGCGATTTTCCTCATCCTCATGATATTGAGGATGCAACATTGCCCGCGGCTTGCCAAGCGACTTTAGCCAATTTGCCAAATACCAATCCGCTCATCCTGAGGAGCCGTTGAGCCCTGAGCCCTTCGAAGGGTCGAAATGGCGTCTCGAAGGAGGCGACGTTGAAATGTTTCGAGACGGGCCTTCGACAAGCTCAGTCCCTCCTCACCATTAGCGGATGGGTCTCACTGAATGGCTTTAGTTCACGGCGCGTCGGAGAGTATCCAGTCAACCCCCGCATCGGCATGAATTTCGGTGCTGTCGTAAATCGGCAGGACGTTGGCTTTGGTATCGACAATCATATCGAGTTCGGTGCAGCCTAGCACAACTGCCTTAATGCCTTCCTGATCGATCTCGGTGATGATAGTCTTCAGCAAGCGTTCTGAAGTGCGCGAAATTTTGCCCACCATCAGCTCTTCGTAAATGATCCGGTCGAGATCCTTCACATCGTCCAGTTCAGCCGGAAGCAAGGTCACGCCGTGCTTCACAAGCCGCTGGCGGTACCAATTTTCCGCCATGACATTCGCGGTGCCCAGCAACGCCGCCGATTGTACCCCTGCGGCTTTCATCTTCGCCCCGACAGCATCGGCGATGTGAATGACCGGAACTGAAACCGCTGCTGCCACGCGGTCGTGCACCTTGTGCATGGAGTTCGCGCAGATCAGGATCGCGGTTGCCCCAGCTGCCTCGAGGCGCTTTGCCGATGCAATCAGCACCTCGGCTACATGATCCCAATCGGCATCGGTGCTTGCTTTCCGAATATCGCAAAAGTTGAGACTCTCGATGATTAAAGGCGCGTTGCACGTCCCCTCGGTGCGGCGCATGATCTGCTTGTTGATCCGGTTGTAGTAAGTTTCGGACGAGTACCAGCTCATCCCGCCAATCAGGCCCAGTTTACGCATCAGTGTTGCAGTGCTTTCACTATATCTTCGACCATCTTCTTTGCGTCGGCCAAAAGCATCATCGTCTGGTCCATATAGAACACGTCGTTGTCGACACCAGCATAGCCGACCCCACCCATCGAGCGCTTGATGAAGAACACCGTCTTGGCTTTGTCCACATCGAATACGGGCATCCCGTAGATCGGCGACGACTTGTCGGTTTTGGCCGCCGGATTGACGACGTCGTTCGCGCCGATGATGAAGGCAACGTCGGTTTGGGCGAACTCGCTATTGATGTCCTCAAGCTCGAATACCTCGTCATATGGCACGTTCGCTTCGGCCAGCAACACGTTCATATGGCCCGGCATACGCCCGGCGACAGGGTGGATCGCATATTTGACGCTAACGCCCTCTTTCTTGAGGACATCACCCATTTCGCGCAGGATATGCTGTGCCTGCGCCACCGCCATGCCGTAACCGGGGACGATGATGACGCTTTCCGCCTGCTTCATCATATAGGCGGCATCTTCCGCCGAACCGCGTTTCCACGGGCGATCGGATTTGGCCTCGCCACCTGCCGCCGAAGGAGCCGCGCCAAAGCCGCCAGCGATAACGCTGATGAAGCTTCGGTTCATTGCCTTGCACATGATGTAGGACAGGATGGCGCCGGATGATCCGACGAGCGCGCCGGTAATAATCATCGCGGTGTTGTGCAGCGTAAAGCCCATCGCCGCCGCCGCCCAGCCCGAGTAGCTGTTGAGCATCGACACCACCACCGGCATGTCCGCGCCGCCGATGGGGATGATAAGCAGAAATCCGATCAGGAACGCGAGCGCTGTAACCGTCCAGAAAATCCAGGGACTTTGGTCGATCGTGAAGTAACCAATTAGCCCGATAATCGCCGCCAATGTGCCGAGGTTGATGATATGGCGCGCTGGCAACATGATCGGCGCACCCGACATATTGCCGTTGAGTTTCAGAAAGGCGATGACCGAGCCTGAGAAGGTAATAGCACCGATGGCGACGCCGAGACCCATTTCAACACGGCTGACCGGGTTGATAAGGCCATCAGCGCCGGTAATGCCGAACGCTTGCGGGTTCAGAAACGCTGCTGCTGCAACGAGCACCGCCGCCATGCCGACGAGGCTGTGGAACGCCGCGACCAACTGAGGCATATCGGTCATCGCGATCTTGCGCGCGGTCACCCAACCGATACCACCACCAATGGCAATCGCGCCGATGATTTCGGGCAACGACGCAACCTTATGCGTAAGCAGTGTTGTAACGACCGCGATAAGCATTCCGGCCATGCCAAAGCGGTTCCCTCGGTGCGACGTGGCAGGCGAAGAAAGTCCGCGCAGCGCGAGAATAAAAAAGACACCTGAAATCAGATAGGCGAGCATAGGGTAAGGGTCGGGCGCAGCATGTTCCAACTTAGCGCTCCTTTTTCTTGTACATGGCGAGCATCCGCGCAGTTACTGCAAAGCCGCCGAAGATATTCACACTGGCCATCGCCACCGCAATCAGCCCGAGCCATTTGGCGGTTGGCGACCCTTCAGCCGCGGAAGCAATCAGCGCGCCAACGATAATCACCGAGGAAATCGCATTGGTCACCGCCATCAGCGGCGTGTGCAGCGCGGGTGTAACCGACCAGACCACATAATAGCCGACGAAACAGGCCATCACGAAGATGGATAGAATACTTATGAAATCCATTATCGAAATGCTCCAATAAATCCTCCCCCATTGGGGGAGGTGGCAGCCCGAAGGGCTGACGGTGGGGGTCTGTTGGCACAATGAAGAACAATGGCCTCGGCCGCAGCTTCGACGTCACGAAGCACATCGACCGCCGATATGCGAAAAACTTCAACGCCGATTGCGTTTAGCGTGGCATCGCGAAGGGAGTCGCGTTGAGGTCGATCGCCCATGTCGTGTGAAATACCATCGATCTCGATCGCGATGCGTTTTGCGGCACAGTAAAAATCGACAACGTAATTAGCGATTGGGTGTTGCTTACGAAATTTGACCTCAAGCGGCTGACCACGAAGATGCCGCCACAAGAGGACTTCCGGCAACGTCATTTCGCGCCGCAGACGCTTCGCGCTTTTCAACGCATGAGGCGTGTGGTTTTCCAACTCAGCCCCCCTCCGTCAGCGCTACGCGCTGCCACCTCCCCCAATGGGGGAGGATTTTTGCAGCATATTTTGTCACCCCAACAGCCTCTCATTCACAACCTTGCCGTCTTTGGTCAGACGTATCGCCGCCGTAATCTCGTCATCGTCAGGCAAAACCGGCCTGCCCGCTTCCTTGTCCCAGAAGGCGGAGAGGAAGTTGAACAGGTTGCGCGAAAACAGCGCCGAGGTGTCCGCCGCGAGATGCGCGGGCGTGTTCGAATAACCCATGATTTTCACGCCGTGTTTCTCGACGATGTGGTCGGGAACGCTGCCTTCGACATTGCCACCTTGCGCAACCGCCAAGTCGAACAATACGCTGCCGGATTTCATCGTCTTGATCTGCGCGTCGGACACCAAACGCGGCGCCGCCCGTCCAGGAATCAATGCCGTCGTGATGACGATGTCCTGCTTGGCGATATGCGCCGAGACCAAATCGGCCTGCGCCGCCTTATATTCGTCGGACATCTCGGTCGCATAACCGCCAGCGCCCTCGCCTTCGATACCGGCGACATTTTCGACGAATATCGCCTTGGCGCCGAGCGATTCAATCTGTTCCTTGGTAGCCGAACGCACATCGGTTGCCGAAACCTGAGCACCCAAGCGCCGCGCGGTGGCAATCGCCTGCAATCCGGCAACGCCAACGCCCATGATAAACACCCGCGCCGCAGAAACCGTGCCTGCCGCGGTCATCATCATCGGGAAAGCGCGGCCATAAGTACCCGCTGCGTCGATCACCGCCTTGTAACCCGACAGATTCGACTGCGACGATAATATGTCCATCGACTGCGCACGCGTGATGCGCGGCATGAATTCCATCGCCAGCGCTTCGACGCCCGCTTTGGCATATTCGTCGATCCGCGCGCGTTGACCGAACGGATCGAGCCCTGCAACGACCCAAGCGCCCTTGGCCGCACCGGCCAGCGCTTTCACATCGGGTCCCTGCACGCCGAGCACGATATCGGCGCCCTTGACCGTCGCATCGGCCGAACCGAGGCTCGCGCCAGCGGCGGCATAGTCCGCGTCACTAACCGAAGCCGACAGCCCGGCACCCGCCTCGACCGCCACTTCCGCTCCAAGGCCTATATATTTCTTCACCGTCTCCGGCGACGCAGCAACGCGCGTCTCGCCGACGGCGGTTTCTTTAAGTACTGCTATTTTCACCACGTCAGGAGGCGCGGCTGGCGATGATAAAAACGACGAGGATCGTTGTGATCGCCGTCGCAATCGTTCCCCATTTCAAGAGCGACATGAACAGCGAATAGGTCTCGGTAGCCTGCTGCATATCCTGTTGATCAGCCAATTTTGCCTCCTTCATACTTTTTTCCTTGGTCTCGCCTTAACCGCTGAATTTCCAATGCTCAAGCCCACGACGCCTAAGAAAAATTATAGTCTGCTTAATCGGCTCTTTACCCCTTTGCGTTACCACAATTTTCTCACAACCGCCGATGGATGGTGAATGGAAGAACGCGCGACCCGATTGTTAATGCTTGTCGATGACGAACCGGCGCAGTGCCGGTTGGTGTCGGCTATCGCCTCGCGCGCCGGTTGGCGGACGGTTTTCGCCCGCGATGCCGAAACCGCGATCGCGATGCTCGGTACACAAGACGGCATGATGCTCGACGCAATTTTGCTCGACCAGTGGGTTCCGGGCTCCGATTCGGCGACGCTTATCGTGGAATTGAAGGCGCGGCGTCCCGCACTTCCCATTCTTCTAATGACGGCGATCGGCTCGAACGAAAGCGCGATCGAGGCGATGCGCGCCGGGGCGTCTGACTATATCATCAAGCCGGTGGCCGCAGAGCGGTTAATCGCGGCGCTGACTTTAGCTGCGGACAAAAGCAAGGATTTCGGCGAACTGCATCCGATGACCGAGAAGATTACCCAGACGCTGGCGTTCGAGGAAATCATCGGATCGGCTCCAGCATTCCGCAACGCGCTGGCAATTGCGGCGAAAGCGGCGCGCAGCAGAGCGCCTGTGTTCATCGAGGGCGAACCCGGTGTCGGCAAGGAAGTCGTCGCCGACGCGATCTACGCCGCCTCTCCGCGCAGCAAGCAGCCGTTCCTTAAAGTCAACTGCGGAGCGATTGCGCCGAACCTGCTCGATTCGGTGCTGTTCGGGCATGAGAAAGACGCCTTTGCCGGTGCCTTTGACCGCCGTGTGGGCATCCTGCAACAGGCCGAGGGCGGAACTGTTTTTCTCGACGAGGTCGACCATTTGCCGCCCGAGACGCAGGTACGGCTCGTTCGCTTGCTGACCCAAAACGAAATCCAGCCACTGGGCGCGGCGCATAGCTACCGCATCGACGTCCGCCTGCTGTCGGCGTGCAATTGCAAGCTGGTCGAGAAACTGGCCAGCGGCGATTTCCGTGAGGATCTCTATTACCGCCTGAATGTGGTGCAGCTCACCATCCCGCCGTTGCGCGAACGCACCAGCGACATTCCCGCGCTCGCCCGCCATTTCCTTGGCCGAATGGCAAACCAGCCTGGGTTACGCAGTCTGGGCATTACCGACGAGGCGCTGACGATGCTGCGCGGCTATGCCTGGCCCGGCAATGTCCGCCAGTTGCAAAGCGCGCTCTTCCGGGCCGCAGTCCTGTGTGACCGCGATGCGCTGACTCCGGACGAATTCCCGCAAATCGCCGCAGCCGTCGGTATCCCCGGTAACGGCGGATCGCTCGGCGCGGGAAGCAACGATGGCATCGGTGTTACGCTTTACGAAGACGACGGCAACATGCGCCCACTCGAAGAAATCGAAGCCGACGTCATCCGCCTCGCCATCGGCCATTATCGCGGACGGATGACCGAAGTAGCGCGGCGGCTGGGTATCGGTCGCTCGACTCTTTACCGCAAGCTGGCCGATCTCGGGATCAGCGACGCTGCTTGATCTCCGGACCTAATTTTTGCCCATGATTGCGGTGGTCACCCAATAGCCGACAACCGATGCCGAACCCGTCAAAAATGTGCCCCAGATAATATCGAGCACCGTCACTTTCGTGCTCCAAACCTTGAGCGTCGCGTGATTGGTCAGATCGTAGGTCATGTAACAAAAAAAGCCTAGCAGAGCGCCCCAGAGCAGTGCGGTCTGCCACTTTCCCGACTGAAACGCTGGCCCGACCGCGAAGATCATCATGCCTGAGATGTAGAGCACATAAAAGACGATGGCCGGCCCCATGCGGAAGCCGCCCTTCATCATCACCTCACCGATTTCGGGTTGGTAAAGCCTCGTATACATCGTGCGTAGCCAGATGCTGTCGATCAGCGCGAACGCCAATCCAGTTGCGATATAGGCGACGATATATTTGGCGATCATCTGGCTCTCCTCATTGGAGTGCCAGCTTTTACTCTCCGGCGCGCAGTGTCAACGCCGCATCGCGAAGCCCGCGCCAGACATGGACGGCCTGCACCGTCTCCGCCACATCGTGCACCCGGACGATATGCGCGCCTTGTTCGACCGCTTTCATCGCGAGAAAGACCGAACCGCCGAGCCGCGCTTCGACCGAAGCCTCGTTCGATAACGCGCCGACCATCCGCTTGCGACTCGCGCCGAACAGGATCGCGCAGCCCAGACCGTGGTAAACGCCAAGATTGTTGATAATCGCGAGATTGTCGCTGAGCGACTTGCCGAAACCGATGCCGGGATCGACCAGAATTTTGTCGCGCGAAATGCCTGCCGCTTCTACCGCATCGACACGGGCTTCGAGCCAGTCGAACACGTCGGTGACGACATCGCCGTAATCGCCGCCCTTGTGCGGGTCGCTCGACTGGCTTGGTGCGTGCATCAGGACGACCGGAGCGCCCGCCGCCTTAGCCACTTCGACCGCGCGATCGTCATAGAGCAAGGCCGATATGTCGTTTATCATTCCCGCCCCTGCGGAAACCGCCGCTTCCATCACCGCGGCCTTGCGTGTGTCAATCGAGACCGCCGTGCCAGCCAAAGCCAGTCGCTGGATGAGAGGCGCGACACGTTTGATCTCGTCGCCTTCCCAAACCAAGGGAGCGCCCGGCCTTGTGCTTTCGCCGCCGATGTCGATCATCGCCGCGCCCGCGCCCGACATCACAATTGCTGCCGAGGCAGCCGCTTCGACATCGGCATTCTTGCCGCCGTCGGAAAAACTGTCTGGGGTCATGTTAATAATGCCCATCACCTGCGGCTGGTCGAGGCGGATGGTCCGGTCACCCATTTGTAAAGCGGCGCGCGGGCTGGTCATCCGGCCAAAGAGCAAAGTGCACCGCGCTTGTACGTCGGCAGGCAGCGCGGAAACGAATGCGCCCCAACCACTTACGGTAACCAGCTCCCGTTTGGTTCCCGAGCCGGTTTTGTCGATCACCTCGATCTGCGTGAACCACAGCATCGTACCTGCCAGCCGCGCACTGGCACCGTCATGCTGCTGCGGGCTTTCGAGAAAGCCGGTTGGCCGGAGATAGAGGTCCATCAGGGCTCGGTAGCGAGCAGATATGTCTGGCGCAGATCGTCGATGGGTTTCATCGCGCCGTCCGCTGCCACATGGTGCCAGTAAGTCCAGCCATTGCAGCTCGGCGCATTCTGGATGGTCGAGCCGACCTTGTGGATCGAACCGTTATGCACGCCGCATAACAACGAGCCATCGGCGCGCACTTCGGCCTCGAACTGGCGCTTGCGATCATAAAGTTTCGCACCGGGATTAAGATATCCTGCCTCGACCAGTTGCCCGAACGCTACCTTCGGCGCGGACTTGGGCGACTGCATTGTTTTCAAAGCGCTTTCATCAAGCGGTAAAGCCGCCGCAATGCGCTCTTCGGCAACTTCGCAATAGACGCTCTCGCGCTCGCAGCCGATCCAGTCGCGCCCCAATCGCCGCGCAACCGCGCCAGTCGTGCCGGTGCCGAAAAACGGATCGAGCACGACATCGCCGGGCTTCGTACACGCCAACAGTATCCGGTAAAGCAACGCCTCGGGCTTTTGCGTCGGATGCGCCTTGGTGCCATTACGTTTCAACCGCTCCTGACCACCGCAAATCGGGATCAACCAGTCCGAACGCATCTGCAATTCGTCGTTCAGCGTCTTCATCGCGCGGTAATTGAAGGTGTATTTCGATTTCTCGCTCTTCGACGCCCAGATCAGGGTTTCGTGCGCATTGGTGAACCGCGTACCCTTGAAATTGGGCATGGGGTTCGATTTTCGCCAGACGATATCGTTCAAAATCCAGTAGCCGGCATCCTGCACTGCGGTGCCGACGCGGAAGATATTATGATAGCTGCCGATTACCCACAGCGAACCGTTTGGCTTCAAAATCCGCCGCGCCTCGGCCAACCATTCGCGCGTGAATTTATCATATATGGCAAAGCTGTCGAATTTGTCCCACTCATCGTTGACCGCATCGACCTTGCTATTATCGGGCCGCAGAAGGTCGCCACCGAGCTGGAGATTATACGGAGGGTCGGCAAAAACCATGTCGATACACGCGTCGGGCAACGAGCGCATTGCCTCGACGCAGTCCATCCTGAGTATCCGGTTGAGCGGCAAATCGTCGCGCACAGGTGCCACCACGACAGCCGGTTTGATTTTCTCGAGTAACCCCATATTCGCCTGCTCCCAACTGGCACGAAGGCTCCGCGATGAGTCCTCAAAGCATTAACGTCAAGGCCGTTAACCTGCACTAAAGCTGGAAAGATATGGTTAACGCCGCATCATCTGGAGGGAACGAAACGAGTCCGGCACAAGATGTAGAGTCTTGCGATTCTCGACAGACTCAACCCCTAGTATGTTGCCCGATGGACTCACTATGCGAAAAATATTTTCAGATCAGGATCAATTGCGACACTGGCGCAAAGCTTTTGCGGTGAAGCGGCGTCGGCCCGTGCTCGCGAAGCGCCGCCAGATGTTCGGGGGTGCCATAGCCCTTGTTCGCTTGCCAGCCATATTGATGATGCACAACCGCCGCCTCGCGCATGATCCGGTCGCGGTGCTCTTTGGCGATTATCGAGGCGGCCGAAATGCACGGCTCGATGGCATCGCCGCCGACAATCGCCCGCGCCGCCCAGCGCCATTCAGCGCGGCGTCCGTGCGGCGTCATATTGCCGTCGATCAGCACCTCCAGCGGATCACAGCCGACTTTCGCGCATAACGCCTCGACCGCGAGCGTCATCGCCAGCATCGTCGCGGCGAAGATGTTGAGCCGGTCGATATCCTCGACATCGACCACTCCAACCGCCCAATGACAGCGGCGCTTGATCGTTGCCTCCAGTTCGCCGCGACGGTGCGCAGACAGTTTCTTGCTGTCGTCGAGGCCCGATGGACGCGGCTTGCACAGCACTACCGCCGCCGCCACCACCGGGCCCGCCAACGGTCCCCTGCCCGCCTCGTCGACGCCGACAATCATATCCGCCACCCCGGATAACGCCGGTTTTCGCCCGCGCTGTAGAGGCACACCATATTCCCCGCCGGATCGAGCAACCGCGCCTCGCGCCAGCCCCACGCCTCGTCCTGCGGCATTTGCTCGAACATATAGCCCTGACTGGCCAGTTCGGTCACCCACGCGTCGAGCCGTTTGCTTTCAAAATAGACGACGGTCGAGGTCGAGCAATCGGCGCTCTGGTGGA
>CAZQBS010000025.1:0-6593 GCA_964591835.1 uncultured Sphingorhabdus sp. | reverse complement strand
GCAATCGCGGTCGCCAGCGTGCAGCCGGTGCCGTGTGTGCTGCGCGTTTCGATCCGCTCGCCGCTCCAGCTTTCACCTTGCTCGTGCGCGATATGGAGTTCGTCGACAATCTGCTCACTATCGGCATGCCCGCCCTTGATGAGCAGTGGAATACGCCGCGCCAGCAGCGAGTCGCGCCCGCCCAGAGCTTGCAATTCGGGAAGGTTCGGCGTGGTCAGCGTCGCCAGCCGCATCAGCCGTTCGAACGCGGAAATGGTATCGGCATCAGCCAGCGCTGCGCCGCTGCTCGCGACCATCACCGGATCGAAGACAATCGGGCAGGAAAGCTGTGACAAGCTGTCCGCTACCGCGTGCGCCGTCTCGGCGCTGCCGATCATGCCGATCTTGACCGCATCCACGCCGATATCGCTGACCACGGAATCGATCTGCGCAATCACCATCGCGGTCGGCACGATATGGACCGCATCCACGCCCAGCGTATTCTGCGCGGTAATCGCGGTGACCGCCGTCATTGCGTGGCCGCCGAGCATCGTCACGGTCTTGATATCCGCCTGAATGCCTGCACCCCCGCCGCTGTCGGAACCGGCGATAATCAGTATGCGCGCTGGCTTGCCATGCTCCATCAACTCGCAGCGGCCCTCACCGCGTCGCAGATGCTGTCGACCAGGCGCTCGACCTTCGCGGCATCGTCGCCCTCGGCCATCACGCGGATGACGGGTTCGGTACCCGACGGGCGGATAACCAGCCGGCCATTGTCCTTCAGCTCGGCCTCGGCGTCCGCAATTGCCGTCTGCACCTTGGCATCGTCCAGCGGTTTACCGCCCGAGAATCGCACATTCTTCAAAAGCTGCGGGACGGGATCAAACAGGTGGAGCACTTCGCTCGCCGGTTTGCCGGTCACGACCAGTTGCGCCAGTACGAGCAACGCCGCTATCGTGCCGTCGCCCGTCGTCGCATGATCGAGGATGATCATATGCCCGGACTGCTCGCCACCGACGTTGATGCCGTGCCGACGCATTTCTTCGAGCACATAACGGTCGCCGACCTTGGCGCGGATGAGCCTCAAATCCTGACTTTCGAGATAGCGTTCCAGACCGAGATTAGACATCACCGTCGCCACAATTCCACCGCCGGTCAGCTTGCCAGCGCGGTTTATTGCTGTGCCGAGCAACGCCATGATCTGGTCGCCGTCGACAGTACGGCCTTTCTCGTCGACCACGATCAGCCTGTCCGCATCCCCGTCCAGTGCAATGCCGATATCCGCGCCCGATGAAATCACCGTTTCCTGCAAGGTCGCGACATGCGTCGAGCCAACCCTGTCGTTGATATTCTTGCCGTTGGGCGTGACACCGATGGGCGTGACCTTGGCCCCCAATTCCCAGATTGCGGTGGGCGCAACCTGATATGCCGCGCCGTTTGCGCAATCGAGCACGACATGAAGCCCGTCGAAGCGGATATGTTCGGGCAGGCACGCCTTGATTGCGTGAATATAACGCCCGCGACTATCCTCGATCCGCCGCGCACGACCGATATCGGCAGCATCGGCAAGCTTTGCGGGCTGTTCGAGCAATGCCTCAATAGCCATCTCGTCGGCGTCAGACAGCTTGAAGCCGTCGGGGCCGAACAATTTGATGCCATTGTCTTCATACGGGTTATGGCTCGCCGAGATCATCACGCCCAGGTCGGCGCGCATCGAACGCGTCAGCAACGCGACCGCCGGGGTCGGGATCGGCCCGAACTGCACTACATCCATGCCGACGCTGGTAAAGCCAGCGACCAGCGCATTCTCGATCATATAGCCCGAAAGCCGCGTATCCTTGCCAATGACAACGCGGTGCTTGTGGTCGCCGCGCAGGAAATGCGCGCCCGCCGCCTGGCCGACCTTCATCGCCATTTCAGCGGTCATCGCGCCGGTATTGGTTCGTCCCCTGATGCCGTCGGTTCCGAAATATTTGCGCGTCATCTTGCTTCCTGTTCTGTTGCTTAACGCAATCAATTCCTGCCCCGCTTCGGCTCTCCCTTGCATAGGGCGCATTGCGCTGGCAAGACCTCGTTGCATGTCAAACGCCACCCGTATCCTTATCGCCCTCGCCGTCGGCCTCATGCTCGGCATCCTCGCAGCAGCGCAGTTTACCGCATTAGGTGAACAGGCGGCCTATTGGCTCGATATCGTCGGCTCTTTATGGCTTAACGGGCTTCGGATGACCGTGGTGCCGCTGGTCGTCGCGTTGCTGATTACCGGCATTGTCAAAAGCGCAGAAGCCGCACGTGCGGGACCGATGGCTGCCCGCACGGTGACATGGATCGTGTCGATGATGGTGTTGTCGGCGGCGATGGGTGCGTTGTTGACGCCGCTATTTCTCGAGCTGTGGCCGATGCCCGAAGAAAGCGCAGCAGCTTTGCGGGCAGCCCTGACAACCGCTCCCGCAGTTGCAGAACAACCTGCCCTCCGCGATTTCATAGTGGCGCTGGTTCCGACCAATCCGATTTCGGCGGCCGCGAATGACTCGATCCTGCCGCTCCTTATCTTCACGCTCGTTTTTGCCTTTGCGGTCACCAGACTTGCGCAAGGGCCGCGCACACAAATGGCGGGCTTTTTCAGCGCACTCGCCGACGCGATGGTGATTGTGATCGAATGGGTGCTGAAACTCGCGCCTATTGGCGTCTTCGCACTGGCGTTCGTGGTGGGGGCGAGGTCGGGGCTGGCAGCGCTCGGCGCGGTTGCTCACTATATTGTGACGGTGTCAATGGTCGGCATAGTCGTGGGCGCGTTTTCATACGCCGTCGCGGTATTCGCCGGAAAGGTCCGCTTTACCGACTACGCCCGCCAAATTGCGCCGGTACAGGCATTTGCCGTATCCACCCAATCGTCGCTCGCCAGTTTGCCGCTGATGCTCAAGAAGGCCGAGGCATTAGGCGTGCGCGAATCGACTGCGGGGCTGGTATTGCCGATGGCGGTTGCATTGCTGCGCGTGACCGGTCCGGCCATGAACCTCGCCGTCGCGCTTTATGTCGCCAACTGGTTCGGTATCGAACTCGATGCCTTCGACTACAGCTTCGCAATCTTCATCGCCGCGCTGACGTCGATGGGTGCGGTCAGCCTGCCGGGCACGGTCAGCTTCGTGACTTCGATTGCGCCAATCTGCTTGGCCCTGGGTATTCCCGTCGAACCGCTCGCGTTGCTGATCGCGGTAGAAACACTTCCCGACATATTTCGCACGACCGGCAATGTCCAAATGGACGTCGCGCTTGCTACCGCCATCGAAGCCCCCGAAAAGGAAAAATCCAATGCAATACCGCAACCTGGGTAATGGACTGAAAGTTTCCGCCATCGGCGTCGGCTGTATGCCGATGATCAAGGGCGGCAACATCACCTATGGCGAGGATGCCGACCCGCAAGAGGCCATTAAAACCATTCACAAGGCTATCGACCTTGGCATCACCTTCTTCGATACCGCTCAGATTTACGGGCCGTTCCAGAATGAGGAGCTGGTTGGCGAAGCGATCAAGGGGAAGCGCGACGGGCTGGTGATCGCGACCAAGTTCGGCTTCCGCTTCGACGACACGAAAATCACGGGCGTCGATGGCAGCGCCGCCAATGCGCGCGCCTCGGTCGAGGGATCGCTCAGACGGCTGGGTATCGACTGCATCGACCTGTTCTACCAGCACCGCGTCGATCCGGCGACGCCGATCGAAGATACAGTTGCCGGCCTTGCGGACCTCGTTAAGGAGGGCAAGATAAAACATATCGGCCTGTCCGAAGCAGGCCCCGAAACGCTTCGCCGCGCCGCCGCTGTTGCGCCGATTACCGCGTTGCAAAGCGAATATTCATTATGGGAACGCGATATCGAGGAGGATATTTTGCCTAGCTGCCGCGAGCTTGGCATCGGCTTCATCCCCTATTCGCCACTAGGGCGCGGTTTCCTGGCAGGCACGATCCGCAGCTTGGATGATCTGCCCGACAATGACTGGCGGCGTAACGATCCGCGCTACCAAGGCGACAATTTCACCGCCAACCTGAAGGTTGTCGATGCGATTGCCGAAGTCGCCGCGAAACACAATGCGTCCAACGCGCAAGTCGCTCTGGCGTGGGTGCTGGCGCAGGGTGACGATATAGTCCCCATCCCCGGCTTCAAGCGCCGCGTGACGATGGAAGACAGCGCCAAGGCAGCAGATATCACGCTTGATGCAACGGATTTGGCCGCGCTCGACGCAGCCGCGCCGCGCGGTGGGACGGCTGGTCCGCGTTATGGCGAGGCGGGTATGCGGATGGTGCGGCTTTAGGGCGCATCTCCTCTCCCCTTCAGGGGAGAGGGCGAGACTTGGCAGCTTGCTGCCTAGTCGCAGCGGAGAGGGGACTACCCTTTCGATAGCGCGCTGCCCCTCTCCAACTTCGCCTAATTCGCTTCGCTCATAAGGCTCCATATCCTCTCCCCTGAAGGGAGAGGGACCGGCTTACCCCCACCACCGAAACACACCCGCCGGTAATCCACCAAAATAACCATGCGCCCAACTGGCGGCTAGCCACAGCGCAATCCCCGCAGCCCAAGGCCCGAAACCGGCACGGCCCAGTTGTCCCAAACGCAAACCGAAGCTCGTCTGCCGCAACCACGCGTCCCACTCGACGCCCACCAGTCTGGCTTTCTTGATCTCCTGCGCCTTCGCGCCGACCAGCGCCAGAAAGATAATGGCACCCGAGAAGATGACATTATCGGGTCGCGGTGCGACCAGGATATGCGCCACGCCCCACAAAGCGAAGCCCCACATCATGGGATGGCGGGTAATCTTGAAAACACCGAACGGCTTCTGCATCGCCATCTGGTCGGGCATTCCAGGGAAAGAAGGGTTTCGAACGAATGAACCGACGAACAATATCGACGCCAGCAACATGATGACCGTTGCCACGGCCCAGACAATGTCCCCCACTGACCAGAACGGCGCTTGCCTGTTCGCCCGACCGAATTCAAGAACCATCCAACCGAATGTGACGAGCGACACCAGCGAATACACCAGCGCAAAACCGTTAGGCCGGAATATCCGCACTAACTCCTGGCGCATCGGGTGTGACATCAAAAAATGGGTGCCGACAAACGCGACGCTTGCCAGCATGAGCATCGAATATTCGCTCAAATTCCAATCCTCCGGCCCCCGGATATCCTGCTTCCCTAGCAGAGGCAGTATCTACCTGTCATAGGCCTTTGGCAATTCGCCTTCGGTTGGTCGCGCATACCGGTCACGTAGCCGCTGTTGGCGGTTACCCAGCGGCTGTTCGATGCCATCGATGATGACAGTCACCGGTGCGCTCGACAGTTCGAGCGGATCGCCGTCCCAGACCACGACATCAGCGGCTTTGCCCGCTTTCAGGCTCCCCAGCCTGTCGCCAACACCCATGATGTCGGCAGGAACCGAACTGATCGCGGCAAAGGCCTCGTCCCAGCTCAATCCGGTGGCACCGGGTACGCGTTCGAGGCTCACAAGGTTGCCCGCATATTGCGTCGAATAGCGCAACTGATGCGAATCGCGGTCGTCGATCATGCCGATAGCGACGTTGACCCCGGCGTCCTTCATCCGTCCGATATTCGACTGCGTGGCACCTGCCATTTCGAAACTGGCGGGCAAGTCGTTGAGCGCCGAGGCGATTACCGGTATGCCTGCCTGTGCGATTTGCGGACCAACTCGCCAGCCTTCGCTCGCTCCGACGAACACAATCTTGATCGCCGGAAATTCCTTGCCCAGTGTAATCAGGTTCAAGATATCGTTCGCGCCCTCGACATGGATCAGCAGCCGCGTCTCGCCGCGCAGCACCGGCAGCAAGGCTCGGGCATCTTCGGCGCGCAGTAGTTCGTCATCGAAATTCGCCTTGTTCGCTGCATATTCCTGCGCTTCGCGAAGCATCGCACGGAATGTCGCGAAGGTGCCGGCCCTGCTTCCGCCGGTCAGTCCGGCTCCGGCTTCGCCAAATTCGACGAACTGGAAGGCGCGCGCCTTCGTCAAAGGCCACGCATCGGTACCAAGATCGGCAATCGCGCCTTGGCCTGCGAACATATTGTCGCCTGCATCAGGGGCAACGACGGCGCGGGTTACCCCGGCAGAGCGGTTGACCGCGAACGGCGTGCGGAACGGGTCGATCGCGGGCGCGATATCGATCCCGGCTGAAAAGCCGCTTTTGCCCCCGCTTTTGTCGTTGGTGCCGTTTACAGCGTCGACTTCGGACAGGCCGATGCGGCTGAAACCGGCAAAGACCCCAGGCGTGACCCATTTACCGCTTGCGTCGATTTGGCGAGCGCCGGCCGGAACGGCAACTCTGTCCCCCGCCGACACGACAGTGCCGTCGCGAATGACAACAGTGCCACCCTCTATGGGTGCGGAGCCGTCACCAATGACCACCCGCCCGCCAGTAATGGCGATGGTTTCGGCAAAGGCAGGGGTGACGGCAAAATACAGCGCTATCCCCAAAGCCGTTCGTGTCGAGCATAGTCGAGACACCCATAAGGCACGCACACCTTCACGGCCTCTCGACTGGGCTCGAGGCGAACGGGAATGAGGAGTGGATGTGGAATTTGTCATTTCACATCTCCTTCACCGGGCTGGCC
>CAZQBS010000024.1:22605-39071 GCA_964591835.1 uncultured Sphingorhabdus sp. | reverse complement strand
GCCGCAATCGGGCAAAAAAACTCCGAATCGCAATATGTTACTAAAGTTATATAACTAGGTAATTAACGGGATATATCGGATGAGCCGATGCCCTATGCCGGTCAGGCCGAAGCGAGCCGGTTGCGATAGGTTAGGTTCACTCGTTCTGACAGCAAAAGATAGGGCAACCATATCGCCATGCTGATCATCACCTTCTGAATATTGCCCGCCAGCAACGTTCCCATTGCCGTCCCGACCTGATGCGGCAGGCCTGCAACATTGCCAACAAGGTGAGCCATCGCGACCTGCGACGAAATGTCCAGACCCCATGTTAGCACCAGCAACCTTGGGAACCACGGTGCGCATCTGAGCGCGGCTACGAAGCACACCACGTAAAGAAAGTTCATCATCACGACATCGGCGGTCATCGCGGCGATCAGGACCTGACCCCAGAGCGGCGCATGGCCGTTCATCGCGGGGACTGCGGCGAGAAACTCGAGGCTGCGCACCGGCACATTGAGCAGCATACCGATCAGCAGCGATGCCATCATGCCGGTCGGGCCGAACATCGGGTGCGCCCTTGCGGCAAGCACATTGACCGGGCTCCATTTGCCGTAACGCGCCAGCCTGATCTCGGGCTGCTGCATCAGGACGCCGCGCGGGAAAACCCTGTCGGCAAGCCAGTAAGCCGCAATCGGTGCGCCGCCGAGCAATATGTAAGGTGTAATGGTCTGGACAAAGGAAAGTCCGCTGTCGATCGGCGAGACCGCGAATATGGTTCGCAGGATGCCTGCCAATGTCACGAAGACTACCCAGCCCAGCATGATCTTGGGCAAGCCGCCTTCGATCATTGCCACCGCCGAAATGCTTTTGCGGTACAGCTTGTCGCCGAATGCCGTCATTATTGCCTTCATGTCATTGCATCCCGCCAGATAAAGCACGGTCAAGCTAATGAAACAAGGTTAATAAAAGCTTGTTCCGGGACGACATGATCGCGGCAATCGGTGGATGCCCGGATTGACGCGCTGCACAAATCTGGTGTTTAGAGCGCGCAGGACCTCAAGCGCGCCCATCACCAACAGCTTCATCTCGCAACGCCTCCGGCTGAATTATGTCGATTGGGGCAACCGCGACGCGCCGCCCTTGCTGCTCGTCCACGGCGGGCGCGACCATGCGCGGAGCTGGGACTGGGTGGCCGAGGAGCTTCGCCACGACTGGCATGTGATCGCCCCCGACCTGCGCGGGCACGGCGACAGCGCCTGGTCGCCCGACGGCAATTACGAGATGGCGGCTTTTGTCTATGACCTGGCGCAACTGATCCATCAATTGGACCTGCCGCCGGTGAGCATCGTCGCGCATTCGATGGGCGGCAATATCGCCACCCGCTATGCCGGGCTGTATCCCGAGAAGGTGACGCGGCTCGTGAATATCGAGGGGCTGGGCCTTTCGCCCGCGATGCAGGCGGAGCGCGACGCGATAGGCATCGGCAAACGCTTCCGGACGTGGATCGAGGACAAGCGCGCCGCCGCCGGTCGGGCGCCCAAGCGCTACCCCGATATCGAGGCGGCCTATGCGCGGATGAAGGCGGAGAATGCGTATCTGACCGACGAGCAGGCACGGCACCTGACCATCCACGGCATCAGCCGCAACGAGGACGGGAGCTGGAGCTGGAAGTTCGACAATTACCTCAACATCTGGGGGATTTTCGATATGCCGCGCGAAGATTTGCTGGCGATCTGGGAAGCGATTAGCTGTCCGGTGCTGATGCTCTATGGTGCCGATAGCTGGGCCTCCAATCCGGAAAAAGACGGGCGGTTAGCGCATTTTCCGACGGCGCGGGTGGTCGAATATGAGAATGCCGGACACTGGCTGCACCACGACCAGTTCGAGCGGTTTATGGCCGATGTGAAGGGCTTTCTCTAACCGATCATGGCCTTCAGCGTCTCGACGCGGTCGGCCTCCTCGGCGGGCTTGTCACGGCGCAGTCGGGATATACGAGGGAAACGCATGGCTATCCCTGACTTGTGGCGCTTGCTTTCGTGGACCGCATCGAATGCGACTTCGAGCACCAGCGACTTTTCGACCTCACGCACCGGCCCGAAACGCGCGACGGTGTTGGTTCGCACAAACCGGTCGAGCCACTTCAGCTCCTCGTCGCTGAACCCCGAATAGGCCTTGCCGACGGGCAGCAACGTGCCGTCTCCGGCCCAGCAGCCGAAAGTATAATCCGAGTAGAACGACGACCGCTTCCCGCTTCCCCGCTGCGCGTACATCATCACACAATCGGCGACCAGCGGCTCGCGTTTCCATTTATACCAAAGCCCGACCTTGCGTCCCGCAAGATACGGCGCATCGCGGCGTTTGAGCATGACGCCCTCAATAGCCGCATCGCGCGACCCTGCACGGATTTCAGCCAGATGCGCGAAATCGCGCGCTTCGATGATCGTGGAGAGATCGAAACGGACCGGATCGAGTTTGGCCGCAACCCGCTCCAGCCGGTCACGACGCTTGGTCCACGGCAGCCCGCGCAGATCTTCGGTGCCGTCGAACAGTATGTCGTAGAGCCTGACGAATAGCGGATACTCCGCCTGCATCGCGGCGGTCACCGTTTTACGGCCTAATCGCTGTTGCAACGCATTGAAGCTCGCCGCTTCCCCGCCCTGCACGTCGCCACGCACCAGCAGTTCGCCATCAACCACGCCGACGCCGTCGAACGCCGCCGCAATTTCGGGGAAAGACGCAGTGACTTCGTCGCCGCCCCGGCTGAACAACCGGGTCTCGCCGCCGGTCGAGGCGATCTGGATTCGGATACCGTCCCATTTCCACTCGGCGGCAAATTCGGCCAGATCGACCACCGTCTCGTCAAGCGGATGCGCCAGCATGAAGGGGCGGAAGAAGGCGGTGTGGGTCGGGTCCGGCCTTTCGGTCTTGCCCTCGCCCCAAGCGAACAGTTCGAGATAAGGCGGACGAAGCGCGTGCCAGACCTCTTCGACATCGTCGACCGCGACGCCAAAGCCTTGCGCAAATGCTGTTTTCGCCAGCCGCGCCGAAATCCCGACTCGCATTCCGCCGGTCGCCAGCTTCAGCAACGCATAACGGCCGTTGGCGTCAAGCCGGTCCATCAACACTGCCAGCACCGAAGGCGCGCGGGCTCGGCTTACGCTATTGAGTTCGTCGATCACCTCGCTCACCGTTGGCGGCGCGCCACGAGCCGAATCGTCGGGCCACATCAAGGCTACCGTTTCAGCCGTATCGCCGACATAATCGCGGCTCATCCTGAACAGCGCAGGATCGAAGCGCTCGTCAGCCATTGCCCTGATCGCGGTCGCCTTGACGGTGGCGATGCTTAGCGTTCCGGCAAGCGCTGCCAACGCCCAGCCGCGATCGGGATCGGGCGTATCGCGCAGATAATCGGCGATCAGCTTTATCTTCGCATCGCGCGACCGCGTGTAAACCAGCGCGTCGATGAGCGCGGCAAAACGCTCCATCAGTCGTCCTCGTCTTCGTAACCGACCAGATCAAGCGCGCGGGCCTTCAACTGGTGCAGTTCGCACCAGCGGCCCAGCGCGTCGGTCCGACCGTGGGTGATCCAGGTTTCGGAAGGGCGGAGTTCCTGCAATGTGCCGGTAAGTTCGTCCCAGTCGGCATGGTCGGAGATCACCAGCGGCAGCTCGACATTGCGCTGTCTTGCCCGCTGCCGCACCCGCATCCAGCCTGAGGCCATCGCGGTCACCGGATCGGGCAGCCGCCGCGCCCAGCGATCATTCAGCGCCGAGGGCGGCGCCACTACAATACTGCCGCGCATCGCCACCTTTGGCAGACCGGTCGCCAGCACCAGTTCGCCAAGGTCGACACCGTGCGCCTCGTACAATTCACACATCCGCTGCATCGCCCCGTGGATATAGATCGGATCGTGGTGCCCCGCCGCGCGGAGTTCGGCGATCAGCCGCTGCGCCTTGCCGAGCGCATAAGCCCCGACCAATATACAACCATCGGGATGGGCCTCGCGCGCGTCGAGTAGCTTCGCGATCTCATCGGCAATCGGCGGGTGCTTGAACACCGGAAGCCCGAACGTCGCCTCCGTAATGAGCACATCGCAGGCGACCGGCTCGAACGGCGCGCAGGTCGGGTCGGCGCGGCGTTTGTAATCGCCGGTTACCACCACGCGCTCGCCCGCATATTCGAGCAGTATCTGCGCTGAACCCAAAACATGACCCGCCGAATGAAAGCTTATCCTGACGCCGTTTACCTCGATGATCTCACCATAAGGCATCGGCGTACCGGCCTCGACGCCATAACGAAGCGCCATGATCGCTAAAGTCTCGGGCGTCGCCCAGACATCTCTATGCCCGCCGCGCGCATGGTCGGCGTGGCCGTGTGTCACCAACGCCCGAGCGCTCGGCTGCGACGGGTCGACCCACATATCGGCAGGCCGCACGTAAATGCCGTGCGGATGCGGTTCGATCCAATGCTGGGCGGCGGTGCGGGCGATGGGTAACTCCTCGACGATAATATGGGACGAACCGAGCAAAAAACCAGCATCCATGCTGGACGTTCCGTGAAGAGGAACATATATGGAACGAATGTCGCAATTGCAAATCACCGAGAAACTGGCGATTCTAGCCGATGCCGCGAAATATGACGCCTCCTGCGCGTCATCGGGCACTGCCAAACGGTCGAGCACCAAGGGCGCTGGCATCGGTTCGACCGAAGGCATGGGCATCTGCCACGCTTATGCGCCCGATGGCCGGTGCATTTCCTTGCTGAAAATCCTGCTGACCAACAGTTGCATCTTTGACTGCCATTATTGCATCAACCGCAAAAGCTCGAACGTACGGCGCGCCAGGTTTACCGCGAAGGAAGTCGTCGATTTGACGCTCAGTTTCTACAAGCGCAATTATATCGAGGGGCTGTTCCTGTCGTCGGGCATCATCAAAAGTTCGAACTATACGATGGAGCAGATTGTCGAAGTGGCGCGGTCTTTGCGCGAGGATCATGGTTTTCGCGGCTATATCCATCTAAAGACCATTCCCGATGCCGACCCCGAATTGCTTGCCGCAGCAGGCCGCCATGCCGACCGGCTGTCGATCAATGTCGAGCTGCCGACCCGCGCCGGATTGCAGCGGCTCGCGCCCGAAAAATCCGAGGCGCGGATCGAGGGCGCGATGGGCGGGTTGAAAGAGGAGATCGCCGACAACAAGGATGCGAAAAAGAAGTACAAGAGCGCACCGAATTTTGCTCCTGCCGGACAATCGACGCAGATGATCGTCGGCGCGGATGCAGCAACCGATGGCGATATCGTGTTGAAGGCGAACAGCTTGTACGACCGGTTCGGCCTTCGCCGCGTGTATTATTCGGCCTTTAGCCCGATCCCCGATGCCAGCGCGGTATTGCCGCTTAAGCGCCCACCGTTGATGCGCGAACACCGGCTGTATCAATCCGACTGGCTGATGCGCTTTTACGGCTTTGCGCCGAAAGAGGTGATTGATGCGGCGGATGATGACGGCATGTTACCGCTCGATATCGACCCGAAACTGGCATGGGCGCTAAAATCGCGTGGCCAGTTTCCTTTGGACGTCAACCGTGCGCCTCGGAGTATGCTGCTGCGTGTCCCCGGCCTTGGCGTAAAGGCAGTCGATGCTATCGTCCGCGCCCGCAAATGGCGTCGGTTGCGCTTGGAGGATGTCGGGCGGCTGACAGTGTCGGTGGCAAAGGTGCGACCGTTCCTGATTGCAGAGGGCTGGTCGCCGGGCGCGCTGACCGATGCGCAGGATCTGCGTGGATTGCTCGCGCCCAAGATCGAACAGCTGGAATTATTTGCGTGATTACTGCAATTTTGCCTGCCGAAGACGATTTCGAAGCGTGGCGCGATCAGGCACGCGGGCTGGCGCGTATTCAGGCTGCGCCGCATGATGTGATCTGGCAGGTGGGTGAACGATCCGCCGACCTTTTTGCTTCATCGCCAGCCACCGCGTCAGCACAAGCTCCGTTCGGCGTGCCAAAGGCGTTCGTTGATCTGGCGCAGACTGTCATCTGCCATAAAGACCATCAGCGATTTTCGCTGCTCTACCAATTGCTGATGGACCTTCGCGCCCGGCGACGGCGGGTCGACGATGCTGCCGACCCGCTGGTGCGCAAGCTGACGGTGATGGCCAAGGAAGTTCGCCGCGATATGCACAAAATGCGCGCCTTTCTTCGTTTCCGCGAAATCGACACCGACACGGGCGAGACGTTCGTCGCATGGTTCGAACCCGAGCATCATATCGTCAGGCGCAACGCGAGCTTCTTCGTCCGCCGTTTCGCGAACATGCACTGGTCGATCCTGACGCCTCAGGCCTCCTTGTTCTGGGATACCGATACGCTGCGCGAAGGACCGCCAGCGTGCAAGGAAGACGCACCGTCGCAGGATGCGGTCGAGGATCAATGGAAGACCTATTACAGCTCGATCTTCAACCCCGCGCGGTTGAAGGTGAAGGCGATGCTAAAGGAAATGCCGAAGAAATATTGGCACAACATGCCCGAAACCGCGCTGATTTCCTCACTCATCAAATCGGCACAGACGCGCGAGGTTGCCATGATCCAGCGCGAGATTTTCGAGTCTGAACCCGACGGCAAGGACTGGGACCGGCTGCGCGCAGATGCCGCCCAATGCCGCCGCTGTCCGCTTTGCGGTCCGGCGACGCAGTTAGTTTTTGGCGAAGGGCCGACCGATGCAAGACTGGTCTTTGTCGGCGAGCAACCGGGCGATCAGGAGGATTTGGCGGGGCAGCCGTTTGTGGGACCTGCTGGCCAGATATTCAACCGCGCCGCCAGGGAAGCGGGAATTGACCGCGCGACGGCCTATGTCACGAACGCAGTCAAACATTTCAAGTTCAAGCCTCAAGGCAAGAGGCGATTACATGAGAAGCCTAATGTCGGCGAAATCAACCATTGCCGCTGGTGGCTGACGCGCGAGTTGCAGATCATCCGGCCCGACCTGATCGTTGCCTTGGGAACGACGGCGGCGCGCAGCCTGACGGGCAAAAATATGGCCATCGGCTCCAATCGCGGCAAGATTTTGCAAAGCGAGGAAGGGGTGCCCGTGTTGGTTACGATCCATCCGAGCTATTTGCTTCGCTTGCCCGACGCCGAATTGGCCGAGCGCGAGCGCGAAACATTTATTGCCGATTTGCGAAAAGCGAAAGAAATCGTCGAAAGCACGAATAGCCGGTCGGCAGAAGCCGCTTGAGTGCGGCTTGACACCTCCCTGCCGTGCCGACAGGTATGAGCCAAAAGGGAGAGTGCCATGAACAACCGAATTCTCGTCATCGACGAAGGCACGACCTCGACTCGCGCAGTGCTGTTCGCGGCGGACGGCAAGGCGCTCGGAAGTTGCCAGCGCCCGCTCACGCAGCATTATCCGGCACCCGGCCTCGTTGAGCATGATGCCTCCGAGATATGGAACCTCACACTCGAATGCGCGCGCGAGATGGTGGCCAAGGCTGGCGGTGCTGACAAGATTGCGGGCATCGGCATTACCAACCAGCGCGAGACGGTCGTGTTTTGGGACCGGCGAACCGGCGAACCGCTTGCGCCTGCAATTGTCTGGCAGGACAGGCGGACGGCGGATATTTGCGCAAAATTGAAAGATCGCGGCGAAGAGCCGGTTGTGCAGGCAAAAACCGGGTTATTGCTCGATCCCTATTTCTCCGGCTCGAAAATTGGCTGGGCGCTGAAAAACTGGCCGCAACTCAAAGACGCGGGCGAATATCTCGCGGTCGGCACGGTCGAGAGCTATCTCGTCTTCCGCCTGACCGGTGGCCTGCATATCAGTGACGCGAGCAACGCCTCGCGCACCGCATTGATGGCGATCGGCAGCGGCGGCTGGGATGACGGGCTGGCCGAACTGTTCCGCATTCCGCGCGCAATATTGCCCGAAATTACCGATTGCGCGGGCGAGCTCGGCAACACACTGCCCGAACTGTTCGGCGGCGCTATCCCGATATGCGGATTGGCAGGCGATCAGCAGGCCGCGACCATCGGCCAAGGCTGCTTTGCCACCGGCCAGACCAAGGCGACATTCGGCACCGGGGCTTTTGTTCTCACGCAAACCGGTACGACCCTGCGCCAATCCAAACACCGTCTGCTTTCTACCGTGCTATACCAGCTAGGCGGCGAACGCCATTATGCCTTGGAAGGCTCGGTGTTCGTAGCGGGCAGTCTTGTCCAGTGGCTGCGCGACGATCTGGGCCTAATCGAAAAGGCATCGGATACAGAGCCGCTGGCGCGCAGCGTGGCCGACAACGGCGGCGTCTATCTCGTTCCCGCACTCTCTGGCCTCGGCGCGCCGCACTGGCAGCCCAATGCGCGCGGAAGCATCAGCGGCCTCAGCTTCTCGGCGAAAAAAGCCCATGTCGCCCGCGCCGCACTAGAGGCAATGGCGCACCAGACCCACGACCTGAAAGCTGCATTTGCCGCCGACGGCGCGGATTGGGCCGAGCTTAGGATCGACGGCGGCATGGTCGCCAACGACTGGATGGCGCAGGATCTGGCCGACATGCTGGCTATCGATGTAGAGCGCCCTGCGTTTATCGAGACGACCGCGCTGGGCGCGGCGATGCTGGCAGGCGTCGGCGCAGGCCTCTACGCGACTATCGAAGACGCAGCGGCGATGCGCGGCGGCGTTACCCGCTTTACGCCGCAACTAGGCGCAGAAGAACGAGAAATAAGGCTTTCGGGCTGGGCCGACGCGCTTGGCCGCGTGCTTGGTTAAGCCGCCGATGCGGTCGGATTGCGCCGCCGTGTAAAGCCCGAACGCTCGATGCGACGTGCGAAAACATTACCGAAATACAAATTGGTTTACGCCATTTTAACCCTCTTTGGCCAAAGATGGACCGTCGGAATGCGTATCGACGACAATAGCAGGACCAAGCGATGGATAATTTACGCGGATTTGAGCCATTTGGATCGGAACCCGAATTGGGTGAGCCGACGTACGCCGCGTTCGACGACGAAGACGATGCCGCGATCGAAGCACCACCCGTTGTTTCGGGCGACGAGCGCCGGATGCAGGTTCGGGCCTATAATTTCTGGACCGCGCAGCTTCACGACAAAAATTATCCCAGCATCGAAGAACTCGACCCCGAAGGTGTTCAGGATTTCCGCGAATACAGCGTTTTACTCGATTTCACCTCGGGCATCGAAAATCCATCGATTCCCTATGTGGGCGAAAAGTTGCGCGAAGAATGCCGACTGGACGACGGAATCAGCTATCTCGACCAGGTTCCCGCCCGTTCATTACTGTCACGGATCACCGACCATTATCTTCAGATCATCGCCAACCGAGCGCCCATCGGCTTTGAGGCCGAGTTCGTCAACGAACGCGGACTGAACATCATGTATCGCGGTATCTTACTGCCTTATTCCTCCGACGATGACACGATAGATTTCATCTACGGCGTCATCAACTGGAAGGAAGGCGCGTCGAACGACGTCACCGAACCATTGCAGATCGAGGTCGAACAGGCTCTCGCCGCTGCTCCGCCGCGCCAGGAGCATGTGCCCGTCTGGGCCGACGGCCCGACCACTGGCAATTTGGATGAAGCTGCCGAAGCCGGCGAGCTGGTGCTGGGCGAAGACTTCGTCGAGGACGAGGAACCGCAGCCCGACGAAAATTCGTCGCTCGCCGACTGGCTCCATGCCGCACGTATCAGCGCCGAAGGTGCGCGCGACAGCGATCTGCGCAGCCGCGACGCGCTCTACCAAGCCATCGGTCGCGCGCATGATTTTGCGCTAGTAGCGTCCCGCAACGCGGAAGATTATGCCGAATTGCTGTCCGACGCCGGGCTGGTTGTTCAGGAACGCGCGCCATTCACGCCGATTGTAAAGCTGGTGTTCGGTGCCGGATACGATAAGACCCGCTTGACAGAGTTCGCCAGCGCGCTGCAATTTGCCGAGCGCAATGCGGTGCCGATGGGCGGGCTTACTTCTATCCTGTCGAGCTATGACGGCGGTCTGAAAGCCATCGTCGCCGCCGAACGCCGCGCCAAGAAAATCGCCTCCGGCCAAAATGTCGCAGCAACCCCCGCCGACCCCCGCCCGCGTCTGCGCTCTGCGCGCGTCCGCGATCTCAGCGAATTTGCCGGACAGGGTGAAGAGTTTGTGTTGCTCGTAGCGAGACGTGAGGCCGATGGCAGCATCGCTATCGTCGGCAGTGTGGAAGGCGATGCCGCGCTGACCGACAAGGCATTGCGCAAAACTGTCGTCTGATTACCCGCACTGGGCCCGGTGAAGCAGTTTCTGATCGGCAAGCACCAGCGCCATCATTGCCTCGACCACGGGCGCGCCCCGGATGCCGACACACGGGTCGTGGCGGCCCTTGGTGACGATGTCGGTTGCTCCGCCTTCCCGCGTGACAGTTTCGACCGGTGTCAGGATCGATGAGGTCGGCTTGAACGCCACGCGCACGACCACCGGCTGCCCCGTCGAAATCCCGCCAGCTACCCCCCCGCTATTATTCGCCAGAAATTCGGGATGATTGGATCCTTCGAGCGAAGGCCGCATCCGGTCGGCATTTTCCTCACCGCGCAGCCGTGCCGCACCAAAGCCTGCTCCGATCTCGACGCCCTTCACCGCGTTGATGCTCATCATCGCAGCCGCCAGTTCGCTGTCGAGTTTGGCATAAAGCGGCGCGCCCCAGCCTGGCGGGACGCCCGTCGCGACGCATTCGATGACCGCGCCCAGCGAAGACCCGGCCTTGCGCGCCCCGTCGACCATCTTTTCCCAGCGGCCGGCCGCCGCTTCATCGGGGCAGAAGAACGGGTTCTTGTCGATCTGCGCCGCCTCGAAATTATCGCGATCGATGGCATCGCCGCCGATCTCGACAACATACGCCAATATTGCGACATCGGGGATAACCGCCCGCGCCACCCCGCCCGCCGCAACCCGCGCCGCAGTCTCGCGCGCGCTCGACCGACCGCCACCACGATAGTCGCGAAAACCGTATTTGGCGTCATAACTGTAATCGGCATGGCCCGGACGATAGGCCTTGGCGACGTCCGAATAATCCTTCGAGCGCTGGTCGACATTTTCGATCATCAGCGAAATCGGTGTGCCGGTGGTCCGGCCCTCGAACACGCCCGACAGGATTTTCACCGCATCGGGCTCTTGTCTTTGCGTGGTAAAGCGGGAAGTGCCCGGGCGGCGCTTATCGAGGAAGGGCTGGATATCAGCCTCGGACAGTGCCATCCCGGGAGGACACCCATCGACCACCGCACCTAGCGCAGGCCCGTGGCTCTCACCCCATGTGGTAAAGCGGAAAACGCGGCCGAAGGTGTTAAAGCTCATCTGTTGCCTTTGCGTCACGCGAGCGGACCGAGCGGTATCGCGCCTGTTCCTTACCAATCCAAGTCCGGATTGCACGAAAAATGATGAGCGTGACAGCTACCGCCAGCACGCGTGCCGCATGTGGGTGGCCATATTCGCCCCCGATCCGGCCTGCCCACACAAACGCACCGACCACCGCGCCAAAACCGGCCATTGAGACAAACGCATCAAGGATCGGCGGCAGGCCTTCCCAATAATGACGCGCGTGCCAGTAGCCATGCAGTCCTACAAGCAAGGCACAGCCGACGAGCAGAAGAACAAGCTCGTTGCTATGCCCTGCTACCATTTGGGTTAAATCGCCGCGCTAAGCTGCATGGCGTTTTTCAGGAGGAAATTCTAAGCGTCCGGACAATATAAGCTTTACGGAGATATCTTCGTCCAGCGATTCCCAGTGCATGCCGCTGGGCGACAAAAACAAGTCGTGCCGTTCCTCACTTGTGCCGTTCAACAGCCGGGGGAACCAAGCCAGAGGAACGCCAACAATTCGACCGTCGTCAAGCGTGACCCACATCGAATCCTCATCAAATTCAACTTTAATCGGTTCCGGCAAAGAAATCATGCCACGCCTCCTCAATTTCCTGCGAATGCTCGCTAACGATTTCTAAAATCATGCGCATGTCGCGAGCATTGACGCCATGGTTATACGCAACACGAGGCTCCGGATAAAGCCAAACCTTTGCATCCGAATCTGGCTTTGCCACATGAACATGGACAGGCTCTCGCGGGCTGCCTTCATATGAGAAGAAATGAAAACGCTAGCCATTGACCCGAAAAACAACAGGCATCACGCCAGCCCGATATCCGGAGCATCCTCCTGCTTCATGCCGACGGTGTGATAACCTGCATCGACATGATGGGTCTCGCCGGTCACGCCTGCCGCAAGGTCGGAGAGGAAGTAAAGCGCCGATGCCCCCACGTCATCAATCGTGACATTGCGGCGGAGCGGGGAGTTCAGCTCGTTCCATTTGAGGATATAGCGGAAGTCGCCGATACCTGACGCCGCCAGCGTCTTGATCGGTCCTGCCGAAATTGCGTTGACGCGGATGCCGTCCGGGCCGACATCGTTGGCCAGATATTTGACCGACGTCTCCAGAGCTGCCTTGGCTACGCCCATCACATTGTAATGCGGAACTACCTTTTCAGCGCCATAATAACTCAAAGTCAGCATCGACCCGCCACCCTCGCCGGTTATGGGATCGAGCGGCTTCATCATCGCCGCTGCGCGCTTGGCAACGGCCGTGAAGCTATAAACGCTGATGTTCATCGTCATCAGGAAATCATCCAATGTCACATCGAAATATTTGCCGCGCAGCGCTTCCTTGTTGGTGAAGCCGATCGCATGAACAACAAAGTCGATCGTCGGCCATTTATCACCAAGCGTCGCAAAGGCGCGGTCGAGATTGGCCATGTCGGACACATCGCAGTCTATCAGAAAATCGCAACCGAGCGACCCAGCCAGCGGACGTACACGCTTTTCCATGACTTCGCCCTGGTAGCTGAAGGCAAGCTCCGCGCCCTCGGCTTTCAGCCGCTGCGCAATGCCCCAGGCGAGCGACTTGTCGTTGGCAAGGCCCATAATCAACCCGCGCTTGCCAGCCATCAATCCCGTCATATTATCCCTTTCTTGAGCGGTCATCCCCTTGCCCGATACTGTCATACGCAGCATTTGGCGACCCTGCTTCGACCAAAGCTGCGTTCAGTTCGGCACCGACCACGACCCCTAGCCCAACCAGATAGAAAAAGAAAAGCGCGACCATGACCCCTGCCATGCTGCCGTAGGTCGCATCGTAGCTCAATATCCCGCTCAGCAGCGGCGGCAACGCAAGCGTGACGCAGACCCACCACATTGTGACGAACAGCGCTCCGGGCCATTTCGGGCATGCTTTGCGATATTTCGACGGGGTCAAAGTATAAAACAGCATGTAAAGCGCCGCGAACAACCCGACAGCCGAAACCCCCCGCGAAAACGCGATCTGGCTGAACGCGTCGAACTGGTCTGGTAGCACGCGTTCGATAAATTCTTCCGCCCCGGTCAGCAAGACTTGGGCACTGAACGATAGCAGCAGCAGGATCACCGCCGAGACGATCAGACCGATTGAATAGAGCCGGTACTGCCAGAAGCTGGCGCTGAACGTCGTGCCGTATGCGCGGCGCAGGATGTCGCGCATCGTCTCGATCAGGCTCCCGACGGTCCACAGCCCGACAGCGGCGCTCAGCCACAAAAGCCAGCCGGTGCGACCGTTGGTGACGACCTCGTCCAGCGGCTCGCGCAAGGTATCGGCAACGCCCGGCGGCATCGTCGATAAAATCGCGGCAATCGCCTTGATCCTGTCGTCAGGGTCGCCGAGCGTGCCAAGAATGGCGGTTGCGGTGATGAAAAACGGGAAAAGCGCGATCAGCGATAGATAAGCGAGGTTTCCGGCATGGATGAAGCCATCGGTGTAGGTGCCGACCGCGACGCGCTTGATAACCTCGAACGAGCGCGTGCCGGGAGCGACGCGGGCATAGGAACGGCGGAAAATACCTTCCCTTTTGAGCCGCTCTACGGTCTTTTCGACCTGTTCCTCGCGTGCTTCGGGGGAAAGCGGCGAGCGCCCGCGCGCCAAATACTCGTCGCTTATCTCATGCGCAACGTCGAGCCGGATTTCTTCGGCCACTTCGGCCTTGGTTTCGGGTTCGTGCTTGGGCGCGCTGTCAGTCATCCAGCCTAAACGTTCAAAGCCTCACGCGGGTTGCGCGCGTCGTCCCAATTGGCGACAAATTCTTCAAGACCTGAAAGATCGGTGGGCAAATGGATCATCAGGGTCACCAATTGATCGCCGCGCTCACCTGTCTTTCCGGTGAAGCCCCGCCCCTTGATCCGCAGAGTGGCGCCCGAATTGGTTTTGGGCGGCACCGTCAGCATGACCGCACCGTCGACCGTCGGCACCTTAATCTTCCCGCCCACAACCGCTTCCTTCAGCGAAATCGGCAGGTCGATTCGAATATTGTCGCCATCGCGGACGAATTGCGGATGCCTGCCGATTTTCAGCGTCACCATCGCATCGCCATGGCCGCCCGGGCCGGGCTGGCCTTTGCCGGGAATCCGGATTTGCTGTCCCGCGACGACGCCTTTGGGCAATTTGAACTCGACTGTCTTACCATCGCCGAGCGTAATCCGCTGCGGGGCAAGCGTTGCTGCATCGGTGAACGACACCAGATGCGCATAGGCAATATTTGCCCCCTTGGGCGGCGGAGCGGGTTGCGGGCGAGGGCCGGCCCCTCCTCCATGACGCGCCTGCTGCGCTCCTCCGCCGCCGAACAATCCGTCGAAGATATCGCCAAGGTCGATACCACCACTGCCGCCAAAATCGAAATTTGCGCCGCCCGGCCCTGCACCGCCACCGAATCCACCGCCACCAAAGCCGCGGAGTTGACCGTTTTCGTCGATCTCGCCGCGGTCATATTGTGCGCGCTTACCCGCATCCGATAGCAGGTCATAGGCACGGGTAACATCGCTGAACCTGTCGGCAGCCTTCGGATTGTCCGGATGCTTGTCGGGGTGCAATTCCTTGGCAAGCTTGCGATAGGCGCTCTTGATCGCCTTCGCGTCCGCGCCTTTCGAAACGCCCAATATCGAATAAGGATCGGCCATTCTTGTCCCTGTGTTAGTCTGCTAAGGCTCTAAATCGGCATTGCAACGGCATGAGTCAACTCGGGACCACAGAATTTTCGGGCTTGTGACCGATAAACTGTCTCATAATCAGATATAAGGTCAGACCCAACGGCCCTGCCATCAGGATAAAAAATAAAATCGGCACTTGCACGAGCCGGTTTATCCCGCGCCGGTTTGCATTGCGCGCTACCCACGTGCCGACGAACAAGTCGAAGGCAAGATAATGGATCCAGCCGATAGTCGCGCCGCCTTGCGAATCGAAAAGCGCCTGCACGCCGGCCAGCGTGGTAAAGTCCGGTGTGCCTCCCCCACTGCCAGCCCCGCCGTCAATCAGGCCGCTTAGCAAACCGACAATAAGCACCGCGTAACTGATGGCCAGCAAGCCAACACCGGCGTAGAACAACGGCGTGATCAACGCCTCGCGCTTCGGTGCAAATGCCAGCACCAGCCAGCACAGCATCGCGTACAGATTAGCGTAACCGAAAATAGCTTCCCACGGCATAAATGTTCCCTTGCCCTCTTTTATCGGTGGCAAGCTTAGCCTATCGCGCCACTATGGAAAGACCCGATCCCTTTGAGCTCTTTGACGAATGGTTCGCCGAAGCGCAGGCGAGCGAGCCTAACGATCCCAATGCGATGGCATTGGCAACCACCGGCGGCGATGACCAGCCATCGGTGCGCATGGTATTGCTGAAGGGGCATGGCGCGGAACTGGGTGCGCATGGTGGCTTCACCTTTTACACCAATTTTGAAAGCCGTAAGGCAATGCAGTTGAGCGACAATCTCAATGTCGCGCTGCTGTTCCACTGGAAATCGCTACGGCGACAGGTGCGCATCGAGGGTGAGGCCAACCCGGTCGATGACGCCACCGCAGATGCCTATTTCGCTACCCGTTCGCGCAATTCCCAACTCGGCGCATGGGCGTCCGACCAATCGCGGCCCTTGACCGACCGAGCGACATTCGAGGCGCGCTTTGCCGAGATGGAGGCGAAGTTTGAACGTCAGGACGTTCCCCGTCCGCCGCACTGGTCGGGCTGGCTGGTCAGCCCTTCGCGTATCGAATTCTGGCAGGACCGCGAATTCCGTCTGCACGAGCGCTGGCTGTATGAACGGCACGGTGACGGCTGGACCAGCGGGATGCTTTATCCGTGAGCCTGACGCATAATCACCACCACCACGCGCATGGCGATCTGACGACAAAGGCCGCCATCGCAAGCGTATGCATGGCCCTGTTCCTGCTCGCGCTCAAAATCTATGCGGCGGCGGAGACCGGCTCGGTCGCTTTGCTCGGTTCGCTCGCCGATACTGCCTTCGACGTGCTGGCGTCGCTGCTCACGCTGTTCAGTGTGCGTTATGCCGCGCGTCCAGCGGATGACGACCACCGCTTTGGTCATGGCAAGGCAGAGGCGCTGTCGGCATTGGTGCAGGTCATGCTGATAGTCGCCTCGGCAAGTTTCATCGGCTGGCG
>CAZQBS010000024.1:15516-22505 GCA_964591835.1 uncultured Sphingorhabdus sp. | reverse complement strand
CGGCATTGGTGCAGGTCATGCTGATAGTCGCCTCGGCAAGTTTCATCGGCTGGCGTGCGGTGGTGCGACTGGGCAGTGGCGAGACCACCGCGCACCCGGAATATGGCATTGGCGTTTCACTGATCTCGATTGTCGCGACGCTGGCGTTGCTCGCCTATCAGCGGCAAGTCGTCCGCAAAACCGGATCGGTCGCCATCCATGCCGACCATGTGCATTACCAGAGCGACCTTTTGCTCAACATCGCGGTCATCGCGGCGATTGCATTGGAAGTCTTCGGTGGCCTTCGCGGTGCCGACCCGCTCTTCGGCATTGGGATAGCTTTCTGGCTGCTGTTCGGCGCGTCGCAATCGGCGCGGATGGCGCTGGCACAGTTGCTCGACCGCGAATGGCCCGAAGAGAAGCGCGAGCGCTTTCTTGCTGTCGCCAACCGCCATCCTGACATGAGTTCGATTCACGATGTCCGCACGCGTTCGAGCGGGATGCACGATTTCGTCCAGTTCCATGTCTGGTTCGACCCCAACAAAACGCTTGGCGAAGTCCATGCAATCATGGACGAGGTCGAGGCCGAGCTGGAGCGCGAGTTTCCCGGTGTCGAGGTGCTGATCCACCCCGAGCCCGACAACCACACCCACGGCCACCATCACGAGCACGAGAAGCCATGACCGACTTGCCTTATTATCATGTCGATGCCTTCGCCGACCGTCCGTTTACCGGCAATCAGGCCGCGGTGATGCCACTCGATGCATGGCTGGATGACAAGGTGATGCAAGCCATTGGCGAAGAAAACAACTTCGCCGAAACCGCGTTTACTATTCCCGACGCGACCGGAGAGGCGGATTATGAGCTTCGCTGGTTTACGCCCGCCGTCGAAATCAGGCTGTGCGGACACGCGACGCTGGCAAGCGGGCATATCATTCTCGGGCAGAGCCCCGGCATGGACCGGGTCACATTCCGAACGCGGCTTGCCGGAATATTGGAAGTGCGGCGCGAAAATGATGGCTATGCAGTTGCCCTACCCGCGATTCCGACCGAACCCGCCGACATCCCCGAAATGATGACAGCAATGGGCGGCAAGCCATTGGCTATGCGTCGTAACCCCGATCATTACAACCTCTTCCGCTACGCCACAGCGGACGAGGTGCTGGCGCTCAAACCCGATATGAAAGCGCTCGCCGCGTTCGGCGATGACAGCTTCACCGCAACTGCACCCGGCAAAGACACCGACATTGTCAGCCGAGTCTTCGTCCCCGGCGCGGGCGTCGATGAGGACAGCGTCACCGGCAGCGCCCATGCCGTGCTGACGCCTTATTGGGCCGCCGAACTCGCTCGCGACAGCTTCACCGCTTACCAGGCGAGCACACGCGGCGGCTATCTGCGGTGTCGTCTGGATGGCGACCGGGCATGGCTGTCGGGGAAATGCGTCACGGTGGTAAAGGGCACGTTCAGATTGCGGTGAGCAAATGCAAACTCACCGAACCGGCCCGCGCAATAAATAAATAAATAAATTCGTAAAAAAGGCGCGAAGGCACAAAGACACGAAGGCGTTAACGCCTTCATTCATTGTCCCGCCGTTCGGCAGGCGCAACGCACGGAATTTTATTGCGGCGTTGACGCAGAGAGCAAGCTCTTTGCGTCTTCGTGCCTTTGCGTCTTTTTTACATCAACTATTAAAACGGTGCAGTTTCAGCCCACAGTCGCCTTGTTGATCTTGCCAGGATTCGCTGGCGGCTCGCCCTTTGGCAGCGCGTCAACATGTTCCATACCGCTGACCACATTGCCCCATGCGGTATACTGGTTGTCGAGGAATGTCGCATCGTCGAAGCAGATGAAGAACTGACTGTTGGCGCTGTTCGGGCTGCTTGAACGCGCCATTGAGCACGTGCCGCGGACATGCGGTTCGCTATTGAACTCCTGCGCCAGATCGGGCTTTTTCGATCCGCCCATGCCAGTTCCGGTCGGGCATCCGCCCTGCGCCATGAAGCCGGGGATCACGCGGTGGAAGGTGATGCCGTCGTAAAAGCCTTCGCTCACCAGTTCCTTGATGCGCGCGACATGGTTGGGCGCGAGGTCGGAGCGCAGCTTGATGACAACGTCGCCGCTGTCGAGGCTGAGGGTGAGGGTTTCGTCGGCCATGATATTGTCCTTTTCCGGTAAGGCAGATTGTTGGCCGCTGCCCTAGGCGAAGTGCCGCAGGGTTGAAAGCCAAAATCATTGCTTTTTGATTAGCCCGGCTTAGGAGAGGCGCATCCAGACAATATCAGCCGAACGGGAGGCCGCACATGACCAGCGAAAATGCCGACCCGATCAAAATCGACAACGAAGTCATGGAGACGCTCGACGAGGATAACCGCCTGACCCGCGACTTTGTCGATCGCGTGCTCGATGCCGCCGAGGCGGACGATCTGGCCGAGGTCAACCGGCTGGTCGAGCCGCTGCATGAAGCTGATATAGCCGACTTGCTCGAGCTGACGCCACGAGACCGCCGCGGCGAACTGGCGATTGCGATGGGCGACCTGATGAGCGCCGATGTGTTGGCCGAGGTCAATGACTGGGTCCGCGAGGACATCATCGATGCGCTTCCCGCAGCACTTGTCGCAGACCTTGCCGGACAGCTCGATACCGATGACGCCGTCGCAATCATCGAGGATATGGAGGAGGAGGACCAGCAAGCCGTCCTCGCCGAGCTCGACCCCGAAGACCGCGCGGTTATCGAGGATGCGCTGTCCTATCCCGATGAATCCGCAGGGCGCATCATGCAGCGCGAGCTGGTCGCGGTGCCAGAGCATATGTCGGTCGGGCAGCTTATCGATTATTTGCGCGACCATCAGGATCTGACGCAGGATTTCTGGGAAATATTCGTCGTCGATCCGCAGCATAAACCGGTCGGCACCTGCAAGCTTAGCTGGATCATGCGCAGCCAGCGCAAGACCCAAGTCAGCCAGATCATGCAACGCGAACAGACACTGATTCCCGTTGACATGGATCAGGAAGAAGTCGCTTTGAGGTTCCAGAAATATGCGCTTATTTCAGCAGCAGTCGTCGATGGAGCAGGTCGCCTGGTAGGCGTCATCACCGCCGACGATATCGTTCACATCATTCAGGAAGAAGCCGACGAGGATATCCTTCGTCTTTCAGGTGCGGGCGAAGGCGACATCAACGAACCGATTTCCGACAGCTACAAGGCGCGCGTTCGCTGGCTGATCGCCAATCTGGGCACTGCGATGGTCGCAAGTTTCATCATCGCGCAGTTCGGCGCGGCGATCGAGACGATGGTAGCGCTGGCGGTACTGATGCCCATCGTCGCGTCGATCGGCGGCAATGCGGGCACGCAAACGCTGGCGGTGACGGTGCGTGCGCTGGCGACCAACCAGTTGACTCAGTCGAACACGGTTCGCTCGATCTGGCGCGAGATTAGGGTCGCGTTGCTCATCGGCGCGACGATTGCCGTCATTGCTGGTCTAGGTGCCGGGGTCATTTTTGGTAATTGGGTGCTGGCAGGCGTGATTGCAGCGGCGCTGCTGTGCAACATCGCGCTTGCGGGATTGTCAGGTGTTGCCATTCCCGTTTTGCTTGACCGGCTCGATCAGGACCCTGCGGTTTCGAGCTCGATCTTTGTTACAATGATCACCGATTCGATGGGCTTCCTGATATTTTTGGGCTTGGCGGTAGCTAGCGGACTTGCGGGTTAAGCGCCCCGCACCCACATCCACCACATGCCGCTCAACATGACCAAAATAGCCTTCGGTGCCCAAAGCACCGCCGACCTGCGGCGCAGGCTGGAAGGCTATGCAAGCGAAGGCGAAGCGCGGCTGACCACGCGCTATCTGCCCAAGCGCATCGAAGAGATGACCGGCGGTTCGCTCTACTGGATCTATGGCCATGCGCTGGTCGGCCGAAGCCCGATAATTGGCTTCATGGAAAACGGCGCGGGGCGATACTGGATAAGGGTGGAACCGAGGTTGATCCCCGTCCGTTCGATCCCGAAACGAGCCCACCAAGGCTGGCGCTATCTGGAAGAAGCCAGCGCACCACCTGATCTTGACAGCGCCGAGGCGGATGGTCGTGACGAAATGTCACCCAAGATGCTGGGTGACTTGATGAAGATGGGACTGGTTTAGGCCGCTTCGCGCTTGCTGAGCACCTTGGCAATAACGTCGGCAAAGGTTTCGGCACTCTGTGCACCGGGCACCATGAATTTCTGGTCGAAAACTATTGCCGGAACGCCGGTGATGTTCTGGTCGAGCCAATAGGCTTGCTCCGAACGGACGGTTTGCGTCAGCGCCTCGTCGGCCAGCCACAAAGCCGCAGCATAACGGTCCATCCCCTGCGCTTCGGCAATATCGAGCAGCACCGCCTCATCGCTGACATCGCGCCGCTCTTGAAAATAGGCGTTGAACAACGCCAGCTTCAAAGCGGTCTGCGCCTGCCAGCCGCGCTCGCTTCCGAAAATGGTCAGCAGCTTGTGCGCCTTGAATGTGTTGTAGATCCGCATCCCTTCGCCGTAGGTGAAGCTGAAACCGACGCTCTCGCCAATGTCGCTTAGCCGTTGGCGGTTGGCGCGACTCTGTTCGGGCGTGCTGCCATATTTTCGCGCGATATGTTCGGCGGTGTCCTCGCCCTCGGGGGCCATGTTCGGGTTGAGTTCGAACGGGTGCCACCAAGTTTCGGCGGCGACGGGCTCGTCCAACATCGCCAGCGCAGCCTCAACCTGCTTGTACCCGATAATGCACCACGGGCAAACGACGTCGGAGACGATGTCGATGCGAAGCGGGAGCGCGGTCATTCGCTGACCCATGCCCGAAGCAGCGTATGCGCAATGGCAAACGGTGGCGGGGCGTTGAAGCTTTTTTCGGGCGCGTCCTCAAGCGCCGCGCGGGCTTCATCCTTGCTCACCCACCGCGCATCCTCCAATTCTGTGGTGTCCAGCGTAATTTCGTTCCCCAGCGCTTCCGCGACACACGCAATCATCAGCTGCGACCCGCCAAACGGCCAAGGCTGGCTGGTGACATAGCGTACCGCACCGCAGGTCACGCCCGCCTCTTCCCAGATTTCGCGGCGCACCGCTTCCTCGATGCTCTCGCCGGGCTCAAGGAAACCCGCCAGCGCCGAATAATTGCCCGGCGGAAAACGCGATTGCCGCCCAACCAGCGCCTTGCCCTCATATTCCGCGAGCATGATGACCACGGGGTCGGTGCGCGGAAAATGTTCCTTGCCGCAATTGCCGCACTTGCGACCCCAGCCCGCGCGGAAAAGCTCGGTTGCTGCTCCACATTTGCCACAAAAACGGTGCGCATTGTGCCATTCGATCAGGCTGCGCGCAGTTCCGTAAATCGCGGCGTCCTCGGCGGGCAGCAAGGTCAGCGCGCGCCACATCGCGGGGGAGCGGAACGCATCACCAGTAGCATCGACCAACGTAACAAAATGCGGTTTGCCATCAGCAAGTCCGAGCAGGATCAGCTCTTCCGAGCCGTTGAGCTCGGCAATCGACTGCCAGACCAGCCCGCCTTCCGACGCCACCATGGGGTCGAGCCCGTCGAGACCCAATATCCGCGCGCGCCAGTCGCCGAGCAACGCACCATAAGCCTCCGCATCGTTGCGGACGCGGTCGGCGCGGTCGAGCGGCGATCCTGTGAAGCCGGGGGCGATCATGTCATCAGGCCGGGATGCCCACATCCTTCAATACCCATTGCGCGAAATTTTCGTGGAACGGGTACACATTGCTTGGCACATATTGCGCCATGCAGACCGCGCGAAATTTGCGTTTCGTGTCGACAAACGCGACGGTACCAGCAGCCCCGCCCCAACCGAACGTACCAGCAAAATCGCCTGTGCCGACGCGACCACCGGCACCGTTGCCGGCGCCTGCGATGAACGTGCCTTCCGTCTTCACGCCCGCCGGAAGCAGGTTCGACGTCGCCAGCGCCACTGTTTCCGCCGACATGATGCGCGCACCGTCAAGTTCGCCGCCATTTTGCAACATGTGCAGGAACCTGTCATAATCGCGCGCCGAACAGACCAGCCCCGCACCGCCGAAGGCAAAGGCGGGCTTGTCGAGATAGATGCTGGTCGGTGCCGGATCGACGGGGAACAGCACCCCGTTAAGCGGCGCATAGTTGGTGACAAAGCGCTTGGTTTCCGATGCTGGCACCTGAAAGTAGCTGCTGGTCATTTTCAGCGGCTCGAACAGCCGCGTCTTCAGAAACGCCTCGAAATCCATCGCGCTGGCGACTTCGATCACGCGCCCGAGCAAGTCGAGCGCAATCGAATAGCTCCATTTGGAGCCGGGCTCGGCAATCAGAGGCAGCTTGGCAACGCGTTCGGCAAAGGTCTTTAGGTCGGGCGTCGGCGCGGGCACAGGCTGTCCCGGTATCGGGAAACGGCTGAATACCGAGGGGTTGATACCCTGTTCGTTATAAAGCTTCAGCAGCGGCCCCTTGGTGACGATTCCATAGCCAAGTCCTGCTGTGTGAGTGAGCAAGTGCCGCACTGTGATCTGGGTTTTCGCAGGAACCGATGCAAGGCTGTTGTCGGGATCGGTCAAAACCTGCATTTGCGCAAATTCAGGGATGAAATCGGCAATCGGCTGGTCGAGTTTCATCTTGCCTTCGCCGACCAGGATCATCGCCGCAATGCCGGTGACCGGCTTGGTCATCGAATAAACGCGCCACAAAGTGTCGACATCGACCGGCGTGGTATTGCCCTGCGCGATATTGCCGACCGCAATCACGTCGGCGGCAGCGGCTCCGCGCCCTATTGTCGCCAGCAGTCCCGGCAATTTGCCTGTGGAGACATAGCTGTCGAACTGCGCCTGGATCGTCGGATATTTTTCCGCCGCGGTTTTTGCCCACAAAGGCATAGGCACAAACGCACTTGTCGCGCCAACCGCTGCCAGCGATCCGCCCCAGCTCAAAAATCCGCGACGACCCAACATCGTCTGCCCGATTGCCCGCATTTCCATCGTCACTCTCCCGAAGCGATTATTGGCCCGA
>CAZQBS010000024.1:0-15416 GCA_964591835.1 uncultured Sphingorhabdus sp. | reverse complement strand
TACTTTGTTGAATAAGGTCGGCAGCCCCGCCTTGTCGAGTGAATTTACCGGCCAATATTCGCCGTCTCCCCGCATTTCCGCGTCACGCGGCGATGCCGTAACGGCAACCGTCAGCGACAGGCTGAAATGGGTAAAGACGTGGCTGACCTGCGAGGGCAAGAATTGCCAGTTAGCCGCGAACGGAGGCTCCCCATTGCCGTTGCTTCGCGCGTTCCAGCCGTCATCGGGAAGTGCGCGCATCCCGCCGAGCATTCCTTTGGCGCTGCGCCTTATCAGCCACACTTCTCCATCCCGCTCTATCCAGTAAGCGGTGCCGGTGCGGTGCGGCTTGACCTTCTTCACGGGCTTCACCGGATACGCTTCAGCTGTTCCCGCCTGCCCTCCGGCGCAATGCGCTAATAGCGGGCAGACCATGCATGAAGGACTCCATACCGAACATATCCCCGACCCCAAATCCATCATCGCCTGGGCAAAATCGCCTGCGCCCACGTCGGGGGTTACGGCATCGGTTGCAGCACGGATTTCTGCTTTTCCGGCAGGCAGCGGCGTGTCGATGGCAAACAGCCGCGCAACTACGCGCTCTATATTGGCGTCGACGACGACCGACCGCTGGCCAAATGCAATCGCCGCGATAGCGGCCGAGGTGTAGCCACCAATGCCTGGCAATTGTAACAAGGCGGCCTCGCTTTCGGGCATCCGGCCACCATGTGCCGCGACCACCATCCGCGCGCAGGCAACCAGATTGCGCGCCCGGGCATAATAACCAAGTCCCGCCCACGCCGCCATGATGTCCGCCTCGTCCGCGGCTGCCAGCGCAGCAAAATCGGGCCAGCGCATTGTGAAACGTTCGAAATAGGGAATGACAGCCGCAACTGTTGTCTGCTGGAGCATTATTTCGGATAACCAGACATGGTAAGGGTCGGGCAACCTTGCTCCCGGTGCAGCACGCCACGGCAAGACGCGAGCATTTTTGCGATAGTGCGCCAACAGGGCAGCGGCGATATCCCCAGTTTTTTCATGGCCAGATTGGACGGCGGTCATCGGAAATGGCATGAAGCAGCGCATGGTCAAAGACAAGGCACCTGCTGGCAAAAAAGTCACGCCTAAGCCCTATCAACGCCCGCGCGGCGGCGAGGCGCGCGCGGTGTCCGACCTGATGCCCGAAATCGGCCGCGCCGCGTTCCGCCGCTTCGGTTTTGTACAAAGCTCTGTAGTCAGCCGCTGGGACGAAATCGTCGGCGCGCGTTATGCCGCCGTTTCCGCGCCCGAAGCTATCCGCTTTCCCATCGGCAAGAAAGCCGACGGCACGCTCGAACTGACCGTTGAAGGCGCGCACGCAACGATGATCCAGCATGTGATCCCCGAAATCATCGAACGCGTGAACCGCTTTTTCGGCTACAGCGCGGTTGCCAGAATCAAGGTCAGGCAGGGCGTAGTGGCAAAACCGCCCGCTCGGCAACCTGCTCCTCCGCCGTCGCTCAAGCCCATTCCGATGGAACTGGGCGATTCGCTGCGCGAAATCGGTGATCCGGAACTTTTTGCGGTGCTCGAAAGCCTCGCAAAAAGCCTTGCCAAAAGCCCCGAGTGATAGCAGATGCCCGAGACTTCCCTTGTCCTGTCAAAAGCAAAGAATATGGCGCTATTCTCCAAACTTGCCTTAACCGGCCTCATCGCCCTTGGCGCGGTCGCAGCTTATGGCGCGCCTGCCAAAAACAACTGGTTGCTGACCTTCACCCTGTCCGAAAAGGCCAGTCACATCATTGGTAATCCAGCAGCAGCTGTGAAGCTTGTCGAATATATGAGCTACACCTGCGGCCACTGCGCCAATTTCGAGAACAACGACGCTCCGGCGTTGAAAACCCAATATGTCGCAACCGGCAAAGCCAGTTTCGAAATCCGCAATTACGTGCTCAACCCGGTCGATCTGACTGCCGCGATGCTCGCACGCTGCGGCGGTAAAGGCCGCTTTTTCGGAAACCATAAACATCTGCTTGCGACGCAGAAAACATGGCTCGGCAAGACCGACAAGATTAGCAACACAACCGATGCCAAACTACAAGCCAAAGACTATGCCGGTTATATGCGCGGTGTGTACGTCGAAACCGGCCTGTCGGCCATCATGCAACAACGCGGTGTGACGCTTGCCCAAGGCAAGGCCTGTCTTGCTGACCAAACCGCTTTCGACGCAATCATCGCCATGACCGACGAAGCCGAAAAGCTGGGCGTGTCCGAAACGCCAACATTCATGATCAACGGCGTGGTGCAGGATCATGTCCATGATCTGCAGGCGCTGAAAAGCAAACTCGACTGATTTAACGAAGGACATGAAATATGCGTATGAAAACGATATTGATCGCAGCGAGCGCCACTCTTGCCCTAGCCGCCTGCGGCGGTGGCGATAGCAATGAAGTGCCGAAGGGCGAACCCATTGCCAAGGTCGCACCGCCTGCGGGCAAGATCTGGAGCGAAACCGTCGTCAAGACCGAGGCTGGCGGTTTCAAAATGGGCAACCCCGACGCGAAGCTGCAACTTGTCGAATATGGCGCGATCACCTGCCCCGGCTGCGCGCAGTTCGCCAATGAATCGACCGAAGAACTGAAGAAGATCGTCGACACCGGTGTGGTGGCGATGGAATTCCGGCCTTTCCTCGTCCACGGAGTGCAGGACATTCCGGGTTTCCTGCTGGCGCAGTGCAGCGGCCCCGAAGCATTTTATCCGCTTAGCGAGGCGCTATTTGCCGACCAACCGAACTGGCTTGGCAAAATGGCGGGGATTACCGAAGCCGAGCAACAGGCGGCCGCCAAAATGACGCCAGCCGAAGTCGCGACCTTCCTTGGCACGCGGATGGGGTTGATCGAATTTGTCCAGCAGCGCGGGATCAGCGCCGATCAGGCAAAAGCCTGTCTGGCCGATACCAAGGCTATCGACGGCCTCATCAAGCTCACCGAGCAAGGCGGCAAGGATGGCGTGACCGGAACCCCCTATTTCACGCTCAACGGCGCGCCTCTCAATGTTGGCGCGTGGACCCAGGTCAAGAGCAAGCTGGTCGAGGCTGGCGCCCGGTAAGCATGGCTTTTGGGAGCCTCGACAATTTCGGCGAACTGCGGGGGCGGTGCCGATGCGGATAAAGAAGCTGAAACTGACCGGCTTCAAAAGCTTTGTCGAGCCTGCCGAACTGCGGATCGAAACCGGGTTGACCGGTATTGTCGGACCCAATGGCTGTGGCAAGTCTAACCTGCTAGAGGCCATCCGCTGGGTGATGGGCGAGAGCAGTCCCAAATCCATGCGCGGGGCGGGCATGGAGGATGTAATTTTCGCCGGCACCGCATCGCGTCCGGCACGCGATTTTGCCGAGGTCACAATTTCCGCCGAGCGCGAGCATCAGGATGTCGCCAACGACGACGAACATGAGATCGAGGTTACCAGGCGCATCGAGCGCGGCGCGGGGTCGGCTTACCGCTCGAATGGTCGGGATGTGCGAGCGAAGGACATCGCGCTGATCTTTGCCGACGCCGCGACCGGCGCGCATTCGCCTGCCCTGGTCAGTCAGGGGCGGATCGGCTCCATCATCTCGGCCAAGCCGCAGGAGCGGCGGCAGATGCTTGAGGAAGCGGCGGGGATTTCAGGGCTGCATGTCCGGCGCAAGGATGCCGAGCAGAAACTGCGCGCCGCCGAAACCAACCTCGCGCGGCTGGCGACGATACTTGCCGATATGGACGCGCGTGCGGGCCAGTTGCGTCGGCAAGCGAAGCAGGCCGAGCGTTACCGCAAGCTTTCGAAGGATATTTTGCAGGCCGAGGCGAGGCTGATTTTCGTTCGCTGGCAGGAGGCGAAAGCGGCAGCCGATGCGGCTAGGGCAGAGGCCAACGCGGCGTCTGAAGCTGTAGATAAAGCGAGCAGTGCCCAGCGTGAATTGAGCGACCGGCAGCAAACGGCTGTGCGTGAACTGGCCGAAGCCCGTTCGGTCGCAATGGCGGCGCGCGACGCGACGAGCGATCTGTCGAACAGGCTGGTGCAACTGACCGGAGAGCGCGACCGGATCATCCAGCGGCAAGCGGATTTGTCGGCACAAGCCGCACGCATGGCCGATGACGGCGCGCGCGAAGGCAAGCTGACGCACGACGCCGCCGATGCGCTGGCGCGGTTGCAGGCCGAAAGCGCGATGCTTGCGGAGCACATCAAGCGCCAGGAAGAAGAGCGTCCGGCGCTGGTCCGTATGGCTGAGAACGCCGAGCGACAGGTGCGCGAAAGCGAAGTCGCGCTGGCCAAGGCGGCCGCCGAGCAAGCCCGCGCCGATGCCGAATTACGCGTAGCAGATGCGGCGCTTACCAACGCAACAGCGCGAATGGACCGGGCTGAGCGCGACGCTTCGCGATTGGCGCAAGAGAAGAATGGACTTGGCGACGAAGCCGAATTGAGCGCCGCGAAAAATGGCGCGCAGCAAGCGGTGGCCAGGCTGCAAGAACAGCTGGCAGCAGGCCTGGGAGCGATCGAAACTGCCGATGCGCTGCGATCAAAACTGACTGCCAAACGCGACATTGCACAAAGCACGCTCGCCAGTGCGAATGCTGAACTGGCCGCTTTGCTGTCAGAACAAGGCGCGCTCGAACGTGCGCTCGCCAAGGCCAGCGGCGACAAGGCAATTGACCGGATCAAGGTCGCTCCCGGCTATGAACGCGCGCTTGCCGCCGCTTTGGGCGACGACGCCAATGCCGGTATCGGCGGCGATACCGGGCGGCGTTGGACAAGCGCTCAAAACCCGTTCGCATCGAGCGCAGTCGAGATGCCGGGAAGACGTGCGCAACCGACGGGACTCGACCCGAACGGAGATGTTTCGTTGTTGATCGACCATGTCGACGCTCCCGCAGAATTGACTGCGCGGCTGTCCATGGTGCGTGTGGTCGGTATCGATGACGGAACGGCTCTGGCACCGGGAGAACGGCTTGTAACGCGCGATGGCAAAGTACGGCGCTGGGACGGTTTTGTCGCCGATGATGACGGCGCGACCACGGCAGAACAGCTAATCCGCGCAAACCGGTTGAGCGAATTGTCCGAACTTATCCCACCCGCCGAAGCCGTGCTCAACGAGCAAGCAGAAACGCTTGAGCAACTGGCCGCACAAATCGCGCAAGCACAAGACGCCGCGCGTTCGGCCACCGCTGCGCAACAGGCGTCCGAAGCAGAATTGCGACAAGCGTTGCGTGCTGCCGATCAGGCGGAGGATGCGCTCGCCCGCCTGCTAAATGCCCGTGCCGCGCTTGCCGAGCGGATTGGCGCGGGCGAGCAGGAGCTGGCATTTGCCAAGGCCGATGTTGCGGCGGCGGAGACGGCGCGCGCGGCTTTGCCCGACGGTTCGGACCATGCCGATCTGGTCGACAAGCTCTCGTCCGAAAGCGAGGCGGTTCGGCACTTACTATTACGCGGTCAGGCCGATCTTTCGTCGCTTGACCAGCGTGTCGCGCAAACCCGCGAACGTCGTGCGGTGGCGATGGCCGAAATTCGCGGCTGGCAGGACCGTTCTGGCGAGGCAGAACGCCGCATTGCGGAAATGAACAAGCGCTCGGCTGAAATCACTGCCGAGCAAGAGGTGATGGCGGGGCGGCCTGACATGCTGGCGAGCGAGATTGCTACGTTGCAAGCCGACAAGGACCAATTGGGGGGGAAACTGGCGCAGTTGCAGGTTGCCGAAACCAATAGCGAAGCCGCGCTCAAATCGCTCGAAGCCGAACTCGCGACCGCTGCCGAAGCGCTCTCATCTGCACGCGAAGCGCGCGCCGGAGCAGAGGCCCGCGCCGAAAATCAGGACCAGCGCCGCGTCGAGATGGGTCGTATTTCGGGCGAACGCTTCGAATGCCCGCCGCCGGTATTGCCCGAGAAGCTCGAATTCGATGGAACCGCGGTGGAAGATGCCGCAACCGAGTCTACGCGTCTCGACCGGCTGCAAAGCGAGCGCGAACGTATCGGGCCGGTCAACCTGATAGCTGCCGACGAACTGGCCGAGCTTGAGGATCAACAAGCCAAGGGGGTCGCCGAAAGCGAAGAACTAACCCAAGCGATCAACCGCCTGCGCGGTTCGATCGGCAGCCTCAACCGCGAGGGCCGCACCAGACTGCTGGCCGCGTTCGAGGCCGTCGACCAGCATTTCCGCCGCCTGTTCGCGACATTGTTTGACGGCGGTCAGGCACATCTGGCGCTGATCGACAGCGACGATCCGTTGGAGGCAGGGCTCGAAATTTTCGCCCAGCCGCCGGGCAAGAAACTGCAATCGCTGACCTTGCTCTCGGGCGGCGAACAAGCGCTGACGGCCGTCGCGCTCATTTTCGGCCTGTTCCTCACCAACCCGGCGCCAATCTGCGTGCTCGACGAGGTCGATGCGCCGTTGGACGATGCCAATATCGAACGCTTTTGCGACCTGCTCGACGCGATGACCCGCGAAACCGACACGCGCTACCTGATCGTCACGCACAACGCCGTCACCATGAGCCGGATGCACCGCCTGTTCGGCGTGACGATGGTCGAACAGGGCGTCTCGCGACTGGTGTCGGTCGATCTGGGCGGTGCCGAAGAATTGTTGGCGGCGGAGTAATCACCCCATCGGGTACAGAATCTCGCGTGTAACCTTGTGCACAGCGGTCATCACATCATCGCTCAGCTTCAAATCGATCGCCGCAAATATCTCGTCGAGTTGATCTTCGCTGCTCACCCCGACAATCGTGGAGGCGACAAAGTCGTTCTGTTTCGACCATGCGGTGGCCAGCGTTACCGGCGACATTCCCGCCTCCTTGGCAATCGCCACAATCCGCGCCGTCGATTCGAGCGCTCGCGGTCCGGCAAAGCGTTTGGCCATCGTATATTGCCGCGACCCGACCATGTCGAGATAGCGCGAGTAACGGGCGCCTTCGGGCCGCGCACCATCGAGATATTTGCCCGACAACACCCCGCCCGCAAGAGGCGAAAACGGCAGCAGCGACACGCCTTCCTGACGGCACACCTGTTTCAGTTCATCCTCGAACCGGCGGTTGTTGATCGAGTAATTATTCTGGATCGTGTGGTAGCGCGCGGTGCCCAGTTTCTCCGAAGTTGCCAGCGATTTCATCAGGCCATAGCTCGTTTCGTTCGAGCAGCCGAGCACCCGCACCTTACCCGCGCGGACCAGTTCATCAAGCACCTCCATCGTCTCGTCATAATCGGTGCCATGGTCGGGCCAATGAGTCTGGTAAAGGTCGATATAGTCGGTCTGCAACCGGCGCAGGCTGTCCTCCACCGCGACCGTGATATTATGTCGGTCGAGCGCGGTCATTCCGCCGCGCTTCGGTGATTGGAACCATGTGTGGCTCGGCCCCGAAACCTTGGTCGCGATGATGATCGCGTCGCGGTTCTTGCCTTTCAACCAGCGCCCGACAATATCCTCGGTGCGGCCCACCCATTTGATATCGGGCGGCACCGGATAGCCCTCTGCCGTGTCGAAAAAATTGATGCCTGCGTCAAGGCACTTGTCTAATATCCGGTGCGCCTCCGCTTCCTCGGTCTGCGATCCGAACGTCATGGTGCCCATGCAAATGTCGGACACGTAAATTGCGCTTTTACCCAGCCGCCGGTTTTCCATTATCGTTCCTTTTTGAAATCTAGCTCGCCGCGCCGACGACCAGACAAGCCAGTGCCATCAGCAAGCCTGCCATCCGGTTTGAGCGGAAATGACCCAGCGCATTGCTGCCGTCACTTTTCAGCGTGGCCACCTGCAGGAACAGATGGATTGCAACCGGAGCAAGGGCAATCAAAGCCTGGCCTTGCGGCCGGACGCTCCAGATCGCCATACCCCAGCCAAGCAGTGCCAGCGCATAGAACAGCGCAACGCCGCCCCTGATATTACCGCCCAGCCTGAGCGCGCTGGAACGGATACCGACCAGCGCATCATCCTCGCGGTCCTGCATCGCGTAGATCGTATCATATCCTACCACCCAGAAAATCGTTCCCGCATAAAGCCACAGCATCGCCGCATCGACGCTACCGGTAATCGCCACCCAGCCGACCGGTACACCCCAGCTGAACACCAGCCCAAGCCACGCCTGCGGCCACCAGGTGATGCGTTTCATGAAAGGATAGGCGGCAACGAGGCCCAGGCTGCCGAGTCCTGTCAGCTGGGCCTCCCACCGTAATTGTACCAGCACGATCAGCCCGATCAGGCACAGGAACAGAAGCCAGATCCACGCCGCGTTGACGCTCACCGCGCCGCTGGGCAATGGACGCGAAACGGTGCGCGCGACCTGCGCGTCGAGATCGCGATCGACGATGTCGTTATAGACGCACCCCGCCCCGCGCATCGCTATCGCGCCGAGCAGCATCCAGAGCACCAGATCCCCGCGTTCGACCGCACCGCCAGCCAGCGCCAGCCCGTAAACGCAGGGCCAGAACAGCAGCCACCATCCGATCGGCCGGTCGAACCGCGCAAGCAAGGCAAAGCCGCGCAGCCTGGCCGGGAGCAGGCCCATGAAGCCGGTATATTCGCTATCGGGAACGATGCTGTTATTCACGCCGGTCCTGATAACCGTTCGCCAAGCGCTTGTCGAAGGGCGTTTTTCGGCTAAAGCAAGCATATGCCCGCAACCCCGGCCTGGCCTCCCAAATCGACCCCGCGCCTGTTCGTCGAACAGCCGCTGGCCGAAGGCGTCGAGGTGCATGTGACGGGCAATTCCGCACATTATCTTCTCGGCGTGATGCGGCTGAAAGAGGGCGGGCCGGTCAAACTGTTCGACGATATTTCGGGCGAATATCTGACCACGGTTTCACGCGCCGGAAAGCGCGACCTTGTCCTGACGGTGGCAGCAAAACTGCGCGAGCGCGAAAGTGTGCCCGATCTTTGGCTTTGCCAGGCGCTCGTCAAAAAGGACCGCTTCGACTGGATCGCCGAGAAGGCGTGCGAGTTGGGTGCAGCGCGCTTTGTACCGGTGCTGACAGCCCGCTGCGTCGTCGATAAAGTAAAGGAAGAGCGCCTCCGCGCGCAAATGATCGAAGCCGCCGAGCAGTGCGAACGGACCGCGCTCCCCGAAATTGCGCCGCTGGCCAAGCTCGATAGCCTGTTAAAAAGCTGGCCGGAAGGACGCACACTCTACTTCTGCGACGAGCGCGGCGGCGAGCCGTTTGGCAAAGCCGTCATGGCGGCTCCCGGCGCTATCTTGATCGGCCCCGAAGGCGGCTTCACCGACGACGAGAATGCAGCGATCCGGAGTCACCCGGCGGCAGTTGCGGTATCGCTAGGTCCGAGGATATTGCGCGCAGATACCGCCGCAGTCGCTGCGCTTTCGATCTGGATGTCCGCTGCTGGCGACTCCATGGCCGCAAAACCCCGGTAAGCCCGTTAACTTTCGCCATTAATTGCGGAGATTTTACAAGTCACACCGGCAGAAAAGGCGGGTTCTTTATCATTAATAAAGGTTTTTGCTGCAATGTCCGGCATGAATGATGTGGGATTTCGATGTTTAGATTTGGACCGATCGTAAGCGTTTCGGCGCTGCTGCGTTCATTGTGCTCGCTGGCGGCATTACTGCTGTTTCCAGCAATGGCGCAGGCCCAAACGGTCTATCAATATACAAACAACACGGCTGGTGCGATTGCAGACAGCACCACCTGCGCCGCTGTCGTCACAAGAACATTTACCGTTTTGTCCGCTTATTCCGTGGCGGACGTGGATTTGGGTGTTGCCCTCACACACAACAACCGCAACCATTTGCGTGTATCGCTGACCAGCCCAAGCGGCACTACCGTTTCGATGATGACCAATGTCGGCGGCGGTGCAAACCATCTTAGTGTGTTGTTCGACGACGAGGCTGCAGCCGCAATTTCCACGCATACTGCCAATGACGGCACCGGCGCCGTGCCGCCCTATCAGCGCACATTCCGCCCGGCTAGCGTCCTGTCAGCATTTGACGGGCAGGCTGCGGCGGGCACATGGACGATGACGATTTGCGATTCTGTTACAGGAACGACGGGCAACTTTACTCGCGCCGATCTTTATATTTCGCCTCGCGAAGCCGACCTCAGCCTTACCAAGATCGTCAGCAATGCCACGCCCGCCAGAGGTGCAAATGTCAACTACACGCTCAGCGTCACGAATGCCGCAGCCTCGGCGTTGACTTCGACTGGCATTCAGGTGCGCGACCAGTTGCCGCTGGGCGTGACCTTTGTCAGCGCAACGGGCACAGGGTCGTATAATAACGGGACCGGCATCTGGTCGGTTGGAACATTGGCGCCCGGTGCCTCGGCCTCGATTACCATTACGGTGACCATTACGGCGTCGGCTGGAGCGCCTGTGCTCAACAGTGGCGAAATATCTGCTTCATCTGCGTTCGACGGCGATTCCACGCCAGATAACGGATCGACGACCGAGGACGACGACGCTTCGGTGAGCTTTACTGTATCGGGAGCGCGTGTCGCCGGGACACCACCCACATTGATTTGTCCAGTCGGCTCGACGCTTTTCGATTGGGACACCAGAGCCTGGCCAGACGGCGACCTTAACGAAAGCTTCACGGTGACCGGGATCGGCACCGTCAATTACACAATCTCGATGTCAGGCGGCACCTTTCTGAACCTTGCAGCCTATGGCGGACAATCGCCGGGGTTGCAGAACACGATGACCGGCGGTTTAGCAGGCGCGCAGTTATCGTTGATCGAGATTACCGATTTCACCAGCCAGACCGGTAGCGCGACTACGGTCATAAACCTGCCGACTGCGGTGCCCGGCGTCCAGTTCCGCGTTTTCGATATCGATTACAATGCGGGCCAATATGCCGACCGAATTACTGTTACAGGCAGTTTCAACGGATCGCCGGTTACGCCCACGCTGACCAACGGCGTCGTGAATTATGTTATCGGCAACAGTGCCTATGGCGACGGTACCTCGGCGGACGCCAGCGGCAACGGCAACATCGTTGTCACGTTCTCATCGCCCGTCGATACCATAACCGTCACCTATGGTAACCACAGCTTGGCCCCGGCCAACCCCGGCCAGCAAGCGATCGCCGTGCACGACATTACGATGTGCAACCCGCAAACCAACCTGAGCGTTACCAAAGTCAGCACGGTGGTCAGCGATGGAATCAGCGGCAGCAACCCGAAAGCCTTGCCACAGGCAATCGTCCGCTACTGCATCCTGGTCTCCAATTCGGGAAGCGCGACCGCGACCAACATTGCCATCGCCGATGCCATTCCCGCGACCGTAACCTACGTTCCCGGAACTTTATTGTCGGGCACCACTTGCGCGGGCGCGACGACCGCAGAAGACGACAATGCAGCAGGGGCCGATGAAAACGATCCCTTTGGCGTCTCGGTAACGGGGACTACGCTAACGGGAACCGCAGCATCGCTTGGGCCAACCGCAGCGTTTGCGATTGCCTTCAACGCAACGGTCAACTGATGCGCTGAAATTGCTGGCATAAAGCTGGTTACATTTATAGACACGCGCCATGAGCACAAAAACAGTTTCGAATCGCAACGATCCTGTGATCGAAACCCGCGACCAGCTTGTTGCCGCGATTGCCAAAGGCGAGAAGCCGAAGGACCGCTGGCGCATCGGCACCGAGCACGAGAAGTTCGTTTACTGCCGCAAAAATTTCAGCGCTCCGTCTTATGACGAGCCGGGCGGCATCCGCGATCTGCTCATGGCTATGACCGAATTCGGATGGGAGCCAGTTTACGAAAACGGAAATGTCATCGCTCTAAAAGGCGAAGACGGCGCTGTAAGCCTCGAACCCGCAGGCCAGCTCGAACTTTCCGGCGCGCCGCTTGAAAATCTCCACCAGACCTGCGCCGAAACCGGGCGGCATTTGCAGCAGGTAAAGGCCATCGGCGAGAAAACCGGCAAGGGTTTCTTGGGCCTCGGCCTGTGGCCCGACAAACGCCGCGAAGACCTGCCGATCATGCCCAAGGGGCGTTATGAAATCATGCTGCGGCATATGCCGCGCGTGGGTTCGATGGGACTCGACATGATGCTGCGCACCTGCACCATCCAGGTCAATCTCGATTATTCGAGCGAAGCCGACATGGCGCACAAATTCCGCACGTCGCTGGCGCTGCAACCGCTGGCGACCGCGCTCTTCGCCAATTCGCCGTTCCTCGAGGGCAAACCCAACGGCTTCCTTTCTTACCGAAGCCACATCTGGTCCGACACCGACCCCCACCGTACGGGCATGTTGCCGTTCGTATTCGACGATGATTTCGGTTACGAGCGCTATGTCGATTACATGCTCAATGTACCGATGTATTTCGTTTACCGCGATGGCAAATATATTGACGCGTCGGGGCTCGATTTCAAAGATTTCCTGAAAGGTGAATTGTCGGTTCTCCCCGGCGAAAAGCCCACGGTAACCGATTGGGAAGACCATATGTCGACCGCCTTTCCCGAGGTGCGGCTCAAAAGCTTCCTCGAAATGCGCGGTGCCGATGGCGGGCCGTGGAACCGAATCTGCGCGCTTCCTGCGTTCTGGGTTGGCTTGCTCTACGACCAGAATGCGCTCGACTCCGCATGGGACGAGGTCAAGCATTGGTCGATGGAAGAGCGCGAAACGTTGCGCTCCGCCGTCCCCGCCCAAGGCCTGAACGCTGCGATCCCCGGAGGCGGCAAATTGCTCGATCTTGCGGGTCGCATCCTCGACATCTCGTCGGCGGGCCTTGCTGCGCGTAACTGCCTCAACAGCAGCGGTGACAATGAAACCGGGTATCTCGATCCGCTGCGTGAAATCGTCGCCTCGGGCAAAACGGTCGCCGAGCAAATGCTCGACAAGTTCAAGGGCGAATGGGGTGGTGACATTACCAAAGTGTATGACGAAATGAGTTTCTGAAACGCGGTGCAAAACTGTCACAGGTGACGCAAAAACGTAATGGCTCTGCAATGCTTTGTTGAACGCCTTTGCAGCGAATAATAATGCGTTTTGAGTTGCAACCGACCCGTTGCCGATTCTCTTTTCCAGCTCGTCACTTCGGAGAAAATTCATGCGCTCGATCCGCAAAGCCTTAGCCTCAACCACAGCCATCGCAATCGCCTCGACCGGCTTGCTCATGGCCCCCGCCGTCCACGCTCAGGTCGAAGTCAACGCTAACGAAGACAGCATCGAAATCGTCGTCACTGCGCAGCGCCGCGAGGAAAATTTGCAGGATGTGCCGTTATCGGTCGATGTCGTATCGGGCGACAAGCTCGATGCGATCAACGCGGGCGGCGGCGATATTCGGGCATTTTCCGGCCGCGTCCCCAGCCTCAATATCGAAAGCTCGTTCGGACGCACCTTCCCGCGTTTCTATATCCGCGGCCTTGGCAACACCGATTTCGACCTCAACGCATCGCAGCCGGTCAGCCTGGTCTATGACGATGTCGTCCTCGAAAACCCGATCCTGAAGGGCTTCCCCGTGTTCGACGTCGAGCGTGTCGAAGTGTTGCGCGGGCCGCAAGGTACCTTGTTCGGACGCAACACGCCTGCCGGTATCGTCAAGTTCGACAGCGTACGTCCCGACGCCGATGGTGGCTATGCCAAGGCAAGCTATGGCCGCTTCAACTCGCTCGCGCTCGAAGGCGCTGCGGGCGGCCAATTGTCCGAAGCCTTTTCCGCGCGGCTGTCGGGTACATTCCAGCGCCGCAGCGACTGGGTCGATAATATCGACACGCCGGCGAACAACGATTTGGAAAATTACGATGACCTCGCGCTCCGACTGCAACTGCAGTACGCGCCGACCGAAGCGGTCAAGCTTCGCGTCACCGGCCAGTACCGCGATTTCGACGGCACCGCCCGCGTCTTCCGCGCCAATCTGTTCCGCCCCGGTAGCAACGACCTTCGCGGGCTTGCCAGTGTAACGTCGCCCTTCCGCCGTGACCAGGTGCGCGCCGACGGCCTCAATTTCCAGAAGCTGAAACTGTACAGCATCGCCAGCACCTTCGAATATGATTTCGGCCCTGCGACCCTGACCTCGGTTACGTCATGGTGGAGCGGCAAATATACCAGCCGCGGCGATATCGACGGCGGTTTCGGTGCTGCCTTCCTGCCCGTTTCCGGCCCCGGCTTTATCCCCTTCCCCGCGCAGTCGCAGGACGATGTGCCCGATCTCGACCAGCTTACGCAGGAAGTGCGGGTCTCGTCCAACAACGACGAAGGTCTGAAATATCAGGCGGGCGTCTTCTACTTCGACGAAAGCCTCGCCATCGCGTCATACAATTACGACACGCCGACCGGCACATTCCCCAGCGTGACCGCGTTACAGCAACAGGACTCAAAGGCGTGGGGCGTATTCGGCTCACTGACATATCCGCTTACCGAGCAACTCTCGCTGACCGCAGGCTTGCGCTATAATGATGACGAGCGCCGTCTCGACGTCGGTCGCGGCGGGTTCTTCGGTGCGATCGGCAACGGTTTTGCCGAGGTTGAGGACAATAACCTGACCTGGGACGTCAGCGCGGCTTACGAAGCGTCAGACGCGGTCAATGTTTATGCCCGAGTCGCCAAGGGCTACCGCGCGCCTTCCATCCAGGGCCGCGCATTGTTCGTCTTCACCACCGTGCAGGACGCGATCAGCACCGCCGATTCAGAAACGATCATGTCCTATGAGGCGGGCATCAAGACGCAATTCTCCAACCGGTACCGTTTCAACCTGTCGGTATTCAAATATGACCTGAACAACGCGCAGTTGACCGCCGTTGGTGGTGCCAGCAACGCGGCGCGGCTAATCAATGTCGACAATGTCAAAGGCCACGGCTTCGAAGCCGAGTTTGCGGCACGTCCAGCCGATAATCTGAGCCTGACTGCGGGGATCAGCTATAACAATGCCGAAATCGACGATCCTTTGGCCTTTATCAACGGCTGCGGCGGCGGTTGCACCGTCACCGACCCGGTCCGCGCCGGCAGCCCCGGCATCTTCTCGATCGACGGCAACCAGTTGCCGCAGGCTCCCAAATGGTCGGTCAACTGGACCGCCGGTTACGGCGTTCCGGTCGCGGGTGGCGAAGTCTATGCCTTTACCGACTGGGCCTACCGCTCGAAGGTCAACTTCTTCCTCTACACCTCCGCCGAGTTCAACGACGACAAGATGCTCGAAGGCGGGCTTCGCCTGGGCTACCGCACCGATATGTTCGATATCGCAGGCTATGTCCGCAATATCACCAACGACAAGTCGGCGGTGGGCGGCATCGACTTCAACAACCTCACCGGTTTCGTCAACGAACCGCGGATTTACGGGGTTGAGGCCAGCGTTAAGTTCTAAGTCAGGCATTATGGTGTAAGAACGGGGCAGGTTTGCGAAAGCAGGCTTGCCCCGTCCGCGTATCAGCGTTAAGGGCGCATCTCTTCGCGGCAACGTGAAGTGCAGGAGTTTAGCTCAGTTGGTAGAGCATCGGTCTCCAAAACCGAGGGTCGTGGGTTCGAGTCCCCCAACTCCTG
>CAZQBS010000023.1:11331-41169 GCA_964591835.1 uncultured Sphingorhabdus sp. | reverse complement strand
TGGTGCTGCTGGGGAGGATTGAACTCCCGACCTCGTCATTACCAATGACGCGCTCTACCACTGAGCTACAGCAGCCTGCACCGAAGGTGCGGCCCTATGCGAAGACTGGCCCATGTTGTCAAGCGGCTTGCGCGTGGCTCGCGCTTTTGGCATCGGCCTTTGATGGCAAAGGATGCGGCAGACAAGGACCGGATAAAGGCGGAACGGCTGCGTGAGGCATTAAGGGCAAATTTGCGTCGACGCAAAGCAACGCCTGAACCGGCACCCCCTTCCAAAGCGCCCGCCGACGAAAAGTCTGAGCTTTAATTATCTACGCCAGTCCGTTTCATCCCGGCACAGTAGCTGCGACAGCGATATTACGGGCTGGTTTACACTAACAATTCGCGATTCTGTCTGGCATAGAATGGTCCATGGACAGCCCGCATCACGAATTGACGCCCAAATTGGTCAATGCGCTTTACACCGAAGCGATGTTGCTGGCCGATGAGGCGCGTTCCTATTTCGACCGCGACCAGATGAGCGGCAACCTTTCACCCGAGATTTCGGTGGCGTTTTCGTGCGAGTCGCTGAAAGTCACCACGCGCCTTATGCACAGCATCGCCTGGTTATTGAACCAAAAGGCATTTCGCGCTGGCGAGCTATCACAGGACGAAGCCGATAGCGATGCGCGCGATCTGGGCTATGCGCCCGCAAGCGACGGCTATCAGGTTGCGCGCTTCCCCGAGGAAGCGCAGGCGCTGATCGCGGCGAGCGAAGACCTGTATTTCCGGCTGCAACGCTTCAGCAGCAAAATGCGCGCCGAGGCGGCCGACGTGCCGGAGCCGCACAACATGATCGAGCGACTTCGCGCTTCTTTCTAAGCGTCGAACTGAAGCCTGGCGAGGCGGGCGTACAGCCCCTTGGCGGCGCTCAAAGTCGCGTGATCGCCTTCTTCGACAATCTTGCCCTGATCCATAACGATAATGCGGTCCGCCGACCGCACCGTCGCCAACCGGTGGGCGATGACGATTGTCGTGCGGTCCTGCATCAGATGTTCGAGCGCATCCTGAACAAGCCGTTCGCTTTCGGCGTCAAGCGCGCTTGTGGCTTCGTCGAGCAACAGGATCGGCGCCTTGCGCAACACCGCCCGCGCAATCGCGATCCGTTGGCGCTGACCGCCCGACAACCGCGCGCCGCCTTCACCCAGATAGGTGTCCAGACCTTGAGGCAGGTCGCGCAGAAAATTGGCGGCATTGGCTTGCTCGGCGGCAGCCCAGATTTCTTCGTCGTCGGCCAGCCAATTGCCGTAACGCAGATTGTCGCGTGCCGATGATGCGAACAGCACCGTTTCCTGCGGTACATAGGCCATGCGCTCACGGATTTCTGCCGGGTCCGCGCTGGTCAGCGCAACACCGTCGACGCGGATAACACCGCCCTCCGGATCGTAAAAGCGTTGCGCCAGTTGGAACAGCGTCGATTTGCCAGCACCTGAAGGCCCGACAACGGCAACCGTCTCGCCCGGATTGACCTTAAGCGTAAAATTGTCGAGCGCAGCAATTTCGGGCCGGGTCGGATAGCGGAAGCGTACGCCCTCGAAACTCACCTGACCGCGCGGCGGTTGGGGCAGGGCGATGGGCTTTGCCGGTGGTGCGATATCGGGTTCGGCGGCGAGAAGTTCGGCAAGCCGTCCCGACGCTCCAGCTCCGCGGACTAAATCGCCATAAACTTCGGTCAGGGCGCCAAAAGCACCGGCGACGAGCCCGCCCGTCAGCACGAATGCGGCAATCGTGCCGCCGGTCAGGCGCCCCTCGATGACATCAATCGCGCCCTTCCACATCAACATGGTAATCGCGCCGAAGATCAGCGCCATCACAATCGCGGTCATGAATGCGCGCAGGCGAATTCGCTTTTTCGCCGTGCTGAACGTCGCTTCGACGCTGCCGCTAAAACGTTCGCTTTCGCGGCTTTCCTGTCCGAACGCCTGAACAATTCGCATCGCGCCCAACGTTTCGGCGACCATTGCACCGACATCTGCAATCCGGTCCTGGCTGGCGCGCGACGCCGACTGCAGTTTGCGCCCGATAATGACGATTGGAATGACGATTACCGGAATCGCAATCAGCAAGCCGATGGCCAGCTGCGGCGCCAGCGTGAACAAATAGATCACGCCGCCGATGCCCATCACGATATTGCGCAGCGCGACCGATACCGTGGTGCCCACTACCTGCTCGATGACAGCGGTGTCGCTGGTCATCCGGCTGGCGATTTCGGCAGGGCGGTTTTCTTCGAAAAATGCCGGGCTTTGGCGCAACAGATTGCGGTTAACCGCCAGCCTTATGTCGGCGACGGTGCGTTCGCCGAGCCACGAGACGAAATAGAAACGGAATGCTGTGGCCACCGCCATGACAGCGACAATCATCAACAGATATTCGAACCAGCGCGCGATGTTATCCGGATCGCCGCCTGCTGCAAATCCGCGGTCGATAACGAGCCGGAACCCCGCCGGTATCGCCAGTGTCGCGAGTGCAGCTATGGTCAGCGCCAGCAATGCGAACATGATCTGTTTGGGATAGGCCGATGCATGCTGCCAAACCATCCGCAGATTGCCCAGCTTCTTTGGGCTTGCCGTAGCGTTTTCGGTTTTGGCCATGGGTTCTGCGAATTCGCTCTGGACGGCTGCGTGGTCGGTCATGACGCCCGCCTAGCAGGCAGTGCAGCGCCTCACAACGCCCGAAAACCCGACGAACTGATAAACTGGTTGCATTCTGCTATGGTGCAGCGCACAAATCGTGCATATGTGTACGGCTAAGCGGCTGGTGATTGTCAGCAATGCTCCGCACGGTCACGAAACAGGGATTATTGAATGCTGTATACCGGTTATGAAATACAAAAAAACTGGATGGCGGGAGCAAGCTATCTGGCACAGATTCAAGCCAATTGGTTGAATAGCGTAGCCAATCCATTCTCCTATCTGGGCGTTGGGTCGGTCGTCGCATCGGCGCTCGACGTCTTCGCTCATGCCGCGATGGCGCGCGGCAAGCCCGAATTCGGACTTGGCACTACGTTCATCAAAGGTAAGCCGGTGGCGGTCATCGAAAAAATCGAATGTCGCAAGCCATTCGGTCAGCTCAAGCATTTCATCCGCGATGGCGCGCCGACCGATCAGCCGAAATTGCTGATCGTTGCGCCGATGTCGGGCCATTATGCTACCCTGCTTCGCGGCACCGTTGAACGGATGCTTCCGGGCCACGATGTCTGGATTACCGACTGGCGCGACGCGCGCGACGTTCCGTTGAAGGATGGGCAGTTCGATCTCGACGACTATGTCGATTATCTGGTCGGCTTTCTCGAGCATATCGGACCCGGCGCTCATATGCTTGCCGTATGCCAGCCATCGGTGCCGTGCTATGCTGCTGCTGCTGTAATGAGCGCTGACAAGCATCCATGTCGTCCGAAAACGCTCACCATGATGGGCGGCCCAATCGACACGCGCGAGGCGCCGACTGCGGTCAACACGTTGTCCACCGAACGCCCGCATTCGTGGTTCAAGCAAAATGTCATCGCGACCGTGCCAGCACATTATCGGGGCTCGGGTCGCAAGGTTTACCCCGGCTTCCTGCAGCTTGGCGGCTTCATGACGATGAACCTTGGCAACCACCTTTTCAGCCACTGGGAGATGTTCAAGCATCTCGTCATCGGCGACGATGACAGTGCGGACGCTACCAAGGAATTCTACGACGAATATCGCTCGGTCTGCGACATGACGGCCGAATTCTACCTCCAAACCGTCGACGTGGTGTTCCAGCGGCATTTGTTGCCCAAGGGCGAGATGATGCATCGTGGCAAGCGCGTCGATCCGTCAGCCATTACCGACGTTGCCTTGCTGGCCATCGAGGGCGAGCGCGACGATATCAGCGGTGTCGGCCAGACCAAGGCGGCGCTGACCATCGCGACCAAACTGCCCGAAGCACAGAAGAAATATCATCTTGCCCCCGAAGTCGGCCATTACGGCATCTTCAACGGCAGCAAATGGCGCGACCGGATTGCCCCGGTGGTCGAGGAATGGATTGCCGCGCACAATTAGAAATGGCGGTGCAGGCCCAAAGCATATGCTAGCCAGATAGCGAGTCCGAGCCAGAGCATCAAAATCAGCGCGGCGGCCATCTTGCTGACCGGGCGGCGGCTCGCGGCGTGAGCCAATGCCAGATTACGGGCAAAAATGTCGGGCGGCACAAGCTTGCAGAACAGCCAAATGGCCGCCGGGATCAGGACCACGTCATCGAGCAAGCCGATAACGGGGATAAAATCGGGGATCAGGTCGATCGGCGACAATGCGTAACCGGCAATAGCCAAGGCAAAAATCCTGAGGGGCCAGCCGAGCTCCGGGTCGCGCGCGCATAGCCAGACGGTATGCGCCTGCACTTTGATATTATGGACTATTGTCCGCAGAAATTTCATGTCATGTCAGATATATGAGTTTACGCATCACGGCTATGGTCGAACGCTGGCCGGTTGCAGGCGAGTTCATCATCGCGCGCGGTGCAAAGACGCATGTCGATGTGCTGGTAGTTGCGGTGAGCGACGGGGAACATGTCGGCATGGGCGAAGGTACCGCGATTTACTACCGGGGCGAGAGCGGTGAAAAATGTCTGGCGCAAGTTGTGGCCGTTATTGCCGATCTCGAACCCATGTCCGCCGATGCAGCGCGTGCGGTATTGCAGGTCTTGCTTCCGCCGGGCGCTGCGCGCAATGCGCTCGATTGTGCGCTGTGGGATGTGGCGGCGAAGGCTGCTCGCCTGCCATTGTGGCGCTTCGTCGGCTTGACCACCGAGCCGCGGCCTTTGGTAACCGCGTTCACGATTTCACTTGGCGAAGCTGCCGTTATGCAGGCCGATGCGGCGGAGGCAGCGGCCAAAGGCTATAGCTTGCTCAAGTTAAAACTGACCGGAGAGGGCGACCGCGAACGAGTCATGGCGGTGCGGGCAGGGGCTCCGACGGCGCGGTTGATAGTTGATGCCAATGAAAGCTGGACGGGACTGGATATTGCTTCCGAAGCCGAAGCGCTTGCGGCTCTGGGGGTAGAAATGATCGAGCAGCCAGTGCCAGCGGGTCAGGATGGGGCGCTGTCGGGGATTATATCACCCCTGCCGTTACTTGCCGACGAAAGTTGCCATATCGCCGACGATGTTGCGCTGCTCGCGCCGTATTACAACGGCGTGAATATCAAGCTCGATAAGGCCGGTGGGCTTACCGAAGCGCTCAATATTGCCGACGCGGCACAAGTTGCGGGTATTAAAATCATGGTCGGCTGTATGTTATCGACCAGCCTGGGCATCGCACCCGCCTTCGTTCTCGCCCAACGCGCGCATTGGGTGGACCTCGACGGCCCGGCATTGCTTGCCACCGACCGTGACGACGGTTTTGAATTCGCGGGCGGGAAAATCATCCCGCCCGCTTGAACTCCTTAAAGCGCGACTTCGGCGACCTTGTCCTTATAATCTTCCTTAGGATCGATCCCGAGCAGCATCTTTATGCCTGCGACCACGCTCGATGCGTCGATCCATATCTCGGCATTTTCAGGATCGAGCCTGATCAGCGCCAGCTTTGGATCCTCCTTGCCACCTTCATACCAAGCCGCAACGAAACGGTTCCACAACCGGTCTATAACCGCCCGGTCGTGGCTTTGCGAAAGGGTGCCATGAACCGTGGCCCAGACATCGTGTCCTTTCGAAGTGAAATGCGCCATCGCGCGCGAGCCTTCGGTGATCTGCTGATAAAGATGATTGTCGGTGGAGGTGAAAAACCAGATAGGGCCGTGATAGAGATTGCCCTCCAGGCCTTCATCATCAAGCTGCGCGGTCATCGGACGGGCATGACCGTCCTCGCCCTCGGCCAGCCCGAGGAACATCGTCATGTCCGACTTCAGCGCCTTCCAGAATTTTTCCTTGATTTCGGTTTCGTTCGTCATTGCTCGTCTCCTTTGGGATGCAAAGGAAACGAGGCAATGGCGGACGGGTTCCGTCAGAAAATCTCGAACAGCCCCGCCGCGCCCTGACCGCCGCCGATGCACATGGTGACGACGGCATATTTGACGCCCCGGCGCTTGCCTTCGATCAACGCGTGGCCCGTGCACCGCGCGCCGGTCATGCCGAAGGGGTGGCCGATCGAAATCGAGCCGCCATTGACGTTGAGCAGTTCGCCCGGGATACCAAGCTTGTCGCGGCAATAGAGTACCTGCACGGCGAAGGCTTCGTTAAGCTCCCACAGGCCGATATCATCCATTTTCAGGTTGAAGCGTTCGAGCAGCTTCGGGATGGCGAATACTGGGCCGATGCCCATTTCATCGGGCTCGGTGCCCGCAACGGCCATGCCGACATAGCGGCCGAGCGGGTTCAGACCCTTCTTCTCTGCGACCTTGGCTTCCATCACGACGCAGGACGACGAGCCGTCACTGAGCTGGCTGGCGTTACCTGCGGTGACGGTGTGGCCATCACCCATGACTGGTTTGAGCGATGCTAGGCCTTCGAGCGTGGTGTCGGGCCGGTTGCAATCGTCCTTGGTTGCGGTGACCTCCTGATAGGTTACTTCCTTGGTTTCCTTGTCGACAACCGCCATCGTTGTGTCGCAAGCGATGATTTCATCGTCGAACTTGCCAGCGGCTTGCGCTGCTGCCGTTCGCTGCTGCGACTGCAGCGAATATTCGTCCTGCGCCTCGCGGCTGATATTATAGCGTTTGGCGACAACCTCGGCGGTGCCGATCATCGGCATATAGACGTCGGGGTGCATCTTGATCAGTTCCTTGTCGACCTCGATGAACAACTTTTCGCCGCGCACTTTGGAAATCGATTCGACGCCGCCGGCAAGGCAGATGTCCATGCGGTCGACGATGATCTGCTTGGCGGCGGTGGCAATCGTCATCAAACCCGACGAGCACTGGCGGTCGAGCGACATCGCAGGCACGGTAACGGGCAGCCCTGCGCGCAGCGTGACGAGCCTTGCGATGTTCGGGGTTTGCGAACCCTGCTGCATGGCCGCGCCAAAGACGACATCGTCTATTTCGCCGCCTTCGATCCCGGCGCGCTCGACCGCAGCCTTGGCCGAAAAAGCGCCGAGGGTCGCCGAATGGGTGTTGTTGAAGGCACCGCGCATCGACTTGGCGAGCGGGGTGCGGGCGGTGGAAACGATGACTGCGTCACGCATGTATGAAAATCCTTTTGCTTTGGTCGTCGCCACCGCGAAAGCGGGGGCCGTTGGATGGTTGGCGCTAGGCCGACTGAGGTCCCTGCCTGCGCGGGGACGACGGATTCTTATTCAAACGAAAAACTGGCTGATCCATTCGGCCTGCAAGGCGGGTTTGTCTTCACCTTCGATTTCGACGGTGAATTCGAGCGTCTGCTGCCACTGGCCGGGGCGCTTCTCGACCAGTTCGAGCAGTTTGAAGTGACCGCGAACGCGTTTACCCGAGCGCACCGGCGATAAAAAACGCGTTTTGTTGCCGCCGTAATTCACGCCCATCTTCACGCCTTCGACCTTGGGGCAATCCGATTTCGCGCTCAACACCGGGAACAGCGAAAGCGTTAAAAACCCATGTGCGATAGTGCCGCCGAAAGGGGTCATCTTCGCCATTTCTTCGTTGATGTGGATGAACTGGTGGTCTCCGGTTGCGTCGGCGAATTTGTTGATCATTTCCTGATCGACCAATATCCATTCCGAAGTGCCGATTTTTTCGCCGACTTTGGTTGCCAGTTCGGTTGGGGTGATGGTGGTCATAAGCTATCCTCCTGCGGTCTGTTTTGCCGCATCGTGGCCCGATTAAAGCCGTATTACAACCCCCGCTATATTGCCGTTACGGCATACTGGACGGGCAGAAATGCTAGCGGCACGAATCAGCTTTTGGCGCGCGACTTTGGTGTAGATGACGGCGGTGCATAAGGCATTACCAGAGTTCCGTCGGGTGACGCTGTATAGGTTGTTTGTGTTGGATAAGCGAATTCGATCCCGTCGCGGTCAAAGCGCTCGACAATAGCGATGCCGACCGCATGACGCGCTTTGAACATTTCCTCAACATCGTCGCTGTTCACATCGAACACGAGCTGGAAATCGAGCGAGCTTGGGCCGAAGGTCGTGAAACCCGCGCGGATGAATTCGCATCCGTGGGCTTCGACAATTTCCTTCAAAATGTCGGGTACATTGGCGGCAGTCGAAGGCGGCGTGTGGTAGACCAGAGCGAGTGGAAAATTGACACGGCGGTAGACCGTCAGCGTATTGTTGGTGATTTCCTTTTCGAGCAATTTGCTGTTGGAGATTATTTTCTCTTCACCGGTCAGCGCACGCAAGCGGGTGCTCTTCATGCCGATCCTTTCCACCCGCGCCGTGGTCGTATCGTATGTCACCGTATCGCCGCGGCGGAATGGCTTGTCGAAGATGATCGACATCGCGGCAAACAGATCGGAAAATATGCCCTGTGCAGCGAGACCGATGGCTATGCCGCCCACACCCAAGCCGGCCACCAGTCCGGTGACATTGACGCCGAGATTGTCGAGGACAACGATGGCTGCAATTGCGAATACTGCAAAGCTCACCAGCAGGCGGATGAGCACCATTGCGCTTGCCAGCGTATCGCGTTCATGCTGGCCGTTACTCGCGCGCCGTTCGATAAAGCCGAGGATGATTTCGCGCAGCCAGATCGCTACCTGAATGACCACTGCAATGGTGAAAAGCACGTCGATAGTGTGTGCCAGCATTTCGGGCGCGTAGGCATAACGGTTGACGAGTTCGACGGCGACCATGATGCGGAAGAACTTGCTGGTTCGGGCAAGGGTGCGCGCAATGATGGACTTCAGCTCGGAACGATGTTCGCTCTCGCGGGCAATTTTTGCGGCCACGCGCTTGAGCCAGCTCAGCAGCAGGAAAACGATGATGGCTGCGGCCACCGCAATACCAAGTTCAACCGCATTGCCCTGGACCCATTGAACCGTTGAATCCCAATAACCCTGTAAACGGGGGCCGAGGGACTCAGCGTATATGCGAGGTGTTTGCGGGGCGGCTTTGGCAGTCATGCGGGATCATTAGAGACGATATACGCCGTGCACAACCTTGCTGGCTTCCGCCAGTTTCAATGCAAATTTAGCAAATCAGGCGGATAGTTCGGACTGTCGCGTCCGCCGGCTTTTGATCGGACGCCACGCCGCTTCCTTGCGCCGCCGCGACAGATAGGTATCCAGCCCGATCTGCAACGCGGTCAGCATGAAGAAATAGGCCTGGAAAGCAATGCCTACGAACAGCGATCCGACGAGAAAGATGATCTGCGCATTTTGCAACGCTGTCGCCAGCGGCGCGACCCAGCTTTCGTCGGCACGGTCACGTTTGCGGTAGAGCCGCTGGATGACTTCCATCCGCCAAACCCCGCCTAGCTGGATAACCAGCCAGATGATGAGGCCCGGAAAGCCCTGTTCGCCCAGCATTTCGAAATAGCTTGAGTGGAATGCGCGACCCTGATCGACCACTTCCTTGGCCGCGGGCATATCGACGGACGGCGTCTCGTTGGCATTTTGCTTTTGCGCCATGTCGTAACGGATGCGGTTCTGGCGGTAGACTTCAAAGCCACCGCCCATCGGATGCTCTTTCACATATTCCCACGTCCACGCCCAGACGGCGATCCGCGTTGATGCCGACTCATCGGCCTGGTAATCCTTGATCGTGTCGGCCCGCTCGGTGAAGCTTGAGGGAAGAAAAGGAATAGCGGCGAGGCCGATAATGGCGACTGCGCCCAGATACAGCATCCGGTGGCGCGCATAACGAAGCAGCAACAAGCCGAGCACTGCGATGCAGACAATGCCGGTGCGCGCTTGTGTGCCGACGGGGATTAGCAAGCAAGCTAAGATAAGCGCCGCCGCATAAAGCCGCACCATCCAGTCGGGCTTGAAGATCGTGCCGTGCTTGGCCAGCCAGAGGATCAAGGGAATGATCGTGATTGCAACGCAGGAAATGATGCTGCCTTCGAACAGGCCGCTATTGTCGTCGATCAATATGACCAACGAACCATAGCCCCCGCCGCCTGCCGCGGTCTTGATACCGCCGGTCACTATGAGAGCGGATGCGCAAAGCACCATCGTCAATACCAAGGCTTCGATCCGCAATTTGGTGTGCAGCGTCAACGGCAGGAACGCGGCGAATACCAGCGCCTTCCAGACCCAGCTCCATTTTTCGATTGCCGCGACGGGTTCGGCAGCCACAGTCGTGGTGTAACCGCAATACGCGAGGAGGACGAGTAGCAGCACCCAACGCGGGGCGATGCGAACGTTTTTCTTGTTGTCGCTCACGAGAAACCCGAGGAACGCCAGCACAAACATCACCAGCGACAACGGGATAGAATTGAGCAGGAAATAGCTCAGGCGCTGCGGCGAAACGATGTCGATATAGGCATAGATCAGGGTGAACAGGAACGGACGCTTGAATGCCAGCAACATGATCGCGGCCAGATATCCGACAAAGATCAGGTCACGCATCGGGTGCTGCCCCTTGTTTCGAGGATGGGCGGCTGGGCGATGGCCGTTTTGCCGCAAAACCCTCGGGTTCGGTGTCTGGCGTGGGCGGCGCTTCCTCGTCGAGTTCGGGGCGATTGACCAGCACCCACAGCGCCCAGGCGAGCAGGGCGTGGCTCAGCAAAATCGATAAATTGTCGATCACCCGGTGGCTCGCCCCGTGTTCCCCGCAACATTGCGGTTTCAAGCCATATATGGCGGGTGGGTTGACGTCACGTTAATCCTTTTGCGCCATATATTTGGCCGATGCCGCGCATATTACACGTCCTCGACCACAGCCTGCCGTTGCACAGCGGCTACACTTTTCGCACCCGCGCCATATTGAAGGCGCAAGCCGCTGCTGGTTGGGATATCGCAGGCATTACCGGCGTGCGCCAGTACCAGCATGGCGAAGTTCCGGGCGCTTCTAGCCAGTACGTCGAAGGGCTGACATTCCACCGTACTTTGGCCGAGGCGCAAGGTCCAAGCCCGTTGCGCGAATGGCGCGAGGTGTCGCTTCTCGCCGACGCCATTGTCGCGCTCTATTCCGAGTGGCCATTCGATATTCTTCATGCCCATTCGCCCGCGCTGAACGGCTTGGCGGCGCTTCGCGCTTCGCAGCGATTGGGCGTCCCGCTGATCTATGAAATCCGAGCGTTCTGGGAGGATGCTGCGGTCGGCAATGGCACCGGAACAGAAGGCTCAGCCAAATACCGCCTGACCCGTGCGCTGGAAAATCATGTTGTGCGCCACGCCGACCATGTTGCAGTAATCTGCGAAGGACTAAAGGCCGATCTAACTGCCCGAGGTGTACCTGCGGCCAAGATCGTCGTTTCGCCCAACGGTGTTGATCTGGACCTGTTCGGTTCGCCGCCCCCCGTCGATGCTGCATTGGCCTCAGAACTTGGTCTGGGGGGCGAGGATGTCATCGGCTATATCGGCAGTTTCTATGATTATGAAGGGTTGGACGACCTGATTGCCGCGATGCCGCTCATGAACAATGACGCGCACCTGCTGCTCGTCGGCGGCGGACCCATGGAGCAAGCGTTGCGGGCGCAAGCCGACGCATCGCCAGCCGCTGATCGCATCCATTTCGTCGGTCGTGTCCCACATGAAGAGGTCGAGCGCTATTATAGCCTCGTCGACATCCTCGCCTATCCGCGTAAGCGGATGCGGTTGACCGATCTGGTCACGCCTTTGAAGCCGCTTGAGGCGATGGCGCAAGGCCGACTGGTCGCGGCGTCGGACGTCGGCGGGCACAAAGAGCTGATCCGCGATGGCGACTCCGGCACCTTGTTCGCAGCTGACGACCCGGCGGCGATAGCTAGATCGCTCGACAGCTTGCTCGACAACCGCGCCGAATGGGAAGCGATGCGCACTCGCGCGCGCTCTTTTGTCGAAGCCGAGCGCAATTGGCAGACCAATATTTATCGTTACGAACCTGTTTACCATTTACTGCTAGGTCAAAAAGGATTGTCCAGAGCTGCATAGGTGCAGCAGGCAGAAAAACGGAATCGGATCATGCGCAACGGCGTGCCAAACAACCAGATGGAGGCGCTAGCGATGGCAATGGCGGGCGCGGCGGTCGCCGCTATCGCCACGATGTTCATCCCCGTTGTTATGCTTGAAAGTTTTACCGGATCGACCGGCATTTCGGAACTGGTGCCAGCCACCGCTGCACCGCTTGGCGATACCGCGAGGGCGATAATTGCCTTTGCGGTTGGCGCGTTGACGCTTGCTGTGCTCGGCTCTTTGTTGACCCGTCAGGCCAATGCACCACGCGCAATGGAACCGGCGTCCTCGTTCAAGGATCGCCTAGGCTGGATCGCTTGGCCGAAAATGCCTTGGACCAAGGATGAGGACGACATCACCGATTTGTCCGACCTGCCCAAACTGCGCAATGGCGACGCCCATCCCGATGCCCCCCCGCGCCGCCCGCTGTCGGCACATCAGGATTTGCCGGTGCTGGAATTAGACAAAGTTGTAACCCCTCTGGTCGAAGGACCGGAGACTGAGGAGGCTCCCATCCTATTTGCCATGCCTGCTGTTGAAATCGAAGCTGCTGAAACCCGCTCGCCCGAACCCGTTCCCGCTGTCGGCGACATGCAGCCCACACTGGCTGAAATGATGGCCAAGCTCGAGGCGGCGGGTGCAGAACGCCAGAAGCGGTTGGCCGATCTTGAAATCGTCGCGGCCAAGCTGGCCGCTGTCGGCTTGGAACCCGTTGTTGCCAGGCCGGAGGGTGAAATGATCGCGGATGTCGGCATCACCGCCGAACCGGCGCGAACCGAACGTCCGGTCTTGGAAGCTGTGCCGCCCAGCCCGGTCGAAGAGGACGACATGGACGCCGCGCTCGCCGCTGCACTGGCTACACTCCACCGGATGAATGCCACCGGTCGCTAAACGTCGAGCAGCAATGCATCGATCGTCAAACAGATCCGATTTTTGCTGTTTGTCTCTGCGGTCACGGTGATGTCGGCAACGAGTTGCCCGTTCAGATCGAACTCCGTTTCAGGCAGCTCTCTTTTGAAGCGTGCGACGAAATCACGTTGCTCGACTGTCACCGTCAGCGCGATGCGAGTCTGTACGCCTGAAAACGTGATGCTATGCCACGGTCGTTCGTCGATTACTGCCAGGGTGGCGTGTGGCGCCAATGGGAGCAGCGCACGCCTCAGCTTGTTGGATTTGGCGCCGCTCCTCATGCTGCTTCACTTTCCGGCATTCTGACGGTGCGAGAATTGGCCGCCATATATTCACGTAATTTCATCTCCATTTCAGGTCGGATTTCCCGTCCCAAACGCATGTCAAATACCAACCGAGGATCGCGTGCCGCCTGTCTGCCGAATGTTGTCGGCGGCAATCCCTGTTCGCGCAAGAAGCGTTCGATGAGGCGGTTGATGTGCATTTTCGCTACTCCGAATCAATGAGAACAGATATAGAACATAGGTGATAGGCAAAATCCTACTTGTCTAGGAAAAATCCTATGCTAAAGAAAATATGATGGTAAACGAAGATCCGCGGACGGCGCTTGACCGGTTGATTGCGTCAAACGGCGACGATTATAGCGGGCTGTCGAAGTTGCTGGGTCGCAACTCCGCCTATGTGCAGCAGTTCATAAAGCGCGGGACACCCAAGCGCCTGCCCGAGGCTGAGCGCGGCATACTGGCGCGCTATTTCGGCGTGGATGAACGGATTTTGGGTGGGATTGCTCCATCTCACGGCAAGGTGGGCTTGCGAATAATTCCCAAACTGGATGTCGGCGCATCGGCTGGGGCCGGTGCGTTGAACGAGGGAGAAACGCTGGCAGGCAAGATCGGCTTTGATGAAAAGTGGTTGCGCAAGCAGGGGCTTGAACCGTCAAAGCTCTCGCTCATTCGCGTCGAGGGCGATTCGATGGCACCAACGCTCAATCACGACGATGACATCATGGTTGACAAAAGCGCCTCCGCCGCGCCGTTACGCGATGGTGTGCACGTCATTCGTATGGACGATGTGCTTATGGTCAAACGGCTGGCGAGGGGGCCGGAGGGGCGGCTGTCGGTGTTGTCCGACAACCCCGCTTATCCAGACTGGCCCGATGTCGATGGTAACACGGTGAGGGTTGTGGGCCGGGTTGTCTGGGCGGGTCGGCGGCTCTGAAGGCTTGCAAGGCTGAGCCGCGACGGCCACATAGGCTATATGTCCAACGTCACTTCAAGCGTCAATAAGCAGCCGCCACTCAAAGCGGCCATAATCCCGGTCACCCCGTTGCAGCAGAACTGCACCTTGTTCTGGTGCACCGAAACCAACAAGGGGGCGCTGGTCGATCCCGGCGGCGATCTCGACAAGTTGAAGGCGGCGGTGGCGCAGACCGGTGTCGAACTGGAAAAATTGCTCGTTACCCACGGTCATCTCGACCATTGCGGGCAGGCGGGAATGTTGGCGAAGGAACTGGGGCTCAAAATTGAAGGGCCGCAGGAGGAAGACCGTTTCTGGATTGCCCAGCTCGACGAGGATGGCCCGCGCTGGGGGATGCACGCCGAAACTTTCGAACCAGACCGCTGGCTTGAGGATGGCGACAGTGTGACCGTCGGCAACCTGACGCTCGACGTCATTCATTGCCCCGGCCACACGCCCGGCCATGTGGTTTTCTACCACGCGGCGTCGCGGCTGGCGATTGTCGGCGATGTGCTGTTTCAAGGCAGCATCGGCCGCACCGATTTCCCGCGCGGCAACCACGCCGACCTTATCAACGCGATCACGCAGAAACTATGGCCGCTGGGCGACGATGTCACCTTCATCCCCGGTCACGGGCCGACCAGCCAGTTCGGCTATGAGCGGCTACATAACGCTTTCGTCGCCGACGACGTGCTGGCGGCGAGATAAGATTCACGCAGAGGCGCAAAGAGCGCAGGGTGAGTCTTCGCGAAGCGGATAAATTGCTTGAGGCAAGTTTTAGCCAGCAATTCAAATTTTCTATGACGCTGCGGCACAATTCTCTGCGACCTCTGCGCCTCTGGGTGAACCACTATCTTTTGTTAAAGCAGCGCCGCATACACGCGCCACAACGCCCAACCGGCCAATCCAACCAGCGTCACGAGCGTAATCATCGTCCCGACCATCCGGCCCTTGCCGAGCGAACCGCCATCCATGCCGAGGCCGTGCGCTAGCCGACCGACGATATAAAGAATGCCCAGACCCCAAAGCCAGTTGTTGGTGCCACCGGTTGCTTCGAGCGCCGCCAGCAAGACCAGCACAAACGGTGCGCTTTCCACGAAATTTGCATGCGCGCGCATCCGGCGTATGACGAAATCATTGCCGCCATCGCCGATTGACACGCTTTCCTTGGTCCTTGCCTGACCGCAGCGGATCATCAGCCAGATGTTGACGAGCGCAGCCCCCGCCGCGATGGTAAGCGTAACCGGCAAACTCAGCATAAATTCTCTCCCTGTTGGTGTGCACCGTCTAACCACTATATCCAAGGTTGCAAAGCGCAGAAAAAGCAGTATAGCGCCCCGCTCACACGGACATTTCCGGGTTTGACTGGTCGATTCTGGCGATTGCTTGCCATGACCGGCTTATTCACCTAAAACGTCTATCGAACTTATTGATTTTGAAATGGAACAGGTGCCGAGATGGCTGTCCCCAAGAGAAAAACATCCCCTTCGAAGCGCGGTATGCGTCGCAGCCATGATTCGCTCAAAGTTGCAGCATTCCAGGAATGTGCGAACTGCGGCGAACTGAAGCGCCCGCACCATATGTGCGACGCCTGTGGCCATTATAATGGCCGCGAAGTGATGGCGGTCGCCTGATTTTACCCTCCCTTAAGGAGAAATGCTGGTGTCGATGAAACCGCGTATCGCTGTTGATGCGATGGGCGGCGACGAAGGTGTGCCTGTGATGGTCGCAGGCGCAGCACTGGCACGGCACCGGCACGAAAGTTTCAAATTCCTGCTCGTCGGGGACGAAACCAAGATCAAGGCCGCGCTCGAAAGCCACCCGAACCTGCGCGCTGCATCCGAAATCCTCCACAGCAATGATGTCGTGACCGGCGACGACAAGATCAGCGCGGCGCTACGCAAATCGAAGACCAGCTCAATGGGCATGGCGATCAACGCAGTGAAGTCCGGCGACGCCAGCGCGGCGGTCAGCGCGGGCAATACCGGCGCGTTGATGGCAACCGCGAAACTGGCACTCCGCACGATGCCGGGTATTGATCGGCCAGCATTGGCGGCGCTGCTGCCGACGCTCGAAGATACCGATGTTGTCATGCTCGACCTCGGTGCCAATACCGAGTGCGAGGCTAAGAACCTTGTCCAGTTCGCGGTGATGGGCGCTGCTTATTCGCGGATCATTTTCGGTTTCGACCGTCCCCGCGTCCGCCTGCTCAACATCGGTACCGAAGAAATGAAAGGTACCGACGAGTTGCGCGATGCGGCCCAGCATTTGCGCGACGCCACCGGGTTGCACATGGATTTCCAGGGCTTCGTCGAGGCCGACAAGATCAATCGCGGCGATTGCGATGTCGTGGTCTGCGACGGTTTCACCGGCAATATCGCGCTTAAATCGATCGAGGGGACGGCGCGTTTCGTCACCGACCTTTTGCGTCGCGCGTTCACCAGCTCGATCCGCTCGAAATTCGGCTTTCTCGTTTCGCGGCCTGCGACCGAACTGCTTCGCCACCATCTCGATCCGAACAACCACAATGGCGCTGTATTCATGGGACTGAACGGCGTCGTCGTCAAAAGCCATGGCAGCGCGACAGTCAAGGGCGTGGCTAACGCGGTCGAAGTTGCGGCGCGGCTGGTCGAGGAAGACATCACCGCGCGCATTACGCAGGATCTGGCGAGGGTGGCGGCGTGACCGAGACTTCTCTGCGCGCAGTCATCAAGGGAACCGGCTCGGCGTTACCGCGCAACCGCGTCTCCAATGCGGAACTTGCGGCCAAAGTCGATACGTCGGACGAATGGATCACCGAGCGTACCGGCATCAAATTCCGGCATATCGCGTCGCCGGATGAGACTACCGCGACGCTTGCGACCGAGGCCTCGCGTCACGCGCTTAAAGCTGCGGGTATGACACCAGACGACATCGACCTCATCATCGTTGCCACCGCGACGCCAGATCAGACATTCCCTGCCTCAGCCACGCTCGTCCAACACGCGCTGGGTTGCAACGGCGGTGTCGCCTTCGACGTCGCGGCGGTGTGCTCGGGCTTTCTCTACGCCTTTTCGGTTGCCGAAAGCATGATCCGCGCTGGCTCTGCAAAGAATGCGCTTGTGATCGGCGCGGAAACCTTCAGCCGAATCCTCGACTGGGAAGACCGCGCAACCTGTGTGTTGTTTGGCGACGGCGCTGGCGCAGTAGTGCTGAGCGGCGAGGTCGGAACGCGCGGTGCCTTGGCAACACGGCTGCACGCCGATGGCAAGCATAACGAGTTGCTCTATGTCGATGGCGGGCCTTCGACCACCGGTACTGTTGGCAAATTGCGCATGAAGGGCCGCGAAGTGTTTCGTCATGCGGTGACCAATCTCGCGAGCGTCATGACCGAGACTTTGGCCGCAGCGGATATCGACGCGAGCGCCGTCGACTGGGTGGTGCCGCATCAGGCCAATGCCCGCATCATCGACGCGACCGCGAGGAAGCTTGGCCTCGATCCGGCTAAGGTCATACTGACCGTCGATATCCACGCCAATACGTCTGCGGCATCGGTGCCGTTGGCGCTCGACGTGGCGGTGCGCGATGGTCGGATAAAGCAGAATGACATCGTCGTGCTCGAAGCGATGGGCGGCGGCTTTACATGGGGCGCGTCGGTCGTCCGGATGTAGGACGAATTACCGACATCCCTGTTTTACAAACCGGAATAATTGCTATATAACCGTGGCTTCTCAATGGCGGGTTGCACGTCCGGAGGCGATATAATGGCTGATGCTGGAACTTTGACTCGTGCCGATTTGGCCGAGATTCTGAATCGTCAGGTCGGGCTTTCCCGCGCGGATGCAGCGGCGATGATCGAGTCTATACTGGATCATATGACCACCGCGCTGATCGACGGCGAGAACGTAAAAATTTCCGGCTTTGGCACATTCGTGTTGCGCGACAAGGGCGAACGCATCGGACGGAACCCGAAAACCGGGGTCGAAGTGCCAATTACACCGCGACGTGTCCTCACTTTCCGCGCCAGCCAGGGAATGCGGCAGAAGGTGAAATGAGCAGCAAATCCGCCGAGGCATTTCGCACCATCGGTGAAATGGCCGAGGCACTCGGCGTCCGAACGCACATACTCCGCTACTGGGAAGAACAGTTTCCGATGCTGAAGCCCTTGACCCGCGCGGGCGGGCGGCGGCTGTACCGGCCCGATGATGTCGCGTTGCTGCATATGATCAACCGGTTGCTCTATAGCGAGGGTTATACGATCAAGGGCGCGCGGAAGTTTTTAACGAGCGGTGGAGTTAGCGCTGCACCTGCTGCTTCCGCTGCTCCGACGATGGTTGCGGCTGCATCGCCATCCATCGACCTGTCCGCCCTGCGTGCTGTGCGTGACCGGCTGGCATCGGCATTGGCTGCCGCTTAATCCATCACCCGCGCATAGACCATGTCGCGGAACGGCGTGTCGCCAACCATGAAAACGGTCTCACCTATATAAGCGAATCCGGCGCGTTCGTAAAACGCCACTGCGCGATCGTTGCTCTCATATACCGCGAGGATCAACCTGCGGGCGGCGCGTGCCGTCGCTACATCGAATGCCTTTTGTAACAGCGCCCGTCCGTTGCCGCCGCCTTGCCACGGGCCGAGCAGGTAGATCCGTTTCAACTCCCAATCGCCCGGTTGCTGCAACTCCGGATGTTCGGGCGGCACGAGCATGGCGTAGCCGACTGGCGCACTCAGCGGCGTTTCGCCAATGACAATATCGATGTCGGGGTTGGCGAGCTTCGCGGAATAATATTCTACGCTGTGCTCGGTCTTCAGATGTTCGATCAGCGGCTGGCCCGGATGGTCGAAGGCGAAGCTGACCAGAAACGTAGCCGCCCCCAAATACGCTAAAGCTTCTGCATCGTCTGGCCCTGCCATGCGCCACGTAACCGGCGTCATTCGTCCTCCGGCCCCAGTTCCGAGTCAAGATCGCGCGGGCGGATGAAGTGGGTGAGCCGCCCACATTTGCGGTCGATATCGGCCCAGCGTTCGATGTCGAGTTCCATCCGGGCCAGCGCGCCGGTCGGATATTTCTCCCAGACCACGTCGCGCAACGGCGAACTGCCATCGTCGGGCACGATATCGAACACCAGATCTTCCATACCCGGATTATGCCCGATCATCAGCACACTCTTGGCGCTATCCGGCTGGTCGCGAAGGACGTCCATTAGCGTCGCGGAGGAGGCAAGGTAAATCCGCCGGTCCCAGTTTGCGTCGATCCGCATACCGCTGCCCTTCACGAACTGGTCGATGGTGTCGATTACACGCACCGCCGGACTGGCAACCACATGGTCGAAGGTCAGTCCCTCACGCTTCACCCACATGCCGACCACGACCGCTGCTTTCTCGCCACGTTTGTTTAGCGGCCGGTCGAAATCGCGGGGAATGGCGTCGTCCCAGCTCGATTTGGCATGGCGCAACAATGTTAAAGTGAGCGTCAAATCGGGTTTCTCTCGTCCAATGTCTTCCCAACGTCCTGCCGCAAATTTGTTGCAGGCGAAAGACCTGTTTTGATGGACCGCACCGCCTCGTCGAGGGTCACGCGCCGCACGGGTGTTTCGGACGGGAAGGCCGTAAGCAACCGGCTTGGCACGGCGGAGGAGAGCAGCACGAAATGCCCCTTGTCGCCTGCGCTCCGGATCAATCGCCCGAACGCCTGTGCCAGCTTTGCACGGATCATCCGGTCGTCATAATCGGTGCCACCATAAGCAAGCCTGCGAGCACGGTGGAGGATGTCGGGGCGGGGCCACGGCACTTGCTCCATAACCACCAGCCGGAGCGAATGGCCTGGGACATCGACGCCGTCACGGAGCGCATCGGTGCCGAGCAGGCTGGCATGGGGATCGTCGCGGAAGATGTCCACCAAGGTGCCGGTATCGATCGGATCGACATGCTGGGCGTAGAGCGGCAAACCATCGCGCGCCAGCCGGTCGGCAATCCGCGCATGAGTTGAACGCAACCGCCGGATCGCCGTGAACAGCCCCAGCGCTCCGCCACCCGAAGCCCCGATCAGGGAGGCGTAAGCCCCCGCCAGCGCCGACAGATCGCCGCGCTTTACATCGGTGACGATCAAAACCTCTGCTTGTGCCGCATAATCGAACGGGCTGTCGGCAGAAAAATGCTGCGCAGCATTTTCCAGATGCACCGCGCCTGTCCGCGCTTCGGCATTGGCCCAATCGCCGCCGCTGCGAAGCGTCGCCGACGTCGCCAGTACGCCGTGGCTCGGCTTCAGCACGATGTCGGCGACCGGCTTCATCGGATCGAGCCAGCGGCGGTACAACCCGACATCCATTTCGCGGCCCTCGAACCGGTCGATGGCCAACCAGTCGACAAAATCGGGATCGACGGGCCCAACCGCGCGCGCCAGCATGGCGATCCATGCGCGAACCGTATCGATCCGCCAGCCAAGGCTCGCCATCGCGCCTTCGACCCGCGCCCGCGCGCTCCCGTCGAGCCAGTCGGGCGGGTCGGCGATCATCGTCTCCAGCCGCTGGCCGAGCACGGTCAACGGACGCGCTAGCGCCTCTAGCGCGACGGCTGCGTCGGCGGCGGCGTCCACTACCGCTGCGTTTGGGTCTGCCAGTTCGGTTTCCAGGCCATAGCCAGCTTCCGCCGCATTGTTCTCGTCGCGCGCGTAAACCATGATCCGGATTGCTGACAACAAGCGTTCGACCGGTCCTGACGGCGTGTTTTCCGCCAGCCGCTGCAACCAGCCGTCTCCGGGCAAGGCTTCGGCCGCGATCCGCGCCATTTCGATGGCGAGCCCGCCCTCTTCGTCATAAGACGCAACATCGGCGAGCCTTGCCGCCAGCCCGCGCCGCCGCCCGCGCGCCTTGCCTTCGGGACCGATGACCCAGCGGCGCAGCTCGACCGTTTCCTGACCGGTCAACGCGGCGGCAAACATGGAGTCCGCCGCGTCGAACAGGTGATGGCCCTCGTCGAAGATGATTCGGCTTGGCCTGTTCAACTCGTCGCGTCCTCTGGCGGCGTTGACCATCATCAAGGCATGGTTGGCGATAACGATATCGGCTTGGGTGCTAGCCCGCGCCGCGCGTTCGATGAAACATTTCTTGTAATGCGGGCATCCGGCATAGATGCACTCGCCGCGCCGGTCGGTCAGCGCGGTCGAGCCGTTGCGGCGGAACAGCGTCGGCAACCAACCTGGCAAATCGCCGCCGATCATATCACCGTCCTTGGTGTAAGCCGCCCACCGCGCAACCAGATGCGCCAGCGTCGCGGCGCGGCCTGCGAAGCCGCCTTGCAAGGCATCTTCGAGGTTGAGCAGGCACAGATAATTCTCGCGGCCCTTGCGCACCACTACCTTCGACTTGAAGGTTTCGGGGTCGGGGTAAATTCGCTTTGCCTCGCGCACCAGTTGCCTTTGCAACGCCTTTGTAAAGGTCGAAATCCACACCGCGCCGTCGGCGGTATTCGCCCAGAGCGAGGCCGGCGCGAGATAACCAAGCGTCTTGCCGATGCCCGTACCCGCCTCTGCCAACACCATGTTGGGTTCACCCTTGCGCGCACGCGGGGCGAAAATGCGCGCGGTGGCTTGCGCGAAATCGCGCTGGCCCTGCCGCGTCTCGGCATCGCCACCGACCAGCGCGGCCAATTGCGCCTGCACGGCATCAGTATTCAGCGTCACGACGCGCGGCGGCGTGCGCGGCGGCGCTTCCTCCCATTCGGGCAGCCGCGCGAACAGCCAGCGCTCGGGCTTGTCGGGCTTGGAGAGATAACGCAGCACGATATTTGCCCAAGGCCAACGCACCCGCATCAGCGCCTGCGCCGAATCCCATGCCCCCTCGCGTTCAGACCACGTCGGATCGGAAAGCGAGGAGAGCAATTTTTGTGCGGCGGTGAGAAGGAAGGACGCGATAGCTTCATCATGGTCGGGCGCGGATAACCCCACCGCGCCAGCCAACCCCTTAGCGGTCGGCACCACGAACCGCGCCGGGTGCACAAAGGCAAAAAGTTCTAGCACATCCAGCCCCGACAATTCGGCATAACCAAGCCGCTGCGCTACCAACGGCGCGTTGAGCATCAACAGGGGCGTCTCCGCCGCCCGCCCGACAGCCTCCCCCTTGCCGATGCTCCGCACCTGCTCGTTGCGCGACGCGAGCCAGATACCGGCATGGCTGGCGTGGAGAGCGGGGAAGAGGAGTTCGGGCGGCGTGGCGGTCACGCGCCGATCATAGCGGCGACGCGAACGTAAGGGAAACGTTTTGGCGTGTTCTGTCGGCTAAGAAGCCTTTGTTAAGCGTTCTACAACATCAGTTTTCCGCGCTCAGTTCAATCCATGTCGGCGCATGATCGCTGGCCTTCTCGCGCCCGCGATGTTCCTTGTCGACGCCGCAGGAAACAAGGCGGTCGGCGACCGCTGGGCTGAGCAGCAGATGGTCAATTCGAAAGCCGTGATCGCGTTGCCATGCCCCTGCCTGGAAATCCCAAAAGGTCCACACACCGCCTTGCGGATAATGATTGGCGAGTGCGTCGGTCCAGCCGTCGGCAAGCATAGCGCGATAGGCAGCGACGCTTTCGGGCTGGCGGAGCGCGTCGTCGAGCATAGCGGCGGGTGCCCAGATATCCTGCGGTGTCGGGATAACATTATAGTCTCCCGCCAGCACTGCCGGGATTTCGGCATGGAGCAATTCGGTCGCCCGCGCGCGCAGCCGCTTCATCCAGGCCAGCTTGTAATCGAACTTCGGCCCCGGCTGGGGGTTGCCGTTGGGCAGGTAGATGCTGGCGACAACAATGCCGTTCACCGCCGCTTCGATATAGCGCGCATGTTCATCGAGCGGATCGCCGGGCAGGCCGCGCTGGACCTCGACCGGATCGCAGCCGCGAGCGAGGATGGCCACCCCGTTCCAGCTCTTCTGCCCGTGCCAGATCGCGCCGTAACCCATTTTCTCGAACTCGGCGGCGGGAAAACCGTCGTCCTGCGACTTTACCTCTTGCAGGCAGGCGACATCGGGTTGCGTCTCCTCCAACCATTCGAGCAGGCGGGGCAGGCGGGCTTTGACGCCGTTAATGTTGTAAGTGGCAATGCGCATCGCCAGACCCTAGCGAAGGGCCGCCAGCGCATCAAACCGAAAAGCTGGACCCGCAGCCGCAGCCCGATTGAGCTTGGGGATTGGTGACCTGAAACGACTTGCCGCCTAGAGATTCGACGAAATCTACTGCTGATCCGCGAACCAGGTCCAGGCTGATCGGATCGACCACGAGACTTGCACCGTCACCTTCGGCGCGGATGTCGTCGCTTTCAACGCTCTCCGCCAAACCGAAGCGATATTGGAACCCGGAACAGCCGCCGCCTTCGACCGCAAGCCGCAAAACCGCAGGCTTGCCCAGCTTGGTCGCAATTTCGGCAACGCGGCGCGCGGCATTATCAGTCAGGGAAATGTCTTGAATTTCGGCCATGAAACCCATGTAAGCCCGATTGCGGGCAAAGAAAAGGGGCGGCGAGGTTTCCCAAGCCAGCCCCAAGATTACACCCTCTCCCAAAGGTGATGCGTTTGGTAAGACCTGCTTACTCGTTTTCGGCAGGTCCGCCCATGGCTGTGCTATCAGCATGCTTTGCAGCAAGCAAGGCATTTGCGTTGGCATCAGCCGCATTCAGTGGCGACAGGAATGCGGTCGGGTTGATGGCTTCACCGGCGATCCGCACTTCATAATGCAGATGGCTGCCGGTCGAACGACCGGTCGAACCCATATAGCCGAGGATGTCGCCCTTTTTGATGCGTTGACCGGGCGCAACATTCATTGCGGACAAATGGCCGTAGCGGGTCTGGACGGCATTGCCGTGGTTGATTTCGACATATTTGCCGTAGCCGCTGACCCACTGCGCGCGGCCTATCATGCCGTCTGCGGTTGCGTAAATCGGCGTGCCGACCGGGCCCGGAATATCGATGCCCTTGTGATTGCGGCTGGCGCCACGTGTCGGTGCGTTGCGGTAACCGAAGCCACTTGAAAATTTCATGAGTTCGACCGGATTGATCGAGGGAACGGCGACTTCGGTCTTGGTCGAAAGGCCGTTAATGCGGCCCCAGTTATCGCTGAGCGCGCGGAATTCGGGGTCGGATACGCCGAGCGCGCTTTGATTGGCCTTCAAATCTTCGGGCGAAACCCGGAAGCTGTCGGAGGCTGAAGCGGCCGAATTGGCCATTGCGGGAGCGGTCATTGCCGAAGCACAAAATGCCATCCCTAACGCGGACACAATCTTAAAGGTCAGTGATTGGCCATTGGCCAAAGCGCTGCGTACCATAGGTGTTCGTACCTTTTAATGCGACCCACGCTAGCGCGCAGCCCCGAAGTTTAACCAGGCAGTTGATCTGCCCACCCCTTATGTGACGATAGGTGACGGAGCCGTCATATGATTGCAACCTACAGACCGTTAACGCGGGACAAAGTGCCGCTCAAACGCGTTGAGTTGTGAATTTTGCAGGAACAAGCCGTCGAAAACGGCCTCAAAGCTGCGTTTTCGGGTATCGGTGGTTGGCATTCCGATGTTGCGATAACCGGTGTAAGTCAACTTTGTTCCGGATTAAAACGCCCAATTCATGCAAAATTTTGCACATGTTGGGATGGCATGGTGATTCGGCAGCGACACCAGCCCATCGCCTGCAACTTGACAATTCAGGCTAGTCGTTGCGCCGCTGTTAGAACGTCGGCAGCGTGGTCCTTCACTTTGACCTTGCGCCAGACCTGTTTCACCTTGCCATCTTTGCCGACGAGGAATGTTGCACGTTCAATGCCCATATAGCTTCGACCATACATCGATTTCTCGACCCACATGCCCATTTGCTCGGTCGCATCGCTGGCCTCGTCGGATAGCAAGGTGACTTTGAGGTCATATTTCGCTGCAAACTTGGCGAGTTTGGCTGGCTTGTCCTTCGACATGCCATAAACTGCACAACCGATCTTGGCGAACTCGCTCGCCAATGCGGTAAAATCCTTGGCTTCATTGGTGCAGCCGGGCGTGTCGGCCTTGGGATAGAAATAGAGCACCAGCGGTCCTTTGAGGCTAGCCAGATTGACCGCGTTTCCGGCGCTATCGAGTATTGTGGTATCGGGAAGGGTATCGCTCAGTTCGGTCATTATGTCATCCCTGTCAAAAATCGCGCTTGCCCAATTTCGCGGTCCATGTCGCCAGAACGACCTCTTGCGCCGCAGCAATGGCCAGCGTCAAGCCCGCCCAATTGTCAAAGCCGAGACTGCGCGCGATCAGCATCTGCGCCGCTTCGGACGGGGCAGTGCAGTCGGGCGCGACAAGCCGGACGAGTACGAGCAAACGGCTGAGCAATGCATCGGCATCCGCAAACGCCTTGGACACATGGCCGGCGACGACAAGCGCAGCAATCGCCTCGCCCAGTCGCGGGTGCAGACCGACGCCGGTACTTAGCTGAAGCATGTGAACTATGAACTCGATATCGACCAGCCCGCCAGGCAATAGCTTGACGTCCAACGTTCCTTTGGGCTTTTTATGTTCCGCCATGTCGCGGCGCATCTGGATCACATCGGCGCACAGTACTGCCGGATCGCGCGGCATCGTCAGCACGTTTGCAACAATGGCGTCGACATCGGTCCTCGCCTTGTCTGACCCGTAAACCACCCGCGCGCGGGTCAGCGCCATATGTTCCCACACCCAGGCGTTATCGCGCTGATATTGTGCAAAGCTGTTGACCGTTGCGCACAACAAACCGTCCGCCCCCGAGGGGCGAAGACGCGTATCCACCTCGTATAAGGCGCCCGATGCCGTCGGTACCGTCAGCGCAGCAATCACGCGGCTGGCGAGCCTATTGAAATATTGAGTCGCACCGAGCGGGCGCTCGCCGTTCGATTCTGCGGCAAAATCGCCGGTGAAGAGCAATACCAGGTCGAGGTCCGAGGCGTGGGTCAAGGCTTCGCCGCCCAGCCGGCCTAGCGCCAGCACCACCATCTCGCCGTCGGGAACTTGTCCGTGGGCTTTTTCAAACTCCGATATCGTTGCGGCCGTCAGCGTTTGCAAAGCCGCCTCGGCCAGATGCGCGTAGCTGCGTGCGATGGCTAGCGCATCGCTTCGGCCCTCGATCAACTGGACTCCGAGTGCGAAACGTTTTTCGCCCACAAACGCCCGGACGATATCGAGAAGCGACTGGTAATCTGCGCCCAACGTGCGCACGTTCAGAGCGGCAATCAACTGGGCGGTATCGCCGGGCAAATCCAGCGCGCTCGCGTCGATCAGCGCGTCCAGATACTCGCTGTTGCGTCCCAGAGCCTCGGCCAGAACTGGCGCATAGCTCAATATGTCGCCCACCAATTGCAGCAAGGCCGGGCGTGCCTCAAGCAACCGGAACACATTGATCGCGCTCGACATGCTCTCGACCATATTGTCAAAGCGGGCTAGCGCCTGCCCGGGGTCGGGAGCCTGCGCCAGCGTGGCCATGATTGCCGGTAACACAGCCTCGAACGCATCACGCGCCGAACTGCTGCGGATCGCTCGAATTTTGCCGCTTCGCCAACGTGCCAGTCGCTGCATGACGCTCGCAGGTTCCGTAAAGCCCATATCGCGTAATTGCTCTTCCAGCGGCAAGCCTTCGTCGGCAAGCCGCGGGCCGTCGCTGCCGTGTTCGTCTACCATCCGGTCGTAAATGGCGGCCACGTCGGCGGTAACCGGACGCAACAGGTCCAGCAGCGCTTGGCCGTCTTCCAAGCCATGCAGGTGCGCCACTGCATCGGCAGTATCGGGATTGTCGGGAATGGAATGTGTTTGCCGGTCGCTATGCATTTGCAGCCGGTGCTCGACCGTGCGGAGCAATTCGTAAGCGCGGCTGAGCGTCTCGGTCTCGCTTTGCTTGATCCATCCGGCATCGCCCAGCACCGAAAGTGCCGACCGGGTATCGGCAACGCGCAAAACCGGATCGCGGCCGCCATGGATTAGCTGGTGCGCTTGCGCAAAAAACTCGCACTCGCGGATGCCGCCATGTCCGCGCTTCACGTCGAAACCGGGGCCGAGTTGCTGGCCCTTGCTATAGGCGGCGCGGATCTGGCCGATCATCGCCGTGATGTTCTTCAATTGCCCGAAATCGAGCGACTTGCGCCAGATAAAGGGCTGGATAGCATTCAGGAAATAATCGCCAAGCGCCCGGTCGCCAGCACATACCCGCGAACGAATGAACGCCGCCTGCTCCCATGCCAGCGCGCTCGACTCGTAATAACTGATTGCAGCTTCGACGGGCAGGACGATGGGGCTGACTTCGGGTGAGGGCCGCAGCCGCATATCGACTCGAAAGACATAGCCATGCTCGTCCATCTTGCTCAACAGCTCGATTACCCGCCGCCCGTAACGCACGGCCGCTTCGGCGACATCGTCGCGTTCGCGGTGCGGCAGGGTTTCGGGGTCGAACAGGAATATCGGGTCGATGTCCGACGAATAATTCAACTCACGCCCACCATGTTTGCCAAGCGCGATGACGGCAAAGCCCTGATTGGTCGCACCAGGCACACGCTCCTCAATGGCGGCGGCTATGGCGGCATCGAGTGCATGGTCGGCGAAGTCCGACAGGATTTGCGTGACGCGGGTCAAATTCCACACACCTGCCAGATCGGCGATGGCGGTAACCAAGGCCACACCCTGGCGCTGCTTGCGCAGTGTAGTCCCGACAGAATCGTCGCTTCGCGCGAGTGCTGAAGCGAGTGCGCCTTCAAACTCGCCCGCTTCGATCAGCGGCATCAGGTCAGGATTGCGCTCGATCAGCCCGGCTAGGAACGGGCTGTTTGCTTTCGCGCGGGCAAGGGCTTCGGCAATCGGCAACAGCTAGCTGCGTTTCTTGTCGATCAGCACATCCTGCTGCCATTTGCCCGGGGCTTTGTCGGTCCGGTGGATACAGCCCGCCCAGCAGCACGGTCGCTTTTTTCCTTCAAGCAGTTCCTCGCGTGTTCGTTCGATGCGGCGGGTGCGGGTCGTCGCCTGTTTTGCATCGTCAACCCAGCAGATAAATTCGTTGCGCCCGAGCGGAGACAGCTTTTGCCAGAGGTCCAGAACTACGCGGTCCGACCGGATTGCGCTGCGCAAATCCTCCTGCGCCTTGTGAACCGTGCCTTGAAGAAAGCTGTCACTCATGTCCCAAGATAATCCCGCCGGAAATCCGAAGTAAAGGCCGCAAATCGCTTCTCGGCAATCGCAGCCCGCATATCCGCCATCAGCATTTGGTAATAATGGAGATTATGCTGCGTCATCAGCATCGCGCCAAGAATTTCGCCCGAGCGGATCAAGTGATGGACATAGGCGCGGGTCCATGTCGCGCAGACCGGGCAGGTGCATTTCCCGTCAATCGGGCCTTGGTCTTCGGCGAATCTGGCGTTGCGGATATTGATAGGGCCGTGGTGGGTAAAGGCCTGTCCGTTGCGGCCTGATCGTGTCGGCAGCACGCAGTCGAACATGTCAATCCCGCGCTCGACCGCTCCGACCAGATCGTCGGGCTTGCCTACGCCCATCAGGTAGCGGGGCTTGTCGGCGGGAAGCTGGTCGGGGGCGTAATTGAGGCAGCCGAACATCGCCTCTTGCCCCTCTCCGACCGCGAGGCCGCCAATCGCGTAACCGTCGAAGCCGATGTCGATCAGCGCGTCTGCGGAACGCTGCCGCAATTCCTCGTCCAGCGAGCCTTGCTGGATGCCGAACAACGCGGCCCGTTCGGCGTGCTCACCGGCGCTGTCGAAGCTGTCGCGCGAGCGTTTGGCCCAGCGCATCGACATTTCCATGGACTTTATCGCGCCCGCGCGATCGACCCCGGCGGCGGGACATTCGTCGAAGGCCATGACGATGTCCGAGCCCAGCAACCGCTGGATTTCCATCGAGCGTTCGGGCGAGAGCATATGCCTCGACCCGTCGAGATGGCTCTGGAACGACACGCCTTCTTCGGTAATCTTGCGTAAGGCGGACAGGCTCATCACCTGATAGCCGCCGCTATCGGTCAATATCGGCCGTTCCCAGCCCGCAAATTGATGCAAGCCGCCCAGCCGCGCGACCCGCTCGGCACCCGGCCGAAGCATCAGATGATAGGTGTTGCCGAGGATGATATCCGCCCCCGTCGCCCGCACCTCGGCAGGCCGCATCGCCTTCACCGTGGCGGCGGTGCCTACGGGCATGAACGCCGGCGTGCGGATTTCGCCGCGCAGCATCTGGATGCTCCCGGTGCGGGCCTTGCCGTCGGTGGCTGAGATAGAGAAGGTGAATCGGGACGTCATGGGTCCGCGCATAAGCATTACATAGAAAATTGGGAAACGGTTTCCCGCAAGGGAATTCACTGCTACACAGACTGCATGACAATCTTGGAAAAATTTCGCCATTTCGCAGCTAACTTGCCAGCCGATCGGTTGAATTCAGTCGAAGTTGCGTTAGCGGAAATCATGGAAAGTTATTCGGATCGTTACGGCTTTTCATTGAGCGAATTGCAGACGATTGACCAACGCGTCGGCGAAACCAAACCGGAATTTTCCAATGGCGATGATATCGCGGAATTGTTAGGCAAGCCCTTCTCGGTATGAAGCGCATCATATTCCGCAAAGAAGCGGAAACCGATTTGCGGACGATAATCGAATATTACGAAGAATTAGCACCCGATGCGGTTAGCAACATTCTAGACGACATTTTTCGTTCCATTGATCGGCTGGTGCATTTTCCACATTT
>CAZQBS010000023.1:0-11231 GCA_964591835.1 uncultured Sphingorhabdus sp. | reverse complement strand
GAAGTCCGGGAAGATCGTGTCGTCATTTTGGGCATTTTCCGATATCAGGACCGCGAAATTTAATGGGGATGAGCCGACTTGCAAAAGGGCTTTCCACCTCCCGCTTCAATCCCCATATAAACAAAATGACTTACACCGACCCCCGCTCGTATCTCTATCAACCCGGCCTGCTCGACCCCGATGGGGCACAGCGTATCACGCGTGAGGCGCTTAGCGCCTGCGACGATGGCGAACTTTACCTCCAATATAGCGCGACCGAGAGTTTCGGTTTTGATGACGGTCGTCTCAAAATGGCGGACTATTCGACCGGCTCGGGCTTCGGCCTGCGCGGCGTGTCGGGCGAGATGACCGGCTTTTCGCACGCCAATGACCTAAGCGAAACGGCGATACGTCGGGCGGGCGAGACGCTGAAGCTGCTCGATCCGGCAAAGGATCAACCGACACCGCCTCCGCGCAAAAACAACCGGCATTTATACACCGATGGCAATCCGCTTGAACTGGTTCCCTTCGCGCAAAAGGTTGCGCTCTGTCAGCAGGTCGATGCCGCCGCCCGTGCGCGAGACCCGCGCGTGGCGCAGGTCAGCGTCAGCCTTTCGGGGAGCTGGAGCGTGGTGGAAATCGTCCGCGCCGACGGCTTTGTCGCCACTGACGTGCGGCCCTTGGTCCGGCTCAACGTCTCGATTGTCGCAGCAGAGGGCGACCGGCGTGAGTCTGGCAGTTACGGCTTTGGCGGGCGTTATCTCTACGACAAATTGTTCGAGGAGCATGAGTGGCAACACGCCATCGACGAGGCGCTCGCGCAGGCGCTGACCAATTTGCGCTCGGTGGCCGCACCTGCAGGCGAGATGACCGTATTGCTCGGCCCCGGCTGGCCGGGAGTGCTGCTGCACGAGGCGGTGGGCCATGGTCTGGAAGGCGACTTCAACCGCAAGGGTAGCTCGGCATTTTCGGGCAAGATTGGCCAGCGTGTTGCCGCTCCGGGCGTGACTGTGGTCGATGACGGCACCATGCAAAACCGGCGCGGGTCGCTGTCGATTGACGATGAAGGCACGCCGACACAGGAAAATGTCCTGATCGAGGACGGCATCCTGCGCGCTTACATGCAGGACCGGATGAACGCCCGGCTGATGGGGGTTGCACCCACCGGCAACGGACGCCGCGAAAGCTATGCCCATGCGCCGATGCCGCGGATGACCAACACCTTCATGCGCGGCGGTCAGGATGACCCCGCCGAGCTTCTGTCGCGAGTCAAAAACGGCATTTTCGCCAAGAGCTTTGGCGGGGGCCAGGTCGATATTGTCTCGGGCAAATTTGTCTTCAGTTGCACCGAGGCCTATCTGGTGAAGGACGGCAAATTGGGCGATCCGATCAAGGGCGCGACGCTGATCGGCGACGGTCCGACGGTGCTTAACAAGGTCATTGGTTTGGGCAACGACATGGCGCTCGACCAAGGCATCGGCGTGTGCGGCAAGGCGGGGCAGAGCGTGCCAGCAGGTGTGGGGCAGCCGACCACATTGGTCAGTGCGCTGACTGTGGGCGGTACCGCTGGCTAGGATACTGACCCTAACGTCTTGGCGTTGATCAATACACTGGATATAACAGAATAGATAAGAATCGGGTCGCACCGCCAGCCGTAGCCAATGCTCCGGCATCAGGGAGATTTGTCATGCGGCCTTTTTTGCGTTTTTCCGGCCTGGCTGTCATCGCCAGCGCTCTCATTATCGTCCCCGGCTCTGCCCAGAAAACCACTGGCCCCAAGGCGCAATATGCGATGGATGTATCGACCATGTCGGGCTTTGGCATGGGCGCGATGATGGGCGGTGGGCTTGGCAGTCTGCTCGGTGGCGGGGGCGGCGACAATTATATGCTCGACTTGCGGCTGAGTTCGGCGACGCCATCGCCGCAGCAGCCTGAAAAAGGTGACCATTTCTTTCTGCCCGTGGCGAAAATGGGCAAGTCGGTGCCGCTGCTCGGCGATGCGCCGGGCAAATCGGAGCCGGTCGAACGCGGTTATAATCCGGGACAGATGGAAAAGCCCAAGGGCCGCTTGCTGATGTTTTGGGGCTGCCATGCCAAAGCCCCCAAGGGCCAGCCGTTCATCCTCGATTTCGCGAAATTGCCGACCGCGCAGATGCCATCCTATATGCCCGCGCAGATGCAGAAATATGAAGTGGCGGCCAAGGCGCGCGACAACAACGCCGCCTGGTGGCCGAACCCGAAGAGCGGCAAGCAGCCGAAATCGGGATCCTCGCTGCGCGGCGAGCATCGCATCGCCAGCGGCTTCACGCCAGAAATCAAGTTCGCGCTGGCCAACGACTATATGGCCTCGCTCAACGTCGATCCCGCCGAACAAGGCGGCGGGATCATGCTCGGCTGGAATGCCGTTCCGACCGCGACCGGCTATGCCGCCTGGGCGATGGGGGGGATGGAACGCGCCGGGCAGGGCGGTGATATGGTGATGTGGACGTCGGCCAATAACCGCGATTCAGGCATCGGCATGGACTGGCTCTCGCCCGCCGAGGTGCAGCGGCAGATTGCGGCGAAAAACATCATGCCGCCATCGCAAACTAGCTGCACCATTCCGGCAGAAGCCAAAGCAGCAGCAGGCGGCATGATGTTCGGCAGCATGAATGCCTTCGGGCCGGAGGAGAATTTCTCCTTCCCGCCCAAGCCCGCCGACCCCAAGGCGGTGTGGAATATCGACTGGACCGCCAAAGTGCGCTTCCGCGCGTTTACGAGCTTCATGACGGGGATGGGTGGCGGCGGCGGCTTTGGCGGGATGCCTGCACCTGAACGCAAACCAAAACCGTGCAAGGGGCCGCTGGGGATACCGATCCCCGGGACGCAGTGCTGATCTAGGTCTTTACCTTGAGCGTTGGACGACGTCGCGCCGCATCGGCGCCAGCTTTGACAGAAAGCGGTTTTGTGCCTGGAAACCGACGCCCTCGGCATCCATCGCTCGTTGCAGTATCTCGACCAGCCGGTTCAGGTCGGCTTGCTCGACGCCCAAATCCTTGTGCGATGATTTCATGTCGCGCCCGGTGTAGGTGCAGCCCGCGTTGAGAATGAAGCAGAATTGTTCAAATAATGTCCGGGTCAACCGGACGTGATCGTGGCTTTTGAAAATTTCGCCGATGACCTTGTCTTCATAGCTGTCGGCAACCAGTCGCTCGACGATTCGGCGGATACCGTCCTGTCCCCCGAACGCACGCGCCATACCATCGCCATCGAATGCCTTCGCCCCGGCATTTTGCGGGCTGACCTCGTACGCATCTACGGGGTTTTCGCCCGGTACGGCATAAGGCAGCGCCGCTGCATTTTGAAACAACAAGGCAATAATAACAAAATTCATGAGGTGACTTTCAAAATGCAGCTTGCAGCGAAAGCAAGCCACCGCGCTGTTTATCGGCCGTCGCAATCGAGCCTAAATCGGTATAGGCGACCGCGACCGTAAGATTTTTGGTGATCGCATAGGCACCGAAGACGTCGAACCAGTCATCTTCGCGCGCAATGCCCAGATTGTCTGGCTTGGTGCGATATTCGCCGCCGATGGCGAAGCGCTTCGAAATCTGCCATGCAAGTGAGCCCTCGACCTGAAGCGAGTAGGATGATTTTTCATCACCGCCAAAACCGAGCAGCCCGAGCTGGTTAGCCTTGGTTGCGCGCAATGTTGCGCTGGCGAGAAGGGAGTGTGACAGGAATAGCTTGCTTGCGCTTACATAATAATCGACGCCTTCATCCTCTTTCGCTCCGACGGCGCGGACGACGGTGGCATTCTTGCTGTTTTTATATTGCGCTCCGACCGCGATAGCAGGTAGCATCGGCGCGCCATAAACCAGATCGCCAGCCAGCCGTATTTTCGCGCCAATGACATCCTGGTTGAACGCATAGTCGGCGCCAAGTCCAAGCGCGGTACCGATCTCGTTGGTGTTCAAATTATGCCGTGAATAGGACAGCTCAACTCGGTCAAACAGGCCGATGCTTAACCCTGCGCTGTGGAAGTCATAGCTCTTGAGCTCGACCATCGTAGTATGTGCCGACACCCCGATGCCATCCTCGGTCTCATTGCCTGCGATGACCGCCCAAGGCGTCAGCCCGCCCCCCGAAGCCCCCTCTAACGACGCGATCCCGTTGGTCAGTAACAGCTTGCCGCCACCGCGCAGTTCATCGGCGAGTGCGGCCTCCGGTAGCGCCAGCAAAAGCATGGTGGCGCTTAGCGATCCTGTTTTGAGCGACCAAGACATGCCGGATTGGGTAAATCATCATCGTTAATGCCGGGTAAAAACGCGACCCGAAAGTATGTAGAATGCGGATTATCTTAAGTGGTTGTTGACGCTTTGCGGGCTAATTTCCCCGTCGTGTGGAACAGAACATCCTTTTTAGCCGCGCTTTTGCTATGCCCGGCTGCCGTCAGCGCGGGAACATTAGACCTGCGCCTGACCGACGCCAAGGGCAACGCGGTCGAAGATGCGGTTATCACGGTGCATCCCGCCAGCGGCACGCCAAAAGCGCCGATTTCCTTCCCTTGGGGTACCATGATGGTGCAGCAGGATATCGCCTTTGCGCCGCATGTGCTGATCGTGCCGGTCGGCACGACCGTCAGATTTCCGAACCGCGACAAGGTGCGGCACCACGTCTATTCCTTTTCGCGACCTGCAAAATTCGAGATCAAGCTGTTCGGTAAGGACGAAACGCGCAGCTACAAATTCACCACCGAGGGCGCGGTGGCACTTGGCTGCAACATCCATGACAATATGAGCGGCTTCATCAAAGTCGTCGATACGCCTTTTGCCGCAAAAAGCAGCAGTGCCGGAACCGCGCGGCTGGGCGGCTTGCCGAGCGGGTTCGCGCGGGTGACCGTCTGGCATCCCAAGCTGCGCGGCAAGGAAAACGAGATGACGGTCAGCATTCCGCTTACCAACGGAGCCGTTTCCCGCGCGCTGACATTGGCGCTTCGTCCATGAAAATGGCCTTTTCATTCAGCACGCGCCGGATGTTGCTTCGGATATTGTCACGGCTGTCGGTAAAGATGACGCTATTCTTTGCCGCGATGTTTGCACTGGCAACTGTCATCTCCTTGGTCGGCACACGCACCGCAATCGAGCGTTATGCCGAAAAATCCATCAACCGCGAGATGACCGCTGGCAGCGCGGTGTTCGAACGAATTGCCGAAATGCAGTTCGAACAGCTCGAACAGGCCGGTAATGTGCTTGCTGCAGACTTCGGGTTTCGAGAGGCTGCCGCGACCGGCGATGCACCCACCATCGGTTCTGCGCTCGTCAGTCTGGAAAGCCGCCTCGACCTCTCGGACGCGTTTGTGGTCGGGCTGGATGGCAGCATTGTCGGCTTGGACAGGCGGCTCACCGATGCCGAGCAAGCCAAGATTTTCGATGCCCTCGATACGGGGAGCGAGCAGGGCATCGCCGGTTTTGGCGGTCGCAAACATATGGTGACGGCATCGCCGATCAAAGCACCACAGCTCATTGGTTGGGTCGTATTTACCCGCGAACTCGGACCGAAGGAACTTCAAAGCCTTGCAAAATTGTCGGCGCTTAACCTGCACCCGACAATCGTGCCAATCAGCGAACTGCCGCCGGGGGTTAAGGTCGCGGGCGCCGGTCAGACGGCGGCAGAAAAATCGGCCAGCGGCGAGCAGTTATTGCTCCGTGCCAGCCCGGTGCGCAGCTTTGTCGACGGCGAACCGCACGTTCTGCTCCTGACCTACAGCCTGACAGCGGCGTTGGCGGGATATCAACCAATTTTCGCCGCGTTACTGATATTCGGACTGCTCGGCATTGCGTTGTCGGCTGGCGGCAGCTATCTGCTCGCGCGTCGCCTCTCGCGACCGATCGCGGCGCTGGAACGCGCAACGCGTACTGTCGGCTCGGGGCAACACGCACAGGTTTCGGTGCAGACGCATGACGAAATTTCACGGCTCGCCCGTTCGTTCAACCGCATGGTTCACAATATCGAGGACCGCGAGGCACAGATCGCGCACATGGCGTTCCACGATGCGCTCACCGGGCTTGCCAATCGCTCGCTGCTTCGCGAACATATTATCCAGCAACTGAAGGCGGCTGACAGTAGGTCTTTTGCTTTGCTGTGCCTCGATCTCGACAATTTCAAGGCGGTTAACGATACGCTCGGACATCCGACTGGTGACGCAGTGCTTTGCGAAATCGCGGCGCGGCTCCAGGAGCTTGCCGAAGTTGGCTTCGTAGCCCGGCTGGGTGGCGACGAATTTGCAGTGTTCGTCGAAGGCGATGCCCGCTCGGTGTCGGTGCTCTGCCGGACGATATTGGACCAGACAGTCGAACCGCTGCTGGTCAACGGCCACCGGATCACCGCCGGCACCAGTATCGGGGTTGCGATGGCGCCGCAGGACGGTGCCGACCCGGTCACGCTGCTGAAAAATGCCGACCTCGCTTTGTACCGCGCGAAAAGCGACGGAAAAGGCGCATTCCGCTTCTTCGAAAGCGCGATGGACGCAGAGGCGCAAAAGCGGCGCGCGATCGAGGTCGATCTGCATGATGCGGTGCGCAATGGTGAGCTTGAGCTGTATTTCCAGCCGCTGTTCGCGCTGTCGCAAAATCGAGTCACGGCGTTCGAGGCGCTGTTGCGCTGGAACCATCCCGAACGCGGTCTGGTCTCGCCCGCAGAATTCATTCCACTTGCCGAAGATACCGGTCTCATTGTGCCGATAGGCGAATGGGTATTGCGCGAGGCATGCCGGATTGCGGCAACCTGGCCAGACCATATTCGCGTTGCCGTCAACATCTCGGCGGTGCAATTCCGTTCGAACCGGCTGAATTCGGTGGTCATGCAGGCGCTGACATCGTCGGACCTCGACCCGCATCGGCTTGAGCTGGAAATCACCGAAAGCCTTTTCATCGACAATATCGAGACAACATTGGCTTCGCTCCATTCTTTGCGGGCGTTGGGGGTTCGGGTGGCGCTTGACGATTTCGGCACTGGCTATTCGTCACTCAGCTATTTGCGCAGCTTTCCGTTCGACAAGATCAAGATCGACCGCAGTTTCATTGAAGACCTGCTGGCGCATGACGGGGCCACGGCGATCATCCGGTCGATCACCTCGCTCGCCGAAGCGCTTGGCATGGAAACCACGGCCGAAGGGGTCGAGACACTCGACCAGCTCGATATATTGCGCGAGCAGGGCTGCAACCAGATTCAGGGCTTCTATTTCAGTAAACCTGTGCCGGCTAGCGAAGTCGGTGCGATGTTAGGCCAGCAAACAAAGGATTCGGGGCCAGCCGCCTCCGACGTTCGCCAATTCGGTGCTCAAGCAACCGAGCATTACGAATGGAGCCATGCCAGCGGCTTCGATGATGTGGCGTACAAACAGACCGGAACAGGATAAGGCCGGATTTGCTGGACGCGACTTTTTCGGTCTGGCAGATGAGGGGCATGGAATTTACCGAAGCATTGTCGCAAAAGCATGTCGAGATGATCGGTAAGCAACCGATTTTCTTCATCGCAACCGCCGCTGCCGACGGGCGGATTAACCTGTCGCCCAAGGGTTATGATGCCTTTCGCGTTTTGTCGCCCACCCGCGTTGCCTATCTCGATCTTGGCGGTTCGGGCAACGAAACCCATGCGCATCTGTCGGTAGACGGGCGCATTACCGTCATGTTCTGCAACTTCGACCGGCCCGCATTGATCTTGCGGATCTATGGTCGTGGTCGCGCCGTTTTGCCGCAGGATACCGGGTGGGAGGCGCTGGCTGCGCACTTTACATTGCTTCCGGGTACAAGGCAGATTTTCGTGATCGAGGTGGAAAGTGTGCAAACCAGTTGCGGATGGGGGGTGCCGTTCATGACGCTGGAGCGGGAACGCGACACGCTGCAAAAAGCCCATTCGCAGATCGAACCGGACGCATGGCTCGCCCGCGCAAAAGGGCGAACCAAAAGTATCGACGGCATAGAGACACGCCCCACCGTCCGCTATTTCGGGCCTTCCAGCTGAGTCGTGGCGCTGGTCGAGGCCGATATCATATGACGCTGTCATTGAAGGTTGCGACCTATAATATCCGCAAATGCATCGGGCTCGACCAGAAGCGAAGCCCCGAGCGCATCATCAGGGTACTCAACGAAATCGACGCTGACATCATCACGTTGCAAGAGGCCGACCGTCGTTTCGGCTCGCGCGAGAGCTGCCTGCCCGCTTCGCTGATCGAGGCTGAAACGCCGTGGCATCCGGTGCCGTTCAACATCCGGCCCGGAAGCCTCGGCTGGCACGGCAATGCCATCCTTGTGCGCAAAGGGATCGAGGCACACCACGCCCATCCGCTCGACCTGCCGATGCTCGAACCGCGCGGCGCGGTCGAAGCACACTGTACGCACGAAGGCCGCCAAATCCGGATCATCGGCGTGCATCTCGATCTTTCGGGGCTTTGGCGGCGGCGGCAGGTCAGGGCGATACTGGCGCATATCGATGCAAGCCCCCGCCATTTGCCGACGATCATCATGGGCGATTTCAACCAATGGTCCGACCGCGGTGCCCTTTCCGAATTTGCCTTCCATCATCACCGGATCATCAAGACACCGAAAAGCTTTCACAGTTCCAGGCCGGTTGCGCATCTCGACCGGATCATCGTTAGCCACGACATCTCGGTCGAGGGCCAGGGCGCGCATATTTCCGCGCTATCGCAACGCGCCTCGGACCATTTGCCGATCTGGGCAGACTTAAAACTTTCTTGAATGCCTAAAGTTTAATCACCTAGTTTATTTTGATTAAAATATAGGCAGTAATGGCACTGTCTTTGTTTATCCCATGATGCAGAGCGCCACGATTTCTCTCATTTCCGCTCATGCCACGTAATTTTATTGTTCTGGCACGGCGTTTGCATATTGCACTGCACAACAAAGGGGGTGTGCATGAAATATATTGTCGCAATCATCAAGCCGCACAAGCTTGATCCGGTCCGCGAGGCTCTGACCGTTCTTGGCGTGTCGGGCATGACCGTCACAGAGGTCAAAGGCTTCGGTCGCCAGAAAGGCCAGACCGAAATCTACCGCGGGGCGGAGTATGAAACCAACATGGTGCCCAAGGTCAAGATCGAGGTGGCCTGTGCTTCCGACCAAGCGCCCGCGATTATCGAAGCGATCCAGCATGCCGCCGAGACCGGCGCGATCGGCGATGGCAAGATTTTCGAGTTCGAGCTCGCCGGGGCGCTGCGAATCCGCACCGGCGACACCAACGAAACCGCGCTTTGACGCGATACTCAATAAGCTAGGGGAACCATAAAATGTCCAAAACATTGAAATTTTTAGGCGCAGCGGGGGCGACGATATTTGCAGCCCTTCCCGCCTTCGCGCAGGAGGCTGCGGAGAAAGCAGCCGAAGGTGCTGCTGCTGCGACCACCGCAGTAGCCGAAGCGGCACCCGCCGCTGCTGCCGCGTTCACACCCACCGCCGAAATGGTCAACAAGGGCGATACCGCATGGATGCTGGTGTCCTCGGTGCTTGTTCTCATGATGTCGGTACCCGCACTCGCATTGTTCTACGGCGGCCTTGTCCGCACCAAGAATATGCTCAGCGTGTTGATGCAGGTCTTCATGATCGTCAGCATCGCCGCTTTGGTCTGGGTGGGCTGGGGCTATTCGATGGCCTTCACCAGCGGCAGTCCTTATGTCGGCAGCTTCGACAAGGTGCTGCTGATGGGCGTTGACGCCACCACCTTGGCCGCGACCTTTTCGAACGGCGTGTATCTGCCCGAATATGTGTTTGTCATATTCCAGATGACCTTCGCCTGTATAACCCCGGCGCTGATTGTCGGGGCTTTTGCCGAACGGGTGAAATTCTCGTCATTGATGGTATTCACCGTGCTTTGGCTGACCGTGGTTTACTTCCCGATTGCCCACATGGTCTGGTATTGGGCTGGCCCTGACTTCCTCAACGCAGCACCCGATGATATGGGCCTGCTCTGGGGCTGGGGCGCGCTCGACTTTGCTGGTGGCACCGTTGTCCACATCAATGCCGGCATTGCAGGCCTCATCGGTTGCCTCATCATCGGCAAGCGTATTGGCCACGGCAAGGAAGCAACTCCTCCGCACAGCTTGACGATGACCATGATCGGCGCTTCATTGCTATGGGTGGGCTGGTTCGGTTTCAACGCCGGTTCCAACCTCGAAGCCAATGGCATCACCGCCGTTGCTTTCATCAACACCTTCGTCTGCACGGCTGCTGCTGCGGTTGCCTGGGCGATTGTCGAGCAACTCAAGCATGGCCGTCCGTCGCTCTTGGGGGCGGTATCGGGCGCGGTTGCAGGACTGGTCGCCATCACCCCGGCATCGGGCTTTGCCCATCCGGGTACAGCGATCATCCTTGGTTTTGTCGTTTCGCCGATTTGCTACCTGTTCGTCTCGACGATCAAGAACAAGTTCAAATATGACGATACGCTTGATGTCTTTGGCATCCACTGCATCGGCGGCATTGTCGGCGCAATCGCCACCGGCATTGTCGCAGACCCGGCCCTTGGTGGTCAGGGATGGATCGACTACACCGCAGCCGTTGCCGTCGCTGGCGAATATGACATGGCCGGACAGGTTGTCACCCAGCTCTGGGCGGTCGGCGTGACCCTGCTCTGGTCGGGTATTGGCTCGGCAATTCTGTTCTTCATCATCGACAAGACCCTCGGTCTGCGTCCGAGCGAAGATGCAGAGCGCGAAGGCCTCGATCTCGCCAGCCACGGGGAGCGCGCTTACAACTATTAAACTTCACAAGCTTGGTGGCGGGGCATTCTCTCCTTTTCGCGCCCCGCCACCTCTATATGTTCCTCCCGCGAACATCCAACTCAGGCCCGGACTCGTAAGAGTTCGGGCCGCATTTTATTTTGGGTGCGGGATTAGCCGTCGCTTCATTCTTCAACGTTTTTGTTTCGCGCAGAGGCGCAGAAACTCGCAGAGAAGTTGTGCGAACTTGCGCGAAGCGCCTTTATTCCCAGGCATTGAAATTTGAACGGTCGCATGTTTTGAGACCTGGCCCGGCTGGCTCGCACTTCGTCTCTGCGAATCTTTACGCCTCTGCGCAAAACAAATTCTCCGGCTTTTGCGACAAAATCAGGATGTTAATTCCATAAAAACAATGGTTTATTAGGCATTCCCAAAAACCACTTTCCTACAACTAACCAGTTAGGTTATTTGATTCGCGTTGCCGACGCTGCGGTCATGAACGCGGATGCTGGCGATGGAAGACGCGACGGGGCGGTTAAGA
>CAZQBS010000022.1:28003-44164 GCA_964591835.1 uncultured Sphingorhabdus sp. | reverse complement strand
GACCGCGACGTTTCGGCCAAGGGCCAGGATTCGGGCCCGGTCGAAATGGACGACATGGACGAAGCCGCCTGATAGGCGTTTCGCAATCAAGATTTTAAAGGGCGGCATCCGACAGGGTGCTGCCCTTTTCGTCTATTTCCGCCCGTGATGAAGGTCTATTTCGTCTTTGCTTAGTCGCAGGAAGCGGGCGGCGTTATTATATAATATGTCGCGCTTCTGCTCCTCGCTCAGGAAATCGGCGGAGGTGATCGCGTCGAGCGCAACTTCGATTGTCTTGGGCCAAATCATCTGGTCGCTCCCGAACATGATGCGCTTTGTGTATCCGGCCTCGACCAGCCGTTTGAGATGATGGTGGAATTCCTTCCTTGGCACGCCCCAGTTGTCCGCGCTGATGTCCACATATACCTGCGGGTGCGAAAAAAGCAGTGCAATCATCTCGTCGGTCATCGGCATTCCGGCGTGCATTACGTAGACCCGCATTTTGGGATGCCCGGCGAGTAGATCCTCTAGCAATAGCGGATTACCAAGCGACGCGCGGTATTTCGGGTAAGCCCAATAAGGTCCGCCGGGCGCGCCGTAGCCCATATGGATTCCCACCGGGATGTCGAGCCGCTCGGCCATCGCATAATATGCCTCAAGCGATGGATGGTCGGGCGAAAGACCGCGATATTGCGGGGTGATTTCGGCGAAAATACGGGTCTCGCCGCTCTTCACCCGCGCCTCAAGCTCGGCGGCCCGGCCTTCCGGCGGCAGGCCGTCGTCGAGGAAAAAATTGGCCGCTGGAATGAAGCGCGACTGATGCGCCTTCATCCACCTGGCAACTATTTCGCGTTCGCCCGCGATAACGCCGCTGACGATATTGAAACGCTGCATCTCGGCAACGGTTTCGGCCATGACAGCTTCATCGGTAGACGGCGACGGCATCATCACCTCGCATTTTGCTTGTGCGGTGACGTCGAACGGCTTGCCGGGATCGATGCCATGCATCTCGACTCCATGCGTACCGATGCAGGCAGGGACGCTCTCGCCGCCGAACTCCTGCAACGACCAGGCATGCATGTGCATGTCGATGACCGGGAGCGGCAGGGTGGCGGCAGGTGTCGCCGCTAGGGCAAACAGAATAGAAAACATTATCGACGCGTCTGTCCCTTGGCGAGCGGAAGCATCACTTTGGCAAGCGTAAGTTTGGCGACATCGCGACCGACTTTCTCACCCGCATCGTTTGAAAAGCGGTAGTGGACGCCGCCCAATATGCGCGAGTAATTGACCTGTTTGACCCACTCGTCCCAACTCGGCAAAACCTGCACCGATGCCTCCGGAATGGACCGAGATGTCACACGGACACCGCCTGCCGGCCGGGCACCGACCTCGGCGCTCATGATTTCGGCGACGGCGCCCGCAAAGGTGCAGTGTCCGCATGGATATTCCGGATGATTGGGGGTGCCGATAAGCGGAGTCCACGCAGCGTCGAGCGTGGTTCCTGAGTTCCCGTCATCGTCTGCATTGCGGATCGCAACAATGGGTCGCCAGTAATTATAATGCAATTTGGCCGCAGCGGTCGCCATATAGGCATCGTCCGTCGCCATCTGCATTAACGCGAAAAGCCGCGCGTTCTGGACAAGTGGTCGTCCCGGTGCGTCGGCTGCAAGGCGAAGCGAAGGCATCATGTCGGGGGTGATGCGGTACCGCGCCATAAGCGTTTCATTGGGTGACCGGGCAGTGCTGGTCCGCCCGCCAACCCGTTGCACCTCGGTCAGATCGCGCGCGTACACCTCGCTGGTTATGGGGGGCGGTGGCGGTGGGCGCACTGCTTCGACATTTGGTAACACCCACGGGCGGAATGCCACGTCGAAAGGTTCGAAAACCGGGAGCGCGGTCGCCGTCCATTCGCCCGGACGAACTCGCGGTCGGTAAGGTATTTGTGCAATTGCCGGGTCAATCCCGCCTGCCGCAAGCGCAGCCTTCGCCGCGGCTTCACCGATCGCAAGCCCGGCATCGCGCGCCGCAGGGTCGGTTTCGCCGTTCAATGCAATCGCGTAATTTTCATCGAGCGAACGAGCTTGCGCCGGGTAATGGTGCGCGAGTACGCGATATGCGGCGGTGACCGCGGCAGCGTGTTGCGAAGCGGTTGGAGCAGCCTCCGAAAGATTCAGATAACTTTCGTACCGCCGGTCGATTGCGTTGAGCGCCTCGAACATCGCAAGGGCTACCTGCGTTTTTGCCTGCGCATGATCGGGTGTTCGCAAAGCACCCGGCGGGGTGACATCTTTTTCGATGATCCGTCCAGCAAACTCCATCCATTCGCAAACGGTATCCGCCGAAGCGCTCTGTGGTGCCGATATCGCCAACGCAACCGCAATGCCCGATAGTATCCGAATCATACTGATTCTCCCCTGGCGCGACCATTCACATCATGCGCAGTTCGCGTTCGTCGATCAATCCCTGTTTCCGGCTTTGAACAATGCGCCGGATATAAGCCAGAGCACCGCTAGAATGATTGTAAAAATCCCGCCGGGCCTATCGGTGCCCAGGACGCCGGCAAACAAGCCGATAGCGGCTTGAACCAGTCCGGCTGCGAACATCGCGTGTGCTATTGCGCCCGGTTTGAAACGCGAAAGGATTGCGCCCGTCATGGCGATAAGCAGCACCGCGCCGAACCACAGGTTCACCGGATTGTCCTCATTGCCGATCATCCCGACCGCGCCGTTCGCCCAGATAAGGACAAAGCCCGCCAACACCGCGAAGAATGCGCCTGCACGGGCGTACCAGTTGTTGGTCAAGCGCGCCGCGAGTTCGAGGAGGCCGCCTACGATGCCGAAGATAACGCTCGCGAAAATGAAGTCGGTTGCGTCCCAGTTGACCTCGCGGGTAAACTGCATCGCCACCAGCGGCGTCAGAATCAGCGCTACTGCGCCGCCCCATCCGATAATCCGCCAGATGTTGCTGCGTGCAGTCGGCTGCTGTTCTATATCGGTTGTCATGTCATTGCCCTTATGCGTGAATGGAGGCAAATAGCTGGCAGATATTCGGGTGAGCGGCATGAGCAGGGCGTGAGCAATTGGTGAAAAATGAATTCGGCTAGCTTTTGCTTCGACCGCTTCGTGCTCGACCGGCAGAACCGGCTGTTGCTGTGCGACGGTGCGCCGGTCGAACTGAGCGGTCGCTATCTCGATGCGCTGGCGCTGCTGGTGAGCGAATCTGGCAGACTGGTGTCGAAGGACCGATTCATGGACGAGGTCTGGCGCGGGGTGCCGGTGACCGATGAGGCGCTGACGCAATGTGTGAAGACATTGCGGCGCGCGCTGGGAGACGATGCGACGCGGCCGATTTTTATCGAGACGGTGCCCAAGCATGGGTACCGGTTTATAGCAGTGGTGGAGATGATTGAGGCAGGTCAGCCACCCGCTTCCCAGCCGCTAACCGCAACATTCGAATGGCGCCGGTTCCTGTTGCTGGGCGGTGCGGGCGTGGTCGGCGGAGGGATTGCCGGATTGCTCGGCGGGGTTTTTTACGGCTTTGCAGGCGCGGCGCAGCCGTTGCAGCCGGGGATGGGCGCTGGCTCTATCGTGCTGGTGCTGACTTCGCTCACCGTGCTAATCGCGCTGATCGGCGCGGCGGGGGTGAGTTTCGGGATCGCGACGGCGTTGACTCGCGGTGGCGGTTGGCAGTGGCATATCGCGGGCGGCGCGCTGGGTGGGCTGGTGGTCGGCGGTGTGGTCAAATTGCTCGGGCTCGACGCGTTCAACCTGCTTCTCGGCCAGTCGCCGGGGAATATCACCGGCGCATTGGAGGGAGCGGCCCTGGGCGGAGCGGTCGGGCTCGGCGTGTGGCTGGGCGATCGCCTATGGCGAGCAGCGCTGGTCGGTCTTGTCGCTGGCGTGGCAATAACTGCATTAGGCGGCAGGTTGCTCGGCGGCAGTCTGGACCTCCTGGCACGCGTCTTCCCAGGGTCGCGGCTGCGGCTCGACCAGATCGGCGTGCTGTTCGGCGAAAGCGGTTTTGGCCCGGTCAGCCAGATCGTGACAGGCGGCATGGAGGGGATGCTCTTTGCCGCCTGTATCGCCTACGCCATGCTGCTCGCGCGGCGTCAGATGGTTACTACGCCAGCGCCCTGACCTTTGGTTCGCGGTCGAAGTGGCGCAATTTCGCCGCCTCGATAAAATCCTTTCCAATGCCGGTAACGCCAGCGTCAGGTTCGACGTTCGCCTTGTCGAGCAGCGGCTTTGCCGCCTCGCTCGCGCCAATCGCCTTCAGGTGAACAAAAGCATTGGCGACGAAATCGATTGCCGCGCTGTCCTTGACGAGCGTCGCCGCTCCCTTTTCTGACAACATCAACGCAACCGCGTCGAATAGCTGCGACGGCGTTCCGGCCAACTGACCATCCGCTTTACGAATCGACCCGTCGGCCAACTTTGCGCCGCCGACCTTGGGTGCGATCAGGACGGTCTTGCCCTTGGCCTTGGTAATTGCAGCCACAATGGCCTCGATCTCGGCACCGTCCGAACCGTCGGCGAAGAGGATGCCGACGCAGCGGCCTTCGAGCGTTGCTTTCATATTCTTCTGGATCGACAGTGCCGGACTTGGCTCCATGTCGACCGGCTCGAGCGCGGCTTTTGCCTTGGGTGGCAACGCAATGCCCACACCCTCGGCCACACGTTTCGCCAAATCCTCATCGACATTGCGCAGATTGGCGATCATGCGTGGCGGCACCTGAACAAGCTGTCCGACCTTCGACAGTTCGAAGGTGAAGGACGATGCGACGTGCGCGCGTTCGTTGTCAGTAAGCGATTTCCAGAAAAGTCGTGCTTGGCTGTAATGATCGGCGAAAAGCTCGGGCCGGATGCGGAGTTTGTCGCCGCTCTCGTCTTCACCGGTTGGCGTTGTGGTCGAGGCAAACCCCGTCATCGGACATTCACGCGGCCCGCCTTCCTCGCCGTGTTCGGCCAGGCTGTTTGGCTCGTAATTGGCGCGGCCGGTCGGCACATTCATCTGCATCTGGCCGTCACGCTGGAAATTCATCACCGGGCACTTCGCCGCGTTGATTGGCAATTGATGGAAATTTGCGGTGCCGAGCCGCGATTTCTGCGTGTCGAGATAGGAGAATAACCGCCCCTGCAGCAACGGATCGTTGGAAAAGTCGATGCCCGGAACGATATTGCCGGGGCAATAGGCAACCTGTTCGGTCTCGGCGAAGAAATTGTCGGGATTGCGGTCGAGCACCATACGCCCGATAATCCGCACCGGCACATCCTCTTCGGGAATTATCTTGGTCGGGTCGAGCACGTCATAGGGTTGCGCGTCGGCAAATTTGCGGTCGAACGCCTGAATACCCAATTCCCATTCGGGAAACGCGCCGGTGTCGATGGCTTCGCGCAGATCGCGGCGATGATAGTCGTTATCGGCGGCCTGAAGCTTGAGCGCTTCATCCCAGACGGTCGATTGAAGGCCCAGCTTCGGCTTCCAGTGAAATTTTACGAAGGTCGATTTGCCCGCCGCGTTGACGAGCTGGAAGGTGTGCACGCCAAAGCCTTCGATCATCCGCAACGAACGTGGTATCGTCCGGTCGGACATCGCCCACATCAGCATATGCGTCGTTTCGGGCATGAGTGACGCCCAGTCCCAAAAGGTGTCGTGCGCGCTGCCAGCTTGCGGATAGCCCGAATTCGCTTCCATCTTTACCGAGTGCACCAGGTCAGGAAATTTCATCGCGTCCTGGATAAAGAAAACGGGGATGTTGTTGCCGACGAGATCCCAATTGCCTTCGCTGGTGTAGAATTTGACCGCGAAGCCGCGGACGTCGCGCGGGGTATCAACCGAACCCGCACCGCCAGCTACCGTCGAAAAGCGTGTAAATACCGGGGTCTTGGTGCCTTTTTTGAACAACGCCGCCTTACTCAGGTCGGAAATGTCGTCGGTTGCCTCAAAAAAGCCGTGCGCCGCCGATCCGCGGGCGTGGACAATGCGTTCGGGGATACGCTCATGGTCGAAATGAAAGATCTTCTCGCGTAGCACGAAATCTTCGAGCAAAGTCGGCCCGCGCACGCCGGATTTGAGGCTGTTCTGGTTGTCGGAAACGCGAATGCCCTGATTGGTGGTGAGATGCGCGTCACCGCTAGTGTGCGGACCCTTTTCGGGCACCTGCTGGTGGGTTTCGCCACCGTTGCCATGTTTTGTCTCGAACGATTGCTTGTCGGCCATTGGCTCTCTCCTGAAGGTGTCGGAGAAAACCGACCTATTAGTGAGCAAACCCTCGAGGACGGAAAAAGTTGCTCCAAATCTTTCGACGAATGCACGACATTATCTTGCGGGCGGGTGACAGATTTATTGGCTATTCAGGTTGGAGGCTTTACGCTCGCGGGTAATGAGTTTCGAAAGCTGGGGAAATATGAGATGCGCAAAGTGTTTTTGCTTGGGGTTGCGGCTGTGGTGATGGCGGTGCCTTCTGTGGCATTGGCCGACGATGCGGCGACTGCCGGGGTGGCTGACGGTCTGACCTATCCGAAAACCCAGACCGTCGCTGTCGTCGACGAACAGTTCGGCGTAAAGGTTGCCGACCCCTATCGCTGGCTGGAGGACGATGTCCGGGTCAATCCGGCGGTGGCCGATTGGGTGAAGGCGCAGAACGCGGTTTCGGGTGCCTATCTCGATACCCTGCCGGGCAAGGATGTGCTCGCCGCGCGGATGAAAAAGCTTTATGATTACGAGCGCTTCGGCCTGCCCGAGAAAGCGGGTGGCACCTATTTTTTTACCAAGAATGACGGCTTGCAGAACCAGTCGGTGCTGTATGCCCGGACAGGGCTTTCGGGCAAGGACCGGATGCTGATCGACCCCAATGCCTGGGCGAAGGACGGCGCGACCGCGCTCGATAGTTGGGTGCCGTCGAAGAACGGCAAGCTGCTCGCTTACTCGATCCAGGATGGCGGCACCGACTGGCGGATCATTCGCGTGCTCGATGTGGCGACGGGCAAGCCGCTTGCCGACGAAATCAAATGGGCGAAATTTACCAATATTTCGTGGGTCGGCAACGAAGGCTTTCTCTATTCGCGCTTTGCAGCACCACAGGAAGGCGCCGCTTTTCAGCAACTGAATTACAACCAGACCGTCTATTATCACAAAATAGGCACGCCGCAGAGTGCGGATCAGGTTGTCTACGCAACGCCCGACCGCAAGGAACTCGGCCATTCTGCGGAGGTCACTCACGACGGCAAATGGGTGCTGATTACATCCTCGGCGGGGACCGACGAGAAGTTTGAGTTGCACATCATGCCACTAGCGAAAGGCAAGGCGGGCAGTTGGGAGGCGCGGACGCTGGTGAAAGGCCTTGAGCATGAGTGGAACCTCGTCGAGGGCATGGGCAACAAATTGTGGTTCGTGACCAACAAAAGCGCGCCTAGGCTAAAGGTTGTCTCGGTCGATCTCGCCGCAAAAACGCCGGTCTTCACCGATGTCATCCCCGAACGCGCCGAAACACTATCGCGCGCGCAGATCGTCGGCGACCGGCTGGTGCTGTCCTACCTGAAAGATGCGGCGTCGATGGCGATGATGACCGATCTTGCGGGAAAGCCGGTGCAGACGATAGCCCTGAACGCCATCGGCACCGCCTCGGGCTTTTCTGGCAAGCCTGGCGATCCCGAGACATTTTTCGGCTTTTCCAGCTTCAACCAGCCGGGTGCGGTTTACCGCTTCGACAGCAAGAGCGGTAAATCGACGCCGTTCGCGCAGCCCAAACTGAGCTATAATCCCGCCGATTTCGCCGTCGATCAGGTCTTCTATCCTTCAAAGGACGGCACGAAAATCCCGATGTTCATCGTGCACAAAAAAGGCCTCGACCTGTCAAAAGGCGCGCCGACATTGCTCTATGGTTATGGTGGCTTCAACATCTCGCAGACGCCGAGTTATTCGGCGACCCGGATGGCGTGGCTGCAATCGGGTGGCGTTTTCGCGCTCGCCAATCTTCGCGGCGGCGGCGAATATGGCAAGCCTTGGCATGACGCGGGCCGCCTTGCCAACAAGCAGAATGTGTTCGACGACTTTATCAGCGCTGGCGAATATCTCATCGCCAAGGGCATTTCGGCCAAGGGTAAACTCGCTGTCGAGGGCCGCTCGAACGGCGGATTGCTCGTGGGCGCGGTGGTCAACCAGCGCCCGGACCTATTCGCGGCTGGCCATGCTGCGGTGGGCGTTATGGACATGCTCCGCTTCGACCGCTTTACCGCCGGACGTTACTGGGTCGACGATTATGGCTATCCGAACAAGGAAGCCGATTTCAAGGCGCAGCTTGCCTATTCGCCCTATCACAACATCAAAACCGGCGTGAGCTATCCGGCGGTGATCGTCTCCACCGCCGACACCGACGATCGCGTGGTGCCGGGACACAGCTTCAAATATACCGCCGCGCTGCAGGCGGCGAAAACCGGCGACAAACCCAAAATCATCCGAATCGAAACTCGCGCGGGGCACGGCTCGGGTAAGCCGACCGACAAGATCATCGACGAATATTCGGATATCTACGCGTTTCTGGCGAAATGGACCGGGTTGGAGTTGAAGGCGGATTAGGCCGGGAGCGAACCCCAATCTTTAGACATGCGCTATAATACGCCTCCGAGGTTCCTCGCAAGTTCTACCGCTAGTTGGCGTCCGACATCCTCGGGGCCGGGTTCGGGTGGCGTTGCTCGGACGAAGCCGTCGGGACCGGCGACTAGCCCCATACGCGGCGTCGGAGGGCGTCCTGAAGTCGTAAAACTGGTCAGTATTCGGGCGTCGCGTATATCTCGCGCGACAATGCGAAAGGTGATGCCCGCGCTTGATCGAGGATCGTCGGCTCGCAGGATTTCGACCACTATGTCGGCTTTGCCGGTAATCGCGCGGGTTTCGATAGCCTGCACATTGGCCCGTTCCTCTGCACCCTCAGCCGCGCCTTGGGTGCGCATGATCGAGGTTCTGTCGACCAGCCGCACACCGGCGTTTGCCATGGTTTCAACAAACGCGCCCTCAAGCTCCCATTCTATCGGCTCGGCCAGATTGGACTTGCGTTTGGTCGTGGTTCGTTCGTCCCCAACGCTCTTGCGGCTCGTAATACGGCCTGCACCGTCATTGATTTCCTCGTAATCAGTTACTTCCTTGTAACGCGATGATACTTCGTCGTCGAAATGCCGGTTCCAAAAGACCACTATCCGGGGCGATCCCGCGCGTTTGTAGGCACCGGTAAATCCGGCCAAAGCTTGCTCTCCCACGTCACGAGCCGGTGCAGGCCTCGGAAGTGTCGGCGGTTCACCGGGGCGATATTGTGCCACGACCGGAGCGGCCTGCGACAATATGGCAATGGCGCACAAGGTGCGGTAACGGCTGTTAGTCATGGTCACCTCGGCTGGTTGCATCCGCCGGGATGCGCGGTTTCGTCATGGCCCGAGTGGCACCCCGACCCGGACGCGGCACCTGCCTGCACACGCGCCTCGTGCTGGTCCCTCAGCTTTTCCCAATAGGCTTCGTTCGACGGGTCAGTGTCAGGCATGGCCTTGTGCTTCAGCCATTCGTAGCCATTGTAGACATGGGCGCCGATATCCTGCCCCGTCGATTCTTTGACGCCGTAGGAAAATGCCTGACCGGCGAGTTTTCCCATCCCGTAAGCGGCACCACAGGGTATTGCACCTGGACCCGAACCCGCACACACGGACGCAACGCCAGCATCGACGAGCAACTCTTGTGATTGTTCGAGAACAGCTGGCGTGTCACCGCGATAAATACTGCTGGTCATCTCACTAGCCGTAAACGCTAGGCCCAGCGCGCCGAAGCCGTCCGAAACCTTGTTGGCCTGCCTCAATACGTCGGCTGAGTTGGGGCCAGCCGATATCGCGGTGTCGAATATCAAACCTGTCGCGCTATTGACCTTTGAGACGACGCCAACCGCCTCTTCTGCTTTGGATTTTTTCTCGACGGGCGGAGGGGGCGCGGTCTGCGCTGCCGCCTGCGAAATTGCACAAACGTTCAATGTCAGTGCTGCGCTTGCGAAAAGACTGTATTTGATGATGCAGCGTGTCATGAAATCACCCTCCGCTTCTGAGTTCGACGAGGTAGGCCTCGACCGCCTCCGCCCCGATCGAGCGTTCTTGGTAAATGCCTGTCCCATAAGCTGGGATAACCACGTTGCGCCAAACCGACATTGGCTCGGTCGGAAGCTGGTTTTTGTCCATGAAGCTCGACCGCGCCTGAATGACCATGTCATTTTTGGTGCAGTTTACGAACCTGGCGGTCACTTCCAGCGTATTGCCCGGTGTCCGCATCGCGAACAATCCCTCCACCAGCATTACACGCCGCAGTTTCTTGTCAGTCATCTGCACGGCATTGAGGCTGATCGGCGTCATCGACCGCGGAATGTTGGCGACCAGCGCAGGCCCAGGATAAGCGGGCGCGGCGCGAGCGACCGACGGCCTGCATTTCAGCACCCGGTTTTCGCGAGCGCCCGCTTGACTGGCCCCTAGCGCACAACTCAGCGCCAAAATTGTAATTGCAATTCGCATATCGTCCCCCTTTAAAGACCAGCGAGCCGATCACGGAATGCCTTGTCACGGGCCTGCTTGTCCTTGCGCCGTGCCATCGACTGGGCCAGCGCCGTATCCTCACCCGGCGTATCGGCAGGTAATGCAGAAACATCCTGCGAACGCGACCAGGCAACCGAACATTTCCCGGCGGTTCCGGCCATCATTGGCTGAACATTTTCTTTTACGGGCGTGGTGCCTTGCCAATAACTGACGGTAGGCACCGGGTTGGCCGAACCGACTTTTGTCGTCGCAAGCGCGATGCCATCGGGCAACCCATCCCAGGCCCGAATATCCGCATCGGTTTTCGCGGCTGAAGAGAACATCGAAAACAGCATTCCTGCCGCTGCCATGCCCATCGTGCCGGATCCAAAGTTGCCCGATGCCATTTGCGACATTGCAAGGTCAGTGGCAACGCTGCTTACGGCGTCGGTGGTCGCCTTAAAGCTGGCCTTACCATTCATAACCCCGTCAATCGCCCGGCCACCCCGGGTAGTCGCCTGATAATTGACGCTGCTGGCCAAGGTGGATGGCACCTGGTTTCCGTCGGGAAGCGAAAATTTGGCTTCTTTTTCCGCATATAGGTCATTGGTCTGAAAAATCAGTTTTTGCGACTGCGCGCCGTCACGTGCTTTCACCGGACCGCGTCCCAACTCGGCCACCATCAGCATATTGGCATCGGCCGCCGGTGCGATAAGCAGAGGCTGGGCTTTGGTGGCATTGGCAAAAGCCTCGGCCGCCGATGCTGCGGAGTCTTGGCAATGATATGTCCAGCCGGTTAGATAATTCATTGCGGCAAAGTCGCTCTGGAAGCTCTCTTCCTCGGACATCGTGTCCTGCAATTCCGCCTGCTTGAAAGAGGCCCGCGCATTGTCATAATCGCCACTGCGCAGATAGAGCAGTCCGCGATAATAAAAAGCCATCGACCGTTCATAGGGCTCACCCTTGAAATCCTTATTGGCTTCCTTTCGGAACGTCGAGCGCGCCGCCTCTGCTTCCTTGTTATCGGAGTAAATCGCTTCGATCCGTTCTAGCGCGCCATCGAATGCGCGTTCGGCATCCTGCCAATGACCCTGTTCCATCGCAGCCAGCCCAAGGCGTTGATAATTCAAAACAGCGTTTCGTTCGCCACCGACAAACAGCGTTTTGTAAAGCGGCTTCAGCGTTTCCGGCTTGTTCGCGAGGTAAGCGTCGATTTCCACCGGATATGGCCCGGCACCGTACAGCCGTGTCAACTCTGCCAGTCGCTTTTTTTCGGCAGTGGCCGCTGCTTTTGCAGCCTTTGCCTCTGCCTTTAGCCGCGCTTTCTCTGCTGCGGGATCGGCCGCGGTCGGCTGCTCAGCAGCGCTCGGCTCAACAGGAGCATCTTGGTCGCTAGTCCATGCTACTGCGGAATATGCCGATAGCGCGAGCAAGCCACATGCCGAAATTAATTGAATCATTTTCATCTTCAGTCCCCCACTGATCAATTCAAATTTTATCGATAAACAATGTCGTCGCCAGCCGCCCTCAATATTACATAGGGTTGGCTTGTGTAGCGCAGCTCGCCAGTCTCAAGATCTACCAGTTCGAACAAGACCTGCGTGCGGCGCTGGATAAGACCCGACCGGGCATCGCGCGAATCGAGCGAGGTCATGCGGCCGATCATCTGGAAATCGACGCCGGCAACGCCTTGGGTCAGCCCAGTTGTTCCCGTATCGGCCACGCCGGTGCGTTTCAATTCGCGTTCGCGCATGATGATAGCCATCGACTCGCGGCTGATGAAACGGATCCTTCCAGCGGCAGCCCGATTGAGACTGGCGCGTAGCGAATCGGTAATCATGTTACGGTCGATCCGCTGCGAGCTCTCGTTTCGAAACATTTCGCTGTCGACCACTACCCGGGGAGGCTTCTCGGCGCTCACGAGATCAGGGCGCGACATCAATTCACGCAGCACCTGGTCCGACATTGCATCAATGTCGCGCGATTCAATGCCAACTCCCGATATGGCGCCGCGCCCTTGCGGGTCGAGTTCCATTGCCTGAGTCCCGCTCTTTTTAGGACGAGCCGTTGCCGGCGACGTGCTGATTACGCCCATAATAATGGCGCACGTAATGAGATGATGCTTCATTTTCCCCCCGGAAATCCCTGCGATATGAAATGATGTCGCATAAATATAATTATGTAAGCGTGACGCAGATCACGCATTCCTCGCAAAATAATGCGAAAAATGTTAATGAAAATGCCGATTTAGATGAACAAAAGCTGACAAGTCAATTCAGCCTCTGCTCAAATCGACTCGATTACAACCTCCTTATGGCGCGGAAAATACCGCGTTGTCGCAAAGGAGAAAGACGATGAAGTTTCTTACCAAAAGCTTGCTTGGCGCCGGGGCTGCTGCTGCAGCTTTGGTGACCGTCGCTGCACCTGCACAGGCGCAGCGTTATGAGCGTTACGACCGTGATCGTGATGGCATCAGTGCTGGCGAAATAATCGCTGGCGCGGTGGTGCTGGGCGGTCTCGCCGCTGTGCTGTCGGGCGATAACGACCGTTATTATGACGGCTACAACCGTGGTGGTTATAATAGCAATTACTACAACAACCGGAACGGCGGCAGCCGCGCTGCGGTCAACCGCTGCGTGACGCAGGTCGAAAACTGGGCTGGCAATTACAGCCGCTCGAACGTGACGCAGATCCGTGACATCGACCGCACGCGTTATGGCTACCGTGTCCAGGGTAACCTGGTGGTGCAGGATGGCTGGCGTGGGCGTGGGAACGATCGCTACGATAATCGATATGACCGCGGTGACCGTTACGACCGGGATGATCGTTATGGTTATGGCAACCAAGGCTATAATCGCGGTTATGACCGTGGCCGGTTTACCTGCTATGTCGAGCGCGGCCGGGTGGTCGATATCGACTATAGCGGCCTCGACCAGTGGCGTTAGGCATTAGCCGATAACAAAAAATGGGTTCAGCCTGGCGACAGGCTGGACCCTTTATTCATTGCGGATATGGGGCAGTTGCCCCGCAACGGGAGGCAGGACATGGGGACTTTTCGCAAAAGCGCGCTGGCGATTGGCACAGCGGCGATACTGGGGACATCGGTGACGCCCGCGATGGCGGCGGTGTCGCTGCCACGCGAGCATTCGGTTTTGAAGGCGGCGGGCGAGTATGACGGCTGGGGTCGTCGCCGCTATCGCCACCGCGACCGCGTTGATGGCGGGGACATTCTGGCAGGCATCGCAATTCTTGCCGGGATTGCGATTGTCGCCGATGCTGCGAGCAAAGGCAATGAGCGGAACCGCGACGTGGACCGTTACCCGACCGAGCGTTATCCGGACAATGAGCCAAGCAGCGTGCGCAACGACAATGTCGGCACCGCCGTAGAGGTTTGCTCGGCATCGGCCGAACAGACCGGCGGCCGCGTCGAAGAAATCCGCTCGGTCACCCGCGACGGTGACGGCTGGAGGGTCGAAGGCAGCCTTTCGGGCGGCGAAGATGAAAGCTTTACCTGCGTTGCGAACGAAGGAGAGGTTGAGTCCGTCCAATATGGCGACGGCGATTTTTGAGGGTTAGTGATTTCACTCCGGCGGCGCGCTTTGCCTTGCCGGAGTGATTTTTTCTAACGAGCCCCCTGCACAACGCTCAGACAAAAAAGTGACAGTCGCTGCCTCAGCGCCGCGCTTTCCACTCTTCCTTGCTCTGGCCCCACGCGTGGACGGGGATATGCTCGAACGGGTCGGGCAGGTGAACCAAGCCTTGGTCATAGGAACCGAGCTTTTTGGCGAGCGTGATCGACGCAGTGTTGGCGGGGTCGATGGTGTGGATCACATTGTCCCAGCCCAGCGCGTCGAATGCGTAGTCGATGCTGGCGACGGCAGCCTCCTGCGCAAAGCCTTTGCCCGCAAATTCGCGCGCCACACCCCAGCCGACCTCGGTCCCAGGCCAGCCCTCGGGCATCCACGGGCCCGTGCGGCCGATCCATTGGCCGGTGTCGCGCAGGATCATAGAGAACATTGCATAGCCGCGCACCTGCCAGGCTCCGACCATTGTGCACATCGTCCGCCAAGCTTCGCCGCGGCCTTTGACACCGCCCAAATGGTGCATGGTTTCCGGATCGGCGCAAAACGCCGCCCAGCCTTCGAAATCTTCCGCCGATGGCGGGCGTAGGATGAGCCTTTCGGTCATCAAAAATGGTCCGCCGCCCATAATATCCTCCAGTAAACGAACCGGGCTTATGCGGCACGCACCTCTCGCACAAGAAAAAGCGGCACCGCCATTTCTGGCGATGCCGCTAACTTATGAACCGGGCAAAAGGGGAAGGGGGAATTCCGGCTCAATCAGTAAATGTGTTACCTGCAGCGACGTCTGCCCTTGTCGATTTCGCGGCCGAGCAATGCACCACCGGCAGCGCCGATGATCGTGCCGGTCGCCCGATCGCCGCGAGTGTCAATTGCACGACCCGCCAGTGCGCCTGCCGCTGCACCAACAACCAGACCGGTCGTACCGTTCTTCCGACGGCAATAGGTACGTCCGTCCTTACCGCGCCATTCTCGATAGCGGCTCTGGTTTGCGACCTCGGCTTTATAACCGGCGGTTGCCGTGTTTAGCGAAAAGCTATCGGCGGCGACAACCGTCCCAGCTGGGACAACCAATGTCGCTGCGGCCAATGCCAAAAATGATTTCTTCACGGGTATTCTCCTTTGTTGAATCGTCTGCAGGGTAAAATCCTCAAACTGAACGATAGTTGCATTAACATGAGGCAACGCGGCCAATGGTTATCTGAAGGCGACAGGTCGAGCCGCCATCTCGGCCTTAACGACAGCGATAGCGACTTCGGTCGATTTCGCGGCCAAGCAGTGCGCCACCGGCAGCACCCAAGATCGCACCCAGCGTTCTGTCACCGCGTCCGGCGATTTCGCGGCCGGCAAGTCCGCCTGCCGCAGCGCCGATAATCAGCCCGGTTGTGCCATCGCCGCGTCTACAATAATAACGGTCGTCATCGCCGCGCCATACACGCGCATCGTCTCGGATATATTGCGCATCACGGTAGCGATCATAATTTTTATAGCCCTTTTTCTTGTGACCCCATGCCTTTGCGTGAGGAGGCGGGTCGGCAAGGACCGCTGTGGTCGGCACTACCATTGTAGCGGCGGCCAGCGCCAGAATGGATTTCTTCATTGAATGTCTCGCTCTCTTTTTTGAAGGACGCTTCGACCATCGAATATTTCATGTGAACGGTTGTTGCACGTAATGTTAAGACAGGGATGAAGCGTTTCTCAGCAGCGACCAACCGCATTGCTTCGCTGTTGGTCGAATTCCTGTGCAGCGACCCTTGTCAGCAGGTGCAAATATCTCCACATGATTGGCATGGCCAATATCATCGCAATCCTCTTCGGACTCATCGCCCTCGTTCTCGCTGTTATCGGATTCATTCCGTTGCTCGGATGGCTCAATTGGTTGATCATATTGATCGCGGGAGTCGGTGCCGTGTTCGGATTCGCTTCGGACAAGAATTCGGGGCGTAACTTCTGCCTCGTAGTGATGGCGATCTGCGCATTCCGGTTGTTTATTGGCGGCGGGATAATCTGACCGCAAGCGTTTCGCCCGCGACTGACAGGCTTGATCGTGGCGGCCTCGACCA
>CAZQBS010000022.1:0-27993 GCA_964591835.1 uncultured Sphingorhabdus sp. | reverse complement strand
GTCGGCGCTTATCTGTGCTGGGGCGTCATGCCGATTTTTTTCAAACAGCTCGGCAGCGTTTCCGCGCTTGAGATTATTGCGCACCGGGTCATCTGGGCGGTACCCCTGCTTATCCTCATCATGGCGTTCAGACGCCAACTGGCCGAATATTGGCGCGCGATTTCCAGATGGAGTACACTGCGCTGGATGCTGGTGAGCGCGGTGTTGATGTCGAGCAACTGGCTGCTCTATGTCTGGGCGGTCAACAGCGGGCAAATCCTGGCGGCCAGCCTTGGCTATTTTCTGAACCCTTTGCTCAACATATTGCTCGGCACAGTGTTCCTCGCCGAAAAGCTGAACCGAACACAATGGATCGCGGTCGGTATTGCGGCTGCTGGCGTAGCGGTGCTTGCGGCGGGCGCGTTCGGGACGTTGTGGATCAGCCTGTCGCTTGCCGTTTCGTTCGCCATCTACGGGCTGATCCGCAAGATGGCACCTGTCGGATCGGTACCGGGACTGGCGATCGAAACCAGTCTTTTGTTGCCCTTGGCGATAGGTGCTGCGTTTTACTTTGCCGACCAGCCAGCGCATCCCGGCTGGGGGAGCGACAGCCGGACGTCGCTGTTTCTTGCGGCGGGCGGCGTGGTAACGGCGGTGCCTTTGCTGTTGTTCGCGACCGCAGCGCGCAAGTTGCCGTACAGCGTGATGGGCTTCATCCAGTATATCGGCCCGACGATCCAGTTCCTGCTCGGCGTGTTTCTCTACGGCGAAGCGCTGTCGGGGCCGCGGGCTATTTGCTTCGTGCTGATCTGGGCAGCGTTGGCGCTGTTCACGTGGGACGGGATCAGGCGGATGCGGGCCGCTTAGCCGACGAACTTCCAGCCGATTTCTTCACCAGCATGGAAAGGCACGATTGCAGTTCCGTTCGCGTCGACCGTTTCGGGCACGGTGATTGCGGCGCGTTCCAGCGTGACCGTGCTTTCGTTCAGCGGCAGCCCATAGAAGCGTGGGCCATTTTCGGAGGTAAAGGCTTCGAATTTGTCGAGCGCGCCTTCTTCGTCGAACACCGTTGCATAGCTTTCCAGCGCGTACGGCGCGTTGAAAATTCCGGCGCAACCGCAAGCGCTTTCCTTGGCCGATTTGGCGTGCGGCGCGCTGTCAGTGCCTAGGAAATATTTGGGCGATCCTGAAGTTGCCGCCTTGCGCAGTGCGATTCGATGCGTCTCGCGCTTGGCGACAGGCAGGCAATATGCGTGCGGGCGGATGCCGCCTGCAAACATCGCGTTGCGGTTGATGTGGAGATGCTGCGGGGTGATGGTCGCCGCGACATTCGCTCCGCTGGCATCGACAAAGGCGGCCGCGTCGGCGGTGGTGATATGTTCGAAGACGATCCTGAGTTCGGGCAGTTCGCGGACGAGACCGGATAATGTGCGCTCGATAAACACCGCCTCGCGGTCGAAAATGTCCACGTCGTGGTCGGTGACTTCGCCGTGGATGAGGAGCGGCATTCCGATACTGGCCATGCGCTCGAGCGCGGGCATGATGTGCGCGACATCGGTCACGCCGTGCGCGCTGCCGGTGGTGGCGTGGGCGGGGTAGAGCTTGGCGGCTGTGAACACGCCCGCTTCAAAACCGCGCGCGAGTTCTTGCGGCTCGCTGCTGTCGGTAAGATAAGCGGTCATTAGCGGCGTGAATTCGATACCCTCGGGTACCGCGGCCAATATGCGGTCGCGATAGGCCGCGCAGGCATTGACGCTTGTCACCGGCGGCGACAGGTTGGGCATCACAATCGCGCGCGCAAACTGCCGCGCGGTATAAGGCACGACCCCGCGCATAACCTCGCCATCGCGCAAATGGACGTGCCAGTCATCGGGGCGGCGGATGGTGAGCATGTCGGTCATGGGCTTCCCTTTAGGCGAAGCAAACCCTATCTGTCACCTATGCCAAATCCCCGCCTGTTCGACCGTGCCGTCATCCGGCTTTCTCCGACCGAAGCAGGCGAGGATGTGCGGGGGTTTTTGCAAGGGCTGGTCACTCAGGACACGGCCGCTGAAATGCCGCTTTGGGCCGGATTGCTCAGCCCGCAGGGGAAAGCGTTGTTCGATTTTTTCTTATGGGCGGACGACCCGAATGTGCTGATTGATTGCGAGGGGAGCCAAGCCGAAGCGTTGATGCGGCGGCTTTCGATGTACCGGTTGCGACGCAAGATTGCGATTGTCATAGATGCGGATGCGGGTGTGTTCTGGTCGAAAGAAGGCAGCAGCGATCCCCGCCATCCCGACCTCGGCAGGCGATGGACAGCCGCTATCTCCGCCGATGACGCAGACGCTAGCGGAGAATTTCGCAAGCACCGTCTGGCGCTCGGCATCACCGAAGGCCTGGCCGAACTCGGCTGCGACCAGACCTTGTGGCTGGAGACCAACGCCGCAGAACTGAACGGCGTCTCCTTCTCCAAGGGATGTTATGTCGGTCAGGAAAACACCGCTCGAATGAACTGGCGGCAGAAGGTTAACCGGCGGCTGGTAGTGGTGCCGCTGGCCGATGCCGACGCGAAACGGCAGCGTGTTGCCTATCCCGAACTGGGGGTGTCGATAGAGCATCGCCGCATCGAGGATATGGCATCGCTCAAACTGCCCGACTGGCAGCGCGCGGCAATCACCTAGTCCAGCAGTTCCAGCTTAACCCGCGCCGTGCCGCTGCGGTGCATCCCGATTTCGCGGGCAGCAGCATGGCTGATGTCGATGATCCGCCCCTTGCCCCAAGGCCCGCGGTCGTTGATTCGAACGATCACTTCCTTGCCGTTCGTCATGTTGGTGACAGCGACGCGGCTGTGAAAGGCCAGTGAACGGTGTGCGGCGGTCATCGCGCCGGGATCGAAACGTTCGCCATTTGCGGTGCGGCTTCCGGCAAACTCCGAGCCATAATAGCTAGCCATGCCATCGCCGATAAGACTGCGGCTATCCCCCGCCTGCGCCAATACCGGTAAAACGAGTAGCGATAGCGCCGTAAGGCGATTGAGCTTTTGCATGGTTCCCTCCCAAGCCCAGTAGATCATATGGCGCAGGGGCGGAGCAGCCAATCGTGCATCGACATTGCGCGCCAATATTGGGCTGAGGCGAACTTACGCCGCGCGGCGGTGGTCATATCCTTCGGTCGCCAGCATCACGGTTTTGGGGACGGGCTGCTCACCCGACAGATAATAGGCAATCGTCCGGCGCGAAAGACCGAGGGCGTCGGCTGCACGGTCGAGTGTAAGGCCATGCCGGTCCATCCACGCGCGAAAGTCGGCGGCTGGCATGGTTTCTCCCGCCTGTTCATCGGCCCAGCGCCGCAACTGCTGCGCGCCAAAGTCGATGCCGCACGGCCATTCGACCGACCAGCCGTCGGAGGACAAGGCAGCTTGGGCAAATTCGGCATGTTGAATTAGCGGAGCGAGGTTTGTCCGTGCGCGAACGATCTCGGCGAAATGCACGGTAGCGGACCGTCCATCATCCCATTCAATAACCAGCCGATGTTCGCCAGCTATGGCGATATGGATCATTTTGCCGACGCTCATACTTCGTCTCCGCTAAACTCCTGCCACTTTGCGTTCAGCAACGCCCTGTTCTTGGCCGCCCAATCTAGCGCCTCACGCAAATCCACCTTGCCGGATGTCGCCGTTATCTCAAGCGTATCGATCCGAACCTGCGCCGCACCCTCCCGACCCAGCACATGGAAATGCGGTGGATTATGATCGCCAAAATACATCGCGATTTCCGAAGAAGAAAAGCGGATGAGGCGCGGCATGTATCGAAGCTATAGTGCAATCATTGCACTAATGCAAGTCCGCCTACACATCCAAATTGGCAACGTTCAGCGCATTCTCGACAATGAAATCGCGGCGTGGTTCCACAACTTCGCCCATCAGTTTGGTGAAGATATCGTCGGCGAGGTCGGCCTGTTCGATTTCCACCCTCAAAAGCGAACGGTGGTTGGGGTCAAGCGTCGTTTCCCACAATTGCTCGGCGTTCATTTCGCCCAAGCCCTTATAGCGTGAGATCGACAGGCCTTTGCGGCCAGCCGCCAGCACCGCGTCGAGCAGTTCCGAGGGACGGGTGATCAGCCCCTTGTTGCTACTGTCCGCCGGAGCAGCGCGTTTGGCTTGGTCGTTGGTGTTCTCGGTTTCGTCGTCCGCCTCTTCGTCGGCATCGCTCTCAATTTCGGCTACCGCCGTAGCGGCACCGGTTTTCACCAGCCTTGCCGGTGTCTCGTAGCTCTCCGTTTCCTCGCTGGCCAGCTTGTGCAATTTGCGCGCCTCGGCCGACATAAGGAACGGCCCCTCAACCACATGTAAATCGACCACGCCGCGCCACAGCCGTTCGAACTGGTAGCCGCCGTCCTCCGATACGCGCCCCGACCATTTGCCTTCGTTATCCTGGCGCTGCATCCACGCTGCGGCCTTGGCCACCGCAGCGGCGCGGTCGGCTGATTTCAGATCGGGATCGAGCGCGCCGGTCAGCGCCATTGCTTCGACTATCGTGCTGTCGTAACGACGCGGGATATAGGCCATCAGGCTGCGCATCCGTCGGGCATGTTCGACCAGAGCGGCCAGATCGTTGCCGCTGCGCGAACCGCCGGACGTTTCGAGTATCATTCCCGAAAGTCCGGTGCCGACCAGATGGACGTCGAGCGCATTGTCGTCCTTGACGTAGATTTCGCTTCGCCCCTTGGCCACCTTGTAGAGCGGTGGTTGCGCGATGAAGAGATGCCCGCGTTCGATTATCTCGGGCATTTGCCGGTAGAAAAATGTGAGCAAGAGCGTTCGAATATGCGAGCCGTCAACGTCGGCGTCGGTCATGATCACGATCTTGTGATAGCGCAGTTTTTCGATGTTGAAATCGTCGCGGCCGATCCCGGTGCCCATCGCCTGGATGAGCGTGCCGACTTCCTTCGAATTGAGCATCCGGTCGAAGCGCGCACGTTCGACGTTGAGGATCTTGCCCTTCAGCGGCAGGATCGCCTGATAATGCCGGTCGCGGCCCTGTTTGGCCGAACCGCCTGCGGAATCGCCTTCGACCAGAAACAGTTCGGATTTCGCCGGATCCTTTTCCTGACAATCGGCGAGCTTGCCGGGCAATGACGCGATGCTCATTACAGATTTGCGGCTGGCTTCGCGCGCCTTGCGCGCGGCCTCACGCGCCGCAGCGGCGTCGATGACTTTCTGGATCACCGTTTTAGCGTGACCGGGATTCTCCTCCAGCCAGTCGCTCATCCGGTCGGCCATCAGGCTTTCAAGCGGTTGGCGCACTTCGGAGGACACCAGTTTGTCCTTCGTCTGCGACGAGAATTTCGGATCGGGCAGTTTGACCGAGACAATCGCGGTCAACCCCTCGCGCATGTCGTCCCCGGTCAGCGCGATTTTTTCTTTCTTCAATATCCCGGATTTCTCGGCATAATTGTTGATCGTGCGGGTCAGCGCAGAACGGAACGCCGCCAAATGGGTGCCACCATCGCGCTGCGGAATGTTGTTGGTGAAGCACAGGACGTTTTCGTAATATGAGTCGTTCCATTCGAGCGCGACGTCGATGCCGATGCCGTCACGCTGCGATGAAATGGTTATCGGTTCGGCCAGCATCGCGGCCTTGTTGCGGTCGAGATATTTGACAAACGCGCCAATCCCGCCTTCATAAAACAGGTCGATTTCCTTGATGTCCGAATGCCGCGCATCGCGCAGCAGGATGTGGACGCCCGAATTGAGAAACGCGAGTTCGCGGTAGCGGTGTTCGAGCTTGTCGAAATCGAATTCGGTGACGTTCTTGAATGTCTCGGTCGACGGTACGAACGACACCCGCGTCCCGTTTTTGGGCTTGCCATCGACAATCGGCGCATCGCCGGTAATCTTCAGCGGCGCTACCGCATCGCCGTATGCAAAGCGCATTTCGTGCTGCTTACCGTCGCGCCAGATGACAAGATCGAGATATTCGGAAAGCGCGTTGACCACCGACACGCCAACGCCGTGGAGACCGCCCGACACCTTGTACGCGTTATCGTCCGAGGTATTCTCGAACTTGCCGCCAGCGTGAAGCTGGGTCATGATGACTTCGGCCGCCGACACGCCTTCTTCGGTGTGCATGCCCGTAGGAATCCCGCGGCCATTGTCCTCGACCGAAACCGAGCCGTCGGCGTTCAGTTCGATCAAAACCAGATCGCAGTGTCCGGCCAATGCTTCGTCGATCGCATTGTCCGAAACCTCGAAAACCATGTGATGAAGCCCCGAGCCATCATCGGTATCGCCGATATACATTCCGGGGCGTTTGCGGACGGCATCGAGCCCCTTCAGTACCTTGATACTATCTGCGCCATATTCATTCTGGTTGGGATTGGCAGCGCTATCGCCGGTCGGTTCTTCGTTGGTATCGGTCATCATCGCTCTATAGGGGAAGGGGGTACAAAACCCAAGCTATTGCAGGCTTTTTCCACATCTATTTAGCTCAATATTACAAGTGGTTGGCAATGCCAAAATGTTGTGCCAGTTATTGGACTAGAAGGAATAAGGAAATAAGGAATAAGAGGTGGGTTGATGAAGGCTGGCACGGAATGCTCCCGCGATCCTTTTTCCTTATTTCCTTATTTCTTTTAACGAAAAATCTGGCACCACCTTTCCGGACAATCCTGGCTGCTAGTGGTGACTAATGACCTTCGACGCGCAAACCGAAATCGAAAAACCTTTCGGCTCTTACCCCGACCTCATAGCGTATTGGGGCAAGGACAGGCCTGACCGAGTGGCGCTCGACGATGGCTCGGAAAGGCTGACATGGGAGCAGGTTTCGGGGCTGGTCGAGCGCATCGCCGCGCAGTTGCAGCGTGACGGGCTGCAAAAGGGTCAGGCCGTGGCCATCCTCGGGACGACTTCGGTGCGCTATGCGCTCGCCTATCTGGCCGCGGTGCGGGCGGGGGGATGCGCCGCGCCGCTGACGACTTCTGCGGCGCCGGGGCAGTTGAACGCGATGCTGCGCGATTCTGGCGCGATGCATTTGTTCGTCGATGCGGCGAAGCTGGCCGATCTGGCGGGCGAGAATTTGCCGCCGCTGAAGCATATGATGCTCGATGCGCCTGATTTTCTCGGCTCGATGTGGGAGGAAGGCGCGGTTACGCAGGACAAAGGCTGCACCGCCGCCGACCCGTTCAATGTCATCTATTCGAGCGGGACCACCGGCACGCCCAAGGGCATCGTCCATTCGCGCGGGATGCGGTGGAAGCACGCCGCCGTCGGTCCCAATGCGGGCTATGGTGAGCCGGGGCAGAAAACATTGCTCTCGACGCCGTTATATTCGAACACGACACTGGCGCTGGTGATGCCGACCTTGGCCTATGGCGGTACGCTGCACCTGATGCCGAAGTTCGATGCAGGCCGCTATCTGGAGATCGCGGCGCGCGAACGCATTACGCACACCATGCTCGTGCCGGTGCAGTATAAGCGACTGATGGAATATGACCGTTTCGACACCTTCGATCTGTCGGCGTTCCAGATCAAATATTGCACCAGCGCGCCGTTCTCGGCGGAGTTGAAGGCCGAGGTTGTCCGCCGCTGGCCGGGCGCGCTGATCGAGATTTACTCGATGACCGAGGGCGGAGTGGTGTGCCTTCTTCACGCGCACAAATATCCCGACAAGCTGCACACCGTGGGACAGCCAGCGCCGGGAAGCGAAGTCTTTACCATCGACGAGGAGGGCAAGCGCCTGCCTCCGGGAAGCGTCGGCGAACTGGTGGGCCGCTCGCCGACGATGATGTCGGGCTACCAGAATCAGCCGGAAAAAACCGCCGACGCGAGCTGGTATGACGAGCAGGGTGGACGCTGGCAGCGAATGGGCGATATCGGCCGCGTCGACGAGGATGGCTTTATCGAGTTGGTCGGCCGCGCCAAGGATATGATCATTTCGGGCGGATTCAACATCTATCCGGTCGATCTGGAAACAGTGTTGATGCAGGATCCGTCAGTCGCGGAAGCCGCCGTCATCGGTATGCCCAGCGAACGCTGGGGTGAAACACCGGTGGGGTTTGTGACACCCGCCAAAGGCACAACGCTCGACGTCGATACCGTTCTGGCGGCAACCAATGCGAAGCTTGGAAAGACCCAGCGGCTGTCGGCACTCCATTCCATCGACGAAATGCCGCGAAGCCATATCGGCAAGCTGCTCAAGACTGACTTGCGCGAAATGGCGATGATGCGGGAGAATGAAAATGGATCCTGAATTCGGACCCGACCTCGAAGTGTTGATTTCGGTGCTTCAGACCGCGTTGACGCCAGCGTTCCTGCTGGTCGCAGTCGGCAGCCTGTTGAACGTACTCACCAGTCGCCTGTCGCGCATTGTCGATCGATCGCGCGTTCTGCAACGTCAGTATGCCGAAACGGACGGCACTGCGCACGAGCGCGTGGTAGCCGAGTTGCGGATCGTCCAGCGACGGATGCGCGTTGTTGGTTCGTCGATCCTGCTGTCGGTGATGTCTGCGATCACCGTGTGCATCATGATCGGGCTGCTGTTCTTCATGGGGCTTAGCCGTTTTTCTGCGCCAGGTGCCGCGGTTGCGGTCTTCATGCTCGCACTTGTTCTACTGGCAGCCTCACTGTTACAGTTTGTCCGCGAAATCAGGCTCGCGACCTATGCGATCTATGTGCCGGAGGAATATCTCGAACTGCCACCCAAGCCAAAGCGGCGTCATGTAAAAGTTGAATGACTTGTCCTTTAGCGGAGTAGAATTTTCGTAAAAGGAATAAGGAAATAAGGAATAAGGAGGCAGGATGATAAATGCTGGTGCCGAGCGGCTAATCACCCTTGTGATTGATGTTGGGTATCATATCCATAATGACCTGGGTCCTGGTCTACTTGAATCTGTTTATCAGACGGTTCTGGCGAACCGATTGGAACGGTTTGGGGGTGAAGGTCGAAGCGCAAAAACCTGTTAACATTGTTGTCGATGAGATAATTTTTGCCGATGCCTATCGCGTCGACCTGTTTCTCGACGATCGATTGGTGGTTGAGCTAAAAGCACTCGAGAAAATCTCAGGTCTGCATATTCGTCAGACCCTGACTTACGTCAAATTGCTTGAACAGCCCGTAGGGCTATTACTGAATTTTGGAAGCGAACGGTGGAGCGGAGGGAGTCAGGCGGATCATGAACAATAAGCCGATTTTCTAACGAACCTCTTATTCCTTTTTTACTTATTCCTTTTAACAAAAATTTTTCCGAACTCGCCTCAGTCACCAGCTTTGCCCAGTGAAGCAACCCGCGCCACGACCTCGTCCCGGATGGCCGGGGTCACGAATTTCCCGATCTCGCCGCCGTAAATCGCGATTTCCTTGACGAGCCGGCTGGCGATGGGCTGCAACGAGACATCGGCCATCAGGAACAGCGTCTCCACGCGGTCGTTGAGCTGCCGGTTCATGCCCGTCAACTGATACTCATATTCGAAATCAGTCACTCCGCGGATGCCGCGAATAACAGTAGTAGCGCCCTGGCTCTCGGCAAAATCCATTAATAGCGAGTTGAAACCGACCACGCGGATTTTCGCGTTGTCCAGCGCCGCGACCTCGCGCTTGACCATCGCGATCCGCTCGTCATCGTCGAACATCGGCGATTTGGCGGCGTTGGTGGTGACACCAATCACCAGCTCGTCGACCAGCTTCGCGCCGCGCCGGATGATGTCCATATGACCCAAGGTGATCGGATCGAACGTCCCCGGATAAACCCCGATGCGATGTGTCATCTATCCCTCCGCGTAATGTAGCTTGCGATGGCGCGAAGCAGGTCGGCCTCCTGACCGTAGCTGGCGAGTTGCCCGATCGCCTGCTCGACGAGCATCTCGGCCTGTTGCTTGGCGCGGTCGAGGCCCATCAACGATACAAACGTGCCTTTGCCCGCATTGGCGTCCTTGTGGAGCGCCTTGCCTGCAAGCTCGGGGTCGCCCTCGACATCGAGGATGTCGTCGGCAATCTGGAAGGCGAGGCCGATGTCGCGCGCATATCCCTTGAGATTTACGCGGCCTTCGGGCGGGACATGTCCCAATATCGCGCCCATTTCGACGCTCGCGGCAATCAGCGCACCGGTTTTCAATGCTTGCAGCCGCGTGACCGTGGGCAAATCGAATGTGGTCTTTTCAGCTTCCAGATCCATCATTTGTCCGCCCGCCATGCCGTCAGGACCGCTGGCCATCGCCAGCGTTGCGATCAGCTCACTTCGGATGAACGGGTCGGTATGCGTGCCCGAATTCGCCAGTATCTCGAACGCCAGCGCATGGAGCGAGTCGCCTGCAAGCACCGCCGTCGCCTCGCTGAATGCCTTGTGCACGGTGGGCTTGCCGCGGCGGATATCGTCATCGTCCATGCAGGGCAAGTCATCGTGAATGAGCGAATAGACGTGGATTGCCTCGACCGCTGTGCCGACACGGAGTGCAACGTCGCGATCAACGTGGAATAACGACGCGGTGGCGGTGACAAGCAACGGACGAAGCCGTTTGCCGCCGCCGATTGCTGCATAGCGCATCGCCTCATACAGCGGATCGCGAGCGTCGCCGGGCAAGGCCAGCAATTGTGCAAAATCCTGGTCTATCTCTATCGCGATTTGCGTCAGCGCGCGTTTCAGCAACGACGGATGGGCGAAGTCTGCCATTATCCAGCGTCGAACGCAGTGGTGCCAGTGGGCGCGCCATCCGGCCCGAGCGTAATCGCCTCGATCCGCACCTTCGCCGCATCGAGCCGCTGCTGGCACAACGCTCGCAGGGTGTTACCCTTTTCGTATAATGCAATCGCCTCGTCGAGCGGCGCTTCACCGCTTTCCAACGTGCGGACGATCTGCTCGAGCGCCGTCAGCGCCTGTTCGAAGTTCATGCTCGTAAGTTCGTCTGCCATGGCAAATAGCATTGGCGCGGCGGCACCAACGGGTCAAGCATTTCGCCATTTCGAGATTAATCGGGCGCGGTTGACAATTTTACTTTCAAACTTCGCCGCACTGCGGCAAATATGGTGTCTATGAAAAAAACCATCCTTCTCCTCGCCCCGTTGTCCATGCTTGCGTTAGCGGCATGCAACAAGACCGAAACCCCCGCCGAAGGTGAAGCCGGTGCCGAAGGCGCCTCGACCACCACCGCTGCACCAATCGAAATGCCGCCAGCGATCACCGCAACCGGCACCTATCGCTGCGCTGACAACACCATTCTCTATGTCGATTTCCTCGGCGAGAACGAAGCTGCCGACATCCGCGTCGGTGAAAAGTCTGCAACGGCAGTGCGCGTGACCGCTCCTGCACTAGAGGCACCCGCCGCCGGTGAAGCACCTGCGGCTCCTGCGGCGGAGGCAGCACCCGCCGGTCCGCTGAAATCTGCCGACGGCGAATCGTCGCTTTCGGGCAGCGGTGCGCAGATCAACGTGAAGCTTGCCGGAAAAGGCGCGCAGACCTGCAAGAGCTAAGCTTTCCCATTCCATATCAACCAAAGGGGTCGGTTTTTCCGGCCCCTTTTTTGTCAAACCCCCGACTTCAACAGCCAATCGTGGAATATCTTCACTGCGCGTTGCCTTAGCGCCCGGGGACGGCAGACGAACCAGTAACTGTAGGGGCTTTCGACCTCGATATCGAACAGGCGGGTCAGACGCGGGTCTTTGGCGTCGGACAAATGGCTGCCGTGCATGATTGCGACGCCGAGACCGTTGGCTGCCGCTTCGAGCATGAGCGGGCCGCTGTCGATATGATCAATGGCCGCCGGTTTCAGGCGCGGCAGATTGACTGCCTCGCGCCAGGCGTCGAATATCAGCGGCATGTCGCTGTGCACCATGACCGTCTGCTTCTCCAGATCGGCGGGCGTCGATATATTCTGCTCACGCGCCAGTTCTTCGGAGGCGATGGCGTAGACCACGTTCCGGTCAAGCCGGACGCTATAGAGCTTCGGATCGACTTCGGCGGCGATAATGATAGCGGCGTCGATAATGTCGCCAAGCAGATTCTCTGCATGGCCCGAGGTATCGACGTCGATGTGCAATTTCGGGAACGCCTTGCGCAGCGCGGGCAGGCGCGGGATCAACCGCTGTGTGCCGAACAAGGGCAACACGCCCAGTCGCAAACGATATTCGCCACCACGCCCGCTCAATTCCTCGACCGCTTCGGCCATCGCGTCCATCGCGGGCTCTATGGCCGCCAACAAAGCCTCACCATCGGCGTTGATGGTCATCGCCTGCGCGCGCCTGTCGAACAACGATTTGCCGATGAAATCCTCAAGCGCCTTGATGCGCCTGCTCAGAGCGGGTGGCGACAGTGCGAGTTCGCTGGCGGCGGCCTTTGCCGAACCGAGCTTGGCGACGCGTAAAAAAGCTTCCAATGAACGTAACGGCGGCAATCGTCGCATGACCGTCTCCCGGCAGTATATCGCGCTGCAACATAACAGCGCGAATTTCGGCGACCAATGAAATCGACCGAATATCTTGTGAAAACAATAATGCAGAGTTGCAATATGCGCAACTGGAATTGCGTTCTTCGCACTTGCACAATAAATGACTAAGTTGCAATAAGGACGGGCCTTATAGGCATCCTCTCCTAAAGACTTTTTCAGGGTCGGCCTCGGTCGGCCCTTTTTTTGTGGAAAATCGGGGGCTTGGATTCGCATTTTGCGGAACCATTGCCTATCTTGGCGGCTTAACCATCAAACAAGGCCGCCATGTCCCCGAAAGAAAAATCCCCCAAATTGCAGGTCGCCAACGCGAAACTCGAAGATTCGGGTCGCGGGCTTGCCCGTATGTCCCGCGAGTTTATGGCCGCCAATGGCTTTGCGCAGGGCGATGTTGTCGAGATTGTCGGAAAACGCACGACTGCAGCACGTGCGGTCGATCCCTATCCCGAAGACGAGGGGCTCGAGGTGGTGCGCCTCGACGGCCTGCAACGCGCCAATGCCGGCGTTGGTGCCGGCGATCATGTAGAGTTGCGCAAAGTCGAATCTAAACCGGCCACCAAGGTCGTGTTTGCCCCGGCACAGCGCGAAATTCGGCTGGAAGGTCCGAGCCAAGCCCTGAAGCGCAGCTTTTTGGGGCGTCCGGTGGTCGCAGGCGATGTCGTTGCAACTCACGGCCAGCAACGTGTCGCGCCCGATGACATGCCGCCGCAACTGCGCCAGATGCTGGCCGCGCCTGCGTTCGCGCTCGCTGAAATCCGGCTGACAGTTGTTTCGACCGTCCCCAAGGGCATCGTCCATATCGACACCGAAACCGAAGTCGAACTGCGCGCCGAATTTGCGGAAGCCAAAGAAGGCAGGCGCGCCGATGTCACCTACGATGATCTCGGCGGCATGAGCAGCACAATCACCCAGTTGCGCGAAATGGTCGAACTGCCGCTTCGCTATCCCGAGTTGTTTACGCGCCTTGGCGTCGACCCGCCACGCGGCGTATTGCTTCACGGGCCGCCCGGCACCGGGAAGACGCGGCTGGCACGCGCCGTGGCCAATGAAAGCGAAGCTGAATTTTTCCTGATCAATGGCCCGGAAATCATGGGTTCGGCTTATGGCGAATCGGAAAAGAAGCTGCGCGAGATATTCGAAGCGGCGACCAAGGCCGCGCCGTCGATCCTGTTCATCGACGAGATCGATTCGATAGCGCCCAAACGCGATCAGGTGCACGGCGAGGCGGAAAAGCGGCTGGTTGCGCAGTTGCTGACGTTGATGGACGGGCTGGAACCACGCACCAATCTGGTGGTGATCGCCGCGACCAACCGGCCCGAGGCAATTGACGAGGCGCTTAGGCGTCCGGGCCGTTTCGACCGCGAAATCATCATCGGTGTGCCTGATGAAAATGGCAGGCGCGAAATTCTTGCCATCCACACGCGCGGAATGCCGCTCGGGCCGCGGGTCGATTTGAAGGAGCTGGCGCGCACGACCTACGGTTTTGTCGGTGCCGATCTGGGTGCGCTGGCGCGCGAGGCGGCTATTGAGTCGGTGCGGCGGATTATGCCCAAAATCGACCTTGCCAGTGGCACGATTCCGTCCGATGTGCTTGATAATCTCAAGGTAACCCGCGACGACTTTTTCGAGGCCCTAAAGCGCGTGCAGCCATCGGCGATGCGCGAAGTCATGGTCCAAGCCCCCGACGTCCGCTGGGAAGATATCGGCGGCCTCGACGATGCGCAGATGAGGCTGAAAGAAGGCGTTGAGCTTCCCTTACGCAATCCGGACGCGTTCCGGCGGCTGGGCATCCGCCCGGCCAAGGGTTTCCTGCTTTACGGGCCTCCGGGAACGGGCAAAACCTTGCTCGCCAAAGCCGTCGCGCGCGAGGCTGAGGCCAACTTCATCGCGGTCAAATCGTCCGACCTGTTGTCGAAATGGTATGGCGAAAGCGAGCAGCAGATTTCGCGCCTGTTCGCCCGGGCGCGGCAGGTGGCACCGTGCGTTCTTTTCTTTGACGAAATCGACAGTCTTGCACCTGCTCGCGGGGGCGGCCGCGGTGAACCTCAGGTTACCGAGCGCGTGGTCAACACGATCCTTGCCGAAATGGACGGACTGGAGGAGCTGCAATCGGTTGTGGTCATCGGCGCGACCAACCGGCCGACTTTGCTTGACCCCGCGTTGCTAAGGCCGGGCAGGTTCGACGAGCTGGTCTATGTGACCGTCCCTGATGCTAAGGGAAGGCGGCGGATACTGGGCATCCACACAGCGAAAATGCCGCTTGGCAAAGATGTCGATCTCGATGTCATTGCCGAGGGTACTGATCGTTATACCGGCGCGGATCTTGAAGATCTTGTCCGCCGTGCCGGGCTGTTTGCACTGCGCGAGTCAGAGAACAATGCCAGCGAAGTGAGGATGAGCCATTTCAGCCAGGCGCTGAACGCGTCGCGCGCGACGGTCACGGTCGAGATGGAGGAAGAGTATCGCACCATCGAGGCGAAGCTCAAATCTGCGGCCATGCTGCCAGAGGGCATGGGTTTTGTCTTGCCGGGCATGATGAAGCCGGTACGCGATTCCAAGCACGAGCCTTAAACAACGAGCGCCTTGCGTCCCCAAATAATCAGGAACAGCAAAGCCGCACCGATCAGGATGAATGTCGCGGGTTCCCACCAGTTGAACAACGCCACACCAACTGCGGGTGCGAAGACGTAGGCCGCGCCGTTAATGGACGCGATCTTACCCGCGACGTCGCCTTGCTCGAAGCGGCGCACGGCCAGCGATGCGCCTGCTGTAAAGCCGGGGCGGAACAGGCCGAAACCCAATGAGGCGATGGCGAAGCCTGTGCTGATCCCGTAAAAATCATGGCTGACGCCGGTGAGCGTAATCCCGACCAGCGCCAGCACCGAACCCAACAACACCGAACTGCGCGCCGCGAGCGACAGCATGGGGATCAGCCCCCACTGCGCCAGCAAAGTTGCCATTGCGCCGATCAGCATGACCGAGCCGCTTGCTTGCACAGCCTCCCACGGCCGGTCTTGCAATCCCAACCGGTCGCGCACCAAGAAGCCGACGACGCCCAGCAATATCGCCTGAGCATGGCCGCCGATCAGTCCTGCCGCCAGCCACGCGACCATCCGCTCGTCGCGCCAAGGCAGGCGGACCTCAGCATCGGGCAATGCGGCATCGAGCGCCTGCCCCTCGACTTCCTCGGCATCGGGCGAGTTCATCGAGGCGGAATTGGGGTAAGCCGCCACCGCGCCGCGCGCCGCAAAGCGCGGCGTGTCGTTGGGCAGCTGCACGTGCAATGCGATCAACACCGCAACGCCAAAGGCGGCAAACATGATCAGCGGGCCTGCAAGGCCGAACGGCGGGAAAAGGAAATAATGCGCCGTCGCAGGGCCGATGACCGTGCCCACGCCGAAAGAGGAGGCGAGCATCGACAGCGCCTTGGTGCGCTCGGCGCGCTCGGTGCGCGCGGCGACATAGGCCTGAACGGCGGGAGGTGCCGCCGACCCGAAGCCGCCGTAAAGGCTGCGAAACAGGGCGAACAGGACAAAGGTTACGACCGGTCCGATCATCCCTTCCAGCCCAAGCCAAAGCACAAGCCCGCACATTCCCATCGAGCTGATGAATCCAACCACACCGACGCTCATCAACTGCTTGCGTCCACGTTTGTCAGACATTCGCGCCCATTTCGGGGCGGTGATGACCCACAATAGTGCCGACCAGCTAAAGGCGAGCGAAACCCAGACGTCGGGCATATCGAGCTCGCTGGCGATGGCAGGCAAAGCCGATTGCATCGCGGTGTTGCCCGCAGCGGCCACCAGCATCACCAGAAACAGCACGACAACGCGGCTATTGGGAATGGCCGGGACCGTGTTCAAGACTTTTGCCAGTCATAGCTTCGCGTCGCTTCGGTAACATGAAGGCTGTAATGCGAATACCAGCGGTCGCGTCCGGCATCGCGGATCATTGCGTGTTGCCCGTGATCGCGCCAGGCTATGGCGTCGGCGTCGCTCGCCCAATAGGACACGGTAATGCCGAGTCCGCAGCGATCGCGCACCGAATCCATGCCGATATAGCCAGGCTGTCCTTGCGCGAGCGCGACCATCGCTGCCGAAGCCTGCGCATAGCCGACATCGTCGCCGCCTGTACGTTGCGAGATGAAGATCACTGCCGTGCTGCCTTTGGGTATTGTTGCCATATCATCGGCATAATAAGGTTTTGCGCTGGAACGCAACCTTGCGAACGCAGTTTGATGCTTAATGCGGTTGCATAAATGCGCTCGATTTGCGAGGGCAGTCGCTTCGACAGAAACTTCCCCGGGCACAATATATGACTTCATCGCTGGCCAAAACCCAATTGCTGGACCGCGTCAAAAGCCGGGTCAGCGATTTCCTCGGGCCTTGGGGCGTGTTTTTCAAAGGATTTGTGAAGCATCCTGTGATGGTCGGTTCGATCATCCCGTCGTCCGACCGTACAGTCAAAAAGATGCTGGCACCGGTCGATTGGGACAATACCAAATTATTCGTCGAATATGGGCCAGGCGTCGGCACATTTTGCCAGCCGGTGCTCGACCGGATGCGGCCAGACGCGACCTTGTTGGTAATCGACCTCAACCCTGACTTTATCGACTATCTGCGCAAGACGATCCGCGATAGCCGCTTCATTGCCGTCCACGGATCGGCTGCCGACGTGAACGAGATCATATCGCAATTTGGCTTCCAACATGCCGACTATGTTTTGTCTGGGCTCCCCTTTTCGACCTTGCCGAACAATCTGGGGCCGGTGATCGCAGACGCAACGGCCAAGGCCATCCGCCCCGGCGGCGCCTTCCTCGTCTACCAGTTCCGCGCCCGCGCTCGCGATTTCATGGCCCCGCATTTTGCCCGCATCGACAGCGGTTTCGAGGCTTTGAATATCCTGCCCTGCCACCTGTTCTGGGGTTGGAAAGACTGAATTTATTTTCGCGGCAAAAGCCCGAAACGCAATCGCCGTCCGATGCTGTAATCGACCGAGTTCACTAGAAAATAGGCGAGTCCCGATTTAAACCGGCTCCAATAGGTGTCGCGCTGTTTGAGCAGCGCGCGCGTTTGCTCTTCGGACTGCGCGACCAGTTCGTCGACCAGCCCGCGCATATAGGTGGCGAAGCCGATATCCTCGATCCGCACCATGATTTCCAGATTGATGAACAGGCTGCGAATGTCCAGATTGGCCGAGCCGACGAACACCACATCGTCGATCACGAAAAACTTGCTGTGTAACGGTCGCGGTTGATATTCGTATATGCGTGCCTTGCGCCTGAGCAGATAGCGATAGAGCAACCGTGCCGCGCCGATGGTAGCTCCATTGTCGCTTTTGCCAGCCATCACCAGCCGCGATCCCTTGTTCCGGCGCGTGACCTTGGCAATGCGGCGCAACACGGTTTGCGACGGCGAGAAATAGGCTGCAACAATGTCGAGCCGCTTTGCGCCCGCCAGCGCATGATTGAGCGCCAGCCCCCAGGAGGAAATACGGTTGGTTGGCCCGCCAATCAACCAAATCAATGGACCCGTCCCTGGCTGCCAGTCGCGGGTCAGCCGTCGCATCTTGTGGAACTTGACTCGGCCGCCATCGCAAAGCGCCTCCATCTCGTCGAAATATGTGACCAAATTTGCCACTTCCGGCCCGGTAACGATCAGGCCCAGATCTTCCCAGCTGTCCGCGCCCTTGCGGTCGAAATACTGGTCGGTGATGTTATAACCGCCGAGGAGCGCATGGGCTTCGTCGGCGATCAGGATTTTCTGGTGGTTGCGGACGAAATAGCCAAGCCCCCAGCGCGATCCGAAACAGTCATAGCGCCCGCCCGCGGCAATCAGCGGATCGAAAAAGCTGTGCGGCGTATTGGCCGACCCGAAGCTGTCGATCATCAACCGCACCGACACGCCGCGCGTTGCCGCATCGACCAACGCCTGCAATACTTCCCGCCCGCTTTCATCGGGGTCGATCATGTAAAAAAACATCCTGACCGACCGTTGCGCGCCCGTAATCAAGGCCAGTATCGCATCCAGCCGCTCTTGCGCGCTGTGCACCACATGCAATTTGTGACCGGCGACATCGAACGCCTTGCCGGGAAGCCGAAAGTTAGGCCGTGAACCAACGCGTTTTGCCGTCATGGGCCTGACCTAGTGGCTATGCCAGCGGCGGGCAAGCGGTGCGGCGTTTTCATTGACAAATCCGGCCGACGACCCTAGACGCGCCGCAACTTTCCATAAAAATTCGAAGAATCAGGAGCCAGCATGGCACGCGTTACTGTTGAAGATTGCATTGACAAGGTTACCAACCGTTTCGACCTCGTATTGCTCGCAGCCGAGCGTGCGCGCGAGATTTCGGGCGGCGCCGAACTGACCATCGACCGCGACCGCGATAAAAATCCCGTTGTCGCGTTGCGCGAAATCGCCGAAGAAACAGTCCGTCCCGACCATCTGCAGGAAGGCGTTATCCAGTCGCTGCAAAAGGTTCAGGTCGACGAAGACGAAGCGCCCGACGAAATCGGTTCGATCAGCCTTTCGGCCGAAGCACTGCGTTTGACCGCCGCCGCGCCCGCGCGTGGAGCCGGGGTCCAGCGCGACTACGACCGGTAATCGGGATATCCAATATCGAGGAGAAGGCCCGGCTAATCCCCGGGCCTTTTCTTTTGGCAAAGCTGCGCGGCGTTGCTGATCATCCTGCTGCTCGTCGGCACGGGACTGATCGGTTAGGCCCGACCGGGCTCGAAGACCCGCAGTTTTATCTTTCCGCTTTCCAGAAACGGCGCGACGATCGCCGCCATCCGCGCTTGCCGTTCGGTCACAAGCGCGCGGTTGAAGAAGCTGTTGGCAATGACATCGGCCAGTTGCAGTCCGGCCAATATATGGCTGACGGCGAGCGTGGCGGTTCCCAGCGGGCCGACCAATCGCCCCACCGAATTGCGCACCAGCATCAAGGTCCCGATGCCATAACGGCCATCGTCGATGATCACATCGCTGCAATCCGGACCTCGCACGGCAAGCATCGACGCAATCACATCGTCGAGCAGACCCGAGTAAATCGCGATGTCATGATCGCCGCGATCAGCTCCCGGCTCTGGCTTCAATGCCGAAAGTGCGATGCCGACGGTCGCGTGCCAGTCACCGGGTTCGAGAAGCTCGAAAAGCAATGCCCGCTCGGCAAGGTCGATGCGGCTGCCTTTGAGTTCGCCGGCAAGGCCGGTGACTTCCTTGAAGCGCGTCAATATGTGATCGGCAGTATCTGCGGTAATCGACAAGGCCGCCAGCGTCATCACACCGCGCCCGACACCACCCGATTCGTCGCAATAGATCGGCATTCATCCCCTCCCGCCAGCGGGGCTAGCAGGGAAAGCGACGGATAACAATTTCGCGCCATGCCGCACGGACGGTCTGCATGCGGCGGCGTTCTTGCGGGATTCTGGAAAATTCGGAGATAAACTGGTCGGCCGTCAGCCGGTATTTGGCAGGTGGGCAGAACAACGGAGCGCCCTCGGCTTTCGCCTTCAGATTTTCGGCCTTGACCGAATCTGCCGCGCTCTTGAACAATGTCATCATGGGCTTCAAATCTTTGGAAAACGCAGCCGACATGCCCTTTTTCTTCAGCGCCACCGCTTTCACAAAAAAGGTTTCAGCGTCCATCGCTTGCGCCATAGTCGGGCAAAGCAGCAAAACGCTGGCTGCCAGTAACAGCTTCAATTTCATTATTATGCGACCTCTACTCTCTCGTCATTGACGCTAGAGCAGTGAACGCGCGTTGAACAGCGTTGTTCCGTTCCTGGGCCTGGCCCTAGGCGCCCTGAGGTGTTGCGTCGCCGATGCCGTTCGGCTTGCGCCGTCCGGCTTTCGGAATCGCAGTGCCGATTTGCGGGATGCTCGACGGCTTGATAACCGCTCCGTCATCGCGCTCGAACTTGCCGGTGGCGAGCAGCGACTTGATCTCTTCGCCCGACAAAGTCTCGAATTCGAGCAAGGCGTTGGCGAGAAGATGAAGTTGCTTGTTATGCTTCGTCAGAAGGTCGGTCGCGCGTTTGTGACCGCCTTCCACCAGCTTGCGGATTTCGGCGTCGATCTTTTTCGCGGTTTCGTCTGACATCGCCGATCGCTGCGACATGCCATAACCGAGATAGCCGTCATGACGCTCTTCATATTGCAGCGGACCCATTTCGTCCGACATGCCCCACTGCGTCACCATGTCGCGCGCAAGCGTGGTGGCATATTGAATATCGCTGGACGCGCCAGAGCTGACCTTATCATGGCCAAAGATCAGCTCTTCGGCGACACGCCCACCCATCGACACCGACAGGTTGGCATGCATTTTGTCGCGGTGATAGCTGTAGCTGTCGCGTTCCGGCAGGCGCATTACCATACCAAGCGCACGACCACGCGGGATGATTGTCGCCTTGTGGATCGGGTCGGATGCCGCTTCGTGAACCGAGACAATCGCATGGCCGGCCTCGTGATAGGCGGTCATTTTCTTTTCGTCTTCGGTCATCACCATCGACTTGCGCTCGGTGCCCATCATCACCTTGTCCTTGGCGTCTTCGAACTCCTGCATGGCGACAAGACGCTTGCCGCGCCGTGCAGCGAGCAAAGCCGCTTCGTTGACGAGGTTGGCAAGGTCGGCACCCGAAAACCCGGGCGTACCGCGCGCAATCACGCGGCCATCGACGTCGGGAGCCAGCGGCACTTTACGCATATGCACGTCGAGAATCTTTACGCGACCGTCGATGTCGGGACGCGGGACGACGACCTGACGGTCGAACCGGCCCGGACGGAGCAAAGCGGGGTCGAGCACGTCGGGACGGTTGGTCGCAGCGACGATAATCACACCTTCATTGGCTTCGAAGCCGTCCATTTCGACGAGCAACTGGTTGAGCGTCTGCTCGCGCTCGTCATTCTGGTTGCCAAGGCCAGCGCCACGGCTGCGGCCCACGGCGTCGATTTCGTCGATGAAAACGATGCACGGCGCGTTTTTCTTCGCCTGTTCGAACATGTCACGGACGCGGCTCGCACCGACGCCGACAAACATTTCGACAAAGTCGGAGCCGGAGATCGAGAAGAACGGCACACCTGCTTCACCGGCAATGGCGCGGGCGAGCAGGGTCTTGCCGGTGCCGGGGCTCCCGACAAGCAAAGCACCCTTGGGAATCTTGCCACCAAGCCGCGAAAATTTGTGCGGGTCTTTGAGGAACTCGACGATCTCCTGCAATTCCTCGCGCGCTTCGTCGATCCCGGCGACATCCTCGAACGTCACACGTCCATGTTTTTCAGTGAGCAATTTGGCCTTCGATTTTCCAAAGCCCATCGCGCCCGAGCCACTGCCTTTCTGCATCTGGCGCAACACGAAAAACGCGATTCCGAGGATCAGCACGAACGGCAGCGCCTGGATCAGCAGATATTGCAGGATGCTGGGCGATTCCTCGGCCTTGCCCTGCACGTCGACCTGATTGGCGTCGAGCAACTGGTAAAGGCTGCCGTCGCCTGGAACGGGAACCGTAGCAAAAACCTCGCCATTTTCGAATTTGCCGGTGATGCGTTCGGGCGCAATGGCAACCGATTTGACTTCGCCAGCCGCCACCTTGTCGCGAAAGGTCGAGTAACTGATGCCTTTGGCCGCTTCCGCGCCGCCGCCGCTGAAAATCGAGGCGATCAGCAGCAAGGCAACGATGATGCCCGACCAAATCGCCATATTCTTCAGCAACGGATTGCCCTTGGGTTCCTGCTCGTCGTTCATCGCATCTGCCTCATTGCTACCCCGCAGGCTGGTGCATACGGGATTTACCAGAGACTATGTAGGCCGGAATGGGTGAATGGCAATATAACGACCGTGAAAAATCGGCGCAGTTATCGACCGTTCCGGCGCGGCGGGGCAGGGGAAAATCGCCAGTGTTTGCCACCTTCGCACAAGATTTTGCCACCTTCGCACAAGATGTTGCCGACGGTCGACGTTTTGCCGCTTATGAGATCGGCGACAAGCCGTTCGAGCGTGTCGCCCCTGGGGCGTAAATCAGGGTCGATGATTGCCAACGCTGCCAAAGCCAACCGGCGCTGGAGCTCGTGCGGCAGGTCGCTTGGATCACATTGAATTACATCATCTATTTCGTTTATTCGTGTTCCCGAAAGTTGCTCCGTCATCCAAAGCAACGCGGTGCCGGCATCATGCAATGCAGCCGCAGTTCGGTTCGTCCTTTGCGGATCGAACGGGTGCGGAGCGCTGGCCAGCCATTGGCGGATGGCAACGCGGTCAAATTCGGCGTCATCGTTGCTTGGGTCGCGCACCGGTTCTATTCCCGCAGCCTGGCAAATTTCCTCTAACTCTGATTTACAGAATTCCAGCACTGGCCGGATGATCCGTCCATTGCGCGGTCTGATCCCCGACATGCCGTCGACTCCGCTGCCGCGCGCCATACGCATGAGCAAGGTTTCGAGCTGGTCGTCGGCATGATGTGCGGTCGCGATTAGCGCGCAACTGCTTTCATCGGCTGCCTGCGCGAGCAGAGCATAGCGTGCCGCACGCGCCGCCGATTGCAGATTACCGGTAATCGGCTGTCCGGGCCTCAAGATGCGATGTTGTATTTGGCGTTTCGCGCATAGCGTCGCGACATAGTCGGCCTCTGCCGTCGCCTCTGGCCGAAGCCCGTGATCGACTGTGGCTGCCAGTATCCGCTCCGGCACCGCCTGATGCGCCAGCAGCAGCATCGCGAGACTGTCCGGGCCGCCCGACACCGCCAGCAATATCCTGCCTTCGCCCGCTCCAAGCCGTCGTAGTGCTTCGGTAAAGCGGGCGGCTTGCTCTATTTGCACTTCGCCCTACTGCGACCGGTGGTAAGCCGCTCGGCCAGCCGCGCGGTCGCCGCATCGGGATAGGCCTTGGCCAGTTCGCCAAATGCCTCGCACGCCTCGGCGTTCTTGTTCAAGTCGGTCAGCGCCGAACCAAGGAAAAACAGGCTGTCCGGTGCGCGGTCGCCGCGCGGGTCGTTCTTGTAGTTGTCGTAGAAAATCTTGACCGCAGTTGCCGGCTTCTTGTCGTCGAGCCAGGCTCGCCCGAGCAGGTTGCGCGCATAGCTCGCGCGTTTGTGCTTGGGAAATTTCTTCACGGTTTCATCGAGCGTAACCTGAGCCTCGGGGAAAAATTTCGCCTCCCACAACCGGTAGCCGTAATTATAGCCGTCCTCGAAGGCGTCGCCAGTCGCGGGACGTTCGATGGCGGCAACCGCCGCAGTGCGTGCAGGCGTGGGCCTGGCAGCGGCTGGCGTCGTCGTTGCCGCCGGTTTCGGCGCTGGTTTGGCGGCAGCGGGCGTAGCCGCAGCCGTAACAGGCGGCGCGACCGTAGCAACTGGCACCGCCTGCGTGGCCACCTCTGCCTCAAGCGACTTCAACCGTGCTTCAACCGAGCGCATGGAATTGCCCTGCTGCTCGACCTGTCCGGTCAGCGCGGCCAATTGGCTCTCGAGCGCATCGACGCGCGCCAGCAGGTCGGCAACCGCCGTCGACGAAGCGTTTATTGTCGCTGGTTTCGGGTCGCCCGGCCTGATCTCGGGCTCGAAGAACTTGCCAGCGCCACTCGGAAAAACCTCGCGCTGCACCGCGCGCATTTCCTTTTCGAGCTTGACCACGCGGCCCTCGACATTGGCGTCCTGCGAAGCAGCGGGGACAGTTATCAGCAACGCGACGCCGCCCAGCAAAGCAAGTCGTAGATTCATCCATTTTCTCCCCGAAGCGGTGCAACACCGTTCTTATAGCTGCGCGTTTCTACCCGATAAAGAGCCAACGCACCATAATGGTGTAAAGTCCGGGGAACGCCTTTTACAGACCCGTCTTTGTGCTGTCCGCCTCTGCAGGTGGCGTACTTGGCGCTGGGTCGCGTGCCAGCAATGCTTTCGCGCTGACCCCCACATCGGCAATGGTTTTGTCGGGCTCTCCGAGTGGCGGTACGGGCTTGCCGCCAATGGTGACTCGAAGCACATTGGGCCTGCCGGTAACGATCATCGGATTGTTGGCTTCGGCGGGCACGGTAAACTTGTCACCCGCCTCCATCTCGTTTTCATATAGTCGTTTGTTCTCGGCATCGTAGACTTTGACCCAGACATTATCGGTCGCGGTGATCACAACTTCACCCGTCGGGTCAGCGATTGCTGTTGTGGATGCAGGCGCAGTTTGAGCGGACCCGGCTGGTGTGGCCTGCTTGGGTGCGGGCGGTGGCATTACCGGCGTTACCATCGTCATGCTGCGCCAGACCAGATAGGCAGCAACCAGTGCTACCCCAATCGCTGCGGCAGTCCATGCCAGCGCTCTCGACGGCACCCGGGAAGGATCGGTTGGTTCGAAATTCGGCGTCGGCGGCTGATAGCTTTCATGCCCGCCCTGCGCTAGCTCGGCACGCATTTCGCTGCTGATCAGGGCTGCGTCGAGTTCGACCGCACGTGCGTAAGAGCGGGCAAAGCCCAGCGTATAGGTCGTTCCCGGTAACGCCGAAAACTCTGATTTTTCAATCGCGTCGAGGTGCCGCATCGGCACGCGTGTTCGCGCGGCCAGATCGGACAGGCTAAGGCCCAGCCGTTCGCGTTCGGCCTTCAGCTTTTCGCCGACGGTATGGAACCGGAATTCCTCTTCAACCGGGGAACCATCCTCCACGTCAATCTCCACAGACCCGCTCTCCTTCCGCCTCTTCCGGGCAGTGCGCGGACAATGGCATTTAGTAAATTAATGTCAATGCATCATGAAGCATTTTACGTCACTGTCGGCGTAAGTTTCAGCCGATCTCGACCTGCTGCACTGCTGCCCATGAGGCTAAGGTTTCTCGCATATTCTGCGGCGGGGATGCCAGCAGTTCGGTCATCTGTGACCGGATTGCGGCATAGTTGCTCGACCGGATCATTGCCTTGACCGGCCCGATGGCGGCGGGGCTGATCGACAGGCGTTTGATGCCGATTCCCATCAGCGCCAGCGCCTCCAGGCTGCGCCCGCCCATTTCGCCGCAGACGGTGACATCGACGACATGGCCTTCTGTTGCGTTCACCACACGGCGAAGGAAACGCAATATGGCCGGGCTGAGCCAGTCATAACGCTCGGCCAGCCTTGGGTCGGCGCGGTCAGCGGCGAACAGGAACTGGGTCAGGTCGTTGGTACCGATCGAGAGGAATTCGAGCTTCGGCAGCAAGATGTCGAGCGTTTCGGCGAGTGCCGGCACCTCGAGCATAGCGCCGTAACGGATTCGATTGGGTAGCTGCTTCTTCTGCTTGCCAAGAAACGCCATCTGCCCTTCGAAAATCGCCTTTGCATCGTCGAATTCCCACGGCTCGGACACCATCGGGAACATGACGTTGAGCGTGCGCCCCGCCGAAGCCTCGATCAAGGCGCGGGCCTGCGCCTTCATCAACCCGGCATGGTCCAGTGACAGCCGAAGCGCGCGCCAGCCAAGTGCCGGGTTTTCCTCTTCGCTGGTTTCGTCCTTGAGATAAGGTAAAGCCTTGTCGCCGCCAATATCGAGCGTGCGAAAAATCACCGGCTTGTCGCCCGCCGCGTCGAGCACATCGCGGTAGAAGCGCTGCTGGCGCTCGCGCTGCGGCAAGGTTGCCGAAATCAGGAACTGGAATTCGGTGCGGAACAGCCCGACTCCCTCGGCCCCGGTCAGCGCCAGCGCGCCCATGTCGTCGCGCAGCCCGGCATTTATCATCAGCGTGATTGGCACACCGTCGAGCGTGATCGCAGCCTCGTCGCGCAAAGCCGCATAGCGCGCCTTCTTTTTCTGCCGATCGACCAGCTCGCCCTGAAACGCTTCTTCAGCACCCGATCCCGGGCGGACGATGACGCTGTTGTCGTCGGCATTGAGCAGCAGCATATCGCCGTCATGCACCTTGTGGCGAACGCCGCTGACTCGCCCAAGCACCGGAATGCCCATCGCGCGCGCTACAATCACGACGTGCGCGGTAAGCGAGCCTTCTTCGAGTACAACCCCGCGTAACCGGCGCTTGTCATATTCAAGCAGTTCGGCGGGACCCAGATTGCGCGCGATCAGAATCGAGTCCTTCTTGAGGCCAAGCTGTGCGGCGGTACTCATCTGCCCCGAGACGATGCGAAGCAACCGGTTGGAAAGATCCTCCAGATCGTGCATCCGGTCGGCGAGTAACGGATCGTCGATCTGCCGCATCCGCATCCTGGTGCGCTGCTGGACTCGTTCGATCGCAGCTTCGGCGGTTAGCCCGCTGTCGATGGCTTCGTTGATACGCCTCGACCAGCCCTCGTCATAAGCGAACATCTTGTAGGTTGCGATGACCTCTTCATGCTCGCCGCCGGTCCCGAAATCGATCTGGCTGGCCATCCGGTCGATCTGCTCGCGCATCTTGTCGAATGCGGAATAGACGCGCTGGCGTTCGGCCTCGGTGTCCTCGGCGACGGTATGTTCGATGCGGACATTCGGCTGGTGAAATATCGCTATGCCAGCCGCCGCCCCTTTGACCAGCGGCAGGCCGGTGAGGACAATCGTACCCGTGTCCTGCGTTCCGGCAGCATAAGGGTCGTCGATCAGATCGGCATTGGCGATCAGTTCGGACAGCACCATCGCCACCGTCTGCAACGCCTCGATCTCGATTTCCTCATATTTGCGGGGCTCGACGTGCTGGACGGCGAGTACGCCGACCGCGCGTTCCGAGCGGACGATGGGAACCCCGGCAAAGCTGTGGAAGCGTTCTTCGCCGGTTTCGGGGACATAGCGGAAATTGGGGTGAGCGGCGGCTTCGTCGAGGTTCAGCGTCTCGACATTTTCGGCAATCGTGCCGACCAGCCCCTCGCCGTAACCGAGCCGAGTCACATGCACCGCCGCTTCATTCAGCCCGCGCGTCGCGAACAGTTCGAACGCTGCGTCGCGCAGCAAGTAAATCGAGCAAACCTCGCTCGACAGCGCCTCGCCGATGATATTGACAACATGGTTCAGCTTTGCCTGCGCATGGTTTTTGGACGCCATGACTTCGTGCAGGCCGGTCAATATGTTACGGGCAGATCGGGTCGCGCTTTCCATGCCAACCGCCTAGCAGACGGCGCAGGCCAGCGCGATACCCTAATCCATATCAGCAGTGATTAAGCGGGCATCGCTTCCTGATTCATAACGTCTTTGAGGTAGAGTTTTTGCTTCTTGAGCGAATGGATGAGTGTGGTGTCGGGGAGGGGCCGGTTTTCTTCGCGGTCCAGTTTTTGTTCCAGTTCGGCATGCTTGGTTTGCAATGCGGACAAGTGGCTGTTGTTCACCTTATTCTCCTTGTTGTGAGACTCGACGACCTAACGTCCGGAGTAAATCACGAAAGATTGAAAAAGTCTCCACTCAATTTTTCGCCTTATCGGGCGAAGCAAACCGGTAGCGGTTGGACGCGGTTATTTTGGCGATGACTTGTTAAAGCTAATCAGGTTATTACGCGGCATGAATGACGAAGGTTACCAGCAATTACTTGAGCAATTGCGAATCGAGCACCGCGATCTCGACGATGCTATCGACGCGTTGCGGGCAAAAATGGTGGTCGATCAGCTGCAGATTGCGCGGCTGAAGAAAAAGAAGCTGTCGCTGAAAGACCGAATCATGCGGCTCGAGGACCAGCTGGT
>CAZQBS010000021.1:46390-49524 GCA_964591835.1 uncultured Sphingorhabdus sp. | reverse complement strand
GGCGACGAGCTCAAGGGGCATTAGGGCAGCAGCAGGCTGCTATCGCCGTAAGAGTAAAAGCGATACTCGGCGGCAATCGCATGGACATAAGCCGCCTGCATTGTCTCGCGCCCCATCAGTGCGCTGACCAGCATGAACAAAGTCGATTTGGGCAAGTGGAAGTTGGTCATCAGACCGCCCACTGCCTTGAACCGGTAGCCCGGCGTGATGAAAATATCGGTGTCGCCTTCAAAGGGACGGATGATGCCGTCTTCGGCCGCCGCGCTTTCGATCAGGCGAAGCGACGTCGTGCCCACGGCAATCAACCTCCCGCCCGCCGCCTTGACCGCGCTTAGCCGGTCGGCGGTTGCGCTGTCGATGCTGCCCCACTCGCTGTGCATTTTGTGGTCGGCGGTGTCCTCGGCCTTCACCGGCAGGAAGGTGCCAGCGCCGACATGGAGGGTGAGCGTGGCGGTTTCGATGCCCGCCGCGCTAATCGCCGCCATCAATTCGGGCGTGAAGTGCAGCGATGCGGTGGGGGCGGCAACTGCGCCGTCCTTTTGCGCAAACATCGTCTGGTAATCGTTCCGGTCTTGCGCGTCGGTGGGTCGCTTGCCCGCGATATACGGCGGCAGCGGCATCGTTCCTGCGCGTTCGAGCAAGACTTCGACCGGTTCGTCGCCTTCAAAGGATAATGTGAAGCTGCCGTCCTCATGCCGCGCCTCGGCAATCGCCGTCACTTTTTCGCCGAAGTCTACCGTCTCGCCAACGCGCAACCGCTTCGCATTGCGGATAAAGGCCTGCCAGCGGCGCAGGCCGATGCGCTTGTGGAGGGTGGCGCCAATGCGCGCGTCGCCGCGCCGTCCTTCAAGCTGCGCCGGAATGACGCGGGTGTCGTTGAAGATCAGGCAGTCGCCCTTGCGCAGCAATTGTGGCAGTTCGCGCACATGGCGGTCGTCCAGTGTCCCATCGCCCGACACGCACAACATCCGCGCAGCATCGCGCGGCGTGACCGGCCGAAGCGCAATCCGCTCGGGCGGCAGGTTGAAATCGAATAAGTCTACGCGCATTAAATGGGCTGTCTAAATGTTCCCGTTCGCATCGAGCCCAGTCAAGATGCCGCCAAGTCGTGCACGACATATGGGTGTCTCGACTGGGCTCGACACGAACGGATTTGGAGCGCTTACCTAATGTATAAACTCAATTACCCTGCGGCTTGTTCAGGTCCTCGACCGAAACCGTGGGGCGTTCGAACGATGGTGCCGGTGCAGCAACCGGGGCCGCGGCGGGTGGCGGCACATTGTCGGCAGCAATCGAGGCTTGCAAGATTTTGCTCGGAGCCGCGGGCGGCTCGCCGCGTTCGATGGCATCAACATATTGCATTCCCGAGGTCACGCGCCCGAACACGGTATATTTGTTATCGAGGCTGAAGCGCGGCAGGAAGCAAATGAAAAACTGGCTGTTGGCGGTGTCGGGTTCGTTGGTCCGCGCCATCGACACGGTGCCGCGCAAATGCGGTGTCGGGTTGAATTCGGCCTTCAGGTCGGGAAGTTCGGAATCGCCGGTCCCGGTCCCGGTCGGGTCGCCGGTCTGCGCCATAAAACCGTCGATCACGCGGTGGAAGACGAGATTATTATAAAAGCCCTGCCGCGTAAGAGTCTTGATCCGCTCGACATGTGCAGGGGCCTTGTCGGGATAAAGCCGGATCGTCACGCGCCCGCCGGTCGACAGATCGAGGTGGAGGATATTTTCCGGCTCGGCGACGACGGCTGCGGGAGCGGCGGGCGCTGCTACCGGCTGGGCCGAAGCGGGAGATGCGGCGACCAGCATCGCTGCAACGAGCAACGGAGTTGCAAACAAGGGTTTCGACAGGCGCGTTATGAATGACATGGGACGAGCAATACTCCGGATGTTGGTTGGCGCTCTCTTAACGACGACTGCTGTCGCTGTCATGAATGAATCGACGGATGTCTGCTGCATCGCGAAACGCCGCATTTTCGAGTTGAGTGGCAACTGTTGCAGAAAGGTGACAGCCGCGAAATATTCTTGTGCAAGGCGCGCATCTGCGTTGCCTGCCCCGCGCTTTTGCGCCAAAGCACGACCAACCCGGAGAGATTCAATGCGATTTCGTGCGCTATATGGTGTGCGGCAAGCGCGGAAAAACTGGGGAATGTAACAGCCATCATGATCCGCTAAGGCGTTGAAAATGGCGATATTTATAGGGGCTATACCGTGAAAAAAGCACGTATCAGCAATTTGAAATATGCAGCGGCACCGCTCGCTCTGGGTCTGGCGTTGATTTCAACGCCGTCGTTCGCCCAGGAAGCGGCCGAAGAAGAAACGGGCAGCGAGATCGTTGTGACCGGTTCGCTTATCGAAAATCCAAATCTCGAGCGTTCGGCTCCGGTCAATGCGACCAGCGCCGACGAAATCGAACTGCTCCAGTCGAACGTCGCTGAAGAAATCCTTCGCGAAATCCCGGGCGTTGTCCCGTCGATCGGTTCGGCAGTGAACAACGGCAACGGTGGCGCGTCGTTCGTCAACCTGCGCGGGTTGGGTTCCAACCGTAACATCGTTCTGGTCGACAGCACGCGTATCGTGCCCGCTGGCCTTGCCGGCGTTTTCGATCTGAACAACATCCCGCTGGCACTTGTCGAGCGAGTTGATGTCCTGACCGGCGGTGCGTCCACCACTTATGGTGCAGACGCCATCACCGGTGTTGTCAACTTCATCACCCGTCGTGACTTTGCCGGTATGGAAGCCAATGCTGGTTATCAGATTACCGAGCAGGGCGATGGCGGCACCTTCCGCGTCGATGTAACCTTGGGTGCCAATTTCGACGATGGCCGTGGTAATGCTGTCTTCAGCATCGGTTATCAGGAATCCGATCCGGTGTATCAGGGTGCACGCGATGTTTCGCTTACCACGATAGAAACCTTCAGCGGCACGGCGCTGGGTTCGGGCACGGCCGTTCCATCACGCTTCAGCGTGACTGGCGTCGGCACGCTCCAGATTAACCCTGCGACGGGTGCTTTGGTGCCGACTTTCTCGACCTTCAACTTCAACCCGTTCAACGTCTTCCAGACACCATTCGAACGCTTCAACATGTTTGGCCAGGCCAATTATGAAGTGAGCGATGCGGTCGAAGTCTACAC
>CAZQBS010000021.1:10195-46290 GCA_964591835.1 uncultured Sphingorhabdus sp. | reverse complement strand
AACTATGTAACCCAGTTGTTCGATTACAAGCTTGGTGCACGTGGCGGCATTACCGACAACATCGATTGGGATGTATTCGGTGCGTATGGCGAAAGTGAAAATCGTCAGACCATCCAAGGCTATTTCACCAACTCGCGCGTTCGCCAGTCGTTGCTCGCAACCAACCCGAACACCTGCCTTACTAATACGAACGGATGCGTTCCGATCAACTTGTTCGGCGCTGGCGGCACCATTTCGCCTGAGGCTGCTGCATTCATCGTGCAGGAAAGCTCGTCGTTCGTGAAAACGTCGCTGGCTCAGGCCCGTGCAACGATCAGCGGCGATGTCGGCTTCACCAGCCCGTGGGCAGCTGAGCCGGTTGCATTCGCTGTCGGCGGCGAATATCGCCGTTACCAGGCATCGCAAGGTGCCGATACGCTCGCTCGCTCGGGCGATCTGGGCGGTGCCGGTGGTGCTACCCCGAATATCGCTGGCGGCTATGACGTTTACGAAGCGGTCGGCGAACTCGTCGTTCCTCTCGTTTCCGACAAGCCATTCTTCCACAGTCTTACCGTCGAAGGCGGCGTGCGCTATTCCGATTACACGGTCGATGCGCCGGGTAACCCGGGCTACAGCGCCACGACGTATAAGATTGGTGGTTCGTGGGAGCCTGTCGAGGGTGTGACTGTACGCGGTAACTATGCCCGCGCCGTTCGTGCGCCGAACATCGCCGAATTGTTCAGCCCGGTTAACACTGGCCTGACCAACCTCGGCGTCGATCCATGCGCAACCCGTCGAACCAACGGCACGGTGCTCCGTCCGCCGCTGACCGGCGAACTGCTCGCGGTCTGCCTCGCGCAGGGTGCCAATGCTTCCAACGTCCAGATCATCCCCGAGCCGATTTCGGGTCAGGTGCTTTCGACCGGTGGTGGTAACATCAACATCCAGCCCGAAAAGTCGGACAGCTACACAGTCGGTCTGGTCTTGCAGCCTGCTGCTCTTCCCGGCTTCTCGGCGTCGATCGACTATTACAACATCAAGGTTGAGGACGCGATCAGTTCGCCGACGCCTGGTGACGTAATCGCGGCCTGCTTTGGAGTTGGTGCTGCCGGTATCTTTACACCGGCTGCCGGCGCTTCGGCGACACCGGAATGCACAGGGATTCGTCGCGATCCGGCGACTGCCGGCCTGAGCGGTGATCCAAACACGAGCACCGGTCTGCCTTCGACGTTGTCCAACTCGGGCAGTCTTGAAACCGACGGCATTGACCTTTCGCTCAACTACAAGACCGATGTCGGCTTTGCTACGCTCAGCCTTGGCTTCGCGGGTAACTATACCTTCAATTCGAAGTTCAACGCGTTTGTGGCCAGCCCGCTTGCTATCAACCGTGATTGCGTCGGTTATGTCAGCGCCAACTGTGGTTCGTTGCAGCCTGAATTCCAGTGGTCGCAGCGTACGACCCTGTCGTTCGAGGACATCGACATATCGCTTTTGTGGCGGCACATCTCGTCGTTCGAGCAGGAACCGCTCGATGTGGATGATTCGGGTCCGTTCTTCAACGGAACCATTGCCCCCACTATTGCGGGCGTCGGTGGTCGGACAGTCAACTTCGGCAAGATCGAAGCCTATGACTATTTCGATCTGTCGAGCCGCTTCCGCGTTGGTGACCATGTGACGATCACGCTGTCGGTGCAGAACCTGCTTGACAAGGCTCCGCCGCTTACCGGTAACAACGCCGGTTCGACGACCTTCAACAGCGGCAACACCTTCCCGTCGACATACGACTCGCTTGGCCGCCGCTATGCGGTTTCGGCGAAGCTCGCATTCTGATCGGGTAGAAAGCCAAAGTTAAAAGGGGGCGGGCAGCAATGTCCGCCCTTTTTTATTGGCAGTTAGCGGTGATCTGAATAGTCAGAACCGCAGTTGGTGCGGCAGGGTCAGGCCAATGGCGGCGGCTTTTGCGACCGCGTCCGCCCAGGCCAGCACCATTTCGATTTCATCATTATGGGCTTGTCGCGCCATGTCATGCTCGGCCTGCCGGTCTTCGGTCCGGAAACTCCCGCCGAATTTGCTGTGGGTGCCAAAGGCAGCATGGCCTTCGATCATCGCATGGGGCGCGTCAAAACCGAAATGCAACGCCGCCGCCCTTGCGGCACCCTGCGGGTTGGCGGTCAGTTGCTCGCTGTCGAGCGTGGCAATACGCTCGGGTCCAAACTGTCCGGCTAGGCGGTGGAACAACCGCTGTTGTGCCAGCCAGCCGACGGCCGCTACTTGCAGGTCCGATTGGCGGAAATAATCGCTCGCCTCGAACCCGAGGTCGACGATACCGTCGGTGACCAAGCCTTCGAGCAGTTCGCGGCACCACAAACGGCACCACAGACCTTTTCGCGCCACCGATATCAAGAACACCGGCAATGGCGCATATAGCAGAATCGCTTTGCTGCCGGGCCGTAGCGCCAGCGTCGCCGGGGCCAGTGCGTTGAAAACATTGGATGGCTTGACCACCACCCCCTTATCCGTCCCGAACGGTCGCGCCAGCATGTGCAGCCCGTGATCGAGCCGCTCGGCAACTGCTCCCGGCGCCGCACCGCGCCGCCGCCAGCCGACGATATCGTTCAACAGCACCGGTTCCTTCAGTCCCATCGAGATGCCCGGAAGGTTAAATCCACGCGCCAGCATCGTCGATGCACAAAAGGCAGAGTGAAAGATGAAGTGCAGAGTATTTTGCTTGCCGACAGAGGCCATCGCTTCGCCTCGAGCGACAACCAAAGGATCGCTCCCGACACCCAGATATTCGTCTGTGATGAAGGTTGCCGCATCATGCGCTTCGCGGGCCAAGTGCCGCATATGATAGGCGTCGGCTTCGGCATCGTAACGATGCGCAAGCCACTCACCGTCGGCTATTATATCGTTGAGGCTTGGTTGCGCCATATCGCGTCGGACCTTGCCGTTTGTGCCGGTAAATGGCAAGCATGGCGGTGATGAGCCAGAACGCCCCGCCTGCCGAAGCCGCCAAACTGAACAGTCAGGGAATGCTGGCACTCCGCGCGCAAAGCTTCGCCGAAGCGGAGCGGCTTTTTGTCGCGGCGGCTGTGCACGATCCTGCGGCGAGTGCGCTGTGGCGTAATGTCGCGACGGCACGACGTGCGCAGGGCAATGACGCGGGGGAGTTGCAGGCACTGAACGCCGCAATCGACGCGGACAGACGCGATTTTATGGGGTGGCTGCGCAAGGCCGAACTCCACCAGCGCACTGGTGAGGAGGCCGAAGCGCTCGCTGCGTGGAGCGGCGTCCTGCAACTGGCGGCGCAAGCCGAGAATTTGCCGCCCGACATAAATGCCGCGCTGCAAGTCGGCCGTGATTTTGTGGCGCAAGCGACATCGCGGATTGCCGGGGCCGTTGGAGCCGAGCTGAAACCACTTCAAGCGGCAATGGACGAGACCGAGCAGCGCCGCAGCAACGCCTTTGTCGATCTGGCGATGGGCCGAAGGCGCGCCTATTTCAACCAGTGCGAGGGACTGTATTACCCGTTCCTCCCCGCCGACGAGTTTTTCGACCGGCGGCATTTCGCATGGATGCCCGACATCGAGGCCGCCACAGCCGACATCAGGCGAGAACTGGAATCGTTACTGGCCGACCCCGGAGACGCGTTGCGACCTTATGTTCGAATGGACAAAGGGCTGCCCGACAACAAATGGACAGGCCTGGACCATTCGCTCGACTGGGGTGCCTGTTTCCTCTGGGAATACGGACAGCCTAACCAGCCCGTTCTCGACCGATGCCCGAAAACAGCCGCCGCGCTGGCCGCTTTGCCTTCGGCTCATATACCAGGCCGAGCGCCCAGCGCCTTTTTCTCGATCCTTAAGCCGAAGACACGGATCCCTCCCCATACCGGCGTCACCAACACAAGGGCGATCGTCCACCTGCCGCTGATCGTACCAACGGGATGCGGCTTTCGGGTCGGTGGCGAGATTCGTGAGTGGCATGAAGGGACGGCTTTCGCCTTCGACGATACCATCGAGCACGAGGCATGGAACGATAGCGACCAAATGCGTGCCGTGCTGATTTTCGATGTCTGGAACCCGCACCTCACGCTTTCCGAGCAGGAATTGATCACCCGTTATTTCGCCGCAGCCGACGAAACTGGGTTCAACCCGGCCCGCTGAATCGATTTCCGAAGGGTTGCGAGGCCCGATTCTGCATTTGCACTCGGTTTATTTGGGTGATATCCAGCCGGATTAACCTTTCCCAAGGATATAAATCATGCGTCACGTCATTCTCGCCATTGCGCTCGGTAGTTTGGTATCGGTCGCACCGGCAGCCGCCAATAATGAGCCTGCCACCCCGACCGCAGCCCCTGCGGCTGATCCCGATCAGAAAATCAAATGCCGCAAAATCGAAGTGACCGGGTCGATTGTGAAAAAAGGCAAGGTTTGCAGGACGTTGGCGGAATGGCGGGCCACCCAGGAGAGCCATAACTCCGCTGCACGCAGAATGGTGGAAGACAACACCGGTCGCCCCAGCGGCCAGTAATTTTAACCTGCCTGCGACAAAGTGATCCGGCAAGCTCGGGATGGGTTTTGCTCGCGGTTGGCCGTTCAATGGCCGAAGTCGGGCAGATTTTTTCGATGGGTATTTGTGCAACCAACGTCTGACCCTAGACTTTTAAATCGAGTTGCCCATCGCCTTCCTCTATATTCACCGTAGCTCCGTCAGGAATGTCGCCCCGAAGCAGCATGTCGGCGAGCGGATCCTGTAAATGCCGCTGGATCGCGCGTTTGAGTGGCCTTGCACCATATACCGGATCATAGCCGACGCGGCCCAGCCAAGCCTTCGCGTTGTCGGAGAGGTTGATCGTGATTTTGCGGTCCTTGAGCAGTTTCGACACGCGGCCGACCTGGATATCGACAATCGGCGCCATATGTTCGGCGGCCAAGCGGTGGAAAAGGATGATCTCGTCGAGCCGGTTCAGGAATTCGGGCCGAAAATGCGCGCGTACGCTTTCCATGACCGCAGGTTCCGCCTTTGACACATCTTCGTCATCGCCAAGTGCCGCCAGATGCTGGCTTCCGAGGTTGGAGGTCAGAATGATTAGGGTGTTCGAGAAATCGACAGTTCGGCCCTGTCCGTCGGTCAGGCGACCGTCGTCGAGCACCTGAAGCAGCACGTTGAAGACGTCACTGTGCGCCTTTTCGACCTCGTCGAACAAGACGACCTGATAAGGACGGCGGCGAACGGCTTCGGTGAGCACTCCGCCTTCGTCATAACCCACATAGCCCGGAGGCGCGCCGATCAGCCGCGACACCGCGTGCTTTTCCATGAATTCGCTCATGTCGATCCGAACCATTGCATTGTCGTCGTCAAATAGGAATGACGCTAGCGCCTTGGTCAATTCGGTCTTGCCGACACCTGTTGGCCCAAGAAAAAGAAAACTGCCTAGCGGACGGTTGGGGTCTTGCAGACCGGCGCGCGAACGACGCACAGCCTTCGACACCGCAGCAACTGCATCCTTCTGGCCGATAACGCGTGCACCGATCAGCTCTTCCATCTTGAGCAATTTGTCGCGCTCGCCCTCTAACATCTTGTCGACGGGGATACCGGTCCAGCGGCTGACGACGCTGGCGATGTCCTGTGCGGTCACTTCCTCGCGAAGCATCGCGTTGCCGGCTGCCGCCTGCGCATCGGCGAGTTGCTTCTCGAGGCCTGGAATGGTGCCATATTGCAATTCACCCGCTTTGGCCAAATCGCCACCGCGCTGTGCCTGTTCAAGCTCGATGCGCGCGCTGTCCAGTTGCTCCATGATCTTGGCTTCGGCGGAAATTTTCTCTTTTTCGGCCTGCCAGCGCTGAGTCAGTTCGCTCGATTGCTGCTCCAGATTGGCAAGTTCGCCCTCGAGCGTCGCCAACCGGTCTTTGGACGCGTTGTCGGTTTCCTTGCCCAACGCCTCGCGTTCGATCTTGAGCTGGATAATCCGCCGGTCGAGATTTTCGATCTCTTCGGGTTTGGACTCGACCTCCATCCGCAACCGCGATGCCGCCTCGTCCATCAGGTCGATGGCCTTGTCGGGCAGGAAGCGGTCGGCGATGTAGCGATGCGACAAAGTCGCCGCACTGACCAGTGCACCATCGGTAATGCGTACACCGTGGTGCAGTTCGTATTTTTCCTTCAATCCGCGCAGGATAGAGATCGTATCCTCGACCGTTGGTTCGCCGACGAACACCGGCTGGAACCTGCGCTGTAGCGCGGGGTCTTTTTCGACATGCTTCTGATACTCGTCGAGCGTGGTGGCGCCGATGCAGTGCAGTTCGCCGCGCGATAGGGCCGGTTTGATGAGGTTCGCCGCGTCCATCGCGCCTTCGCCTTTGCCAGCCCCGACCAGCGTGTGCATTTCGTCGATAAAGAGGATGATATCGCCCTCGGCCTGCTTGACCTCGTCAAGTACGCCTTTCAGCCGTTCCTCGAACTCGCCGCGATATTTCGCGCCAGCGATCAGCGAACCCATGTCGAGTGAGAGCAATTTGCGGTCTTTGAGTGAGTCCGGCACGTCGCCATTCGCGATGCGGATCGCAAGCCCCTCGGCGATCGCGGTTTTGCCCACACCGGCTTCGCCGATCAGCACCGGGTTATTCTTGGTCCGCCGCGCCAAAATCTGGATGGTCCGGCGGATTTCCTCGTCACGCCCGATGACCGGATCGAGCTTGCCCGCGCGCGCGACTTCTGTCAGATCGCGGGCAAATTTCTTGAGCGCGTCATAGCGGTCTTCAGCACCCGACGTATCCGCGGTTCGCCCACCGCGCAGGTCGTTGATCGCGGCGTTGAGGCCTTCAGCGGTTACCGCCGCCGTTGCCAGTGCCTTGCCGGCCGTAGTCGTCTTGGCCAGCGCGAGGGCCAGCAACAGCCGCTCGACAGTAACGTATGAATCGCCCGCCTTTTGCGCGACCTGCTCGGCTTGGTCGAGCACCCGCACTGCGTCGTTATCCAGCCCCGGCGTTTGCTGCGCGCCACCGCCAGACACCGAAGGAACCTTGGCCAGGGCCGCATCGGTTTCACGCAGTGCAGTTGCGGCATCCCCGCCTGCCGCCTTGATAAGCCCCGACGCCATGCCCTGCTCGTCTTCAAGCAACGCCTTTAACAAATGCTCCGGCCCGATCCGCTGATGGCTCATCCGGATCGCGACGGTCTGCGCGCTTTGCAGGAAGCCCTTGGCGCGGTCGGTGAATTTTTCGAGGTTCATGTCTCTTCCTGTTCTAGTTCGCTAATACAGGTAGTGCCGCTTTTTAGCAGCACAAGAGCGATGCTGCAAAAATGGCTTGCGTTGGCGGCTAGCTTTGCCAATCAGTCGCGCAAGGAGAGTTTCAATATGAAATGGTTTAAGCGCGTCGGTCTGACGCTTTTGCTGTTGCTCGTCGTTACAGCGGTCGGGCTGGCGGTGTGGGAGCCAATGGCCGCCACGGGGCGGGAAGCACCGCCCGCGCGCAACTATGATGTCGAGATCGTCCGCGATGCGTTCGGCGTTCCGCATATCAATGGCAAGACCGATGCCGACGCCGCTTACGGCCTCGCTTATGCCCACTCGGAGGATGACTTCGGCGTTCTACAAGAGGTCGTCGCCATGACTCGCGGCCGCGCCGGTGCAATTCTTGGCAGCGAGGGCGCACCGATCGACTATGTAGAGCAATTGCTCGGCGTCCGCACCACGATCGCCCGCGATTATGACAGTATTCCAGCCGATGTCCGCGCGGTGATGGATGCTTATGCAGCGGGCCTCAACCATTATGCCGACAAGCATCCAGACGAGGTGCGCCTGTCCAAACTGTTCCCCGTCAGCGGGCGCGATGTCGCCGCCGGTTTTGTACTTCGTTCGCCTTTTTTCTTCGGGCTGGACAATACGATCAAGAAGCTGACCGGCGATGAAGAACCGACGAACGTTCCGGTGGCGGAACTGACGCCTGCCGGGCGCGATACCGCGATCAACGGCTCGAATGCGTTTGCTGTCGCGCCCAAGCGCATGGCCGATGGCAAGACCTGGCTGATTTCCAATTCCCACCAGCCCTATGAAGGCAGCGTTGCCTGGTACGAGGCGGTGGTCCATTCGGGCGAGGGTATGGATATTGCGGGGGCGTTGTTCCCCGGGTCACCGTTCGTGTTGCTCGGGCATAACCGCAATCTGGGTTGGACCAACACGGTCAATCAGCCCGACCTGATCGACGTTTACCGGCTGGTGCTTAATGCCGACGGTACGAAATACCGGATGGACGGAAAATGGAAGCCGCTCGCCAGCAACCGTGTGTGGCTGCCGGTGAAGGTCGGGCCTTTCGTGCTGCCGGTGCCGAAAACGGTTTACCGCTCCGAACATGGGCCGGTCATTGTCAACACGAAGGGCGCCTACGCCATCCGCTACGCAGCGATGGACAATGTGAAGCTGCTCGAGCAATATTTCCGGATACAAAAAGCGCAGGATTATGATCAGTGGATCGCGGCAATGAGCTTGCGCGGAATACCTGCCACCAATTTTATCTATGCCGACAAGACTGGCAAAATCGGCTATTATTACAACGCAGTCTGGCCGGAACGGAAAGCAGGGTTTGACTATACGAAAATCCTGCCGGGCGATGTCAGTGCGCCTCTGCCGACGGCGGTGCTACCGTGGAGCGTAACACCGATGATCGTCGATCCGGCATCGGGCTTTGTGACCAATGCCAACAACACGCCCTTCATGGCGGCCGGCAAGGGGTCGGAGCTGGACGTAAAACAATTCTCGCCGCTGTTGGGTATCGAGGCGCGCAAGACCAACCGGATCATACGCGCGCTCGAACTGCTGGAGGCCGACACGTCGCTGACGCCGGAAGAACTGCTCGCGATCAAATTCGACACTTCATACAGCCGCAATAGTTTTGCGGGGAAGTGGATTGCAAAGTTGCTCGCCGCTGATGTGAAGTCGGAGCCGGACCTGCTGGCGGCGCAAAATCTACTCAAAGAGTGGGATTTCAACAGCGACGGCAAGGGCAGAGCCGATGCGCTTGGCGAGGCCATGATGCATATGGCCAACAGCGACGCCTATAATGGTCGCCCACTGCCCAATGCCAAGGTCAAATTGCGCGAAGTGGTCGACGCGTTGATCAAGGGCTTCGGGCGGATCGACCCGCCGCTTGGGCGTGTGCAGCGGCTGATCCGTGGCACGGTCAACCTGCCCGCCAACGGCGGCACCGATACGTTGCGCGCCGCAACCATCTGGGAGCCACAGGATAACGGCCAGATGCGAGTCCGCCACGGTGACAGCTTCATCATGCTTACCAGTTGGGACAAGGCGGGCAAGCTATCCAGCCAGTCGATCCAACCTTATGGTTCGGCCACCAACCGGCCCGAATCGCCGCATTATACCGACCAGGCGCAGATGTTCCTCGACCGCAAGTTCAAGCCGGTGCACTTCGAATGGGCCGACGCGGTGAAGAACGCAAAACGCCGTTATCGGCCCTGAACGGCGTTCGTCGAAAATTCGCGGCCTTTTCATTGCGTTTGGCCAGTGCGGGGCTATCGTTCGCGCCAATATTCAAGCTTTAGGAGTACCATATGATCCGTAAATTCACCCTCGCGCTGATGCTGTCCAGCTCTGCGCTTGTCTTCACCGCGCCTGCTGTTGCGAAACAGCCTGCACCGGTCGCCAAGCTCGTCGAGCAGGTCAACATTCCTTACGAGAAATTCACGCTCGACAACGGCTTGACCGTGCTGGTGCATGAGGACCGCAAGGCGCCAGTCGTTGCGGTGTCGATCTGGTATGCGGTCGGTTCTAAAAACGAACCAAAGGGCAAGACCGGCTATGCGCATCTGTTCGAGCACATCATGTTCAACGGCTCGGAGAATGCGAAGGGCGATTATTTCGAGTGGACCAAGAAGATCGGCGCGACGGATCTGAACGGCACCACGTGGCTCGATCGCACCAATTATTTCCAGACGGTGCCGACCAGCGCGCTAGAATCGGCATTGTTCTTGGAGAGCGACCGGATGGGGCATTTGCTGAACGCTGTGACCAAAGAAAAGCTCGACAACCAGATCGGCGTGGTATCGAACGAAAAACGGCAGGGCGACAACCAGCCTTTCGGATTGGTCGGCTACAAGCAGTCGGAAAACCTGTTTCCCGTTGGCCATCCTTATCATCATGATACCATCGGCAGCCTCGAAGACCTTGCTGCCGCGTCGCTCGACGATATGAAGACTTGGTTCACCGACCATTATGGCCCGAACAATTCGGTGCTGGTGCTGGCGGGTGATATCAACGCCGCACAGGCAAAGCCGCTGGTGCAGAAATGGTTCGGCGACATCAAGCGCGGCAAGCAGGTGGCGCCAGTCAACGCGCCGATCCCGACGCTCGAAAAGCCGATCAAGATTGTGATGAAGGACAAGATCCCGGCAACGCGCATTTATCGTAACTGGGTGGTGCCGGGCCTTGCCGACCCCGAAGCGAACGCCCTGTTTGTCGGCGCGAGTGTACTGGGCGGGCTTTCCAGTTCGCGCCTCGACAATATATTGGTGCGTGAAGAACAGACAGCGGTGAACGTCTCTTCCTATCTGTTGCCGTTTGTTCACGGCAGCCTGTTCAATGTGCAGGTCGATGTGAAACCGGGTGGCGACGCCGATGCGGTTTCAAAGCGGCTCGATGAAATTCTGGCCGACTATATCGCCAACGGCCCGACCGCCGATGAAGTCCAGCGGGTCGCAGCCAGCACTGCTGCCAGCCAGATCGACGGCCTTGAATCGGTCGGCGGGTTTGGCGGCAAAGCAGTCGCGCTGGCCGAAGGGCAACTGTACACCGGCGATCCCGAATTCTATAAAAAGGAACTCCAGCGGCTGGCGGCAACAAAGCCCGCCAGCGTCACAGCTGCAATGAAGAAATGGCTGACCCGTCCGGTGCTCGAAATCCGGGTCGAGCCGGGCGAGCGTGAGGCCTACCAGGAAGTGGCGGCTGGCGTCGGCCAGCGCACCGGCGTGCTGACCTCACCCGCTTTCTATGTAGCCCCCGGCGAGGAGCCGCGCGGCAATTTGCGTGCATTCGACGGCGATCGAAGCAAATTCCCCGAACCCGGAGCAAGCCCCGACCTCGATTTTCCCGATGTCGAGGAAGCGACGCTGAAGAATGGCATCAAGGTATTTTTCGCCCGTCGTGCAGCCGTGCCAACGGTCCGGGTCGCGGTCAGCTTCGATGCCGGGTTCTCTGCCGATCCCGAAGCAAAGCGCGGCATCGCTTCGATGATGTCGTCGTTGATGCTCGAAGGCACGACCAAGCTGACATCGACGCAAATCGCTGTGACTGAGGAGAAATTGGGAGCTGACGTAAACGTCAGCTCGTCGCTCGATCGTACGGTTGCAAGCGTTCGCGCGGTGAAGCCCAATCTGGCCGCTTCGCTCGATCTGCTTGCCGATGTCGTCAAGAATCCTGCTTTTGCCGACAAGGAAGTCGAACGGATTCGGGTCCAGCAGCTTACCCGGATTTCGTCCGAGATGAACCAACCACAAGGGATAGCCACACGCACTTTGCCGCCGCTTCTTTACGGCAAAACCCACCCCTATGGCGGTCCGCAAACCGGCAGCGGTTTTGCCGAAACCGTGGCGACGATCAGCAAAGCAGAGGTTGCTGCGTTTCACAGGAGCTGGATCCATCCAGCGAAGGCTGAAATTTTTGTCGTCGGCGATACAAGCCTCAGCGAAATCACCAAGCTGCTGAATGAACGGTTCGGCAAATGGAAAACATCTGCAACGGCCGCGCCTGACAAGGACTTCAGCAATAGCCCTCCGGCGCCCAACCCCCGCATCATTCTGATTGACCGGCCCAATTCACCGCAGTCGCTGGTAATGGCCGGCTTGGTACTCGATGCCAGAGGTTCGGACGATTTGCTGACCGTACGCGCCGCCAACGAGATTTTCGGTGGTGATTTCCTTTCGCGGATCAACATGGATCTGCGCGAAACCAAAGGCTGGTCCTACGGCGTCCGCAGCCAGGTTTCGGGTGCCGAAGACAAGGTTCCGTTCTTCATGTTTGCGCCGGTGCAGACCAACCAGACCGGGCCGTCGATCAAGGTGCTGATGGATCAGCTCAATGACTTCAACGGCGCAAAGCCGGTGACTCCGGTCGAACTCGAGCAGACAATCAGGGGCAATGTTCTCGAATTGCCTGGCAGCTATGAGCAGTCGTCGGCAGTCCTGGCGCAGATGCAGGCCGACCGTTTGAACAAGCGACCGTTCACTTATGCCGAAACCATTGCGGACAAATATGAGGCGCTGACGGCACAAAAGTTGAACGATGAAATGCGTGCGAAAATCGATCCGGCGAAGATTACCTGGCTGGTGGTCGGCGACGCGGCTAAAGTCAGGCCACAGCTCGAAACGCTTGGATTGCCGATTGAAATGATGGGTGAAGCTGGTAACACTGCGGCAAATAAACCCGCACAATAAGGAGCAGGAGCATGGCAGCAGTAGACGGCGATTGGGATGTAACGATCAAAAGCCCGATGGGTGACCAGAAGGCGGTTCTCACCGTTAACAGCGACGGCGGCTCGTTCTCGGGCCAGATGTCGGGCGGACTTGGTTCGATGGACATACCGAGCGGCACCGTCGACGGCGACACCATTAGCTGGAGCATGGACATGACCGTGCCGATGCCCATGAAGCTCGATTGCACGGCAACGGTCAACGGCGACGCGATGACCGGTGAAGTCAAGGCAGGCGCCTTCGGTTCGATGGGACTGTCGGGTACGCGCAAGTAAGATTATATCGGTTCCTCCGTAGAACCAGTTCGGGACATTGGGCCGTTTACCCGACAGGGTAGGCGGCCTTGTTCTATCTGTAAGGGCTGCTAAGGATTTGAACGTGGCTGAGTTCCTGTCGAATCAGTCGATCATGCGGAGCCGTCCTTGATGAACCAGCTTGCCTCATCCTCGCAATTGCGCATGTCGTTGCTTCGCTGGGCACTGTTCATCATTCCTATCGTTATGTTGCTCGGATCGCTTTCGGGCTTGCTCTCCAATTCGGGTGACGAAAACCGCTGGTACTCAGAGCTGGTGAAGCCTGATATCCAGCCGCCGGGTTGGCTGTTCGGGGTGGTATGGCCGACGCTGTACTTCCTCATGGGTCTGGCATTCGCGATGGTCCTGCACGCGCGAGGCGCTCGCTATCGTGGGCCAGCGATCATTTTATTTCTCGTGCAGTTTGCGATCAATCTGAGCTGGTCGCCAATCTTTTTCGGCCAGCATAAAGTCACCACCGCGTTCTTCATCATTCTTGCGATGATCGTTACCGGGATTGCTACAACGGTCGTTTTCGGGCGGGTTCGAAAGGCCGCGGCGTGGCTTATGGTGCCGTATCTGGTGTGGATCAGCTTTGCATCGATATTGAATTACAAGATTGATCGTCTCAATCCTGACGCCGAAACCCTTTACGTTCCTGCTGTGAGTTCCCAGATAGGAAATGGCAGCTAAACCCCCGGCTGCAATGGAGTGAATGACATGCAGAGCGAAAAACGCATTTTTGACGATCTGGCCAAGGTGCTGAACGGCGTTGCCGGAACCGTCGCCGGTATGGGCCGCGAGGCCGAGGCGAGTATGCGCGAACGCGCGCGCGAATGGGCAGGCGGGCTGGATCTTGTCAGCCGTGAGGAATTCGACGCGGTGAAGGCGTTGGCGGCGAATGCCCGGTCCGAAGCCGATGCGCTCGGCAAACGGGTGGCCGCTTTGGAGGCGGCGATCGGCGTGAAGGCGGCTCCTGTGGCCACGGCTACACCAAAGGCCAAGCCCGCCCCTAAGAAGCCTGCACCCAAAAAGTAATTTTACTTTTCCACAGTCAGCCCACAGCCTTGTTCGGCAGACAGGTGCAACACCCTTGCGCGCGAGTCACGGGCGGTGCAGAATCGTGAAACAATAACGGGCGCACCCAATGCACGATGCAGACGAACATTTTGGCGAATTCGAACGCGACGAGTCGGCACCCGTCGATATGCTCGCCGCGTTGTTCGAGGCGCGCGGCTGGTCGTTCGAACTCGACGGCGATGACGAAATCACCGCCGAGTACAAGGGCAGCTGGACCAGCTACCAGATCCGCGCGATCTGGCGCGAGGAGGACAACGCGCTTCAACTGATCGTCCTTCCCGACATCACCGTGCCCGGCGACAAGCGTGATGCCGCCTACACCGCTTTGGGACTGATCAACGAGCAACTATGGCTTGGCCACTTCGATATGTGGTCGGCAAACGGCATCTTGCTCTTCCGCCACGGCAGCCTGTTGCCACCGAACGGCTTGCTGAGCGTCGATCACGCACAGACGATCATCGACGTGGCCATCGACGAGTGTGAGCGCTTTTATCCCGTTTTCCAGTTCATCATCTGGGGCGACAAGACCCCTGAGGAAGCGATTGCCAGCGCCTTGATCGAGACGCACGGCGAGGCTTAAGCGCTTTTCGGCTGCCGGATCAGATAGTGCATTTGGCCCATGGCGATTGGCTTTTCGCGGTCGTCTTGCCATGCGCGCGCTTCGACATTGGCCATCGTTCGCCCCAGCCTTGTGACTTCTCCGGCGGCAAAGGTCTGCTGCTTTAGGCCGCCGCGCATGAAGTCTATCGTGACGTTGACCTGCTTGATCGGCGCATCGCTGCCTTGGGCGCGTAGCGCATGATAGATCGCGGCGACTGCCGCCATTTCGAGCAGGCCCGATATCGCGCCGCCATGCAAGAAACCCGGACGGCCCTGAACCTTGTCGGCAAAGGGCATCGCGATCACCGGCGCGTCGCCGCTCTGGTCAACCACCGACATGTCGAGCGCCAGCGCGTAAGGCGGCAAGCCGAACCTGCGTGTCTCGCTCATATCTGGTCGCCAGTGCGGATGAAGGTGCCGCTGGCATGGGCGAGCGGGTCGTCGGGGTCGCCATTATGCGCAAAGCCGCGAACGAAACCTACCTTGTGAGTCAGATGATAGCAAATGCCGCGCCCGTAAACGCGCGCACCCGAAGGCGAGGGCCGCAGATAGTCGATGCGCAAATCCATCGTCACCTGTGGCCGGAACTCGCCCAACCTGGTCCAGATCGACATGCTGGTGGCATTGTCCATCAGACTGATGACGACGGCCGAGGCAAGGATTCCAGTGTCTGGGTCGGCGACTAGATCCTCGCGCCAGTCGACCGCGAGTTCGACCCAGTCGTCACCGTGACCGACATATTTCATGTCGAGAAAACCGCCATGGCCGAATTTACCCATCAGCCTGTTGACCAGCTCGGGGTCGAACGCCGTGCCATCGGGAAAGAGGCTACCCAGTTCGGGTTTGTCGGTCGCCATTATTTGCCCTTCACGGTTTCCGCAAAGGCGGGCGCAACCCGCGCCTTCGAAAGCTGCTCATAGGCGTATCCGGTTTTCAGAACGGCATGGTCGTGCCACTTGGGTCCGATAAAACTCAGGCCGATGGGCAGCCCGCCCGACAGTCCCATAGGCACGGTCAGATGCGGGAAACCGGCGACTGCGGGCAGTCCGCTGGCGCTTGGGCCGGAAAACGCATCGCCTTTGCTCAATGTCGAAAGCCAGGCCGGGCCGTTGCTTTGCGCGACGATGATATCGACCTTGTTTTTCACGAAAAGGCTGTTGAGGCCGTCGGCGGCAATACGGCGCGACGTCGCCAGCGCTTGCATGTAGGCCGGATCGTCAAGCCCGTTTTCCTTCTCTGCCGCTTCGAAAATATCCTGATTGAAATGCTGAAGCTCTTTATCGGCATTTGCCTTGTTGAACGCGATAACGTCGGCGAGATTTTGGTGCGGCACCAGCCCTTCGGGCAGGCCTTGCAGATAGGTTGCGAGACCGGCCTTCAGTTCTGCAAGCAATACCTTGAACTCGGCTTGCCCCAATTTCTGCCGGTCGATGAATCCCGTGTCGAGAACTATCAGTTCGGCCCCGCCCTCCTCGAGCTTCGCCAGTGCCGCATCGAAAAGGCCGGCATCCGCGTTCGGCGCTCGAATGATGCCGATACGCAAGCCTTTCAGCGTACCGACCGACAAGCCTGTTGCATAATCACCGCGCCATTTGTCCGCGTCGGCGGTTGCCGGGTCGCCAGCGTCGCTGCCCGCCATAGCAGTCAGCATGATCGCCGCATCGCGCACCGTCTTGGTCATCGGTCCTGCGGTGTCTTGGCTGTGGCTGATGGGAACGACAAAGCGCCGCGAGACAAGTCCGACGGTGGGCTTGAGCCCGACGATGCCGTTTACGCCAGCTGGGCAGGTGATCGAGCCGTCGGTTTCGGTGCCGATGGTTGCCGCTGCCAGTCCAGCCGCCATTGCTGCGCCGGAGCCGCTCGACGAGCCACAGGCGTTCCGGTCCAATGCGTGTGGATTTTTGGTCAAGCCTCCAACCGCGCTCCAGCCGCTGGTCGAATCGTTCGAGCGGATATTTGCCCATTCGGACAGGTTGGTCTTGCCGAGGATGACTGCACCTGCCTCGCGCAACCGCGCGATCAGGGGGGCGTCGCGGTTGGTGATACTGTCCGCCAGCGCCAAAGAACCGGCTGTGGTCGGGATCGGTCCGGCAACCTCGACATTGTCCTTCACCAGCACCGGCATCCCGTGCATCGGCCCGCGATATTTGCCGCTCCGTATTTCCGCATCCATCGCCCGCGCCTGATCGAGCGCATCGGGGAACGTCGCGATGACTGCGTTCAGCATCGGCCCTGAATCGTCGATCGCGGCAATTCGGTCGAGATAGGCGGCGGTGATAGCCTCGCTGTTGAGCGTGCCATCGTGGATGCCATCGGCCAGTTGCGACAATTCCAGACTTTCAATCGGGCCATGCTCGGCAAGGTTGGCCTTGGCTTGGCTCGTGGTCGACGGCGGCTCGGCTGAAGCGGCAAGCGGTTGGGTCATGGCGGTCGCCGCCAGCAGGAGCAACAGTTTCGGCTTCATTGTCATTTCCCCATTGCCAGCTCGGTGCCCCGATCTTTGGCCGCGCGCAAAGTTGCGGACACGAGCTTTTCGAGCGCATTATCCGCGTCCAATATGGCAAGTCCGGCGGCAGTCGTTCCGCCCGGACTGGTGACACGCGCCGCCAGCTGCGCGGGATTTTCATCGGAGCCTGCGGCCAACAAAGCCGTGCCTTCGACCATAGTTAGCGCGAGCGTTGCCGCTATGTCAGGTGAAAGACCAGCCTCGATGCCGCCTTTGGTCAGCGCATCGACGAAACGGTAGACAAAGGCCGGTCCGGAGCCCGCCAGCGCGGTAACCGCGTCCATCTGGCTTTCGTCGTTTAGCCAGACTGGCGTACCGAGCGTCGAAAGCATGGCTTCAAGTGCTGCCTGCGCTGTGTCATCGAGTTGACGCGAGAATAAGCCCAGTGGCGACCTGCCGATGGCAACGGCGAGGTTGGGCATCAGCCGCACGATTGTTACGCCCGGAAAATATTGCGACAGCGTAATAGTTTCGGTTCCGGCGAGAATCGAAATCAGCATTGCATCGGGCTTGAGCAAAGGTGCGATCTCGGGAGCCAGCGCCGCAATCATCTGCGGCTTGATGCCCAGCAGCACCGTGTCAAAACCATTGGTGACCCCCGAGGACGAGCGGTGGAGCGTCACGCCTTCGGGAAGGCCATCTGCCACCGGATCGACTACAACGAAGCGGCTTGGTTCGACCCCGCCGGCAATCCAGCCGCGAAGCATCGCGCCACCCATATTGCCGCAGCCGAAGATCAGGATTTTAGAATGTTTGTCAGCCATGTGCGACGGTCATGCCTCAAGCGAGTGCTGACGGCAACCTCAGGTAAAGGGTAAGCCCGTCAGGCGGGATCAATGGCGGCGTACCGGCCTGCCGCAAGGCGTCGGCGCGCGCTCGCGTCAGGATGTCGAGCGAGACGTCTGGATCGTGGAATATCTGGTCCGCCTCGCCCAGCATCCGCGCGGTGAGCAATGTCAAATCATCTGAACTGTTCGACAGCAACCGGATTTCCACAAGCCGCGATGTCGGTGGTTCGTCGGCTTGGTCCAGCCATGTCGCCACCGCATCTGTCTGATGGTCGCGAAACGGATCGAGCATACCACGGGCCATAAATGCTGTATCGAGCGCGCGTCGCCGGTCGGCTGCGTCATCCCAGCGCGCTCGGATCGAATCGCGCGCGCTGGCAACTGCGTTGGCAAGCTTGCCGAGACCTGCGGGGAGCATTGTCTCGATCCGCTGACGAATTGCTTTAGCCATCCCCGCCGACGCACCGCCGGTGCCGACCGCGATCAGCACGGGGGAGCGGTCGACAATCGCTGGCGTAGTAAAATCGCAATGCTCGGGCCGGTCGACGACGTTGACCAAAAGCCCGCGTGTTTTGAGATCATCGGCAGCAGCTAGCGCGGCTGCTTCGTCTTCAATTGCGACAAAGGCAATTCGCGCCTGGTGGTTGGCAGCGTCAACGACCGCACCGCCAGCGCGTTCGATCAGACGCCGTTTCGCATCCGCCGCATCGCCTTCGCCGACCAAGATGACCTTGCGGCCCCTAACGTTCAGGAAGATCGGCAGTTGATCCATCATTCGAGCCAGTCGGGAACATGCTCGGCGGCTAGAATTGTTGCGGGCGATATCCGTTCGGCGACAATTGCGAATTTGTCGCCGTCGACCAGCACCTCGGGCACCAGCCCGCGGCTGTTATATGTGCTCGCCATCGTCGCGCCATACGCGCCTGCGGTGCGGAATATCGCTAAGTCGTTGGCGGCAACGCTGTCGATTTCGCGCGCCATTGCAAAGGTGTCGCCGGTTTCACAAACCGGGCCGACGATGTTTGCTGTCATCCGCTGGCCGGTCGGCTCGACCGCCTCGAAATCATGCCATGCATCATACAGCGCAGGCCGCGCCAGATCGTTCATCGCGGCATCGACGATCGCGAACGGGAGATTGCCGCCGCCCGGTTTGACCCTGATCACACGTGTCAAAAGGACACCGGCATTGCCTGCGATCACGCGGCCCGGCTCGAACATCAACCGCACGCCCCAATCCTTGGTCACGCGCTCGACCATCGCGCCGTAATCGGCTGGCTCGGGCGGGTTGTCGCCTGAATGGTAACGCACGCCGAGGCCGCCGCCGAGATCGACATGGGTGATCTTGTGCCCCGCATCGCGCAGTTCGCGCAGCAGCGCGCCGACCTTACTAAAGGCTATTTCTAGCGGATCGAGGCTGGTAAGCTGGCTACCGATGTGGAGCGCAAGCCCACGCATATTCAGCCCGGGCAAGGCCGCCAGACGGCTGTAAATCGCGACTGCCTTGTGCAGCCCGACTCCGAATTTGTTGTCCGCCTTGCCGGTAGAGATTTTGCCGTGGGTGCCGGCGTCGACATCGGGATTGATCCGGAGCACGGCGGCGGCCCGCCGGTTCGAGATTTCTGATATCATCGAAAGCTCGCGGCCTTCTTCTTCGGATTCGATGTTGAACTGGCCAATCCCGGCGTTCAGTCCCTGCACCATTTCATCGGCGGTCTTGCCTACGCCTGAAAAGACGATGTCCTCGGGCTTCATTCCTGCGGCAAGTGCTCGGTCAAGTTCGCCCCCCGACACGACATCGGCCCCGTAACCCTGTTTCGCCAGAATTTTGAGGACTGCCAGGTTGGGATTGGCCTTTACCGCAAAGGCGATATGTGGATTGTCGAGACCCGAAAGCGCCTCGCGGAACACCTTCGCATGGCGTTCGAAGGTTGCCCTGGAATAGACATAGACCGGCGTACCGACGGCGGCGGCGATATCCGGCAAAGCCACTTGCTCGGCGTGAAGCACGCCACCCAAAAGTTCGAAATGGTTCATGAAAAAATGTGCTTAACCTGTAGTGGGCTGATCGCTGGTTTTGGCTTCCGGCGCCGGGATCGGCGTCGGGTCAACGCCCGGCGGAAGGTCGAAAGGATCTTCCTCGCGCCGTTCGGACCGGCGAAGCAGCTCGTCGCTGCGACCGGGGCGTGCCTGAACCGACGGGGTGGAGAGTGCTTCGGCGGATTGCTCGCTGGTCTGGCCATAGGCTTTGGGCGGCAAGCCTTGCCCGGTGCGCGGTTCAAGATCGCCGACCTTGCCGCAGGCGGCCAGCGACAGCGCCGTAACCAATGCGCAGGCAGATTTGCGAATCATAGGCCCAATTCCTTTTTGGCGGCGGCGATGGCCTCCCTTACGCGAACTGGCGCGGTGCCGCCAGCGCTGGTCCGGCTGGCAACCGATCCGGCGACCGAAAGGTCGGGCAGGGCGGTGCCCGCCAACCGCGCATCGACGGCAGCAAGATCGTCGGCGGTGATCGCTTCAAGCCCGATCCCGCGCGCTTCGCATGCCTTGACCACGGTGCCGGTGACATGATGTGCCTCGCGGAATGGCAGCCCATGTTCGCGCACCAGCCAGTCGGCAAGGTCGGTCGCTGTCGAAAAGCCCGATGCCGCAACCTCGCGCATCCGGTGAGTATTAAAGGTCACGTTCTCGACCATCCCGGTCATTGCTGCAATCGACAGCGCGAGCAGGTCGTAGGCCTCGAATAACGGCGGCTTGTCGTTCTGCATATCCTTCGAATAGGCCAAAGGCAGACCCTTCATGGTCACCATCAGGCTCGTCATGCAGCCGATGATCCGCCCTGAATGGCCGCGCACCAGTTCGGCGGCGTCGGGGTTGCGCTTTTGCGGCATGATCGAGCTGCCGGTGGACCATGTATCGGGCAGGCTGATGAAGCCATAAGGCTGTGAAGCCCACAGGATCATTTCCTCCGCCAGCCGCGACAGATGCAGGGCGGTCTGCGCGGCGGCGGTGACGAATTCGATGGCAAAATCGCGGTCGGACACCGCATCGAGGCTGTTCGCCATCGGTGCGTCAAAGCCAAGCGCCTTCGCGGTTGCCGGGCGGTCGATCGGGAAGGACGTGCCAGCCAGCGCGGCTGCGCCTAATGGAGACTGGTTGAGCCGGACACGGCAATCGGCAAAGCGGCCACGGTCGCGCTTGGCCATTTCGTAATATGCCATCAGGTGATGACCGAGAGTCACCGGTTGGGCGACCTGCAAATGCGTGAAGCCCGGCATGATGCTATCGGCATGATCTTCGGCACGAGTGACTAGCACCGATTGGAACGCCGTTAGCCCCGCATCGACCCGGTCGATCGCACCACGAACCCAGAGCCGGAAATCGGTCGCAACCTGATCGTTGCGTGAGCGCGCGGTATGCAGACGCGCTGCCGGTTCGCCGACCAGTTCGCGCAATCGCGTCTCGACATGCATATGGATATCTTCGAGCGCCAAGTCTTCAGGCACGCCGTCCGCTTCATATTCGGCGTGAATCGTATCGAGGCCGCTCTGGATTGCCTGATTGTCTTCGACACCGATGATCGCATTCGCGGCGAGCATATCGGCATGGGCCCGGCTAGCCGCGATGTCCTCGCGCCAAAGCCGCTTGTCGAAAGGGATGGAGGCATTTATCTCGCGCATGATATCCGAAGGGCCACCGCCAAAGCGGCCGCCCCACATGCTGTTGGAATCTGAAATGCGCTTGCTTATCGCCCGATCCTTTATGTTTTCGGCCTTCATGCTTCTGGCTGGCTGCGATAGTGGCACAAAGCCCGCTGGGCAAGCGCAACCAGCGACGCCTGCGGCCACCGCGCAAGGCAAGCAGGCCGACACCGGGCTGGAAAGCGCAAGCGGACTGCGCGCGACGCTGACCTACAAATTTGCCGGGCAGCAAGCACCGGCAGCGGCGTTCAATGGAGCCGATGGTCGCGATGTCAGCCTGTCCGACTTTGCCGGGCGGCCTTTGCTGGTCAATATCTGGGCAACCTGGTGCGCACCGTGCAAAGCCGAAATGCCGACACTTGATTCGCTTGCTATGCTCGAGGAAGGCCGGGTTTCGGTTATCGCGGTGTCGCAGGATTTGCAGGGCCGCAAGCCGGTAGCCGCGTTCTTCAAGGCATCGGCCATCAGTAATCTCGAACCCTATACCGATCCCGACAATGTGCTACTGGCGGCGCTCGGCAACAATATCGCATTACCGACGACGATATTGTACGATTCGCAAAGCCGCGAGGTTTGGCGGGTTACAGGTGGGGTGGAATGGGACGATGCCGAAATGGCGAAGCTTTTACGCGAGGCTGACTAGGCTTGCGGCTCTCCGCCTTGCGCTGGATAAAATGGCCTCAAACCTAAAAAGCGTATTTAATAGGTCCTGACCCTAAATTGCTGGGATCAAAAGCTTAGGATCGACCCTCGCCGCATTCCACTTCATTCCCCAGTGGAGGTGCGGGCCACTGGCACGACCAGTCGCGCCCACTCGACCGATAACCTGTCCCTGTTTGACGACATCGCCTTCGCGCACGAGCAGTTCAGAGCAATGGAGGAAAGCGCTGTTCAGCCCCATGCCGTGGTCGATCATCAGCAAATGGCCCTCGAGCGTGAATGCGTCAGCCGCCGCCAGTGTCACCACACCGTCGGCAGGGGCAACGAACGGTGTGCCGCGCGGCGCTGCAATATCCATCCCGCTATGATAGCTGCCGGGGGTGCCGTTATAGACGCGCTGCGCCCCAAAAAGCCCGGAAATTCGGCCCGCGACCGGGCGGATAAAATCCTGCCGCCAACCATCGCTGCTGTTGCGCAAAGCGCGTGCCGCATTGATCCGCGCCAGTTCCGGCCCGCGCCTCGCCTGGAATTCGGCGCTGGTTGCGGCTCCGCCTGTCGGATTGGCGTTAACCTGTTCGATGCGCCAGTTGCCCGGCACTACTGGCACGTAGCGCTCGGTGCGCCTGCCATCGGAAAACAGGGCAACCAAACTGGCGCTGTTTTCGGCGTCGCGATCAAAACCAATCAGGAAAAAGCCGTCGGGGGTTAGCGGCAGTTCGGTACCGTTCAGCAGCACTGAGCGAGCGCCGCGAGGTGCCTGACCTTTGATGATGCCACCCTGGACGGCGATGCCCGAAAACCAGAACTCGGCAGGTCGCCCGTCGGGAGCTATTTGCACCACCAGCGGTGGCGAACTCTCGACCGGGGGCGAGGGAAGTCTGGCAGGTGCTGCCACCATCGGCGGTGTCGCGGTACAGCTAGAAACTGCGGCCAAAACCAGCACCAGAGATGACAATTGTCCCCGCATCGGCATCAGTGCTTGCCGAGTGCCGCCCGGGTAGAGATTTCGGCGCTTGCGTAAGGTTCTTGCCTGACGACGCTCCAGTAACGGAGCTCGTCGAGCGGAATGGCCTGCCCAGTGACCGCGCACAGCACATGATCACCTGCACCCAGCATACGGAAGCCGTTTGCCATATAATAAAGCCGCGCGGGCTGTTTCGATTTCGACATCAACATTTGGGTATTATGCCGCAATCATAATGAACGGGCAATGACGCGCTTAGCCGTCGAACAGATTGCCCTGATTTGGGGCGGGTTTTGGTGGTTTCGGCCTTGGCGGCGGCGGGCTGCCCTCGACCAAAGCGTCCACGACACCATCGGCAAAGCGCAAGCCGACCTGTCCAGCGGCAATCGCTGCTTCGCGGCTGGCGATTGTTTTGCCATCGCTATCGGTTATCCTGGCAAATCCGCGCTTCAACGGAGCTTCCGGGTGGAGGCTGCCTGCCAGTCTTGCCAACGCATCAAGCCGTTGCTGGCCCTGCTCGATCCGCCGGACGAGCAGGCGTGGGTGAAGCATCTGGAACGGCCCGGAAAGTGCCAGCTCGGCCTTGCCCACACGGGATCGCAGCGATTGCCGCAAGCGTTCGGCGAGTTCGTCAGTGCGCTGCTGATGCGGCGCGGCCAGGTCGCCCAGCCGGGGCATCAGCCGTCGCTGCGCTTCTACCCTTTCTCCCGCCAGATCGATTTGCTTGCGGATGCAGTTAGCCATACGCAGGCCAAGTTGGCCCACGCGTTCCAACATTTCGCGCCGCACCGGCACCGCGATTTCGGCAGCGGCGGTCGGCGTCGGCGCACGCAGGTCGGCGGCGAAATCGCACAAGGTGGTGTCTGTTTCGTGGCCTACGGCGGAAATGATCGGGATCGAGCAATCGGCGACGGCACGCACCACAGCTTCCTCGTTGAAAGCCCACAAGTCTTCGATCGACCCGCCGCCGCGCGCAACGATCACGAGATCGGGGCGCGGGGTCGGGCCATCTTCGGCCATTGCCGAAAAGCCGCTCACCGCCTTTGCAATTTGCGCTGCCGCGCCCTCGCCCTGCACCAGTACCGGCCAGACAATGACATGCGTTGGGAAACGGTCGGCAAGTCGGTGCAATATGTCGCGAATGACAGCCCCGGTTGGCGATGTGACAACGCCGATAATACGCGGTAGCGACGGCATCGGCTTTTTGCGCTCACGCTCGAACAGCCCTTCCGCTGCTAGCCTCGCCTTCAATTTCTCGAACAAAAGCATCATCGCGCCTTCGCCCGCAACCTCAAGGCTTTCGACGACGATCTGGTAACTGGACCGTCCGGCATAGGTGCTTAGTTTTCCGGTGGCCACAACCTCGAGCCCGTCTTCGGGTGCGAATGGCAACCGCGCCGCGCCACCCTTCCACATCACCGCATCGAGCCGCGCATTTTCGTCTTTCAGACTGAAATAAATATGCCCGGAGGCGGCGCGCTTATATCCCGAAATCTCGCCGCGTACGCGGACATGGCCGAAGCGGTCTTCGACCGTGCGTTTCAAAGCCGACGACAATTCGGAGACACTCATTGCCTGGGCATTGTCGCCGGGGCGCTCGTCCGCTAACAGGCGGGCGACTTGCGGGTCAGCGGTTTCAAAGGGGTCATTTGCGGACATGAATATCTTGCTCATCGGTTCGGGCGGTCGCGAACATGCGCTGGCATGGAAGCTCGCGCAATCGCCTTTATGCGATACATTGTTCGCCGCCCCGGGCAACCCCGGGATCGCCGAAGAGGCCGAGCTGGTCGACCTGAATGTCGCCGATCATGGCTCGGTCATAACCTTTTGTGCGGGCCAGAATATCGGCCTTGTCGTTGTCGGGCCTGAAGTGCCATTGGTCGGCGGCTTGGGCAACAGCTTGCGTGATGCAGGCATTCCGGTGTTCGGGCCAGACAAGGATGCAGCACAGCTGGAAGGATCGAAGGGCTTCACCAAAGACCTGTGCGCGGCAGCCAACATCCCGACGGCTGCCTATTCTCGTTTCGACACCAAAGCCGATGCGGTTGCCGGGCTTTCGCAGTTCAAACCGCCTTATGTCATCAAAGCCGACGGTCTGGCGGCAGGTAAGGGCGTTGTCATTGCTGAAAACCGGGACGAAGCACTGGCCGCACTTGAGGATATGTTCGGCGGCGGTTTCGGCGATGCAGGCGCGTCGGTGGTTATCGAAGAATTCATGACCGGCGAGGAAGCAAGCTACTTCGCGTTGACGGATGGCGAAGACGTGGTCGCCTTTGGCTCGGCGCAAGACCACAAGCGTGTCGGCGACGGCGATAGCGGGCCCAATACCGGCGGCATGGGTGCTTATTCGCCCGCGCGGGTGTTGACCCCCGAGCTTGAGGCCCAGGTGATGGCGGAGATCATCCACCCGACCGTCGCGGCGCTTGCGAATGCTGGCACGCCCTATGTCGGGGTGCTTTTCGCGGGGCTGATGCTGACCGATGAAGGACCTAAGCTGATCGAGTATAATGCGCGTTTTGGCGACCCTGAATGCCAGGTGCTGATGATGCGCTTCGATGGTGATCTGGCGGCGCTGATGCTAAAGGTGGCAACTGGCAAACTGGCCGAGGCCGATGCTCCCAGCTTTTCATCCCACACAGCGCTGACGGTGGTGATGGCAGCAAACGGCTATCCCGGCCTGCCCGAAAAGGGCGGCGCGATATTGCTCGACCAAGTGACGGGTGCCAAAGTTTTCCACGCAGGTACCGCCGAAAAGGACGGCAAGCTTGTGGCCAATGGCGGCCGCGTGCTGAACGTGACCGCGACCGGCTCCAATGTCACCAACGCGCAGAAGACGGCTTATGCTGCGGTCGACGCTATCGACTTCGTGACAGGCTTTTGCCGCCGCGACATCGGCTGGCGCGAGGTGGAACGTGAGTTGGGGCGCGAAGCGGCGGGTTAACCGCGACGCTAACCACGATTAGCGCTTTCACGCAGCGCAAAAAATGCTTAACCCTGCTTCTTGAGTTGAGGGCTTTTCCGGGGAGAAAATCATGGCTGATTATTTGCCGATAATAATTGGCGCTATCATATTCATCGCACTGATGTGGTGGCTGCTATCGCTGGGTTCGGCCAAGAAAGACGCGGCGCGAACTGATGCCAAGCCGCCAAAGGCTGTTCCTGCTCCACCGGTTGCTGCGACGGCGGCACCCGCCGCCAAGCTGATGGACGACCCCAAGCCGACACCGAAAACCGCGCCGCCAAAACCGCAAGCGCCGCTTAAGGCCGCGGCAACCAAGGCTGCGCCTTCAAAGACTACCAAGCCTGCGACCAAGAAAGCTGCTGCTCCCAAGGCCGCTGCTCCGAAAGCCGTGACGGCGAAGGTTGCTGCGCCCAAGGCACCCGCAAAGGCTGCGGCAAAGCCGAAGGTTGCTGCGCCGAAGGCAAAGCCGCCGGCAGCAGCTAAAGTCGCGACCAAGCCCGCTGCCAAACCAAAAGCGGCGCCAAAGCCAGCGGCGAAAGCTGTCATTCCGGATAATCTCGAACTGCTCAAGGGCGTCGGGCCGAAGGTCAATAATTTGCTCAAGTCGATGGGCATCACCAGCTTCGATCAGGTTGCCAACTGGACTCCGGCTGAGATCACGGAGATCGATTCCAAACTGGGAGCCTTTGCCGGACGCATTGGCCGCGACAATTGGGTCGATCAGGCAAAGTTGCTGGTCGCAGGCGACGTCGCCGGTTTCGAAAAGAAATATGGCGCGCTAGGCAGCGAAATCGCCAAGGGATGATTTCCAGATCCCCTCCCGTTTGCGGGAGGGGGATATCACACCGCCTTCAAAACCCGTTTCGGCCTGGCCTGCAATTCGCCCTTACAATTGGGGCAGCGCCCTTCAAGCGGGCCGTCGACGCACGGTCCACAGAAGGTACACTCATAAGAGCAAATCCGCGCTTCGTCGCTGTCCATCGGCAACGGCGTCGCGCAACGTTCGCATGTCTCCCGCATTTCCAGCATGTCGGTTCTCCTTATCGTCCTACCCGCTGAAGCCCAGTACCGTGCATCTTGAGCCAGCGGTCGGCGGCCTTGCGGTCGCCTTCATATAGCTGGTCGAGCCAGCCATAGAAATCACGGCTATGGTCCATATGACGGATGTGCGCGACTTCGTGCGCGATTACCGAGCGGCGGACATGCGCTGGCGCCATGATCAGCCGCCAGCTGAGCGATATCGTGCCGCGCGACGAGCAGCTTCCCCAGCGGCTTCGGGCATCGCCAAGTGACAGACGGGGGACGGGATCGCCCGCCCTCTCACAATAATGAAGAATTTCCTCCGTATAGACTCGTCGCGCCTCGGCCTTGAGCCAGCGCAGCACCCGCGCTTCGATCATCGCTTCGGGGCCGCCGAGCCGCAGCGTGCCCTCGCTCTGCCGGATGGCGCGCGGCCAGTCGGCCTGCCACTCGATGACATGCGACGCGCCCGCTACCGCAATTTCGCTTCCGCGCGAAACCGGTGCGGCATCGGGCGCGCTTTGCAGGCGGGCGGCGATCCACTGGCGCTTCTTTACGACGAAATCCATCGCGACATTGGTCGGCGTGTAATTGGGCATGGTAATCCGGATTTCGCGTTTCACCGCATCGGCGCGCATGGAAATGCGGCGCGCGCGGGGGTTGCGGCGGATTTTCACCGGCACGCGTTCGCCTTCGATATCGATCTCCGGATCAGAGAGGCTGTTCGACAATATGGTCTTCAAGCGGTCCAGCATAGATTTCGGATAATGCCCGACCTTTGACCGACATGCCAGCGGCATGAACGCTGTTTCTATCGCCGCTGACCAGATAATGCCAATCTGGCAGCGGTTGCCCGGCATCGCGCAGGACGTAAGCGCAGGTTGAGGGCAGCCATTCGAAATCGCCGATCTTGCCACGCGTTAATCGCAAGCAGTCAGGGACGAATGCCCGCCGGTTGCGGTAGTCGCTGCACTGCGCGGTTTGCACATCGAGCAATTTGCACGCGACATTGGTCGCATAGATCCGCCCCGTGTCCTCGTCCTCCACCTTGTGCAGACAGCATTTGCCGCAGCCGTCGCAAAGCGCCTCCCACTGCGCCCGGTCAAGAGTTTCGAGCGGGGCTTCCCAGAAAGGCTGATCTGTCAGCGCACCCATTTTGCGAGTTCGGCGGTGACCAAAGCCGGCGCGCCTTCATTGGCATCGGTCTTTGGCTGGTCGGCTGGAAGGATCGCGAGCGGCTTGCCTTGCGGGTCCATCAAATAGGGCTGCTGCGAATGGCTCATCAGATAGGCATCGGGCTGCGACCCTTCGACGCGCGCGTGATAGACCGCAAATTTCTTGGCGGCGGCGGCGATTTCGGCCTCGCTTCCCGTCAATCCGATAAGCCGGGGGTGGAAGGCGCTGGTGAACTGTTTGAGCACCGCCGGGGTATCACGCTGCGGATCGACGGTGATGAAGATCGGCTGGATTTTGGCGGCCAGCGCGGGGTCGGTTTTCTCGAAATCCTTTAGTCCGGCCATCAGGTTCTGCACGTCAGGGGTGCAGATGTCGGGGCAGTTGGTGTAGCCGAAATAAACGATCCGATATTGCCCGTCGAATTCGGCATATGTCCGTTTCTTGCCGTCCTGGTCGCTCAGGATGAAATCGCCGCCGATCGCTGCTCCGGCGAGCGGCGCAGTCGACAAAGCGGGCTGGACGGGTGTGTTGTCGCATGCGGCGAGCAGCAAAGCTGAGAATAAGATATATTTGTTCATGGCAGCGCCAGACATGGTCTGCTAAAGCGCCAATATCAAGCAGAGGTTCAAGTATATGGGGCGAAATCCGTTGAAGAAAATGCTATTTGCAGGCGCGATGCTCGGCCTTGTTGCGCCGGTTGCCAGCGGCCTGGTCGCGCCACCCGCAGCTGCTCAGTTTTCCGATAGCTATAATTTCCTTAAAGCGGTCAAGGAGCGCAAGGGCGCAGAGGTCGAGAAGTTTCTCGGCGAACCCGGGACGGTCATCATCAACACGCGCGACGTCACCAGCGGTGAAACCGCGCTGCATATCGTTATCAACCGCCGCGACGCAACATGGCTCGGCTTCCTGTTGCAACGCGGGGCCAACCCCAATCTTTCCGACAAAAAGGGTAATACGCCGCTGATGCTGGCAACCCAGCTCGGATTTGTCGAGGGTATCGACTGGCTGGTTAGCAAGAAGGCGCAGGTGGATCAGGCCAATCGCTCGGGCGAGACCGCGCTCATCCTTGCGGTGCAGTTGCGCAACAGCGATTCGGTGCGCGCGCTGCTGAAGGCTGGGGCAAATGCCGACAAGAAGGACAGCCGCGCGGGCTATTCTGCACGCGATTATGCCAAGCAGGATGGCCGTGCCAGCGCGATACTGGCGATCATCGAGGCCAACGATAAAAAGGGCAAAGCGCCGGAAGCCAAGCCGCTCGATTTCTCAGGCATTGGCGAACCCAAAAACTAGGCAGCGACAAACTTCATCGCGACGCCGTTCATGCAATAACGTTTGCCCGTCGGCTTCGGCCCGTCGTCGAAGACATGGCCCAGATGCCCGCCACATCGCGCACAGTGCACTTCGGTTCGGGGGCTGCCGATCTTCCAGTCGGTCTTCGTGCCGACTCCGCCCGCCAGCGGCTGCCAGAAACTCGGCCAGCCGGTTTTGCTGTCATATTTGGTCTTCGACGAAAATAGCGGCTTGGCGCATCCGGCGCACACAAAGGTACCTGCGCGTTTCTCGTTGTTTAGCGGGCTGGTATAGGGTCTTTCCGTGTCTTCCTGACGAAGCACCTGATACGCTGCGGGCGACAGCAGCTTGCGCCACTGCGCATCGGTCTTGGTCACCGTGAACTTAGTCTTGGCCGTGGCATCACTGCCGCAGCCAAAGGTCAGACCCATCGCGGCCAGGCTTGAAAAGCCCAGAAATTGGCGCTTTGAAAGTTGCATCGCTAAAGTCTCCACCGGATCATCTCCTGATATATACGCTGCAACCGGGCAAAAGGTTTCAGTACCGCGAAAGCTCGACCTGCATCTTCTTGTAGCCGTGGACAAAACAGCCGGCGACGCGCTCGGGTTGGCCCACCACATTCGCCCGCAACCGCCGCTTGGCCATTTCCTCGAGCAATATCCGGATCTGCAGCTCGGCGAGCCGCGCCCCGACGCAGCGGTGGATGCCGTAGCCGAAGGACAGATGCCGCCGCGCATTTTCGCGGTCGACGATCAATTTGTCGGGATTGTCGAACACGCTCTCGTCGCGGTTGGCCGACAGATACCACATTGCCAGCTTGTCGCCCTTTTTGATCGGCGCGCCGAACAGGTCGTGATCCTGAAGCGCAGTGCGCCGCATATGCGCCAGCGGGGTCTGCCAGCGGATGATTTCCGAAACTGCGTTGGTGATATGCTCGGGGTTTTTCTCCAGCTTTTCGCGCTCGTCGGGGAAGGTGTCGAGGCCGTAAGCATAACCCGACATCGAGTTGCGCGTGGTGTCATTGCCGCCGACGATCAGCAGGATCAGATTGCCCATATATTCGAACTGGGTCATGTCCTTCATCGGCGAATGGATCATGCGGCTGATCAGGTCAGGAGCTTGGCCCCGCTCCTTGCGCTCGTCCCACAGCCGCTGGAAATAGGCGCCCATTTCGTACATTTTTTCCAACCGCTTTTTGCGCGTTTCCTCGGTACGGAACAGCTCGACATCGCCCGCCCAGTCCGACCATTCGGTCAGCAGGCGGCGGTCTTCCCACGGGAAATCGAACAGCAGCGCCAGCATTCCTGTGGTCAGCTCGATCGATACCAGATCAACCCAATCAAACGATTTGCCAACGGGCAGGCTGTCCAGCACCTCGCCGGTCCGCCTCCGGATTTCTTCCGACATCCGTGTCATTTCGCCAGGAGTGAAGGCCGGGGCCACTACCCGCCGTTCTTCGGTATGCTTGGGCCGGTCCATCGCGATGAACATCGGCATCACGATCCGCTGATCTTCGGGGATAGACTCGATCAGGTCGTCGTCCGACACAATGGTGATGCCACCATGTTCGAACGAGGAGGAAAAGATGTCGGGCAACGCTTCGACATACTGGATGGGCTTAAGCGTCGTGATGTTCCAGTAATCGTTGAAATCGCTGCCGGTGATCTTGTTGATCGGTGCCTGCTCGCGCATCTCTTTGAAGACCGGATGCCAGCGGTCCTCGACATAGATTTCGGGCCTTGAGACGTCCCATTCATGCGGGGCTGCGTTCACTTCCCACGGCAGGTCGGTGGATTCCATGACGGGCGCAGTGGCCATATCGACTCTCCTCTTCTCGGGTCGCAGAGTGCCACTACTGACAGATATGTCAATCCGGTTTCGATACGCAACTTAGTTGGGGAAAGTCACCCGGGAACCTTCATAAGCCCAAACAGTCTGCGCCCCTCTCCATCCTTGATTTTGCCGCCGTTGCCCGATTTCATCACGTTCTTCTTAAACAGCACAACGCCCAGACGGAGCAGCAGAATTGCGAAAAACAACTGACCGGTAATGGCAACGGCGTGGTGCCATAATGTCGGTTCCTGTGCGGCCCGACCGATCATGGCGAAGGGCGAGCTGAACGGGAATATCACCGCAAATTTTTCGATCGGCTGGCCGATTTTGGTGATGCTGTAAGATGCGAAGAAGAAATTGATAAGCTGCGCCATGGTCACCGGCATCGAGATCGTCTGCACCTCGCGCACCGTTGCCGCCATCGCTCCAATGCCCAGAAACAGCGCGCCGAGCATTAGATAGGCCATGACGAAATAGGTGAAGCTCAGGCCGATAAACATCGGCCATCCAACGGCGGGTTCGGGATAGCTCGGCAGCGTCGGGCCCCAGATCTGGATCGCGATCAGGCCGACACTTGTCCATACCGCAACGCCGAGCAAGGCCATGCCGAGCATCGCGAACAGCTTGCCCAGAAACACCGATTCCATGGGGATCGACGCCGCCAGTATCTCGATAATCTTGTTCGACTTTTCCTCGACGAGGTTCGACAGCACCATCCCCGCCAGCAGCATGGTCAGAAAAAATACCAGTATTTGCCCACCCTGGCCGGTCACGGTCCGCAGTTGCTTGTCGTTGTTGGCGGTTTCGACGACGACATTGTTCACTGACGTCGGAAGAATGACTGCGCCTGGTTTCATCGCGTGTCCGGCAAGAAGTTCGATATCGGCCTTTTCCCGATCGACCGCTCTTTTGGTTCCGGTCACAACCGGTTTGGCGAGCGATCCGGTCACGACAACGCTCAGATTGTCCTCTTTCTTTTGGAGATAGGCTTGCGGAGCGCGGCCATCGTCTTTGGCAGGATCGCCGACAATCTTCATCTCGGTGAAATATGTCCGCCCCATCGTTCTGGCGAGCGTATCGCGCGCGGAAATCAGGCTGGCGGAATCGCTCTGCGACATGGCGAGACCGATTACCGGACGGTTAGCCTCTTTGGCGATTTGCCCGCCCAGGCTTCCGGCAGCGACGCCGACGAGCACCGGAAAGAATGGCCCTAGCAGGAAGAAGATGAACGCTTTCGAGTAGATGATCGCGGTGAAATCGCGGCGGGCAATTACGAATGCGGCGCGGATGATCTCCTTCACAGCAATTCTCCCGCCAGCGGTTCATCCATTTCGGCGGCGACGGTTTCACCCGCAATCGCGACAAAGGCATCGTGCAGCCCAGGCCGTTCGATGGAGAGTGACTTCACCCCTGCTTTGCCCTCGACCAAGGCAATCAATAGCGGCTCTACACCGGTTTCGGGCAGGGTGAAATGCCACCAGCTTCCTTCTGCTTTGGTATCGGCTGGCAGCGCACTTCGCCACGGTCCGTCAAGTGTTTCGGTCTCCAGATGCACCTGCGGGCGCAGCCGGTCGCGCGCAGTCGACACCAGCCCGTCGAAGCTGATCTTGCCCTTCGCAATGATCGCGATGCGTTCGCACAAGCGCTCGGCATGGGCGATGACATGGGTGGAGAAGATAATGGTGACGCCCTTGGCGGCCTGAGCACGGATCATCTTTTCCAGCTTCGCCTGATTGAGCGCATCGAGGCCCGAAAACGGCTCGTCAAGGACGATCAGCTTCGGGTCGTGAACTATGGTCCCCATCAACTGTACCGTTTGCGCCATACCCTTTGACAACTGACGAATTTGGCGATCGGCTGCATAATCCAGACCCGCTTCCTCTAGCAATGCACGGCCTTTGGTTGCCGCCTCCTTCAGCGGCATTCCGCGAAGCGCGCCCATAAAGGCTATGGTATCTACGGCGCGCATCGACTGGTACAGCCCACGCTCTTCCGGCAGATAGCCGACGTTCCTCGACTGCGAAATCGGCCGGTCCGAACCGAGCAGAGTGCGCGTACCTTCGTCGGGGTCGATGATGCCCAGCAAGGTACGAAGCATCGTCGTCTTGCCCGCCCCATTGGGACCTAGAATGCCGTAAATGCTGCCTTCGGGAACTGCGAGATCGACGCCGTCTACTGCGCGAAAACCGTCGAACTGTTTGACAAGGCCATGCGCCTCGATTGCATTCATTGTAACTCGCGCCCCTGAACTAATCTGATTTGAACCATGGCTCCCCGTTCACCTCGAGCCCAGTCGAGAGGCCGATAGGGCACGCGCGACCGATGGGTGTCTCGACTGGGCTCGACACGAACGGATAAGGAAAGTTCCATTGGACCTGTTCTGTGTCTATGTGCTGCTTGTGAAGCAACACAAGACAAATTTGGTTAACACGCTGAAAGAGCGGGCCGCAGCCGAGGGTTTTGGTGCCGTAGGCATTGCGCCGGGCGCGTTGGCGCCGGCGGCAGGCGAGCGCTTGCGGGCTTGGCTGGCAGAAGGCCGCCACGGCGAAATGCTGTGGATGGAGAGCCGCGCGGATGAGCGGGCAAGCCCCGATGCGTTATGGCCAGAGGTCAGGTCGGTCATCATGCTCGGGATGAGCTATGCGCCGGCGAACGACCCGATGGCGCTGGCCGAGCATCCCGACCGGGCACGGATATCGGTCTATGCGCAGGGCCGCGACTATCATGATGTCGTCAAGGGTGCGCTCAAGCGGCTGGCGGGTTGGCTGGCGCATGAAGCTGGCGTCGGGGTAAAAGTCTTCGTCGATACCGCGCCGGTCATGGAAAAGACACTGGCAGAGGCGGCGGGACTTGGCTGGCAGGGCAAGCACAGCAATGTCGTCAGCAGGGAACATGGTAGCTGGCTGTTCCTTGGCGCGATTTATACCACCGCCAAACTTGAGCCGGATATGCCGGGCAGCGATAATTGCGGTTCGTGCCGCGCCTGTCAGAACATTTGTCCGACCGATGCCTTTCCTGCGCCGTACCAGGTCGATGCCCGCCGCTGCATTTCCTATCTGACCATTGAGCATAAAGGCCCGATTGATCGCGATCTGCGCCCGCTGATCGGCAACCATATCTATGGCTGCGACGATTGTCTCGCGGTCTGCCCGTGGAACAAATTTGCCGAAAGCGCCGCCGCTAACAAGGCCTTCCTTCCCCGCGCCGAACTGGTCGCGCCGCGGCTCGCCGATCTGTTGGCGCTCAACGACGGAACTTTCAGGGCACTTTTCGCAGGTTCGCCGATCAAGCGAATCGGGCGCGACCGGTTTGTCCGCAATGTCCTGATTGCTGCCGGGAACAGCGGGAGCGGGGATTTGACCCAGCAGGTTGAACGCTTGCTCGACGATGCCGCGCCTGTGGTCCGCGGTGCCGCCATCTGGGCGCTGGCCCGCCTGTCACCCGTGCTCTTCGCTAGTTTGCGTTCAGAAAAAGCTGGCGGGGAAAACGATGCTTCGGTCCGCGACGAATGGACACTTGCAATGTAGGATTTGGACTGCCAGCCTCGTCCCTGGCTCTTTGAAATTGTGATTTTACAACCAAGTTTTCCAAGGCCAACCACATCCTTAAAGCGACAAAGGAGACAGCGAGAATCCCGTTGTCCGTTGCTTTTGTCGCTTTAGCGGCGTTGCAGCGCATCTATACAGGCTGCCCGGTCTACCGCCGCTCCGTCGCTCCGGCGTGCATCGACATGAGTGACAATCTCGGCCCCGTTTTTGCCATCGGGATAGAGGAAAGCATCAAGCACACAGGCTTTACCGGTAAATTGCAGTTTGCGGCCATAGACCTCGACCACGTCGAGCCGGGGTTCGCCGAATAGGCGTTTCAGGGCGCCGATATCCTTGCCCATCACCGCCTCAAGCCCGCGCGTCGTCAGCACCGGACGGGCGGCGGCTGGTCGTTCCGCCGACGCCGGTCTTGGCGCGGGCATTGGCGCACTAGCGCAACCCGCGACCAGAAAAACACCGGCCAATACCCATGTAATTTTCATAGCTTGCTGACCCCGGAATGGACCATATGCACTGCCGTTGCGGTGGCCAGCACCGGGACGATGAGATTGAAAAAGGGAATAAGCATGGCTGCGGTCCCGGCCAGCCCAAGCAACAGGCGCGGCAGTTTGCGTATCGAGCCGTGCTCTTTGCCATGACGTGCCACCAGCATATCCTCCAGATCGCGACCAAGAAGCAGACCGTTTACCAGCAGAAACGCAATCGCCACCCCGATGCCGGTAAACAGCAGCAACAGGTAAACTGGCAGCGCCAGCAAATTATAGCCGATCACCCGTGTTACCGAACGAAATGCCATCTGCACGCCTTTCACCGGACCCGGCCTTTTGCCCATCGCCGCATGTCGGGGATAATGCCGGTCCTCGACTGCATCGATGATATCGTCGGCAAATATCCATGTGATCGAGACCGCGACGATGCGAAACAACAGCACGGTCGAGAACAAAGTCGTGGCAAAGGCGACAAATGCCCCGAATATCGAGGCATTGTCAGCACTTACGCCAATGCGGTCGAGCCCGATCCAGCTTATGCCCCAGCCCAGCACCCACCACATGGCAAATCCGAGCACAAGGAAGGTGAGCAAGGTCAGCAAGGCGACCCGGATGAAAAGGGACTGCACGCGACGGTCGGCGAGGCTTTGGAAGGCCATAATAATCGCTTGGATCATCGGATTAAAATAGGTGGTGTATTACTCATGTCAATCACCTAATTATCTTG
>CAZQBS010000021.1:0-10095 GCA_964591835.1 uncultured Sphingorhabdus sp. | reverse complement strand
ATTATCTTGCTCCCCCTGCGCTGGCCGATTAGGGCGCGCGAAACTTTTTGCAGGAAATATAATGACCGAAACCCGCTTCGACGTCCTCGCCATCGGCAACGCCATCGTCGACATCATTGCCGATACCGACGACGCGTTCATCGCCAGCGAAGGCCTGACCAAGGGTAGTATGCAGCTGATCGACGAACCCCGTGCAAAGGCTCTCTATGACCATATGGGTCCCGCGCGCGAAATCAGCGGCGGGTCGGCGGCCAATACGCTCGCAGGGCTGGCGCGGCTCGGGCACAAGACCGCCTTTATCGGGCAGGTTGCCGACGACCAGTTGGGCGAGGTCTTCGCGCACGACATTCGCGCTAGCGGCATCCATTTCGACATTCCCGCCCGCACAGGCGCGCCATCGACCGCGCGCTGCTACATTCTCGTCACGTCTGACGCGCAGCGGACGATGAATACTTTCCTTGGTGCATCGCAGTTCCTGCCAGCGCGGGTCATCGACAAGGAACTGATCGAAAGTGCTGCCATCCTTTATCTCGAAGGCTATCTCTGGGACCCCCAAGAACCGCGCACCGCCATGCGCACCGCAATCGATGTCGCCCGCGCCGCCGGACGCAAGGTCGCGCTGACATTGTCCGATGCATTCGTCATTTCGCGGCACGGCCCCGATTTTCTTGCTGAAATGGATGCTGGCCGAATCGACATATTGTTTGCCAACGAAGTTGAAATCTGCGCGCTGAACGGCAGCGATGATTTCGAGGCATCGGTTGCGGCGATTGCGGCGAAGGTGCCGCTGCTCGTCTGCACCCGCGGCGAACATGGCGCGATTGCCATCGAAAACGGCGTCCGCACCGAGGTTGGCGCCGAACCGGTCACGCAACTGGTCGACACCACCGGTGCTGGCGACCTGTTTGCAGCGGGCGTATGTGCCGGAATAGCGCAAGGCCGCACGATGGCCGATAGTTTGACTATGGGTGCGGTCTGTGCCGCCGAAATCATCTCGCATTACGGCGCTCGGCCCGAAGCCGATATCGCCGAACTGGTCAGGGTTCGCCTGGGCTAGAGGTTTTTCTGAAAAGGACGCGATCTTCGGGCCCGAAGCCCCAACACCAGATAATCCAGCTATAAAGCCCCAGGATTGCGGGTACGCCGATGGCCAGCTCAATCCATTCGAAGCGGGCGGGCAGGCTGATGACGAGAACGCCGAGCATGGCTGTAGCCACCACTGCAAAGACCAGTGCGCTGCGCCAGATGCTGATCGGAGCCCCAAGCAACCGGCTCAAGAAGCGCGCCTTGATGAGGGACCCGATTCCCAGCGAGAGCATCAATCCGCAAGCAACCGCTGCCGCCTGATACAGCCCGATATAGGCGGGTTTTACGGGGAAATGCGGTATTGCCATGATTAGCCCGACGCTGACCAGCGCTTGCACGGCAAGCATCCCGATGGAAATCAGCAAGTTACGGTGCCGCGCCATATAGACCAAAGCCGCTTCGCTAACCACGGCGGTTGCGGCAGCCACTTCCGCTGCCAGCAGGAAAGCGAGCGCGCCGGTGCCGCCGACGAATTCGGGGCCGACCAGGCCCATCACCGCTTCGCCGGGAATGCCGAGCGCCAACGCAATTCCGGCTTGGGCAGCAATAATCCAGAAGCCGACCTGGCCGACCTGTTTGGCAATCTCGGCATAATTTTTCGATTGCAAATTGCGGGTAATGACCGGCCCCAATATTGGATCGAAGCTCGTCTTCAGTTTCTGCGGCAAGCTGGCGACCTGCTGCGCCACATAATAGATCCCGACCACCGCTGGCGAGGCGAACAGGCCCAATATCGCGAGGTCAAGCCTGCGACTGCCCCATTCGGCGGCATCGGCGGCGGCCAATGGCAGGTTGCGACGGGCAATGGCGTAGGAACGTGACGGGCTGGGTATCCACCCCCACGGCAAGCCATAGCTGCGCCATAACGGCCAGAGCGCAAACAGTAATGCCGCGACCAGCGAAGCTACATAAGACAGAATCAAGCCGTCGCGCGCCGAATAGAAATACAGTGCACCCGCCGCGATGCTGATCGTCCACGGCTCGACAATGGCGCGGGCGCGGACGGTGGACACGATATCAAAGCGGTACGCCAAGGCGGCGAGGGCAACATCGGTGGCCACAATGGCTAAGATGACCACCGGCAGGAAGCGATCCAGCCCGTTGATCGCACTATTCGGAAACATGATCTGGGGCACCGCGATCAACAAGGCCGCACCCAATGCGGCTGCCACCATTGCCGCCAGCAGTCCGTCGGCGATGAGATGCGCATGGGGCCGTTCATCTCGAGAGAGCAGCTCGGCCAACCCGCGCCGCAAGCCCAGCGAAGCTAGTTGCGCCACAAATTCGACAATCAGGATGGCATAGGCAAAGCGCCCGAGCGCCTCCGGACCATATAACCGTCCGGCAATGAACAGGAACGGGATACGCGCTGCCAATCGCAGCAAAAAGCCGAAGACATTGGTTCGCCCGCCCTTGGCCAGCGCCGCAATATCGTCATCGTCGGTTCTGGCACCCGTCAATCGTACACCCCTGTTTTCCGACGCTAGCGCAAATATTCGCGGCTTGCTAGCGTTCGGCCTTTAGCGGTCGAGCGAGCAGAGCGTGCACGACTTCGTCTACGGCGATGTCGCCTTCGAGCAATGCACAAACAGCGGCTACGATCGGCATCTCGACGCCCAGTGCCTGCGCTGACTGGGCAAGCACTGGGGCGGTGAATGCACCTTCGGCCACAGTCCGCCTGTCGGCTAACAACTTCGCCGCCTGCTGCCCTTGCCCGAGACCTCGCCCGAGCGAGAAGTTGCGCGAATTTTCCGAGCTGCAGGTCAGCACCAGGTCGCCCAGCCCGGAAAGCCCCGCCAGCGTCTCTGCCCGCGCACCGCGCGCGAGCCCGTAGCGCTGCATTTCGGCAAAGCCGCGAGCAATCAGCGCAGCTCGTGCATTGAGACCGAGGCCCGCGCCGTCGACAACGCCGCAGCCGATGGCCAGCACATTTTTGACGGCGCCGCCGATTTCAGCGCCGATGACGTCGTCGCTCCAATAAGGCCTGAAATGCGGAGCGGCAATGAGCCGCATCAGGCTGGCCCCTAGCGCCTGATTTGCCGTGGCGAGGGTAATAGCAGTCGGTTTTCCGGCGGCGACTTCATGCGCGAAGGTCGGACCCGACAGCACAGCTAGTGGACTACCGGGACGCACCTGCGCGGCGATGTCGGACACAAGCATCTGCGTTTCGGCCTCGATGCCCTTGGCGCAGAGCAGTAATGGCACCCCGCTATCGGGCAGTGCGCCGAGCGTTGCGCGGACATGCTGGGCAGGGGTCACGATCAACAGCGCACCGCAGCCAGTCATCTCTGACAGGTCGCCCGTTGCGCGGATTTTCGGCGACAACGGCAAGCCTTGCAAGAACGCCCGATTTTCGTGGGCATTGTTTATCGAAGCGACAACCTCGGCCTCGCGCGCCCAGATCAGCACATTGTCGTGGATTTGCGCCATGACTGCCGCCAGCGCCGTTCCCCATGCGCCGCCGCCGATAATGCCAACCGGATAGCGCTGTTCACTCATGCTTTTACTCCTGCACCCCGAGCCGGTGCTGCTTCAGGGTCCAACGGCCAGCGCGGACGAGCGACGAAATCGAGGCCGTCGGTAAGGCCTGCCGCGAAGCGCTCTGCGCCTGCCCATGCGATCATTGCACCATTGTCTGTGCAGAGCCATAATGGTGGCGCGACGAAGCGCATTCGGCGGTTGTCGGCCGTTTCGGCCAGCGTTGTTCTGATCGCATTGTTCGCGGCTACGCCGCCAGCCACTACCAATGCCGCCAGCGGATCGATCCGGTCGAGCGTGTATGCCAGCCGGTCCGCGAGACAGTCGACCACCGCCTGCTGGAACGACGCGGCAATATCCTCGACAGCATATTGCTTGGATTCGTGCGCACGCACCACGGCACTTTTCAGGCCAGCGAAGGAGAAATGCGGCTCGTCTGCACCTTTCAGCGGACGGGGTAGCGGCACGGCGTTAGCGTCGCCGCTTGCCGCCGCGCGCTCAACAGCAGGGCCGCCGGGAAAACCTAGACCCAATATCTTGGCGGTCTTGTCAAACGCTTCGCCGACTGCATCGTCGATCGTTGTCGCCAGCCTGTCATATTGGCCGACGCCGCGAACGCGCAGCAACTGGCAATGCCCGCCCGAAACAAGCAGCAACAGATAAGGAAAATCGAGATCGGGATCGACCAGCCGCGGCGACAGCGCGTGTCCCTCAAGATGGTTGACCGCGATCAGCGGCTTGTCCGCCGCCATAGCCAGCGCCTTTGCCGTCACCAGTCCGACCATTACGCCGCCGATCAGCCCCGGCCCAGCGGTTGCCGCAATCGCATCCACGTCGGCCAGTGTCATGCCCGCATCGGCCAGAGCGGTCTCGACCAAAGGCGTCATCAGTTCGGCGTGTGCGCGCGCGGCAATTTCCGGCACGACGCCGCCAAAGGCCCGGTGGTGGTCCTCTTGGCCAGCGAGCGCATGGCTCAAAACGGTGCGGTCGCTGCGCACGATGGCCGCAGCGGTTTCATCGCAGCTCGATTCCAGACCCAATATTATCGCCATTGCGCTTCCCATAGGTGTCTGCCACCTTATGGACAAGCAGCATGACCGTTCCCTCATTCACTTCGGCCGGCCCCTTGCGCATCGGCACGCGCCGCTCACCGCTTGCATTGGCGCAGGCGGAAATGGCCGCTGCTGCGATCAGGTCGGCGCACGGTCTTGCGGCGGATTCAGTGGTGTTGGTACCGATGCTCGCCAGCGGCGACAAGATCCTGGACCGGCCGCTTGCCGAAATCGGCGGCAAGGCGCTGTGGACCAAGGAACTGGAACGCGCTTTGCTCGATGACAAGATAGACATTGCTGTGCATTCGATGAAGGACGTCGAAACCGTGAGGCCCGATATTTTTACGATCGCCGCGATGCTGCCGCGCGCCGATGTCCGCGACCGTTTGATTGGCGCGACGTCGGTTGAGGCTTTGCCGCGGGGTGCAAAGGTCGGTACATCGAGCCCGCGTCGTGCTGCACAAATGAAGCGGCTGCGTCCAGACCTCCAGATTGTCCCGCTACGCGGCAACGTTGCGACGCGACTGGCACATATCGAGGCGGGGCTGGCCGACGCGACATTGCTGGCAGCGGCCGGTCTCGACCGGCTCGGCATGGCTGACACCGGTCACGCCATCGCAACCGCGCAGATGTTGCCAGCTGCATCGCAGGGCGCAGTCGGGATCGACCGGTTAGCCGTGCGTAACGATCTGGCGCTGCTCTTGGCTGCTATAAACCATGTGCCGACTTTCACCGCCGTCATGGCGGAGCGCGCGTTTCTCGAAGCTTTGGGCGGAAGCTGCCATTCGCCGGTGGCCGCGCTTGCCGTCGTCGATTGCAACATGGTCGACCTTTCCGTTGAAATTTTCAATGAAGATGGCAGCCATATGCAGTCGGGTCATAGCCACTTTCCGGTGAGCGATCCCGGCGGACCTACGCGGCTTGCGGCCGAAATGTGGTCCGGTGCGCATCCCTCGATCAAAGCGCTTTTCAACCCGTGAAGCTGCTCGTTATCCGCCCGCAGCCGGGGGCTGATGCAACTGCCGGGAGGATACTGACGGCGGGCCATGAAGCTGTCGTGATGCCGCTGTTCGAAGTGCAGCGGGTTGCGTGGGATGCGCCTTCGCCGGACAATTACGACGCATTACTGCTGACCAGCGGCAATGCCGTGCGCGAAGCGGGGGAGGGGCTTGACGGGTTGCGCGGAGTTCCGGTTTTTGCAGTCGGATCGGCCACCGCTAACGCCGCGCACAATCGCGGCCTGACGACAACTGCAATTGGCGATAGCAATGTTAGCGACCTGCTCGACATTGCGAAAAATGCAGGGCAGCGGCATCTGCTCTGGCTGGCGGGTGAAGACCGCCTTGCCGTTCCCGTGCCGGACAAAATGACGCTCGACATTCGCGTTGTCTACCGCATCACCGCTTTGTCCGCGCCGGACGATTTTGTCGGTCATGTCAGGTCAGCCGATGCAGTTTTGTTGCATTCCCCGCGCGCCGCGTTCCATTTTGCTGTGCTTTGCGATGAATTAGCGATCAATCGCGCGGTGGTATCGCTTGCTGCATTATCGCCCGCTATCGCCGAGAGTGCGGGTTGGGGATGGCATGCCATCATCACCGCGCCGGCACCGAATGACGCGGTGCTCTTGTCGCAATTGCAAAGTTACTTTAGGAATATTGATGGCGGCCCCCTAAAAGCGACCCAAGAAAAGGGGATTGAATGAACGACTATGCAACGGCAACTCCACACTCGCGGGGCGGAATGAAGCTCAAGCACATCCTGATCCTGCTGCTGCTCGCCTTTATCTGTGGTATAATTGGGGCTGGCTGGTTGGCCAATCGGCTGGGCTATTGGGATGGCAATTTTACCACTGAAGCGGTCGTTCAGCCCAAAGCCGCCGCGGCGCCTGCGGTCGCGCCCTTTTCCAACGTAGCGCCGCGTGACGATACCGTCGCCAGCATCGAAAACCGGATGACTAGGATCAACGCGGATGCCGCTGCCGCATCGGATAATGCTACGCGCGCCGAGGGTCTGTTGATCGCCTTCGCCGCGAGACGTGCGATCGAAAGCGGTGCGCCTCTGGGATATCTCGCTGATCAGCTTCGGCTTCGTTTCGGGTCGAGTCAGCCGCAATCGGTGGCGACCATATTGGCCGCTTCGCAAGCGCCGGTAACGCTGGAAACATTGCAGGCCGAGCTGCGTTCGCTCGACAATGCGCTGCTCACCGGAAACCGCGCTGCTGGCGTCTGGGCCACGGTGAGCAAGGAATTTTCCGAACTGTTTGTGCTGCGCAAGGAGGGCGCTCCGTCGCCAGCGCCTACGCAGCGTTTGCTTCGTGCGCATACTCTGGTCGAATCGGGTAATATCGGCGGTGCCATCACCGAGGTTTCGGTGATGCCTGGCGCGGCTGCCGCCAAAGGCTGGCTGGCCAAGGCAAGACGTTATGCGCAGGTACGCAAGGCGCTCGACCTACTGGAACGAAGCGCCATCGTCGCGCCCGCACCTGTCGCGCCGCCACCTGTCCTTTTCGTACCGCCTGAAACGACCGAACCCGCTCTTCCGTGAATATTTTAAGGCAGTTGCCGTCATAAATCTTTCATAAATGTCGCAAGCGCATATATCGGGTGCATGGCCACCCGATTTGAAGCGATTCCCGGTCCGACCGCATTACAGGCAGGAAGCATTGCTCCGGCGTTGCCGTTATTGGCGCGCGAAGCGTTGTCCTTTGCCTATATGCGGACCAGCGCGGCGTTCGCCTCGACGGTATCGCTGGATGTCCAAGGCCATGGTCGCGGGGTGATGGTGTTGCCCGGTTTCATGGCGTCGGACCAGACGACTTCGCGGCTGCGGCGTTCGCTCGAAGCTGCCGGTTTTCAGGCACATGGCTGGGGTCTGGGGCGGAACAAGGGCATCAAGGCCGACATCTTCGCGCGGCTTGATGAGCGGATCGACGCGCTGCGCTGTGACGCTCCGCTGACCTTGGTGGGTTGGAGTTTAGGCGGTCTTATCGCGCGCGAATATGCCAAGCACGCGCCACACCGTGTGGCCAAAGTGGTAACATTGGGCAGCCCGTTTTCGGGAGACCTGCGTGCCAATAACGCGTGGCGGGTCTATGAGTTCGTTGCCGGACATAAGGTCGACTCACCGCCTATTACTGCTGTGCTCGGCGAAAAGCCGCCGGTGCCGACCTGTGCAATCTGGTCGGCGCGTGATGGCGTTGTCTCGCGCGACTCAGCCTGTGGTTTGCGACACGAGTCCGACGAGCAGATCGAACTGGACTGCACCCATATGGCATTCGTTGCCCGGCCCGAAGCGATTCGAGCGATTGCCAAGGCCATTATCGCCTAAACACGCGACGGCGCGCGGTGTCGCCAGCCTTCAAGACTAAACTTGCTTTTCTCGTTGCCGTTTCCCGTGCTGTAATGGCCGACATTTTTCTTGCAGCGATGCGCCAGAATGCGCTTGATGATAAGGACCAAGTCGCCCGGTTGCGCGCGGCGATTGCCAGCGGTGTCTTCGGGATAGACCCCGGCGCTATTGCCGATGCGATGATATGCTTTGGCGGCAGGCGCAGATTGGCCGCGCGTCAATTTTCCGACAGTATGGAGCTGTCAGAAAATTGACGGGCTTGCGAGGCAGTTCCGGCAATCGGCAGGCAAGACCCTTGCAAAACCGCGCATTCTCGTCACTTAACATGCGACATTTGCGACTGGCATGATGGTTGCTGTGTCCCCGGCAACAATGTCCGGGACCAGCTATGAGCAATATCGACAAAAGCCTGTCAGGCAACCGCCTTGCCACCGCAACAGAACGCGACGCGCGCGCATTGATCGAACAGCACAGCCCACTTGTCCGCCGGATCGCGTGGCGTGTGCACAGCAGGATGTCGACCGCGATCGAGGTCGAGGACCTGATCCAGATCGGCTTGGCTGCGTTGGTCGAAGCCGCGCAAAATTTCGAGGAACGCGGCGTCGCCTTTGCTCCTTACGCCTCGACGCGGATCAGGGGCGCGATGATCGACGGGCTGCGCCGCGATGCCCGGATGGGCCGCGCTGGAATGGCCAACCGGCGCTATCTGGCGGGGATCAGGGGACGACTGGAGCAGGAATATATGCGGCCACCCAGCGACGCCGAGATGGTCGCTGCGACAGGGCTCGACAGCCGTGCCTATTTCGACATGGCGGCGAGTACGCGAGCGCTCGAGCAGGACTCAATCGACGAAAATTATTCGGACCACGACATGTGGTTCGCCGACCTCGCCGACGGGGCAGATACTTTACTCGAAAAGGCGGAATTGCGAGAGACGTTGGCCGCCAATCTGCGCAGACTCGGCGATCGCGAGACAATGGTGTTGCAACTCTATTTCGTCGAAGAACTCAACCTCGACGAAATCGGCGAGACGTTAGGCATCGGCGCGGCGCGAGTCTGCCAGATCAAGAAAGCTGCGCTCGACAAGATGAAGGGAATGATGGCAGAGTGAAAACCGCAGAAATCTGCGAAAGTTGACTGTGCGTTGCAAAATTTCTGACACGTAAACTGAAGGTCTCACCTGAACGGCATTCTGGTGGAGCACGAAACTCCGATTTTGGATGGCTGATTATTATGCCCACTACAGCTATCGGGGCGGTCGACGATTTCGGGGCCAAAGCTGGCAGGGCAAATCCTACTTTGCAAGCATTGATCCAGCGTCAGTTCCGCCGCTCGCAGCGGCTATACCGTCACAGTTACCTCGACCGTTTCGCCAGCGACCAATCCTTCGGCTTTGCGCACCGTGGCCTTGACCGGCAACAGCCAGCCTTTGCTGTCCTTCTCTGGAAATATCGAAGTGTCCCATAGCGTCTCGCCGATCCGCGCCGAAACCTTCATCGCGCCCCAGCCACGCCGTCGCCCGCTTTCCAGCCGCCGCATCAGCGCGAGCGCGTGCATCGCTTGGGCGGCTTCACCGCCGATGGTCAGGAAATGCCAACTCGCGGGGGCTTTGTCGCTGGACCAAAGCCAGAGCTTGGCGGTGACAGTGTGGGTTTCAGCGCTCACCATATAAATCCCCGTTCGTCCTGAGCCTGTCGAAGGACGAGAGGTTAGGGGCCACGTACTTCGACAAGCTCAGCACGAACGGCATAAATTATTTTGTTATCTTCCGTCTTACCGGAACCGGGATGTTGCAGATGTCCGCGCCGCCAGCTGGCACGTTGAAAAACGGATCGCGGCGGTTGGCCCGGGCGTCGGCGTAGGCGGCGAAGGTTGCGCTCTCTGTCGAGAGATATTCGAACGCGGGCAATTCTTGCGCCTCATTCCCAATCCGCACCGACAGGATTGGCGTGCGCTCCCCCTCGTTCTCGTAAAAACCAAGCGCGCCGGTCCCGCGCGGCAAACTGGAGAGATGCTCGATCCCCTCGATCACCCGGCCCACAAGCGCAATATTGCGGTCGAGATGCCGCGGCGCATGGCCGATGACGGTGTAGAGTTCGGCACCCGTGCCGGTATCGGGCGACAGGTTGCG
>CAZQBS010000020.1:0-51023 GCA_964591835.1 uncultured Sphingorhabdus sp. | reverse complement strand
GAACACGGCTGGTTTTCAGTGGTTTTTCCTATTCAGTTCGCAGAGTTTCAATCCTCGCTCGGCACTGGCCCATGTTGCGTCCTTGTTGCATGGAGCTGCCGGAACCTAGCGTAAAGGGAGGGAAACCCGCGGAAATGCGTGGTGCTTTCACGTAACACAATAATTGCAGATTTGCAGCTATTCCAAATCTATTTATCGAGCTAAATCAATAATTTAAATTGGTTCCCCGGTAAGGATTCGAACCTCAATAGACGGAGTCAGAGTCCGTAGTCTTACCGTTAGACGACCGGGGAATAGAGGACGCGCCTATATGCGCCGCCCTTTTGGTGGTCAAGCGGGTTTAGCCTCGAAAACGGCCGTCTTGCAATAACCTTGAATTTTTGGCCGCTTCGGCGTAGGGCGGCTGTCAGGTACCGGCGGTATTCCCGATCCGGATAGAAAATAAGAAGCGAGCTACGGCTATGGGCGACCCATTCGCACCATTGCCGCACAAGAGGCGAGGGCGCAAAGGCAAGAGTCCGTCCCGTCGCAAAAATGCGGCAACTGGCGCTGCAACCGGGCAGCGCACTTCGGAAAACGGCACCCCGTGCCTGGAAAATGGGTCGCCCGAAGCTGCACCTGAACTCCAACCACGAATCCAACAGCCGGAAAACCGCCGCAACTGGTTCGATCGAACCGCGTACGCCGCGCTCGATCTCGGCACAAACAACTGCCGGTTGCTGATCGCCAAGGCGGGCGGCGACGGCTTTACCGTGGTCGATGCATTCTCGCGCGTGGTGCGGCTGGGCGAGGGGATGAACGCAACTGGAAGGATGAGCGACGAGGCGATGGACCGTGCGGTCGAGGCTTTGTCGGTCTGCGCCGACAAGCTGAAAAAGCGCAATGTGGTTTTGGCGCGCTCGGTTGCGACCGAGGCCTGTCGCCAGGCGGTCAACGGCGCGCAGTTTATTGAGCGCGTTCGCGTCGAAACCGGGATCATGCTCGATATTATCAGCCCCAAAGAAGAGGCGCGGCTGGCGGTCATGGGGTGCCACGCGCTGCTGGAGGCGGGCAAAGGACCAGCGCTGATTTTCGATATCGGTGGCGGATCGACCGAGTTGGTGCTGGTATCGACCGACGGCATCGTACCGCATATCATCGACTGGATCAGCGTACCTTGGGGCGTGGTTTCGTTGACTGAGAGCGAACGGCATGAAGATGGCGATGTAGCGGCGCGGCTGGCGACCTATTCGGCGATGCGCGCCAAGGTGTCGGCAAGTTTTGCCGACTTCGCCGCGCGTTTGCCCAAGGATGGCGGCGACCACCGGTTGCTAGGGACTTCAGGCACAGTGACCACGCTCGCCAGCGTATATCTGAAATTGCCAAGCTATGATCGAAGCGCGGTCGATGGATTACACTTGCCGACTACCGCCATGCGCGAAATCAGCCAGGAACTGGCCAGCCGCTCGCTCAAGGGTCGCGCTGAATTTCCCACCATTGGCCATGACCGCGCCGACCTTGTTGTCGCCGGTTGTGCGATACTGGAGGCAATATTCGATATTTGGCCCGGCGAACGTCTGGGCGTTGCCGACCGCGGCATTCGCGAAGGCATATTACGGGCGCTGATGGCCAGCGATTCAAAGCGGCGGAAGCGAAATGGCTAAAACCCCATCATTGTTCGGCGGTAAAGATTCGGGCCGCACGCTTGCCGGCAAGCAAAAGGTCAAGACCGCGAAACGGCGGACCGCGCAATCGACACGCTGGCTCGAACGGCAGTTGAACGACCCCTATGTTAAACGCGCGCACGCCGATGGCTATCGAAGCCGTGCTGCGTACAAGCTCGTCGAACTCGACGAGAAATTCAACATTCTGGCAGGCAAGCGCGCGGTTCTCGATCTGGGCGTGGCACCCGGCGGCTGGGCTCAGGTGGTGCGGCGGCAGGTGTCCAAAGCAGCGATTGTCGGTATCGACCTGTTGCCCGTCGAGCCGATCGAGGGTGTCACCCTGTTCGAGATGGATTTCATGGCCGACAGCGCGCCCGACGCATTGCTTGACGCGTTGGGTGGCCCGCCCGATTTGATCCTGTCGGACATGGCGGCAAATACCGTGGGCCATCAGAAGACCGACCATCTGCGCACGATGGGTCTGGTCGAGGCGGCGGTCGATTTCGCGGTGCAGGTATTGAAACCCGGCGGCGATTTTGTCGCCAAGGTTTTTGCAGGCGGGACCGATCCGGCCTTGCTCGCAATTCTCAAGGCGAACTTTACTACGGTCAAACACGCCAAGCCACCCGCCAGCCGCAAAGGCTCGGTCGAATGGTATGTGATTGCCCAAAAGAAAAAGGGTTAGAGCGAATCTAGCCGTGGTTTAGCTGGCGGTCACGCCTGTTCTCTTGCCTTGGCAACCGCTGCCTTCAACGCCTCATAACCTAGCGCACCTTCGAGTATCTGGTCGCCGATGATGAAGGTAGGCGTACCGCTGAAACCAATCTGCTGCATCATCGCCAGATTGCGTTCGACCTCTGCTGCGGCTTCGGGCGAGGCGGCAAATTTTTCGGCGGCCACAAGGTTGACGCCGGCGCGTGCCGCTGCTGCCCTGATTGTCGTTGCATCAGGACGGTCGCCGGAAAACAACGCTTTGTGGAAGGCCTTGTGTTTGCCCTGTTTGGCCGCCGCCAGCGCCCATAATGCGGCATCGCGGCTGCTTGCCGACAATATCGGCAACTCGCGGTAAACCAGCCTGATGCCGCTGTCGCTGGCCAACAATTTTTCGACGTCTGCAACGCTGGATCTGCAGAAGCCACAATTATAGTCGGTAAATTCGACAACGGTTACGTCGCCCCGACGGTTGCCATCCTCGGCACTGTAGAAGGGCTTGGCGATACCCGCTGCGCTCGCTTTCAACCGCTCGGCAACTTGCCGCTGTTGCAGGATAGCGACTGCTTCGGTGATGATCTCGGGGTGTTCAAGGATATAGGAGCGCACCACAGCTTCGGTTGCCTTGCGATCCTTGTCGGTCATCCCGGCGGCTTTCAAAGCGCTATCGGCATCCGCAACGGCAATGCCTGTCGTGTCCAGTTCGGTCGATCTTACTGGCTCGGCGCGCCAGAACAGATAGCCGCCTACCGCCAGAACCACCATCACGGCAACCACTGCCGCGATAAATGGAATGCGGTCCTTATGTCGATCTTCGGTCATCCGTTGCGATTAGCCGCGCCGCGGTGAGGGTGCCAGCGTTTAATTTACCGGCGTTTCTTGTTAAGCGCCGCCAGCCGAGCTTCCGCCACCAGATTGATATCCTGCGCGCGGATCCAGTCGGGCGAATATTCAGGCAGCCCCGCCATCGCGGTTTGCGCATTCGGCAGGGCAAATTCCGGCTTGCCCTCCATCAGGTAACGCTCGGCGCTTGCCAATGCTGCGCGCGGTGTGTCGCCTTGTTGTTCATACACAACGCCGAGCTGATACCAGGCGAACGGGTTCTCATTGTCCTTGGTCACCGACGCACGCAGCACTTGCGCAGCCTCATTCAAATTGGCCTTATCCTCGGTGGCAATGAGCGCATGACCGAAGATCGCGGCAATCAGTGGTTGGTTGCCCGTGATCTGGACCGCTTTGCGCAACGGTACGACGGCATCAGCCGGTAGCCCCGATTCAAGCAAAATCTGGCCGTGCAGCTCGAGGAAATAGGGATCTTCTGGTGCGCTTTTGACCAGCGACGCGGCTTCGGCCAGCGCCTTTTGCGGATAGGCGGCCTTGTGCCATGCATAGGCCCGCGCATATTGCCCTGCCACACTCTTGTCGCTTTCAGGATAATCGCGCAATGTCGCGTTGGGATCGGCGAGGTAACCGAGGAGCTTGGCCTTTACCCGCTTGAAATCGGCTTCCCATTTCGGGTTGAGCGGTGCAGTCCAGGCGGGGTCGGCCTGATAGACGTCCTCGAGCACGGCAATCCGCTCACCTGACAAAGGGTGGGTGCGCGCGTAGCTGTCCTCTTGCGGAATTCCGAGCCGGAATTCGAAATTCTGGAGCTTCTTGAAAAAGCCGATCGAGCCTTTGCCGGTGATTCCGGCGGCGGACAGGTAACGCGAACCCGACGCATCGGCGGTACCCTCCTGCGCGCGGCTAAAGGCAAGGAACTTGCCTAACGCGGCCTGTTGGCCTGCCGACAAAATGGCCATGCCGGCCTCTCCTGCGCCCGCAGCGATCGCAGCAGCGGCGAGGATGAGCGAACCGATACTGAAGCCGCTGGCGGCAGCCACGCCTTCACCGAAGCGGATAACATGCCCGCCCTCCACATGGCCAAGCTCGTGCGCGATGACCCCTTGCACCTCATTTGCGCTCGTCGCCGCGTCGATCAGGCCGCTATGGATATAGACGACCTGGCCACCAGCGACGAAGGCGTTGATCGATTTGTCGTTGATCAGGACGATATCGACATTGTTCGGATCAAGTCCCGCGGCGCGGATCAGCGGTTCCGAAATCTCGTCGAAAAACGCCTCGGTCTCGGCATCGCGGAGGATGGACTGCGCCATTGCCGGTTGTGCCGAAAGCGTGAACGCAATCGTGATCGCAACAGCCGCGCGCAGGCGGCGGGTCAGGGGAAGTGCCATGAGGCCCGAATGGCCAAGTTAAGCTGAACACGCAATGAAGAAGTTGCGGCAAAGCAAAACCCCGCCGACCGGTGGGCCGACGGGGTTTTTGCGTTTACAGTTGTGGCGTTCAACCGAAGGTGCGTTGCCACCAGCCGCTGCGGGGCTCGTCGTCGCCAGCTTCGCCCTCAGACGAAGTTGCTGTGCCGGTGTCGGCGATATCTTTTGCCGCTGCCTTCTTGCGTGGTGCCTTTGGCTTGGCGGCAGCAGTCGCCGCTTCGGCGGGCACTTCTTCAGCCACTGCTTCGGCCTTTGCCTTTCCACGCGGTTTGGCTTTCGCTTTTACTGGTTCGACTTCGGCTTCGGGAGCGGCTTCAACCGCCGCGTCGTCAGCCTTTGGCTTGGCACGGCTGCGGCGTTTGGGCTTTTCGTCCGCTGCTACTTCTGCCGAAGCTTCGGCTTCGACCACCTCTTCGACAACAGGCGTTTCTGCAGCATTGCCACGATCCCGTCCGCCGCGCCGCCCGCGACGTGCCCGTGGCTTGGCTTCGCCAGCTTCTTCGGCCGCAGGCGGGGCTTCGCCGTCATCATTGGCTGCTTCGACCGGCTCGACCGAACCCTCGGGCGCACCTTCACGTTCGCGGCCTTTGCCACCACGACGGCCACGACGACGTTTCCGGCGACGGCCTTCGCCACCTTCGCCAGCCTCGCCTTCAGGGCGTGCTTCGCGTTCGCGACGTGGCGGACGGGCTTCTTCTTCCTCGACGTCTTCGATGTCGTCAAACTCGTCTTCGACCTCGTCGATATCGTCATCGAGGTCGATGACAGGCGCCAGCATCACCGGTGCCTCCGGACGCGGACCCGAGCTCGATACCGCCAGCTTGGCACCTTCGACCTCGCCATTGGGCACGATCAGCACGCGGACATGATAGCGGTCCTCGATCGCGGCCAGTTCGGCACGCTTGTTGTTGAGGCAATAAATCGTCGCTTCCTGGCTTGCTTGCAGCACAATCTGATTGCCATTGCCGCGCGCCGATTCTTCCTCGATCAAACGAAGCGCCGACAATGCCGACGACGACGCGGTGCGGACAAGTCCGGTGCCTTCGCAGTGCGGGCATTCACGGGTCGATGCTTCGAGCACGCCGGTGCGCAACCGCTGACGGCTCATTTCCATCAGGCCAAAGCCCGAAATGCGACCGACCTGGATACGCGCGCGGTCGTGCTTCAGCGCTTCCTTCATCGCGCGCTCGACCTTGCGGGCGTTGCCATGATGCTCCATGTCGATGAAGTCGATGACGACCAAACCGGCCATATCGCGCAGGCGCAACTGGCGGGCGATCTCGCGCGCTGCCTCAAGGTTGGTCGACAAAGCGGTCTGCTCGATCCCGTGTTCCTTGGTCGAACGGCCCGAGTTGATATCGATCGATACCAAGGCTTCGGTCGGATTGATTACGATATAACCACCCGATTTCAGCTGCACGATCGGCTGATACATCGCGTTCAACTGATCTTCGACATGGTAGCGCTGGAACAACGGAACCGGGTCGGCATAATGTTGCACGCGCCTGGCGTGGCTCGGCATCAGCAGCTTCATGAATTCCTTGGCTGCCTTGTAGCCCTCGTCGCCCTCGACGAAGACCTCGTCGATATCCTTGTTATAAATATCGCGGATCGCGCGTTTAATCAGGTCGCTGTCCGAATGGATCAGCATGGGTGCCGATCCCTTTAGCGTATTCTCGCGAATTCCGTCCCACAACCGCGCAAGATAATCGAAGTCGCGCTTGATTTCGGGCTTGGTGCGGGCGAGGCCTGCGGTGCGGATGATGCAGCCCATTGTCGCGGGCAGCGTCAGATCGGACATGATCGACTTCAACCGCTTGCGGTCTGCGGCACTGTGGATTTTCCGGCTGATGCCGCCTCCATGCGAGGTATTGGGCATGAGCACGCAATAACGTCCGGCGAGGCTCAGATAGGTGGTCAGCGCCGCACCCTTGTTGCCGCGCTCTTCCTTCACGACTTGAACCAGCAGCACCTGGCGGCGGTGGATGACATCCTGAATCTTGTAACGGCGGCGCAGGTTCATGCGCTTGGCGCGGACTTCGTCGCTGGCTTTGGCTGCCTGACCTTCGCGCCCGCCACGCCCGCGGCCACGGCGGCGGCGGTTATTGCGGTCATTGTCGCCGGCTTGCTCTTCGGAAGCGCCGCTTTCGCCTTCTTCAACGCTGGCGGCATCAAGTTCGGGCTCTTCGCCCTCGGTTATGTCGATGGTATCGACGCTGTCGTCGCTTTCTACTTCGATGACGTCGGTATCGTCATCGTCGAGGTCATCGGAGCCGCCGATTATGTCGGCGGGTTCGTGATCGTCATCCTCTTCCTGTTCACGAAGTGCCGCTTCTTCGGCCGCTGCTTCGGCCTCTTCGGCAAGCAGGCGTTCGCGATCTTCGCGCGGAATCTGATAATAATCGGGATGGATTTCGGCAAAGGCCAGAAAACCGTGGCGATTGCCGCCATAGTCGATAAACGCCGCCTGAAGCGACGGTTCGACGCGGGTTACTTTGGCCAGATAAATGTTGCCTTTGAGCTGCTTGTGCTCGGCAGATTCGAAATCAAGCTCCTCGATCTGGTTTCCTGTGACGACTGCGACCCGGGTTTCCTCCCGGTGCCGCGCGTCGATTAGCATACGCGTGGTCATTGATATTACTCCAGCGGGCGGCCGTTCCGGTTGTTAGCCGGTGGCCGCGGGCTTTGTTGTTGAAGCCCGCGAAATCCGCTGGGCAATAGGGTTGTGATGAAAAAATTGCGTCTGCTGCAAATGCATGGCGGGCGAGTATCGCGCGCGCTTGATTTCCGGCCCATGCGCCGTTCCCTTGTCGGGCGGCGGGGGTGGAAATATCATGCCTCATGCAGCGTCAACCTGTTAAAATACCGGCTTTGCTGGCAGCTTTCCGGATATGGAATGACGGCGGGTTGTAAATGACCCCCGTCACGCTGCGGTGCTAGCACTCTAACTGGCCAACGGCAAGGGCGCGAAAACTTTAATAGCTAAAGCTGCATTAACCAAGTCTGCACATCGTGTTTTACAAAACGATGCTTAATCTGCCGTTTATCACGACGGGGAGCCTTTTGCATGGCGCGAAGAAAATTCTGGACCGGATATGCATTACCGAAGCATAACCGAAATATGCTCGCCGTGGCTCTGTTCGCATTTTCTGCGTTTACCATATCGCCCGCTCATGCAGGTGCGATCCGCGAAATCGCCACAAGCGATAGCGAAATCGTTGTTCGCTTTGACGGTGCGGTCAACAAGGCTGCGGTGTTTGCGCTCGCCGGACCGGACCGGATCGCCGTTGATGTGACCGGAGCAACGGTCGGTCCGGCATCAACCGCCGGCGGGCCGGTGCGAAGCGTGCGGCAGGGCCAGTTCGATGCCGACACCGCGCGCATCGTGCTCGATCTCGATGAGCCCGCCGTGGTTACCGGCGGAAACTTTTCGGCCGACGGTCGCAGCTTGCGGCTGAATTGGCGCTATGCCGTGGCGTCCGAATTCACCGGCACTGTCGGTCGCGGCCGCACCGAAATCTTGCCCCCGGCGCAATTTCGTTCCGAACCGCCGCGACGTCGTTACGAGGTCAGCGCCCCGATCAAGCCCGGAATGGGCAAGGGTATGCCCAAAATTGCGGGACCATCGGACAGCAGCCTGCCGCTGGTGGTAATCGATGCCGGCCATGGCGGCCATGACCCCGGCGCGATCAGTCCGCACGGCGGCAAACTTGAGAAAGACGTCACGCTGGCGATTGCCAAGTCGATCCGCAGCGAACTCCTGAAAACCGGCCGGGTGCGCGTGGCGCTGACCCGTGATACCGACAAGTTTCTGGTGTTGCAGGACCGTTACGGCACCGCGCGCAAAATGAAAGCCGACCTGTTCATCTCGATCCATGCCGACGCGGCCGAGAACCAGGAGGCTAATGGCGCGACGGTATACACGCTATCCGAAGTCGCATCCGATCGCGAGGCGCAGCGGCTGGCGTCGCGCGAAAACAAGTCTAATATAATCAACGGCGTCAATCTGGGTGGTGCCGACGCCAACGTGTCGTCGATTCTGATTGACCTGACGCAGCGCGAAACGATGAATGTTTCGGCCGATTTTGCCAGGCTGCTGACGCGCGAGGCTAAACCGAACATGCGGTTGCGCTCGAACGCGCACCGATTTGCCTCGTTCATTGTGCTGAAGGCTCCCGATACGCCCTCGGTGCTGTTCGAAACCGGCTATCTAACCAACGAATCCGATGTCGAGTTTTTGGGTTCGACCGACGGCCAGCAAAAGGTGGGGCGAAGTGTCGCCAGCGCTATTCAGGTCCATTTTGCCCGGCGACTGGCTTCGCGCTAAGTGCATATCGCGCATAAATTTGCGACACGTTGCCGATTAACGTTCTGGACGTCACCGGCAAATCGGCTAGATAGAGCCGGTAATGGAAAACGAAGCCCCAACGCCCGCGCCCGAAGGCGGCACGACTGCCTTTAGCTATAAATTGCGGCGCGATGTCGACGGCTTTGTGGGCCGCTGGAAAGTCTGGTGGCAATCGAAATGGTTTCGCCGGATCGTCTACGCCGCATCGGCATTTCTCGTCATCCTGCTCCTGCTCTGGCTGGTAATCGGACGTAACCTTCCCGATGCCGAAGCTTTGGTCGAATATGAATCACCCCTGCCAACGGTGGTGCGCGATATCAATGGCGAGCCATTCCACAGCTATGCCCGCGAACGGCGTGTGCAACTGGAATATGCTGATTTCCCCAGGATGCTGGTCCGCGCCTATCTGGCGGCCGAGGACAAGACCTTTTTCAGCCATGGCGGCATCGACTATCCCGGAATTGCATCGGCGATCTGGGACAATCTGTTCAGCAGCGGCCGTTCGCGCGGCGCATCTACCATCACCCAGCAGGTCGCAAAGAACCTGCTTTTGACCAACGAATATAGCTACACCCGCAAGATCAAAGAAGCGATCCTCGCCCAACGCATCGAAGGTGTGCTGAACAAGCAGCAGATATTGTCGCTCTATCTCAACGAAATCGCGCTCGGGCGTCAGGCGTTCGGTGTCGAGGCAGCTGCGCAGGCTTATTATGGCAAGAGTGTCGATCAATTGAAGCTTCACGAAATGGCATTCCTGTCGATCCTTCCCAAAGCGCCAGAGCGTTATGGCCGTTTGAAAAACGCCGATATCGCAATTGCGCGCCGCAACTGGGTATTGGGCGAGATGTACGACAATGAATGGATTACCGAAGCGCAGTTGGCCGAAGCGCGCGCGCAGCCGCTCGGTCTGATTGTGCAGCGCGGTACGGGATATAAGAATATCGGCGGCTATTTCACCGAAGAGGTCCGTCGTCAGCTCATCGAACGCTTTGGTGAAACCGCCGAGAACGGACGGCCATACAGCGTCTATGCAGGTGGCCTGTGGGTTCGAACGTCGATGAACCCCGAATATCAGGCGCTGACGACGCAGGCGCTGCGGGACGGCTTGCTGCGCTATAACGCAGGCAAGGCTTGGAAGGCGAATATGGGCACGATCGATGTGTCCGATGACAAATGGGCCTCGCGCTTTGCCTCGACCAATGTCGCCATCGACTATGCCAACTGGCGCGCGGGCGTGAATTTGGGCCGGGGGCGGGTCGGTTTCGCCGATGGCACCGTCGGCATATTGAACGGCGGACCGGCGGCGATGAAGGCTGGCGACGTAATTGCCGTCGCTCCTAATGGCGGTAAAAGCTTTGCGGTGCGCACCGTGCCCGAGGTCGGCGGCGGCATGGTTGTGCAAAACCCGCTCAACGGTCGCATTCTGGCCATCCAGGGCGGTTTCGACGACCGCATATCCAGCTTCAACCGCGCCACGCAGGCGCAAAGGCAGCCGGGTTCGACAATCAAGCCCTTCGTTTACGCAACCGCGCTCGATAACGGCATGACCCCGACCTCGATCATCGTCGATGGGCCGTATTGCGTTTACCAGTCGGCATCGCTCGGCCAGAAATGCTTTCGCAATTTCAGCGGTGGCGGGGCAGGGCCACAGACGATGCGTTGGGGACTGGAGCAATCACGCAACCTGATGACAGTGCGCGCCGCGGCAGATTCGGGCATGGATAATGTCACCGACACCTTCCGCGCGATGGGCATCGGCGATTATCCGGAGTATCTGTCCTATGCGCTCGGCGCGGGCGAAACCACCGTGATGAAGATGACCAATGCTTATTCGATGCTGGTCAATCACGGGCGCGAACTGAAACCGACGCTGATTGACTATGCACAAAACCGAAAAGGCAGGGTCATCTTTCCTGCCAAATGGAAGGCCTGCGACGGATGTCGCGCCCGGGACTGGAACGGCAAGCCGATGCCGCGTTTTGCAGCGGCCGGCAAACAGGTCATGGACCCGATCACCGCTTATCAGATGGTGCATATGCTCGAAGGCGTTATCCAGCGCGGCACCGCGACGATCTTGCGCGACCTGGACCGGCCGCTGTTCGGCAAGACCGGAACAACAAACGGGCCGACAGACGTTTGGTTTGTTGGCGGTTCGCCGCATGTCGTTGCTGGACTTTATCTGGGTTATGACCAGCCGCGCAACATGGGCGGCTATGCCCAAGGCGGTTCGCTGGCGGCGCCGATCTTCAAACAGTTCGCAAGGAAAGCGATGGAGGGAATGCCCAAAACCCCGTTTGTCGCACCGCAGGGTGTCCGGCTGGTTCGCGTCGACCGCAAATCGGGCAAGCGGGTCTACGGCTCGTGGCCGGGCGATGACCCCAAAAGCGCTGTTATCTGGGAAGCATTCAAGGCCGAAACCGAACCGAAACGCTCGATCCGTCAGGCCGAACTCGAAGAACGCGATGACAAACCGAAGAAGAAAGACCGCGTGCAGTCCGCTAGCAGAGCAAGTTCGGGTGCATCGCAAGGACCAAGCGCCGCCACGAAGCGCGATCAGGAGTTTATCCAGCAAGATGGCGGGATTTATTAGGCGTTTAGAACTTCACCTCTGGTACCGCGCAACTAGCCGCCTTTGACTTGCAGCCTTAATCGGCTAAAGGCCGCCGACTGATTTTCATTCCCCTGGAGTTTTCCCCATGCGCGCCGACGCAGAGGGCTATGTTGCCCGCATTGATGCCGCCCTTAACCTCGTCAAAATGTCGCTCGACTGGGACCGCGCGCTGCGCCGCCTCGACGAACTGAATGCAAAGGTCGAAGACCCGACCTTGTGGGATAATCCCAAGGCCGCCGAGGAAGTCATGCGGGAACGCCGTCGGCTTGATGCGGCGATAACTACGGTCCGGGAAATCGACGCTGACAAGGCCGGAACTGTCGAACTGATCGAACTGGCCGAAATGGAAAGCGATGTCGCGCTGGCCGACGAGGGCGCGGCGGCGTTGATGGCGCTCGCCGACCGGGCCGACAGGGACAAGGTCATGGCGCTGCTCTCCGGTGAGGCCGACGGCAACGACTGCTTCATCGAAATCCACGCGGGTGCGGGCGGCACAGAGAGCCAGGACTGGGCTGAAATGCTGCAACGCATGTATTACCGCTGGGCCGAACAGCGCGGCTACAAGGTTGAAATGGTCGATTATCAGGCAGGCGATCAGGCGGGCATCAAATCGGCAACGATGCAGGTCAAGGGCGAGAATGCTTACGGCTATTCAAAGACCGAAAGCGGTGTCCACCGGCTGGTGCGTATCTCGCCTTACGACAGCGCCGCCAAGCGCCACACCAGTTTCTCAAGCGTCTGGGTCTATCCGGTGATCGACGACAATATCGAGATCGAGATTAACGAAGGTGACCTGAAAATCGACACCTACCGCGCATCGGGTGCCGGTGGCCAGCACGTCAACACCACCGATTCCGCCGTCCGCATCACCCACAAACCGACGGGCATCGTCGTCGCCAGCCAGAACGACCGGTCGCAGCACAAGAACAAGGCGACCGCGATGGGGATGCTGAAGGCGCGGATGTACGAAGCCGAACTGCGCAAGCGCGAAGAGGTGGCATCGGGCGAATATGCGGCGAAGACCGAAATCGGTTGGGGTCACCAGATCCGGTCCTATGTGTTACAGCCCTACCAGATGGTGAAGGATTTGCGCACCGGCTATACGTCGCCGACACCGGGCGATGTTTTGGACGGCGACCTCGATAACTTCATCGCCGCCGCGCTCGCCCAGCGCGTGACCGGCGAGGCGGTAGCGGTCGAGGATGTTGACTGAAAATTTCAGACTTTCATTGAACGACTTTCAAATCCGTTCGTCCTGAGTAGCTGCTGACCCCGGATTTGATCCGGGGGAAGTGGCGTATCGAAGGACAGCTTGCGCGCGCAAAGTCCTTCGATACGGCGCCTCGCTGCGCTCGGCACCTACTCAGGACGAACGGATAGTTTGTCTTCGATTCCCCGGCGACGCGGCGCTGCCGGCCAGCAGACCGCCATCCAGATGCACTTCGCTGCCCGTCATATAGGCGGCTTCGTCCGAGGCCAGCAGCACCGCGATGGCGGCGACTTCCTCGACCGTCCCGAATCGCTTTAGCGGCGTGTCGGCGACCATCTTGGCTTTGCGCTTTTCGCGGTCGGGGCCATCGCCGATCAGTGCCTCCCACATCGGCGTCAGAATTGCCGCCGGATGGATCGAGTTGCAACGGATGTTAAGGCCTTGTTGCGCGCAATAAAGAGCGACCGATTTGCTATGGTTGCGGATCGCAGCTTTGGACGACGCGTAAGCCGCAGCGCCGGGAATGCCTACCAGACCCGACCGCGATGACATGTTGATAATCGACCCTGCACCTTTGGCGCGCATGGCTTTGATGGCGTAGCGGCATCCCAAAAAAGTCCCGTCGAGATTGACTGCGTGGACGCGGTGCCATTCTTCCAGCGTCGCATGTTCGGGATCATGCGGGCCGGGACCATCTTCGAAGCCTGTAATACCTGCGTTGTTTACGACCACGTCCATATTGGGATACGCGAGTAGGAGGCTTTCCCAGTCGCTCTCGCACGATACGTCGAGTTCGATGAAGGTCGCGCCGAGCGTTTTTGCCAAGCTTTCGCCTGCTTCAATATCAACGTCGCCAATCACCACGCGCGCGCCTTCTGCGATGAACGCTTTGCCGATAGCCGCGCCAATTCCGCGTGCGCCTCCGGTGACGAGGGCAATTTTGTCTTGCAGTCTGGGCATGGGGTGATCCTTGAGTATCGTCATCCCCGCGCAGGCGGGGATCTCGCGAGGTCTGCGCAGCACCGGCGATCTAAGCCGACTGCGGTCAGCACGGGGTTGAACGTGTCCCGCACGTCCAAGGATTGTCTGGGAGACAATCCGACCCCGCGCTCCTGCGCGGGGACGACGAACATATCTTTACCCTTGAACCGCCGCACTTACTCCTCCTAAGCAGGCGAAAGCATAGGTCGCAACGCAGGAGAGAGCAAGTGAGTGAGTATCAGGACTGGTTTCCCGTTCCGCCAAAAGCGGCCAGCGATACGCATTGCAGTGCTGCCGATTATGAACGGATGTATGCCGAAAGCATCGCCGATCCTGATTCCTTCTGGGCCGAACAGGGTAAGCGCATCGACTGGTTTACACCGCCGTCAAAAATTTCGAACTGGTCCTACGATCCGGTATCGATCAAATGGTATGAGGATGGTGTCCTCAACCTTTGCCACAATGCAGTCGACCGGCATGTGGAGGCTGGCCGCGGCGACGCAATTGCTTTCATTTTCGAACCTGATGATATTGCCAAAGACGCGCGCCGCGTCAGCTATGCCGAGTTGCAAACCGAGGTCGTCCGAATGGCAAACGCGCTCAAGAAGCTGGGCGTTACCAAAGGCGAGCGCGTCACCGTCTATATGCCGATGTGCGTCGAAGGCGCGGTCGCGATGCTGGCCTGCGCGCGGATCGGCGCGGTGCATAGTGTAGTATTCGGCGGCTTTTCGCCCGAAGCGATTGCCGGGCGGATAGAGGATTGCGCGAGCCGATTTGTTATCTGCGCCGACAGCGCGGTGCGCGGAGGCAAATCGGTGCCGCTCAAGGCGAATATCGACGCAGCGCTTGAAAAGGTGGGGGGCGTGGAGGCCGTGCTGGTTGTCCGGCATACCGGCGAAGCGGTCACCCTGAAAGACGGCCGCGATCACTGGTATCACGAGGTCGAGGTCTCGAACGACTGCCCCTGCGAGCCGATGAATGCCGAAGACCCGCTGTTCATTCTCTATACGTCGGGCAGCACCGGCAGCCCTAAGGGCGTGCTGCACACCACTGGTGGCTATTCGGTTTGGACCGCGGCGACCTTTCATTATGTGTTCGATTATCGCCCCGGAGAGGTCTTCTTCTGTTCGGCCGATATCGGTTGGGTCACCGGACACAGCTATGTCGTTTACGGTCCGCTGCAGAATGGCGCGACCAGCCTGATATTCGAGGGTATCCCCAGCTATCCCGACAGCGGGCGCTTCTGGGACATAATCGACCGGCATCAGGTCAACATCTTCTACACCGCGCCGACCGCCTTGCGCGCGCTGATGCGCGACGGTGACGGCCCGGTGGAGGCGCGTTCGCGAAAGTCGTTGCGGCTCCTTGGTACAGTGGGAGAGCCGATCAATCCCGAAGCATGGCGTTGGTATCACGCGACCGTGGGCGAGGGGAACTTACCCATCGTCGATACCTGGTGGCAGACCGAGACCGGCGGGGTGATGATAACCACATTGCCCGGCGCGCACGGCATGAAGCCGGGGAGCGCGGGAAAGCCGTTCTTCGGCATCCAGCCGCAATTGGTCGATGCCGACGGCGCGGTTCTGGAAGGCGCGACCAGCGGCAATCTGTGCATCACGCACAGCTGGCCAGGGCAGGCGCGCACGCTTTACGGCGACCATGACCGCTTCATCCAGACCTATTTCTCGACCTACAAAGGCAAATACTTCACCGGCGATGGTTGCAGGCGGGACGAAGACGATTATTACTGGATCACCGGCCGCGTGGACGATGTCATCAACGTCTCCGGCCACCGCATGGGTACCGCTGAGGTCGAAAGCGCATTGGTGCTGCACGATTTGGTCGCCGAGGCGGCGGTCGTCGGCTTCCCGCACGATATCAAAGGGCAGGGCATTTATTGCTATGTCACGTTGAACGCGGGCGAGGAGGCGTCGGACGTTTTGGCGACCGAATTGCGGCAGCAGGTGCGCAAGGAGATCGGCCCGATTGCTTCACCCGACCATATCCATTTTACCCACGCTTTGCCCAAGACGCGTTCAGGCAAGATCATGCGGCGGATATTGCGCAAGATTGCCGAGAATGACTTTGGCGCGCTCGGCGATACCTCGACGCTGGCGGACCCGGGCGTAGTCGATGCGTTGGTCGAGGGAAGGCAGAACCGCTGACCAAACACGTTCGTGTCGAGCGCAGTCGAGACACCCATCGGTCGCGCATCACCTAACGGTGTCTCGACAATGCTCGACACGAACGGATATGGAAAGGTTGACGCTTGCGTCAACCTGCGCGAACGACTAGAAAGCGCTCCTTAATCGCGCGGTTAAATCCGCGCGCCGCTTTTCCGTAACGGAAGGATGCCATGACCAATTCACCTGCCAAGACCGGCCCGCTAAGCGGCATTAGCGTCATCGAACTCGCTGGCATCGGCCCCGGTCCCTATGCGGGGCAATTGCTGGCTGATATGGGCGCGGAAGTCATCGTTATCGACCGTCCGGGCAATGCAATAGTGCCAAAGGGGATTGATGCGCGCGGCAAGCGGTCGATTGTCCTCGACCTCAAAAAGCCCGAAGCAGTTGAGACATTGCTCAAGCTGGTCGCCAAGGCCGATGTCCTGATCGAAGGCCTCCGCCCCGGCGTCACCGAGCGTATGGGCGTTGGTCCCGAAGCCTGCCACGCGGTCAACCCGGGCCTGATCTATGGCCGTATGACCGGCTGGGGGCAGTCTGGCCCATGGAGCCAGATGGCGGGGCATGACATCAATTATATCGGCATGACCGGCGTCCTGAACGCTATCGGCAAGGACGACCAGCCACCGGCAGTTCCGCTCAACATGATCGGCGATTTCGGTGGCGGGTCGATGTTTCTTGTCACCGGCATCCTTGCCGCGCTGATCGAGCGCGGGCGGACGGGCAAGGGCAATATTGTCGATGCAGCGATAGTCGATGGCACACATAGCCTGATGAGCTTTGTCCACGGCATGGCCGGGCTGGGGCAATGGCGGACAGCGCGAGAGGGCAATCTGCTCGACGGGGCAGCGCCTTTCTATCGTTGCTATATGACAGCCGATGGCAAGTTCATGGCGGTGGGCTGCATCGAGCCGCAATTCTTTGCTGCGATGATGGAGCGGTTGCCGATTGATGCGCAAGACTATGGCGGCCAGCATGACCGTGCGGTTTGGGCTACGCAACATGAAATGCTTGAGGACGTGTTTGCCACGAAAACGCGCGACGAATGGGAAGCGATTTTCGCCAGAACCGATGCTTGCGTGACACCGGTGCTCGATTATGTCGAAGCCGCATCGCACCCGGCCAATGCGCAGCGGCAGGCGGTGGTGCAGGACGGGCGCTGGCGGCATCCGCAGGTCGCGCCACGCCTTGCATCGCAGACGCTCGCTACCCATTTCGAAATTGCAACAAAGGGCGGCGATTATGCTGCCATCCTGGCCGAGGCTGGCCTTGGCGAAAACGAAATCTCCCAATTGATCGCGGCGGGTGCCGTGGTCGCGACTAAGGATTAGAGAATGACCGAGGCCTATATTTATGACGCGGTACGCAGCCCGCGTGGCAAGGGGCGCTCCGACGGCGCGCTGCATGAAATCACCCCCGTCGATTTGGCATCGCAGGTGCTTGCCGCGATTCGCGACCGCAACGGGCTTTCGGGTGGCGAAATCGAGGATGTGGCGTTTGGCTGTGTGTCACCGGTGGGCGAGCAGGGCGCGGTGATTACGCGCACCGCTGTGCTGGCGGCGGGCTATCCACACACCACCTCGGGCATTCAGGTCAACCGTTTCTGCGGTTCGGGGCTTGAGGCGTCGAACATCGCTGCCGCCAAGGTGAAAGCGGGCGAGTGCGATCTTGCCGTCGGCGGCGGCGTCGAATCGATGAGCCGCGTACCGATGGGGTCGGACGGCGGTGCATGGCCGGTCGATCCGCGCTCTGCGATTGCCAATTATTTCATTCCGCAGGGGATTTCGGCCGACCTGATCGCGACGATCTATGGCTATAGCCGCGACGATGTCGATGCCTACGCGGTCGAAAGCCAGAGGCGCGCAGCAAGTGCTTGGAAAGAAAATAGATTTTCAAAATCCATCCTACCCATCAAGGACGTTATAGGTGAGGTGATTCTGAACCATGACGAACTGATGCGTCCCGAGACCGACATGCAGTCGCTAGGCGCTCTGGCCCCCGCATTCCAGATGATGGGCACGATGATGCCCGGCTTCGACGATATCGCGATCATGCGCTATCCCGAGGTCGAGAAGATCAACCACGTCCATCATGCGGGCAACAGCTCCGGCATCGTCGATGGCGCGGCCGCCGTGCTGATCGGCAACAGGGAAGCGGGCGAGCGTCTCGGCCTCAAACCGCGCGCACGGATCGTCTCAATGGCGTCGGTTGGCTCGGAACCGTCAATCATGCTGACCGGCCCCGAATTCGCAGCGCAAAAGGCGCTGGCGCGGGCAGGGATGGTCAAGGGCGACATCGACGTGTGGGAACTCAACGAAGCGTTCGCCGCCGTCGTGCTGCGCTTCATGGACGCGCTGAATATCGACCATAGCGACATTAACGTCAACGGCGGCGCGATTGCGATGGGGCATCCCCTCGGTGCGACCGGCGCTATGATCCTTGGCACCGTGCTCGACGAACTGGAACGCTCGGGCAAATCGACTGCGCTGACAACGCTGTGCATCGGCGCGGGTATGGGCACTGCAACCATCATCGAACGCGTAAACTGAGAAAGGACGGACCATGACATACACTACTTTCTCCGTAGAACTGGATGCCGACGGCATTGCGCTTTTAACCATCGATCTTCCCGGCGCTTCGATGAACGTCTGGAACGGCGCGCTGATCGAGGAATTCGGCAAATGGGTCGATGATTTCACCTCCAATGACGCGATCAAGGGAGCGGTCATCACCTCGGGCAAATCGTCGGGTTTTTTGGCTGGCGCGGACCTCACCATGCTCGGCGGGGCCAAGGCGAACAGCATCAAGGAGGCATTCGACCAAGCCTTTGCCTTGAATGCGCTGCTCCGCAAAATGGAATCAGGCGGGCACTCCGCCAAGACGCTTGCCAGCGGGCAGGTTTCGGCCAAGCCGGTGGCGTGTGCGCTGAACGGGCTGGCGCTCGGCGGTGGGCTCGAACTGGCACTTGCCTGCCACTACCGCGTCGTTGCCGACAATCGGAAAATCCAGCTCGGCACACCCGAAGTAATGGTCGGCCTGTTGCCCGGAGGCGGTGGCACGCAACGTATTCCGCGGCTCATCGGTTTGCAAAATGCGGCGATGATGACCATTCAGGGCAAGTCGCTCGATCCTGCGACCGCTAAGGCGCAGGGGCTGGTGCATGAAGTCGTCCCCGCGGCGGACCTGATCGCCAATGCAAAGGCGTGGGTAAAGGCAAACCCCAAAGTCACCGCACCTTGGGACAAAAAGGATTTCAAATTCCCCGGTGGCGCAGGCGCGATGGACCCGCGTTCGGTTCAGCTTTTCATTGGCCTCAACGCGATGGCGCACAAGGAAAGCAAGGGCAATTTCGACGCCGTGAAGGCGATATTATCGTGCCTGTACGAAGGCTCGATCCTTCCCTTCGATACTGCGCTTCGCGTTGAATCCAAATATTTCACCAAATTGCTCTCGGGGGCGCAGGCAAAGAACATGATCCGCACTTTGTTCATCAACAAGCAGGCGGCGGAGAAGGGCGCTGGTCGCCCGAAAGATGTGCCGCCGGTCGAAATCAAAAAAGTCGGCGTGCTCGGCGGCGGTTTGATGGGCTCCGGCATCACTCATGTCACCGTCAAGGGCGGTATGGACGTTGTCGTGCTCGACCGTTCGCTGGAGGACGCAAACAAGGCGGTCGATTACAGCCGCAAGATCATCGACAAGCAGGTGCAGCGCGGCAAGATGACCAAGGAAGCGGGTGAAGCCTTTATGGCGCGCATCGTGCCGACCGACAATTATGACGACCTCAAGGATGTGGACCTCATCATCGAAGCCGTCTTCGAACGTCCCGATGTGAAAGCCGATGTTATCAAGAAGGCCGAGGCGGTTATCCGTCCAGATGTTGTGTTCGCCTCGAACACCTCGACCTTGCCGATCACCGGCCTCGCCAAAAATTCGATACGACCCGAGCTTTTCGTCGGGTTGCATTTCTTCTCGCCGGTCGAAAAAATGCCGCTGCTGGAAATCATCCCTGGCGAGCTCACCGGAGCGCGCGCGATGGCGGCGGCGTTCGATTACAATGCGAAGATCAAGAAGACGCCCATCGTCGTCAAGGACGTCCGGGGCTTCTTCACCAATCGCGTCTTCCCGCCCTATATGGGCGAGGCAATGAAGCTGGTGACCGAGGGCGTAAAACCGGCGCTCATCGAAAACGCTGCGAAATCGCTCGGTATGCCAATCGGTCCGCTGGCGCTGCTCGACGAGACGACGTTGCAGCTTGGCTATGACGTGATGCAGTCGACCAAGAAGGAATTGGGCGACGCCTACCAGCCCAGCGGCACTGAAGACTTTATGGAACTGATGGTCGTCAAACTCGGTCGTAAAGGCCGCCGTTTCGGTTCGGGTTTCTACGATTATGACGAGAAGGGCGAGCGGCTCGGACTATGGCAGGGCATGGCTGAGCATTATCCGCTGGCGTCGGAGCAACCGACAGTCGACGAAGTGAAACAGCGCCTACTCTACATCCAGCTCATTGCCACCGCGCAATGTTATGAGGAAGAAGTGGTAGCCGACCCGCAAAGCGCTGATCTCGGTGCCATCTTCGGCTGGGGCTTCGCGCCTTACACCGGTGGCCCGATGAGCTATATCGATACTATCGGCCTGCAGAACTTCGTATGCACGGCGGATGGTCTGGCACAGCGTTTGGGCAACCGCTTTGCGCCACCCAAGAGCTTCCGCGAAATGGCGGACAAGCACGAAACGCTCTATAAAGCTGCTGCTTAGACGGCCAAATAAGAAGGGACGGCCCCCACATCCGGAGGCCGCCCCTTTTTGTTACAAAGCGCCGATCAGAACTTGGCGCGAACGGTCAGGCCGTACATGCGCGGTTCTTCCACAAAACCGATCAACGAGCGGGTGCCAGCACCACCGCGAAGCGGCGTGTTGGCGGTAATCCCGCGCGTGATCTCGTTCGACAGGTTGGTGCCCCATAGCTCAAAGGTGAACCGCTCATCGGGTGTGGTCAGCCCGATACGTGCGTTCATCTTGAAGTAGTTTTCCTGCCGCGCCAGTGGCACCGGCAAGCCATTGGTGTCCAGATCGATGGTACGGGTAGTACGGCTGTCGGAGTAATTCACACTGCCGCTCACCAACAGTCCCCAGCCCGAGCTGTCAAGTGGGCCATCATATGTCAGGCCCGCGACGCCGGTAAACTTGGGCGCGTTGGTAAGGTCTTGACCGCACAGCCGCACCACCGATGCCAGCGCACCCGGCGCAACACCGTTTGCGCAGTTGCCGGGGTAGCGCGCATCGGCATAGGTCAGCGCCAGATTGCCCTTCATATAATTCCCGAAATCGCCGAAGAGTTCGAGTTCGGCACCGGTCGACCGAGCGGAATTCACATTGAAAGTCAGGAACTGAACGCCCGTGAATTCCAGAACCTGAAAGTCGCTCATCTTCATATCGAACAGGGCAAGATTGGCCCTGACAGGCCCGAAGGTTGCCTTGATGCCGACCTCGATCTGATCGACCTTTTCCGATTCAAAACGCGGGTCGGCATAGATCGGTGCCGCGCCAGTTGTCAGCACTGCGGTAGAGTTGGTCAGGTTCGACGCCGTCGGATCGAGGTTGAATCCGCCCGATTTGAAACCGTGGCTGTAGCCAGCGTATAGCAGCAAATCTTCGTTGGGTTTGTAGCCTACCTGCGCGGTGTAGGTGATTTCGTCGTCCTTGAACGTGTTTGCCCATTCCCGCGGTAATGGCAGGAACCGGCTGGCCAGCCCGCCGCCGAGTGTTGCGGGGGCAGTGAGCGTAACCGGCGCCGCAAACGGGAAACAGTTGAGGCCTACGATCCCGGACTGGGCAGCGCCCGGCAACCCGATTCCGGTAAATGCACCCGACAGCACCCCGTTGACGCTTGCCTGACAGGCACCATTGGATGAATTCAACTGATCGAACGATGCCGTTTTCTTCTCGTCGACATAACGCGCGCCGAGCGTCAGGCTTAAACGGTCCGTAAGATTGATCACATTGTGCGTGAATACCGAAAAGCTTTTCGCATCCTGGCGAAAACGGTTCTCGGCAAACGATCCTGCCGAATTTACCGGCACACCACCATTGCCGAACGCTGTAAAATTGAACAGCGGGTTTGGCCCAAGCGCGGGACCGAAATTAAATGCGCTATTGGCGCGCTGATAATCGGTGCCGAAGGTCATCGACTGGTCTTCGACAATGTCTTCGGTCGAATAGAACCCGCCGACCAGCCAGTCGACATGGTCGTTAAAGGCTGTACCCTGAAACCGCAGTTCGTGAGTCATCGTCTTGATCGTGTTACCCGTCGGCAGGATCCCCGGGCGCGAATTCTGCCCGCCAGCACCAGTGGTAAAAATGGCTAGCGATACGAAGTCGGATTCCTGTGTCGAATTGGACTCAAAGTTGCGATAGGATCCGATATAGGTCATCTTGGCAGCACCGAGATCCCAGTTAACCTGGCCCGACACGCCCCATTGTTCTGCACCGTTGATAAATGATTGCGCATTGGTTGCAAGGTTCTGGAGCGCTGGCCTGCCGAACTGATCAACGCCGTCGCTCGTCAGCCCATGAAACGCAAAAAACGGTGCAAGCTCGGTCTCGCGAACGATCACCGCGTCGCAGCAATTTTCATCGACCTTTGAATAATCGGCGAGCAGACGAATGCTGACATCTGCATTGGGTTCGATATATAGCTGTCCGCGCAGCATATAACGGTCGCGATTGTTGCTTTCTGCACCGGTCGAACTTTTTAGAAAGCCGTCCCGCTGGCGATAAGTGCCCGACAAGCGGAAAGCCGCGACGTCTTGGGCAATCGGAACGCTCACACCGCCCTGCACATTGATAAAGTCGTAATTGCCGTAGCTGGCGTTCGCAAACCCTTCAACTTCGGACAGATTGGCTTTTTTTGTCGAGATATTCAGCGCGCCGGCCGAGGTGTTACGCCCGAACAATGTACCCTGGGGCCCACGCAAAATTTCCAGCCGCTCGAGATCCACAAGATCGCCGAGCGCCACGCCGGGACGCGACTGGTAAACGCCGTCGATAAACACGCCGACGGAGCTTTCGAGGCCGGTATTGTTGCCGGTCGTGCCGACGCCACGAATCTTGATCGAGGTTCCTTGCGTTTCGGTTTGTGAAGACTGGATGTTGAAGCTTGGCGAAATCGACGACAGCGTCTTGATATCTGACACGCCTTCGCGCTCCAGCGTTTCGGGCGCAACCGCGGTCACCGCTAACGGAATGTCCTGAACATCCATCGCACGCAGGGTAGCTGTAACGATGATCGGCTCATCGCCGTCGTCTTCTTCGCTGTTCTGGGCAATGGCCGCTGGGGCTAATAGGGTGGTGCACATGGCGCTGCACAAGGCAGCCGTGAAAACACGGTTAAATCGACGCATTTTTCTCTCCTCCTCATCGACCAACAACCTTCGCGGGCATTTCCTGCTCGTCCCGATTGGCTGGTCTTTCACAAATTCGCTGCGAGATATTTCCCGTGGAACAAATTCACTCTCAATTCCGCATCCTATCAACGATATTTGCTAAGTCCAGCGATTTAATCAACCGATTAAAGATGGCAAATAGCTGTGGCTTTTGTGCCTTTCGCGGCTCTATAGACTGCGGCTATGTTCGACCGCCCAACGATAATCGACAACGCGTTTATCGCCCGTGTTACCGCCCACGACTTTCCGGCACCGCGCAGCAATAAAACTGCATTTCCGGTTCAAGCGCATCAACTGGTCGATATATTCGATAGCCAGATCATGAGCCGCCATCTCGATCTCTGGGCGCGTCGGTCGAAGGGAAAGACCTTCTATTCAATCGGCAGTTCCGGGCATGAAGGCACAGCCGCGATGGCAGCCGCAACGCGCACAACCGATATGGCGTTCCTGCATTACCGCGACGGTGCATTCTTGATCCAGCGCAAGAAGCAGGCAGGGGGACTGACACCGCTTTATGACATGGCCTTGTCGTTCGCGGCCTCGGCGGACGACCCGATTTCGGGCGGCAGGCACAAGGTGTTGGGCTGCGCGCAGACCTTTGTGCCACCGCAGACCAGCACAATTGCCTCGCATCTGCCAAAGGCGGTCGGCGTGGCGCACAGCATCGGAATGGCCCAGCGGCTGAAGCTGGAAGACGCAGTGTTACCTAGCGACGGAATTATACTTTGTTCGTTCGGCGACGCGTCGGCCAACCATTCGACATCGCAAGGCGCGTTCAACTCGGCCTGCTGGGCGGCCTATCAGCACCTTCCTATGCCCATTGTGTTTCTCTGCGAAGATAACGGCATCGGCATCTCGGTGCGTACGCCGGGTGGTTGGATCGAGGCAAATTTTTCCCAGCGGCCTGCGCTGCATTATATCCAGTGCGACGGTGCGGATTTGAACGATGCGCTGCGTGGATGCGAGGAGGCGGTGAGCTATGCACGATCCAAGCGGCGGCCGGTATTCCTGCATATGCGTACCGTGCGGCTGATGGGTCATGCCGGCGCCGATGTCGAGGCGAGCTACTCGCCGCTGGCGAATATCGAGGCCGGCGAAGCGCAAGACCCGTTGCTCCACAGCGCGCGAATATTGCACGAACAGGCCGGGATGTCGGGCCAAGAAATTGTCGCCCGCTATGAGGAAATGCGCGCACGCGTCGACCGCGTGGCGCAGGAGGCGTTGGCCAAACCTCGTCTGGAGACGGCAGCGGCGGTTATGACCTCAATCGAACCGGTGATCGCCGCCAACGCATCGCCGCCAGTGCCTGATGCGCCGAGACGCGACGCGCTGTTTGCCAAGGATCAGCGAAACCTCGCAAAGCCGGTCACATTGGCCAAGAGCATCAACTTCGCGTTGGCCGACCTGATGCTGCGTTATCCCAATATATCGCTGTTCGGAGAGGACGTCGCCAAAAAGGGAGGCGTATACGGCGTCACACAGGGGCTTCAGGACAAGTTCGGCGCTGCCCGGGTGTTCGACACGCTGCTCGACGAGCAGACCATATTGGGTCTGGCCATCGGCATGGGGCATAATGGCTTCGTACCTATCCCCGAAATCCAGTTCCTCGCTTACCTGCACAATGCCGAAGACCAGATTCGCGGCGAGGCGGCGACGTTGTCGTTCTTCTCCAACGGGCAATATCGCAACCCGATGGTGCTGCGGATTGCCGGACTGCCTTATCAAAAGGGCTTTGGCGGGCATTTTCATAATGATAACAGTCTGGCCGTGCTGACCGACATTCCCGGCATCATCGTCGCCTGTCCTTCAAACGCCGCCGATGCCCCCGCGATGCTCCGCGAATGCGTGCGCCTGGCGCATGAGGACGGGCGTGTGGTGATCTTTGTCGAGCCGATTGCACTCTATCACACCACCGACCTGTCCGCACCTGACGATAGCGGCTGGACCGCGCCTTATGTTGGGCCGGACAAGGCAGAATCGATCGGTCTTGGTGAGCCATATCGACACGGTAAAGGAACTCAACTTGCGATTATAACATACGGAAATGGTTATTATTTGTCGCGTCAGGCCGAGACAGAATTGCGCGGCTCCGGCATCGATTTACGCATCATCGACTTGCGCTGGTTGCACCCGCTCAACGATCGCGCGATTGTCGCAGCCGTAGCTGATTGCGCCAACATACTGATCGTCGACGAAAGCCGCCGGTCGGGCAGCCTCAGCGAGAAGTTGATGACGATATTGACCGAGGCGGGCAGGGGCGATGTGGTCAGCCGCATCACCGCCGAGGATTGCTTCATCCCGCTCGGCCCCGCCGCCGAGCTGGTATTGCCGAGCAAAACCTCGATTATCGAAGCGGCTAAGGCGGCGGTGGCATGAAGCAAGCGGTGCTTGTTGTCTGCCCCGGTCGTGGCACCTACAATGCCGCTGAATTAGGCTATCTGAAGCATCATCATGCCGACAATGTGGACATGATTGCGGCACTCGACGCGCTGCGCCTTGCCAAAGGCCAGGTGCCAGTTTCTGAACTCGACGGCGCTGGGAAATTTGCGCCTTCGGTCCACATGACCGGCGATAATGCTTCGTTGCTGATCTACGCCTGTGCGCTCGCCGATTTTGCCGCCATCGACAGGGAACGGTTTGATATTGTTGCGGTGACCGGCAATTCGATGGGCTGGTATCTGGCGCTGGCTTGCGCAGGGGTGCTTGATTTCGAAGGCGGTGCGCGGTTGGTCAACGTAATGGGCGGGATGATGCACGAGCACGGTCGGGGCGGACAGATTGTCTGGCCGATTTTTGATACCGACTGGCAGATTGATCCAGAAAAGATTAAACTAGCCAATGATTTAATTCGGGAATCTGCCATCAATCCTGATTTAGCCGTACATGTCTCGATCCGCCTTGGCGGGATGCTGGTGTTCGCCGCCGATGATGCAGGCCTCAAATGGCTGGGCGAGCGTTTGCCAAAGGACGACCGTTTCCCGATGCGCCTCATGCACCATGCGGCATTCCATAGTCCGTTGCTCGATCACATTGTTCCGATGGCGCGCGACGCCAATCCGATGAGCGATTTTGGCGGTGGGATCGTTCCGGCAATTGACGGTCAAGGCCGTATCTGGTCGCCAAACGCATTCGACCCCGTCGCCATTTACAACTACACGCTCGGCGCACAGCTCAACCGCACATACGACTTTACCCGCGCGGTGCAGGTCGCGGCGGCGGAATTTGCGCCCGACAAGATCATCGTTCTCGGTCCCGGCACGACGCTGGGCGCGCCGACCGCGCAGGCGCTTGGCGCTAGCGGCTGGCGCGGGCTTTCGGGCAAGGCCGATTTCCAAAAGAGGCAAGCCGATGACCCGGTCATTCTGTCGATGGGAATCGCGGAACAAAGGGCGCTTGTCACCGGCTGAGGCGGTGCATACGAATGTTCGCTAGACGTCCGCCAAACGCGCTATAAAGCGGGGCCGGTTGTTGGAGATCGATGGTAATGAGCGTGCATAGTTCCACATTATTGCTGTTCGGCGCGACCGGCGATCTGTCGCGGCGGATGTTGCTTCCCTCGCTTTATGCCCTGCACGCCGACAACCTGATCGGCGAAAACTTGCGCATTTTCGGTACTGCGCGCAGCGCCCATAGCGACGGGGAGTTTCGCGAATTTGCGCGCTCGGCGCTTTGCGAATTCCTGCCCGACGACCGCAAGGCCGAGGGAATGATCGACGCCTTTTTGCAACGTCTTCATTACCAGGCGCTCGATGCGTCGAAGCCCGAAGGCTTTGGCGGTCTGGCTGCCAAGATCGGTGATATTTCGGGCGGACTGTCGATTTTCTTGTCCACCGCACCGTCCTTGTTCGAGCCCACTATCAAGGGGCTGCACAATGCCGGTCTGGCGGGCGACAATGTGCGCATCGGCCTCGAAAAGCCGCTTGGCAGCGATTTGGCATCTTCGGCCCACATCAACGATGCTGTGAACGCCGTTTTTCCCGAGGCTCGCACATTCCGCATCGACCATTATCTCGGCAAGGAAACCGTGCAGAATTTGATGGCGCTGCGTTTCGCCAATATGCTGTTCGAACCATTATGGAACGCCAACGCTATCGAGCATGTGCAGATTACGATCAGCGAAACCGTCGGCCTTGAGGGTCGAGCGGAGTTCTACAATGGTACCGGTGCGTTGCGCGATATGGTGCAGAACCATATGTTGCAACTGCTCGCACTGACCGCGATGGAGCCACCTGCCAATCTCGACGCGACGGCAATTCGCGATGAAAAGGTGAAAGTGCTGCGCGCTTTGCGTCCGGTTTCAGCGGCGGATGTGGTCACCGGCCAATATGGCGAGGGCGCGGTCAAGGGCATGCCGGTTAAGGGCTATGACGCCGATCTCGGCAAACCATCGGACACCGAAACCTTTGTCGCGATCAAGGCTTTCGTCGATAACTGGCGTTGGCAGGGCGTGCCGTTTTACCTGCGCACCGGCAAACGCCTCGCAGAACGCCGCAGCGAGATTGTCATCCAGTTCAAGCCGGTGCCGCATAATGTGTTCAAGGATCGCGGCGGAAGGCTACAGTCGAACACGCTGATCATACGCCTGCAGCCCGAAGAATATGTCCGGCTGTTGGTGATGGCGAAGGAGCCAGGTCTGGATAGGGGGGGGATGACGCTGCAGGAGGTGCCGCTCGACCTTTCGCTGACTGCCGCCTTTGCGGGCACAAGACGGCGGATTGCCTATGAACGGCTGTTGCTCGACCTGATCGAGGGCGACCAGACGCTGTTTGTGCGCCGCGACGAGGTTGAGGCGCAGTGGAAATGGGTCGACGCTATCCGCGAGATATGGGTCCAGCACGGGCTGAAGCCCAAAAATTACGGCTCGGGAAGCTGGGGTCCGAATGCGGCAATCGCGCTCGCCGAACGCGACGGGGTGAGCTGGCATGAGTGAGTTGCACGCCACGCTTGAAGCGGTCACCGCGCGGATCGTCGAACGTTCTCAACCCGGCCGCCAAGCCTATCTCGACCTGATTGCGCAGCAGCGCGAAGCGGGCTTGAACCGGACGGCGTTGAGTTGCGGCAATCTCGCGCACGGCTTTGCCGCCAGCGGTGAAGACAAGCCTGCCATTCGCGGCGGAAAGTCGATGAATATCGGCATCGTCAGCGCCTATAACGACATGCTTTCGGCGCATCAGCCATACGGTCGCTATCCCGAGCAAATGAAGCTGTTCGCCCGCGAGGTCGGCGCCACGGCGCAGGTGGCGGGCGCAACTCCCGCTATGTGCGATGGCGTCACGCAGGGACAGGATTCGATGGAACTGTCGCTTTTCAGCCGCGATGTCATCGCTATGAGCACAGCGGTCGGCCTGTCGCACGGCATGTTCGAAAGCGTCGCGATGCTTGGCATTTGCGACAAGATTGTTCCAGGCCTTTTGATCGGTGCGCTGCGTTTCGGCCATTTGCCGACAATCCTGATTCCGGCAGGGCCAATGCCCTCAGGCCTCGCTAACAAGGAAAAACAGCGTGTCCGACAGCTTTTTGCCGAAGGAAAGGTCGGTCGCGCGGAGTTGCTCGAAGCAGAGGCCGCATCCTATCACGGTGCTGGCACCTGCACGTTTTACGGCACTGCCAATTCTAACCAGATGATGATGGAAGTCATGGGCCTCCACATTCCAGGCAGCGCCTTTGTCAATCCGGGCACGAAGCTGCGGACCGAACTCACGCGCGCTGCAGTGCACCGGTTGGCGCAAATAGGTTGGGATGGTGACGACTACCGCCCACTGGGCGTGTGCGTGGACGAGAAGGCGATAGTGAACGCTTGCGTCGGCCTGCTCGCGACCGGAGGTTCGACCAACCATGCGTTGCATATCCCTGCAATCGCGCGCGCAGCGGGTATCGTCATCGACTGGGAGGATATGGACCAGCTTTCGTCTGCGGTCCCACTGATCGCGCGTGTCTATCCCAACGGATCGGGCGACGTGAACCATTTCCACGCTGCGGGCGGCATGGGTTATGTCATTCGTGAATTGCTTGCGGCGGGGCTGCTGCACAAGGACATCATGACCGTTGCTGCCGATGATCTCGGTGCTTATGCGCAGGAGCCGGTGCTTGAGGATGAAAAACTGGTCTGGCGCGATGCACCTGCACAAAGCGGCGACGACGCGATGCTGCGCCCGCCCTCAGCGCCCTTTCTGGAAGATGGAGGGATGCGGCTTGTTCATGGAAATTTAGGTCGTGCGACCTTTAAAACGAGCGCGGTCGATCCGTCGCGTTGGACCATCGAAGCGCCGGTGCGCGTATTTGCCGACCAGAACGACGCGCTGGCCGCGTTCAAGGCGGGTGAGCTCGAGCGCGACGTCATCATCGTCGTGCGGTTCCAGGGTCCGGCAGCAAACGGTATGCCCGAGCTGCACAAGCTGACCCCGCCGATGGGCGTGTTGCAGGACAAGGGCTTTGCCGTCGCGTTGCTGACCGACGGACGCATGTCGGGTGCGTCGGGCAAGGTTCCCGCCGCGATTCACCTGACGCCCGAGGCGGCCAAGGGCGGGCCGATTGCGAAATTGCGAGACGGCGATGTCGTCCGGTTGTGCGCGGGGCGCGGCAGTATCGAGGTGCTCGTCGACGGAGCTGAATGGGCCGCGCGGACGCCTGTGCCGATGCCGACACCGCATGTCGGTGTGGGCCGAGAATTGTTCGCGATGATGCGGGTCCACGCCGATGAGGCCGAAAAGGGCGGCTCGGCGATGCTTGCAATGGCAGGGCTATGACTCAGATCGTCTCGGTGGATATTGGCGGCACCCACGCACGTTTCGCCTTGGCCGAGGTCGAAGCCGGGCGCGTCTTAGAACTGGGCGAGGCGGTCACGCTGAAAACCGCCGAGCATGCGAGTTTCCAAACCGCCTGGGAGGATTTCGGCCAGATCGCCGGACAGCCGCTACCGAAGGCCGCCGCCATTGCCATTGCCGGACCGGTCGATGCCGATGTGATCAAGCTCACCAACAATCCGTGGATAATCCGCCGTTCGCTGGTGTGCGAGAAACTGGGCGTAGACAGTTTCGTCATCGTCAACGATTTCGGTGCGGTCGGCCATGCCGTTGCGCAGGCGGACGACGAACATTTCCTTCACCTCACCGGCCCCGAACAGCCGTTGCCGCCGACGGGCACCATCAGCATCATCGGCCCTGGCACTGGCCTCGGTGCGTCGCATGTGTGGCGCAATGCGGGGGGCTATCATGTGCAGGCGACCGAAGGCGGGCATACCGACTTCGCGCCGCTGGATGCCATCGAGGACGCGGTGTTGGCGCGTTTGCGCAAACGCTATCGACGTGTGTCGGTCGAGCGGGTGGTGTCCGGGCCCGGTCTGATCGAAATATACGAAGCGCTGGCGGGAATCGAAGGCCGCGCGGTCCAGCAATATGACGACAAGACCCTCTGGCAACTCGGCATGTCGGGCGAGGACAGCCTTGCCGCCGCCGCTGTAGACCGTTTCTGCCTGTCGCTGGGCAGCGTATCGGGCGACATCATGCTGGCGCAGGGTGGGTCGGCAGTGGTCATTGCGGGCGGACTAGGGCTTCGCATCAAGAACATTCTCGTCCGCTCCGGTTTTGCCGAACGCTTCCGCGCCAAGGGGCGCTTTGAGCAATTGATGGCGTCGGTTCCAGTCAAACTCATCACCCATCCGCAGCCCGGCCTGTTCGGTGCCGCCGCCGCCTATGCCCAAGAAAACCAATAGGGGAACACAGCGCATGAAACGCGTCGAAACTATAATGCGCACCGCGCCGGTTATCCCAGTGCTCGTGATCGAGGATGTCGCCTACGCCCGCGCGATTGCCGAGGCGCTGGTTGCGGGTGGGTTGCCGGTGCTGGAGGTGACGCTGCGCACCGCCGCTGCACTAGACGTCATTGCGGAAATGAAAAAAGTGCCGGGTGCGATTGTGGGAGCGGGGACGGTAGTCGATATCCCGGGACTTGAGAGCGCGATTGCAGCAGGGGCAGAATTCATCGTCTCGCCTGGCCTGACCGAAAATCTGGGCAAGGCGGCGGTTGCCAAGGGCATACCCTTCCTCCCCGGAATCGCCAATGCCGGCGACATCATGCGTGGCCTCGATCTCGGCCTCAGCCATTTCAAATTCTTCCCCGCCGAAGCCAGTGGCGGACTTCCGGCGCTTAAATCGCTGATCGGGCCGTTCGGCCAATGCAAATTCTGCCCGACCGGCGGCATCAAACAGGAGACCGCCGCAGACTGGTTGGCTATTCTTGAAATTTTATGTGTTGGCGGTAGCTGGCTAGTTGGTAAAGGAGCGCCGGACGTTGTGGCAATCGAAGCCGCAGCACGCGCCGCAGTGGCGCTAAGACACTAACGGAGCACGTCATGGCCGAAGAAATCGAATATTGGGAATTTGATGCGGTCGAAGACCTGATCGAAGCCGTCGTCGGCGATGTCAGCTTCATCATCGAACAGGCACTCGATGCGCGCGGTCAAGCGCTGGTGGCTTTTCCCGGTGGTTCGACTCCAAAACCGATCCTCGAAAAACTGGCCCAAGCCAGTATCCGCTGGAAAAATGTGACGATTATCCCGACCGACGACCGCTTGGTGCCGGTCGATAACGCGATGTCCAACGTCGCGATGATCGCCAAAATCTTCATACCGAAAGGTGCGCGGGTTTTGCCGATTGCGAGCGATGCCGCCGACCATCACCTGGCCGGAAGTGCCGCTAACGCGCGCCTCGCAGACCTCCATTGGCCACCCGATCTCGTCTGGCTTGGGATGGGACGCGACGGGCATACCGCCTCGATCTTCCCCGGGCCGGATATGGAGAGCGCTTTGAACTCGAACGCCGATGTGCGGGCCGTGGGTGTCGCACCCGATCCGTTACCGCCGGAAGCACCGGTCAACCGCGTAACGCTAACCGCTTCGGCAATTGCTGCAGCGCGAACGACGATGCTGGTGATATCGGGAGCGGAAAAACGCGCGGTGCTCGATGCCGCAGTCGAACAAGGCAAGAAATCGGCCTATCCGATCGGGCAGGTGCTTGAAAAGATTAATGTGCCCGTCGATGTGTACTGGCTGGAGGAATAGGCTTAGAGGCGGCGCAGCTTTGTGGGAGCGGCAGGCCCGTTTAGCTTTTTCAGATAGGGCGGTAATTCTAGGTCATTGTTGCCGACAGGCTTGCGTGCATCCTTGGGATTGATCGGGTGATCGAAGGCAATGCCGATACGGCCTTCTGTGACCCATGCGACATGGCCGGTAATCCAGCCGATGCTCCGCAGGTTGATTTCAACGCGTTCGCCCCGAGCCACGCGCAGCGGCGCTTCGGCCATCAGGCCGCCCGACGAAAGGTTGCGAATTCGCACCTGATTTTCGACTTTGGAACTGCCAAAGCGCAAAATTGCTTTCAAAAACAGGCTGTCGCGATCCATGCCGCGCTTTGCGCTGGCGTGCGTTTCTTTTGAAAGCGGACCGGCCGGATCATTCATTATGCGTTACCAATGGCTCGATTGAGACGTATGTTACACAATATTAGTGCCAGCAATATGTAGCGAAAAGGTTAATGGCGGCGCAAATTCTATGGGTTTATGCGGTGCTTGTTAAGCATTACAGCGCGAGCAAAATGCCCTCAATCGTCGCGCGAAACGCGTTCCTGACGTTCGTGGCGCTCCTGCGCTTCCAGCGTCATCGTTGCGATCGGGCGGGCGCGCAACCGCGCGAGTGAAATCGGCTCGCCGGTCACTTGGCAATAGCCATATTCGCCTTCCTTGATGCGACGCAAAGCGGCATCGATCTTGGCCACCAGCTTGCGCTGCCGGTCGCGAGTGCGAAGCTCGATTCCCCAGTCAGTTTCGCTCGACGCGCGGTCATTGAGGTCAGGTTCGCGGATCGGCGCATCCTGCAACTGGTTCAGCGTACCCTGCGAATCCGACAATATCTCGTTGCGCCAGTTGACCAGTTGCCGTTCAAAATATTTCAGCTGCATGTCGTTCATGAACGGCTCATTATCGCCCGGCACATAGTCAGGGTCGAGATCGTCATTCAAGCCATTGCTATCACTGGAGATAATTTGAGGCTTCGAGCTTGCGCCCATTATGAATTCTCCACCTCTGACGGCCGACACAAGAGGTCAAAGCCGTAGTTCCCATTCACTCTGGGCGGCCTATAGACTCGGGGTCAGACCCGCACAAGACGATATTGCTTCGGACCCTCAGATACTTCGCTGAAAGCTGTGGAAAGCCGGTGTGACGGTAAGGTCTTTACCCTCAAACAGTTCCAGTTCGGGACGCTTCGGATAGTCGTCACAATATTTCCGCGCTTTTTGCGTCCCGGCCCTGACAAAGACGGTTAATAGAATTGAGATTAACCCGATATTCTGCGTTGCTGGCGACATCAGGGAGTAAGGGCGACTATTCCATCTAAGCGGAAATGTCCGAACTTCGACACTGAAGAAGGTTTGGATTATGTCTGTACGCATGGCTCTAGCAAAACTTTGTGCCTGCACATGTGGCGGCGCGCTGATCGGCGGGGGCGCGATGCAAGTCGCCGAAGCACCGGCAAAGGCCCAAGTTTATAAGGTGGCGAAGAAGAAAAAGGCGCGCAAGATCGCTCGTCATGCGCCCGTGCGTAAGGTTAAACGCGTCCGAAAGGTCGTGCGCACGACAACAACCAGTTGCACACCCAGTGTCGTGACCGTGGCCAGCCAAGGGATGCCCCCGATACCGATGCCTTATATCCCGCCTGCGGCCTATGAAGGCGGCAGCAGCGGCGGCGTTCCTGTCGTCATCGGCGGCTCTGGCGGTTTCGCGGGCGGCGGCGGTTTCTTCGGCGGCTTTTCAGGAAGCAGCGGCGGCGGTGGCGGCACCGTGGCCATTTCCTCGACATCAAGCAGCACCGGCGGCATTAGCAGCTCGACATCGTCAGGAGGTTCGGGTGGGTCGAGCACATCGACTGGCGGTTCGAGCACATCCAGCACCTCGGGCGGCGTTTCCACCTCAACCGGTGGCATCTCGACCTCGACCGGCGGGGTCAGCACCTCGACGGGCGGCGTTTCAACATCGTCGGGCAATGTCAGCACTTCTACTGGCGGCGTGACCAGCTCGGGTTCGTCGTCTTCATCCAGCTCATCGTCATCGTCCAGCTCGTCGTCGAGCAGCAGCTCGGGCAAGCCCGGCGGTTCGTCCAGCTATGGCGGATCGGGCGGTAGCAACGGTTCGAGCGGCTCGTCGGGTTCCAGCGGTTCTTCGGGCAGTTCGGGATCAATCGGATCGTCGTCCTCGTCATCCTCGTCGTCGGGTTCTTCATCTTCATCGGGTGGTTCCTCGTCGAGCTTTGGTGGCAGCGGGGGCAGCACATCGTCATCGTTCGGCGGAAGCACCTCTTCGGGATCGAGCGGCTCTTCTTCGAGCAGCAGTTCGTCGTCGAGTTCGTCCTCGTCATCGAGTGGCGGTTCGACCAGCAGCTCGAGCGGCGGCACCGATGTTCCCGCGCCGCCGATGGTATTGCTCTTCGGTGCAGCAGCAGCAGGCCTCTTCGCCCGCCGCCGCGCGGCCAAGAAATCAAAGGACAAGATTGCCGCATAGGGGGCTATGCATCTTGTTCTTTAAAGGGCGGTCGGGGGGCCGCCCTTTTTCGTTGCGAAACCGGGAGGGCGTCGGCATAGCCAGCGGCCATGCACGACCTGAAATATATCCGCGAAAATCCCGAAGCTTTTGATGCTGCGCTGAGGCGGCGCGGGGCGGAAGCCGTGTCGACAGCGGTGTTGGCGCTTGATGCCCAAAAACGTTCGGTGCAGACCGAGTGGCAAAACGCGCAGGCGCGTCGCAACGACGCATCGAAGGCAATCGGCGCTACAAAGGCGGCGAAAGACGATGCAAATGCCGAGACGCTCATGGCCGAGGTCGCAACGCTGAAACTAAGTCTGCCAAAAATGGAGGAAGACGAGCGCGCGTTGACAACCGAGCTGGACGTTTTGCTGGCGGCACTGCCCAACCTGCCTGCAGATGACACGCCCGATGGTGCTGATGAAACCGCCAATGTCGAACTGACCCGCTGGGGCGACCAGCGCAATTTCGATTTCGACCCCAAAGACCACGCCGATCTCGGCCCGCCACTTGGCCTCGATTTCGAAACCGGCGTGGCGATTTCGGGCGCGCGTTTCACCTTCATGCGCGGGCAGATGGCGCGGCTCAATCGTGCGCTTGGCCAGTTCATGCTCGACTACCAGACCGTGCAACGTGGATATGCCGAATGCGCGACACCCTATCTGGTCAAGCAGGAAGCTTTGTTCGGTACCGGGCAACTGCCCAAATTCGCCGAGGACAATTTCCAGACCACAGATGGCCGCTGGCTTATCCCGACGGCGGAGGTTTCGCTGACCAACAGCGTTGCCGGGCAGATACTCGATGACGCCGCGTTACCAATCCGGCTTACAGCGCTGACCCCGTGCTTCCGTTCCGAAGCGGGCGCGGCTGGCAAGGACACCAAAGGCCTGATCCGCCAGCACCAGTTCGAGAAGGTCGAACTCGTCTCGATCGTCCGCCCCGAAGATAGCGTCGCCGAGCACGAACGCATGGTCGAAAGCGCAGAGGGCATCTTGCAGGCGCTTGAGCTTCCCTATCGCAAGATGCTGCTTTGCACCGGCGACATGGGCGCATCTGCGCGCAAGACCTATGACCTCGAAGTTTGGCTACCCGGGCAGCAACTCTACCGCGAAATAAGCAGTTGCTCTAACTGCGGCGACTGGCAGGCGCGGCGGATGAACGCGCGCTATCGGCCAGCAGAGGCCAAGGGCACGGTGTTCGTGCACACATTAAATGGCTCAGGATTGGCGGTCGGCCGGACCTTGGTCGCAGTGCTCGAAAACTATCAGGAGGCTGATGGCAGCGTGACCGTCCCGACTGCTTTGCTGCCCTATATGGGCGGCATCAAGAAATTGGAGCCAGCATGAACAACCACTTTCCGTTCGTCCTGAGCTTGTCGAAGGACAGGTTGCGCGCGCTCATGCTTCGACAAGCTCAGCACGAACGGAGAGGTTAGTATGCGCATTCTCCTGACCAATGACGATGGCGTCCACGCTCCGGGCCTCAAGATACTCGAAAGCATCGCGCGGCAGTTTAGCGACGACATCTGGATCGTCGCCCCCGCCGAGGAAAATTCTGGTGCTGGCCATTCGCTCACGCTGACCAAACCCGTGCGCATCCGCCAGCACAGCGAAAAGCATTACTCGGTTGCGGGCACACCCACCGACTCGGTGATGCTGGCGCTCGGTGTCATCATGAAGGATGCCAAGCCTGACCTGATCCTTTCCGGCGTCAATCGTGGTGCCAATCTGGGCGATGATGTCACCTATTCGGGCACGGTTTCGGCGGCAATGGAGGGCGCGCTGGCTGGCGTCCGCTCGATTGCGATGAGCCAGGTCTACAGCAAGGAAGGAATGGCCGACGCCGTGCCATTCTCGGCCGCCGAGGCGTGGGGTGCAAAGGTGCTGGGCCCGCTGCTCGATATGCCGTTCACGCTTCGCACATTGATCAACATCAACTTTCCGGCGGTTTTGCCGGAGGACGTGAAGGGCATCAAGGTCGCACGGCAAGGCTTTCACGATTACAGCCGCGGCTCGATCGTCAAAGGCACCGACCCGCGCGGATATGATTATTACTGGTTCGGTCTCCACGGCGTTGTCCACACCTCGGGCCACGACACCGATCTCGAAGTCGTGGATGACGGTTATATCTCGGTCACGCCGTTGCAACTCGATCTCACGCATCACGAATCGCTGGCGGCGTTGCACACAGCTTATGGCGGCTAAGGGGAGGAGGGCATGACGGGCAGGCTGATCGCGCTGGGATCGACGCTGGCGCTGGCCGCCTGTATCCCGCCCGGCGGCGAGAATTACCGCATCGGCCGAAATTCCGAAACGTCCGCTCCCGAACAGGTCGAGCCGCAAATTATCCCCGAAATGGCAATCGTCGCCGAAACGCCCAGCTGGAACCCTGCCGTGGTGGAACGAAACGCGCGGCGGGTTGCGGCATCGACCTATGTCGTCCAGCCCGGCGACAGCCTGTTTGCCATCGCCAGCAAGACCGGCGCGGGAGCGACTGCGATTGCCGACGCCAACGATTTGGAGCGTCCGTATCCAATCCGTGCAGGGGACCGGCTGCGAATTCCGGGCGGGCTGTATCACACGGTCGGATCGGGTGAGACCGGCATAGCCATCGCACGGGCCTACAGCGTGGTGTGGGCAGATATCGTCGCAATGAACGCGCTACAGCCGCCGTACACTTTGCAAGTCGGACAGAACCTGCTGTTACCCTCCACCGCTTCCATCGAGACCGATGCCGAAGAAATCACCCCCGAAACACGCGCGGCTGCCTTCACGCTGAACATCGATGACATTGTTACTGGCGGCAATCCGGCCAACGCGTTCACACCCGCACTCGCTGCGCCGAGCGGCTTTGCCGGACGCTTTGCGTGGCCACTCAAAGGGACCATCATCGGGCGGTTCGGACTGCAGGGCGGGGGCAGGGTCAACGATGGGCTGAATATCGCGGCGCCGACCGATACGCCGGTAATGGCGGCCGCCCCAGGCACAGTGGTCTACGCCGGCAACGAAATCGGCGTGTTCGGCGGACTGGTGCTGGTCGATCATGGCAGTGGCTGGGTTACGGCTTATGGCCATCTGGGTAGCCTCAACGTCTCGAAAGGCGACCGTGTCGCAGCTGGCCAGACATTGGGCAGCGTTGGCGAAACCGGCTATGTCACCCAGCCACAACTGCATTTCGAAATCCGCAAGGACCGCAAGCCGCTCGATCCGCTGACGAAATTAGGTTCCTAGCAAGACGAATACCAAACCCATTGCTGTATAAAACAGCAGCCAATAGCCTGCATCTAGCGCAAACAGCTTTCCCGATTTCCGTGAGAACAGGTAGTTGGTGCCGATTGCAGGCACGATAAAGCCGAGCGCGACGCCGATGGAGATCATCATCGTCGAACGCGCGCTCATCTCGCCGAAATGCGCGAGCAGATGGCCAAGGAATAGCGCCGAGAGCACCGAAAAGGCAAAGGTCAGGCCATAAATCTTGAGCATATTCGCGTTTTTCAGGCTTTCTTCGGTAAAGCCGTGCTCCTCCATCCATGCTTTGCCGAACAGCGGGCCGTACCAGATGCCGCCGACCAGAAAGCCAGCCGCCGCAGCGATCAATATCGCCAGTAAATTTGCATTTGCCATGATAGTTCTCCCCCGATTTCAACGGGCCATGTATGCGCCGCAACGCTGGCCGTGACAAGTGCGGCCAAAGCCGCTATGCGCGCGCCAATCATGGCAACTCAAATACAAGCAGCGCCCAAGGTGGGCATGGTGTCGCTCGGCTGTCCCAAAGCACTGGTCGACAGCGAACGCATCCTCACCAAACTCCGCGCCGACGGTTACGCGATGTCACCCGATTATGCGGGTGCGGACGTGGTGCTGGTCAACACCTGCGGTTTCCTCGATTCGGCCAAGGAAGAGAGTCTTGAAGCGATTGGCGAGGCGCTGGCGGAAAACGGACGGGTGATCGTTACCGGTTGCCTGGGCAACGAAGCCGAAATGATCCGCGCGCGTTATCCCAAGGTTCTCGCGATCAGCGGCGCGCATCAATATGAGGCGGTCGTCGGCGCGGTGCATGAGGCGGCACCGATGCCGGTTAATGCGTTCATCAATCTGGTGCCCGAAGGCGCGCTGAAGCTCACGCCGCGCCATTATTCGTATCTGAAGATTTCCGAAGGCTGCAACCACCGCTGTGCCTTTTGCATCATCCCGAGCATCCGCGGCGATTTGGTGAGCCGCCGTATCGACGCTGTGTTGCGCGAGGCCGAAAAACTGGTCGAAGCGGGGACGAAGGAACTGCTCGTCATTTCGCAGGATACCTCGGCCTACGGTGTCGACACCCGCCACGAACCGCGCGTGTGGAAGGGTCGGGAAGTCCGCGCGCACATGACCGATCTGGCACGCGAGCTGGGCGGATTGCGCACTTCGGACGGCGCCCCGCCTTGGGTGCGGCTGCATTATGTCTATCCTTACCCGCATGTCGATCAGGTCATTCCGCTGATGGCCGAGGGTCTCATCACCCCCTATCTCGACATCCCGTTCCAGCACGCCGCGCCTAATGTCCTGAAGGCGATGAAGCGCCCCGCGAACGAAGCAAAAGTGCTCGAACGCGTGCACAAATGGCGCGATATCTGTCCCGACATCACCATCCGCTCGACCTTTGTCGTGGGTTTCCCCGGCGAAACCGAAGCTGATTTCGAATATTTGCTCGACTGGCTCGACGAAGCCCAACTCGACCGCGTCGGCGCGTTCCGCTTCGAACCCGTCGAAGGTGCCGCCGCCAACGCGCTGCCCAATCCGGTGCCCGAAGAGGTCAAGGAAGAACGCTACCAGCGCATCATGGAAAAGACAGCCGCTATTAGTGCTGCCAAGCTGGCCGCCAAGGTCGGGCGCATTTTGCCCGTCATCATTGACGACGTCGGAGAGGCGGACGAGGATGGCAGCATCGGCGCCACCGGCCGTTCACAAGCCGACGCACCGGAAATCGACGGCAGCGTATTCCTGCGCGATGTGTCGGCGACTTTGGCCCAGGGGGACATCGTCAATGTCAAAATCGAAGACGCAGATGAGCATGATTTATTTGGGGTAATTTCGACTTAATCACCCGATCCGCTTGTCGCCCAAAAACTTCTGCGATAGTCCAGTTGAAATCATTTCAGCTGAAAGTACCGCATGTCCGACGAACCCCCGCTCCCTACCGGTTACCAGCTTTCGGCGCTTGACCCGACCTATCGCGAAACGCCTTGGGTGCCGCTCGACCGGCTGCGCGATGCCGACCCGGTGCATCACGACCAGCAACTGAACCGCTATTTCTTCACGCGCGGGGAGGAGGTTGAGGCTTTGGTCAAGAACCGCAATTTGGTGGTCGATCCGGCCAAGGCTAATGACGGCACCTTTACCAAGACGCTCTACGGCGCGAACAGCAAGGAATTGTCGCTGCTGATGCTCGACGATCCCGACCACGCGCGGCAGCGCAATCTGGTACTGAAGGCGTTTAACAAGCGCAGCGTTGATGCGCTCACGCCCCGCATCGAACAGATCGCCAAGGAACTGGCCGACGATATCGAGCGCCAAGAGGGTGCCTTCGATTTCGTGCAGGTCTTTGGTTCGCCCTTGCCGACCACGGTGATGGCCGAGTTGCTTGGTATCAATGCCGCTGACCGCAAGGATTTCCGGCGCTGGTCATTGGGCTGTATGCAGGCGCTCAACCCGTTCCGCACGCCCGAGCAGACCGCTTTGTATGAAGAATCGACCACTACGCTTGCCGAATATCTGGCGGTGGAGGTCGAAAAACGGCGCGGCGGCGATGGCGACGATCTGATTAGCGGTATGGCCCGAGCCGAAGAGGCGGGCGATACGCTGACCACCACCGACATTGTCCTGCTCATCCGTTTGCTGCTGATTGCGGGCAACAGCACGACCACCGACATGATCGGCAGCGGGGTCGTGCAGTTCCTGAAAAATCCCGACCAGCTGGCGAAGCTAAAGGCCGATCCTTCGCTCATCGACAATGCACTCGACGAAATATTGCGCGTCGAGCCGCCGGTCGCACAAGCGCTGCGCACCGCGCCTGAGGATATGCAGTTGGCCGACAAGCAGGTGAAAAAGGGCGAGACCATTCACCTGTCGCTGTTCGGCGCGCATTACGATCCGGCGCTCAATTCCGAGCCGCACAAATTCGATATCGAGCGCAAGGACATCAAGCATTTCGCTTTCGGCGGCGGCGCGCATTTTTGTCTTGGTGCGCAACTCGGCAAGGTGCAGGGGCGGATCGCGCTGCCGATGCTGTTCAAGCGGTTTCCGGCTCTGGCTTTTGCGCCGGATCGCGAGGTCAAACACAAGATCGCCCCTGCGTTCAACGGTTATGGCGAGATTTGGTTGGTCAAGTAATCCTCCCCGGTTCGGGGAGGATTAGGTTTTAGGCACCCAAGGAAAAAAACCCGACGTCCGCCGCACATATTCCGCATATTCGGGCCGCGTCTTCTTCATGCCCTTTTCAAGCAAAGGCTTGCCCGACCAACGGGTCAAGGTGAAGGTCAGGAATATCGGCCCGATGATGCTGAACCAACCCGGCTGACCGGTCTCCGCTGCCACCAACCAGATGCCCCACCAGGTGCAGGCATCGCCGAAATAATTGGGATGGCGGGTGTAGCGCCACAGGCCGGTGTCGAGCACCTTGCCGTTGTTAGCCGGATTGGCGCGAAACGCGTTGAGCTGCGCATCACCGATGGCCTCGAACGCAATGCCGATCAAAGCGATAACAGCGCCGATAGCTCCCAACGGCCCAATGACCGTCCGACCGCCATCGCTTGCCCAGATGCCCAATTGCGCGGGCAGGCAGGTGATAAAAAGCAAGGGCGCTTGCGTCAGGAACACCGAAAGCAACGACGTCTTCGCCCAGCTCCAGCCCTTTTTCTCCATCGTCGCACCCATGATCTTGGCATATCGCGGGTCTTCGCCATGCGTGCGCCAACGAGTCCACAAATGCCATGAAAGCCGCAATCCCCATAATGTTGTCAGTCCCAGCAGCAAATGCGACCGAGCGCCCGGCGCGCCGCTTTGCGACCAGCTAGCCCACGCCAAAAGCACCATGCCAAACGCCCAGAAAGCATCGATAAACGACACATCCCGGATCCGCACCGAATAGGCCCAGAGGAGAAAAATGACTGCAAGAAGCGCGGCGGCGTTAACCAGCAACAAAGTCCAAACCGATGTCATATTGCATTCCCTTCGACCGCGGAGGACATTCCGTTTGCGGGATTTTTCGGGGTAACAGTTGCGTAAATCTCGGCAACCTTTTTCATGTCAGCCGCATAATCGCCGGTCGGCCAAATAGCCGGGCCAAGCCCGCCGGTTTTCGTTCCATAATCCATCATCCCGACGACCAACGGCACGCCCGCACCCATCGCGATATGATAGAAACCGGTCTTCCAAGCACGCACCGTGCTTCTCGTGCCTTCGGGAGCGACCGTCAGCATGAATTCCTCGCGCCTTTTGAACTCGGCGACCATCTGCTGGACATAGTTTTTGCTCGACGACCGGTCGACCGGCACGCCGCCCATATCGAACAGGAAATTGCGGAACGGCCAGCGGAATAGAGAAGACTTCGCCATGAAATGCGGAGTGACGCCCAGGTCGTTGGTTAGCCCGATGAAGTTCACGAAATCCCAGTTACTGGTGTGCGGCGCTGCAATAATTACGAACTTACGCGGCTCGGGAACGACGCCTTCCGCGCGCCAGCCGTTGTGGCGATAAATGCCGACCAGCGCTCGCCTGAACAGCCGCGACAGCCGGCTTGGCTTGCGCTGTGCCACTAACATTATTCCCTCTCCCTCGCGCAAGGTGTAGCGTCAAGAAGCTCCGCTGCAAACGCTTGTTTAGAAGATACGCAGGCGCTAGGCATCTGGCTTCAAAATCATAAGAAGCGGGAAAAATCATGTCGCAAAGCGGGCACGCCGCAACGCCGGTCATATCATCAACCGGACTGTTCACCCCGTCGGACAGCATCAGCAACGAAGAACTGGTCGCCAGCTACAACGCTTATGCCGACCTTTATAACGCTGCCAACCCAGAGGCCGAACCGCTGACCCACAGCTCGGTCGAGTTTGTCGAGAAGGCAAGCGGCATCAAGTCCCGGCATGTGATGGACAAGGCGGCAATTCTCGACCCCGATATCATGGAACCACGCTATCCCGAACGGCCCAACGAGCAGATTTCGATGATGGCGGAAATCGGCGTGGCCGCGTGCCGAGACGCGCTGGAGCGGGCAGGCCGCGGCATCGCCGATGTCGATGCGGTATTGTGCGCGGCGTCGAACATGCAGCGCGGCTATCCGGCGATGGCGGTCGAAATCCAGCACGAGCTCGGCATGGAACGCGGCTTCGGCTTTGACATGAACGTCGCCTGCTCGTCGGCAACCTTCGGCATCCAGACCGCCGCCGATTATATCCGCAGCGGCAACGCTAAGTCGGTGCTTGTGGTCAATCCGGAGATCACCTCGGGCCATCTCAACTGGCGCGACCGTGACAGCCATTTCATCTTTGGCGATGTGGCAACCGCGACACTGGTCGAGGCAAAAGACATTGCGCCTGCCAGTCACTGGGAGATACTGGGAACCCGCCTCAAAACCCAGTTCTCCAACAATATCCGTAACAATTTCGGTTTCCTCAACCGCGCGCATGGTAACGGCCCGGTAGACCAGAGCGGACCGCGTAACGACAAGTTGTTTGTGCAGGAGGGACGCAAGGTCTTCAAGGAGGTGGTGCCAATGGTCGGCAGCATGATCCTCGAACATGCTGCCACGCTTGGGCTGTCGGGCGGCGACCTGCGGCGTCTATGGTTGCATCAGGCGAACACCGGCATGAACCGACTGATCTCTCAGCGGGTGCTGGGTCACGAAGCGACCGAAGATGAAAGCCCCACAGTGCTCGACACTTACGCCAATACGTCCAGCGCCGGTTCGATCATCGCCTTCCACAAGCACAACGACGATTTGGCTGTAGGCGATATCGGGTTAATCTGCTCGTTCGGTGCTGGTTATTCGGCCGGCACTGTTTTCGTCCGGAAGTCGGGCTAGACTGCGGAGCCACCAGTGGCAGTGACCGAAGGGAATGCTGCTGAAATATGAGCGAATACCGCATCGTACATAGTGCGATTGAACTGGCAGCCATATTGTTCTTGATAATTCCACGCAACCCGGGCCGACATCGAATTGAAGCCCGGAATCGTCAGATAAACGATTTGATTGAGCACGATAAGATTGGCCGTCTCGATTCTGAATCCGGCCGGCGATAGGTCGAGCACCGAAACCTTGAAGCGCGGGCCGTCGGACAATAGCAGATCGGCATAAATCCGGACCGGGTCTCGCGGAAATTCGCGTGCGTTCAAGGCTTCTGCGTCCTGCGGATGATATAACCCGCCTGTCACATACCCTCTGCGCGGCCCTGTCCTCTCGTAATCAGGGTCCCCGCCGAGATTTCCGTTGATTTGCCGATCCATGGCTATCTCCCAAAAAACCTGACTTACATTCGGGGAAAAACTTGGCCATTCGGTCGGCCCGTTCCGACCAAGCGAGCGATCTGTGCTCGTTCCCCAAAGAGAAACGGCACGGGCGCTCAGTCATTTAATGTTGGCAGGAAAATCGACAAGCGAGCGATTATTCGCAATCTCGAAAGTATCAAACTTGCCAGTGCCGGACGACGGCGCGTTCAGAGACGGCGATTAAGCGTCGGATAGGTTTTGATGACGTGATCGTAAACCGCTTGGTGCAACCGATGCTTGAACCGGCAGCCATAATAATCCTCCTCGTGCCAGGCGATTTGTGCTTCCATCGATTCGAACCCCGGCATAGTCAGATAAACCATCCGATCGTCGGGAATGAGGAAAATACAGTGCATGCGGAAGCCTGAACGCGAGAGATCGATCACTGAAATCCGTTGTTTGCCACCACCAGATTCGCGAACTTCTGCGCGAATCGTGACTGCGCCGCGCTCGAATTCGCGCGAATTGTAACTATGTTCATTGTAATCGGGGGCATTGTTCTCGTCGGACAACGGTTCCTCCTGCTCACCCCTAGCTTTATTGCCCTCAATCGCTAGCCGATGGCAAGAGGAAAGCACGCTGAACCATCAATCGAGGATCATCGCCAGCAGGATGTAGATAATGATGGGCGAGCCGACGCCGATCAGCGTGGTGATAACAAACAGCAAGCGGACGATGAACGGGTCGATGCCGGTCCAGTTGGCCAGCCCTGCACACACGCCGAGGATTTTCTTGTTTGCCTTGTCGAGAACCAAACGTGCCATTTTACTTACTCCCTGAATATGATGGATGCTGTGGACGGTGTCCCGTCTCAGGCGACGAGGCCTGCGACGGGAGCAACTGCGGGGGCTATACTGATGCCGATGGTTATGAATGCGCATACAACAGCAGCAACAGCCGAAAATATTTGATTGCGTGTAGAGAGGGTCATTTCAACTTCCTTATGTCTTCGCCGCTCTTAGGCGACGAGGCTTGCAACAGGAGCAACAGCGGGTGCTACGCTCATGCCGACGGTGATGAATGCGCAGAAAACAGCAGCAAAAACCGATGCGATCTGGTTACGTGAAGTGAGGGTCATTTTGTAAATCCTTTGTTTAAGTTACCGGACCATTCCGGCTATGCGAAGGTTATTGCAGGGTGTGTGCCAGTTTTGATAAATGCTTCTAAAACAGATAGATAAGTCATTTCTGACAATAACTACTGCATTGTAACTTTATACAAAGTGGGAAATTGCGCCATAGTTTGGGATTTTGGAAATGGCGGATTTTGCCAATTATCCGGTTGACCCGAATCGTTGCTTCTATAGCGATGCGGGCTATGGCTCTTTCCCGCCTTTCGCTCACCGATTTTCGTAATCATGCGGCCTTGTCGTTGCAGCCGACGGCGCGATTTGTGGTGCTTTACGGTGCCAATGGTGCGGGGAAGACGAACATATTGGAGGCTATTTCGCTGCTCGTGCCTGGAAGGGGATTGCGCCGTGCAAGCCTAGGTGAAATGGCGCGGAGCGAGGGCGGTGGCGGTTTTGCGGTGACTGCGGAGATTGGCGATGTCACCCTGGGCACCGGCGTTGATGCGGATGCCCCCGAGCGCCGCAAGGTGCGGATAAACGGCGCGAACGCGAACATCAATGGCCTTGCCGAATGGCTATCGGTGATCTGGCTGACGCCGTCGATGGACCGCCTGTTCGCCGACGGGGCAGGGGCGCGGCGGCGGTTTCTCGACCGGCTGGTGCTGGCGCTAGAGCCGATGCACGCGAGGGCGAGCAGCCGCTATGAAAAAGCGGTGCAGCAACGCAATAAGCTGCTGGCTGGGGCGAGCACTCCCGATCCGATCTGGCTCGATGCGCTTGAGGCGCAAATGGCTGAAAGCGGTGTAGCTATTGTCGAAGCGCGACAGCGGATGATGTCGGCGCTGACTGCGCAGTTGGAAATTGCGCCCGTTGGCCCATTTGCTGTGCCCGATATCCGGCTTGACACAGCGGGTTCGCAACCAGAAGCGGCGCTGCGCGACATGTGGAAAAAATCGCGTCGCCGTGACGCAAGCGCCGGGCGCACGTTGGCGGGGCCGCACCGTGCCGATTTAGTGGTCCACAACCGCGCCGACGGACAGGCTGCGGACCGAAGTTCTACCGGCGAACAAAAAGCACTGTTGCTCTCGCTGATCCTGGCGCACGCAGCATTGGTGGCCGATCAACGCGGAACGCCACCGATACTGTTGCTGGACGAAGTCGCAGCGCACCTCGATCCCGAACGCCGCGCGGCCTTGTTCGAACGCTTGGCTATGACCGGCGCGCAGGTCTGGATGACGGGGACCGAGGCCGCTTTGTTCGACGGGATTGGAAAGGCGGCGGAGTTGATTGCCGTCGGTTAGAGACGCACACAATCCACCAAATCCGTCATCCTGAACTTGTTTCAGGACAACACGCGAAGGTGGTGCGCTATCCCGGAAAGCAGTGACCAGAGGTCAAACGAGTTCGGGACGACGATGAAGAGGGCTCAGTCTACTCGGCCTTGCTGGCCTTGCCCTTATCCTTTGCCTTCTTCGGCGCTTTCGGCTTGCTGGCCTTGGGCGGCGCGGGCGTGACTTCGAACACGGGTTGGTCGTCCTTCATATGCACCGCGACCTCGCCGCCGTGGACCAGCTTGCCGAAGAGCAATTCCTCCGCCAGCGGCTGCTTGATCTTCTCCTGGATCAATCGGCCCATCGGACGCGCACCGTACAGCTTGTCGTAACCACGCTCGGTCAACCAGGCGCGCGCCTCGTCATCCAGCTTGATGTGGACATTCTGGTCGGCCAGTTGCAGTTCGAGTTGCAGGATGAACTTGTCCACCACGCGCGCAACGACTTCGGTCGGCAGATAGCTGAACGGCACCGTCGCATCGAGGCGGTTGCGAAATTCGGGCGCGAACATCTTTTTGACGGCCTCGTCGCCTGCATCTTCCTTGCTGATATTGTTACCGAAGCCGATGCCTTCCTTGGCCATGTCGCTGGCCCCGGCATTGGTCGTCATGATCAGGATGACATTACGGAAATCGACGGTTTTCCCATGATGGTCGGTCAGGCGGCCATTATCCATGACCTGCAAAAGTATGTTGAACAAATCCGGATGGGCTTTTTCGATCTCGTCGAGCAGCAGCACGCTGTGCGGACTCTGGTCGACCGCGTCGGTCAAAAGTCCGCCCTGATCGAAACCGACATAGCCCGGAGGCGCGCCGATCAGGCGGCTGACGCTGTGCCGTTCCATATATTCGCTCATGTCGAAACGCTTGAGCGGGATTCCGAGGATTGAGGCCAGTTGGCGTGCAACCTCCGTCTTGCCGACGCCAGTCGGGCCGCTGAACAGATAGGATCCGATCGGCTTTTCGGTATCGCGAAGTCCTGCCCGGCTAAGCTTGATCGCGCTCGAAAGCACCTCAATGGCCTTGTCCTGCCCGAAAACAACGCGCTTAAGGTCGGCTTCGAGGCTGCCCAAGGCGGTCTTGTCGTCGGTCGAGACCTGCTTCGGCGGGATTCGCGCGATCGTGGCGATCACCGCCTCGATTTCGCGCGCGGTAATCAGCTTGCGCCGCTTCGATGGTGCAACCAGCATCTGCATCGCACCGACTTCGTCGATCACGTCGATGGCCTTGTCGGGCTGCTTGCGGTCGTTGATATAGCGCGACGACAGTTCGACCGCCGCCTTGATCGCATCGGGGGTGTATTTGACCTTGTGATGCTCTTCGAACGCGCTGCGCAAACCGGCGAGAATCTTGATTGTATCCTCGATGCTCGGCTCGTTGACATCGATCTTCTGGAACCGGCGAAGCAGCGCCCGGTCCTTCTCGAAATGATTACGGAATTCCTTGTAGGTGGTCGAGCCGATGCAGCGGATCGTGCCGCCTGACAATGCCGGTTTCAACAGGTTCGATGCGTCCATCGCACCGCCGCTGGTCGCACCCGCACCAATTACGGTATGGATTTCGTCGATAAACAGGATCGCATCCGGCAACTTTTCAAGTTCCGACACCACCGCCTTCAACCGTTCCTCGAAATCGCCACGATAGCGTGTGCCAGCGAGCAAAGCGCCCATGTCGAGCGAGTAGATGACCGCTGGCAAAAGCACCTCGGGCACCTGATTTTCGACAATCCGTCGCGCCAGCCCTTCGGCAATGGCGGTCTTGCCGACGCCGGGTTCGCCGACATAAAGCGGATTGTTCTTCGACCTGCGGCACAGGATCTGCACGGTGCGATCAACCTCGGCGCTTCGCCCGATCAGCGGGTCGATGCGGCCTTGCCTAGCCTTTTCGTTGAGATTGACAGTAAACTGGTCGAGCGCACCTTCTTTCTTGTCTTTCTTCGACTTGGTCTCGCCCTCTTCTTCCTTTGCCTGTTCACTGCCGGTAATCTGGCGTGGTTCGGCCAGTTTGCCGTCCTTGCCGATACCGTGGCTGATATAGCTCACAGCGTCGAGGCGGCTCATATCCTGCTGCTGAAGGAAATAGACGGCGTAGCTCTCACGCTCGGAAAACAGCGCCACCAGTACATTCGCGCCAGTCACCACATCCTTGCCCGAACTCTGGACGTGCAATATCGCTCGCTGGACCACACGCTGGAAACCGCTGGTGGGCGAAGGATCGACCTTGCCTTCGACCTTCAGGCTTTCGAGTTCGCTGTCGAGATAGGTGATGACGATATCGGTCAGTTCACCCAGATCGACACCGCAGGCCTGCATGACCTTCGCCGCATCGCCGTCATCGATTAATGCAAGCAGCAGATGCTCTAGCGTCGCATATTCATGCGCCCGGTCGCCTGCGTGCTTCAGCGCATTATGGAGTGTGGCTTCCAGCGATTCCGCAAATGATGGCATGGTCTTGATTCCTAACTGGGGTCGCTGGTTGACTTATACTCTATATCGGCTTGGCCTTTTCCGCTTTCAACCGTCGTCCTCACAGATAACGGATTAAGCTCCGAAATGGTTAGAAAAAGGTTGCCGCCAGTCACTTCTTGAACAGCGCGTCGGCGGCGCTGCGGTGGCGGGTGGCAAAGGCCAGCTTGCCCTCGCACCGGCCGATTTCGGATTTGAGCGCGGCGATGCGTTCTTCAAGCTCATCGACCGACAACGGATCAAGATCCTGCCTGACCAGATTGGCCAGCGGATCGTCGCGGCGCAGCGGAAGATTTTCGTCGGCTTCCATAGCGCATGTTTGCCACCACCACGCTTGCTGTCAATATGAAGCTTGCCTAAAAGGCCCGTCAGCCAGACGGGGGACGTGAGCTATGGCAAATTTGCCACAAATGATGACAGCCATTGAGATTTCGACACCCGGCGGGCCGGAGGTGCTTAAGCCGTGCCAGCGTCCGGTACCGACTCCTGCGCCGGGCGAGGTCTTGCTGAAGGTTGCATATGCGGGCGTGAACCGCCCCGACGTGGTCCAGCGCAAGGGGCTTTACCCGCCACCGCCGGGAGCGAGCGACCTTCCCGGGCTGGAAATATCCGGTACCGTGGTGGCAGTGGGTGCTGGTGTCAATGCGGGCGAAATCGGCAGCCGACTATGTGCGCTAACTTCGGGCGGCGGCTATGCCGAATATTGCGTCGCGCCGTTCGACCAGTGCCTGGCCGTCCCTGCGGCGTTAAGCATGGTCGAAGCGGCGGCTTTGCCCGAAACATTATTCACCGTCTGGCACAATGTTTTCGAACGCGCTTATGCCGGTGGTGGTGAGAGCATACTCGTCCACGGCGGCACCAGCGGTATCGGCACGATGGCGATAAAGCTTTGCAAATTGTTCAAGTTGACGGTTATCGTCACCTGCGGCTCCGACGACAAATGCGCAGCGGCATTGGCCTTGGGCGCGGACCACGCGATCAACTACGCGGCTGCCGATTTCGTCGAGGAAGTGAAGAAAATCACAGCCGGCGCGGGCGTCCACGTCGTCCTCGACATGGTCGCGGGCAGCTACGTTCCGCGCAATCTGCAATGTTTGCGCGAAGATGGCCGCCATGTGACGATCGCGGTGCAGGGCGGGATGGTTGCCGAAATCAACATGGCACAAGTGATGATGCGTCGCCTGACACTGACCGGATCGACGCTCCGCGCGCGGTCGGCGGAGTTCAAGGCGCTGCTGGCGCAGGAAATTTACGCAACCGTCTGGCCGATGGTAGCGAGTGGTGAGCTGCGCCCGGAAATGGACCGGACCTTCCCGCTAACCGAAGCCGCCGCCGCCCATGCGCATATGGAATCCGGCGATCATGTCGGGAAAATCGTGCTGGAGGTTTAAGTGCTTTTGGGGACTGTCCCAAGCGTAGCGCAGTGGACTGTCCCCAAATGCTCGCGCGTGGCCTATCGGGGACAGTCCACTGCGCTACGCTTGGGACAGTCCCCTTTTGTCGAGTTCCCAGTAACAGTCGATCAGCGCATCGTCGTTTTTCGATTGAACGCTCATCGTATTTTATGCTCGATTCGAATATGCTGCGCGGTGCACTCAACCCCCGTCGCGCGCAAGCATCTTTGCGGCTTGCCGCCGCTCGCAAACTCGCCTAATACCGTCT
>CAZQBS010000019.1:0-51858 GCA_964591835.1 uncultured Sphingorhabdus sp. | reverse complement strand
CCGACCATAAACGCATAATCCGATAACTGCGTCCGGCTTAATCGATTGGACAAATGACGGTTCTTTGCACATCTTTGATCCACCCGACTCGAACCATATCATAAGAGGAATTACTAATGGCAGATGCAGACCCCCGCGATGGTTGCCCGATGCGTAGCGGCGGCGAGGTAAAGATTCGCTCGTTGCTCGGACGGCAGAACAAAGACTGGTGGCCCGACGCGCTGCCGGTAGACATGCTTCATCAGCATGGTGTGTCGCCAGACCCTATGGGTGAGGAATTCGACTATGCCGAAGCCTTCAAAAAGCTCGATTACCCGGCCTTAAAAGCCGACCTTACCGCATTGATGACCGACAGCAAGCCGTGGTGGCCGGCTGACTATGGCCATTACGGTCCCTTCATGATTCGTATGGCGTGGCACGCGGCAGGCACCTATCGCGTGACCGACGGCCGCGGCGGTGCCAATTCGGGCCAGCAACGGTTCGAACCGCTGAATAGCTGGCCGGATAACGGCAATCTCGACAAGGCGCGGCGTCTGCTCTGGCCGATCAAGCAGAAATACGGTCAGTCGATCAGCTGGGCCGATCTGTTCATCCTTGCGGGCAATGTCGCGATCGAGAGCATGGGTGGGCCGGTATTCGGCTTTGGCGGCGGTCGCAGGGACGTCTACCAGTCCGAGGGCGACACATTCTGGGGTGCGGAGGAAATCTGGGTAAACCAGGGCGCGAAGACGCGCATCGTCCCCGAAGAAGACATGGAAGAACTCGAAGGACCGCTCGCCGCGATCCAGATGGGCCTCATCTACGTCAATCCCGAAGGTCCGGGCGGCAACCCCGACCCGCTGCAATCGGCGCGCGACATGCGTGCAACCTTCAGCCGGATGGCGATGAATAGCGAGGAAACCGTGGCGCTGACGGCCGGCGGCCATGCCTTCGGCAAAGCGCATGGTGCAAAGCCGTCCGAACGATTCGGCAAGGACCCGGCGTCCGAAGCGGTGCACATGCAGGGCCTCGGCTGGCTGACCGACGAAGAGGATATCGGCAAGGGCCATATCACGACATCGGGCATCGAAGGTGCGTGGTCTAACAACCCTACTAAATGGACTGGCGACTATTTTCGCCTGCTGTTCAAATATGATTATGAGCTGACCGAGAGCCCTGCGGGTGCGAAGCAGTGGACGCCGGTCAACCCCGATCCGGAAGACATGGCGCCCGACGCGCGCGACCCGGGCAAGCGTGTGCCAACGATGATGACCACGGCGGACATGGCGCTAAAGATGGACCCCGAGTTTCGCGCGATTTCGGAGCGCTTCCGCGACGACCAGGCGGCACTCGACGACGCCTTCGCGCGCGCCTGGTTCAAACTGACGCATCGTGACATGGGGCCGAAGTGCCTTTATCTCGGACCGGAGGTCCCTGCCGAAGACCTGATCTGGCAGGACCCCGTGCCCGCCGGAAGCAAGCCCTCGGATGCCGATGTTGCGGCGTTCAAATCGGCGGTGCTTTCGAGCGGCCTAACCGTTTCGCAGCTCGTCAAGACGGCTTGGGCCTCGGCCTCGACCTTTCGCAAGTCGGACAAGCGGGGCGGGGCCGACGGCGCGCGCATCGCGCTTGCACCGCAAAAGGACTGGGCGGTCAACGAACCCGACGAGCTTGCAAAAGTGCTTGCGAAGTTGGGCGAAATCCGCGGGGGCATTAGCCTTGCCGACGCGATCGTGCTGGCAGGCTCTGTGGCGGTCGAAAAGGCCGCGAAGGATGCGGGTTTTGACGTGAGTGTGCCCTTTACCGGCGGTCGCGGCGACGCGACTCAGGACTGGACTGATGTCGAAAGCTTCCACTGGATGGAACCGCAGGCCGACGGCTTCCGCAACTACCTCAAAACCCGTCAGCCGGTGAAAACCGAGGAGTTGCTGCTCGACAAGGCGTCGCTGCTCGGCCTGTCGGCACCGGAATTGACGGTGCTGCTCGGTGGCCTTCGCGTGTTGGGCGCGAACCATAAGGACAAGCCCGAAGGCGTACTGACCCACCGCAAAGGCCAGTTGACCAACGACTTCTTCGTGAACCTGCTTGACAACGATACCTTCTGGGATCTGGTCGACAGCTCAAGCGACGAGGAGTTCATCGGCTACACCCGCGGCGGCCGTAGCGAGAAGTGGCGCGCGACACGCACTGATCTTGTTTTTGGTTCTAACAGCCAGCTCCGCGCAACCGCCGAAGTCTATGCCGAGCGCGGCCATGAGGAGAAGTTCGTGCGCGATTTCGTGAAGGCTTGGGTCAAGGTGATGAACGCCGACCGGTTTGACCTGAAATGACGAGATGGGGACTGTCCCTAAAGGGACAGTCCCCGAGATAGCCCCAAAAAAAAGGCCCCGGAAACTCCGGGGCCTTTTTGATATTCAAGCTGTAGAAATTACTTCTTCGCAGCAGGCTTTTTCGCAGGTGCCTTTTTCGCTGGAGCTTTTTCAGCTTCTAGCTCGGTAGCTTCTTTCTTAGCCTTCTTGGCGGCAGGCTTGGCTTCCTTTGCAGGAGCCTCCTCTTTCGCAACAGCAGCCTTCTTCGCAGGAGATTTCTTCTTGGCGACCGGCTTTACCTCGGGCTCTGCCTCGATCGCCGCTTCCAGTTCTTCCTTGGTTACCGTCCTGTCGGTGACAGTCGCCTTCTCGAACAGAAAATCGACAACCTTGTCTTCAAACATCGGTGCGCGAAGTTGCGCCGCTGCCATCGGGGTTTCTTGCAGATATTGCACAAAACGCTGGCGGTCTTCGGGGCGATATTGCTGGGCGGCTTGTTGTACCAGCATGTTCATTTCCTGCTGGTTAACTTCGACACCGTTTGCCTGACCGATTTCGGAAAGCAACAACCCCAGACGAACGCGGCGTACCGCGATATCATGATAGTCAGCCCGCTCTGCTTCCATTTCTTTCTTCGCGGCTTCTGGATCGTCCTCGCGCGCGGCTTCCTGCTCGAGCTGAGCCCATATCTGTTCGAACTCGGCTTCAACCATGGACGGCGGAACTTCAAAGTCGTGACCGGCGGCGAGTTGGTCGAGCAACTGCCGCTTCATATAGGTGCGGGTCAGACCGTTATGTTCCTGCTCGACCTGGACCTTCATGATTTCGCGCAATTTGTCGATACCGTCCAAGCCGAAGCCCTTGGCAAGATTGTCGTCAGCTTTCGCTTCGACCGGCTTGCGCACTTCGCCGACAACGATGTCGAAGGTTGCAGCCTTGCCCTTCAGGTTTTCGGCATTGTAATCTTCGGGGAAGGTGACGTTAATCAGCTTGTCGTCATTGGCTTTCAGACCGACCATCTGGTCTTCGAATCCGGGGATCAACTGGCCCGAACCGAGTTCGACCGACATGCCTTCGCCCTTGCCGCCTTCGAAGGGAACGCCGTCGACCTTGCCTTCGAAATCGATGACGACAACGTCGCCCATCTTGGCCTCATATTTCTTGTCGGCGGCTTCAAAGCTCTTCTGACCGGCGGCGAGCTTCATGATCGCCTCATCGACCGCAGCGTCGCTGACTTCGACGACCAGGCGCTCAAGCGTGATGCCGTCGATCGAAGGTGCCGCAATCGCCGGTAATATTTCGAGGTGGAAATCGACCACTGCGTCCTTGCCCGGTGCATAATCGTCGTCGAGATGCACATGCGGCTGCGTTGCAGGGCGCAATTTGTTGTCGTTAATCGCTTTTTGAACGCCGTCCTGGATCGAGCTGTTCAGCGCATCCTGCAGCAGCGAGTCGCGGTGCATTTTCTTGACCAGATTGGCCGGAACCTTGCCGGGGCGGAAACCGGGCATCCGCACCTGAGGTGCGATCTTTTTCACTTCGGCATCGATTTTGGATTCGACGTCCTTGGCGGTGATCGTCATGCGGTAAGCCCGCTTCAGGCCTTCATTCTGTGTCTCGACGGTTTGCATATTATCTTCTCTAATCAGGGCGGGCCAGAGGCCGGCACAAAGCTAAAAATGGTTTCGGGTTCACTAACGGCTAATCTTTATGGTGCGGGCGAAGGGACTCGAACCCCCACATCTTGCGATGCCAGAACCTAAATCTGGTGCGTCTACCAATTCCGCCACGCCCGCTTGGGAAAAGCCGCCATTTCACAAACGACGGCAGCCTCTAACGGGAAAGCCGCGGCGGGGCAAGGGGGAAGCGGCTGATAGTTTGACCCACGCCGCGAACGCGAAAATCAGCCCAGCGCTTTCTTCAACAGGTCGTTGATAACCTGCGGATTGGCCTTGCCCTGCATCGCCTTCATCGTCTGGCCGACGAAGAAGCCGAACAGCTTGTCCTTGCCGCCGCGATATTCGGCAACCTTGTCCTCGTTCGCGGCCATGATCTTGGCGATTTCAGCTTCGATGGCGCCGGTATCGCTGGTTTGCTTGAGGCCTTTTTCTTCGACAATCGCAGCAGCCCCCTGCCCGGTTTCGAGCATGAATTCGAAGACCTGCTTGGCGATGCTGCCGGATATGGTGCCATCGGCGACCAAGCCAAGCAGTTCGGCGGCTTGCTTAGGACTAACGGGGCTTTCGTCGAGCGTCTTGCCGAGCTTGTTAAGCGCGCCGAACAGTTCTGACATCAGCCAGTTAGATGCCTGCTTGGCGTCCACGCCCTCGGCCAGCAAATCCTCGAACCAGAAGGCGGTTTCGGCCTCTGCGGTCAGCACGGCGGCGTTGTAGGCGGTGAGGCCCATGCCTTCATAACGGGCTCGTTTTGCGTCAGGGAGTTCAGGCAAAGACGCACGGCATTCTTCGAGGAAGGCGTCGTCGAGTTCCACCGGTAGCAGATCGGGGTCGGGGAAATAGCGGTAATCATGCGCGTCCTCCTTCGAGCGCATCGAACGCGTTTCGCCCTTGTTGGCGTCGAACAGCCGTGTTTCCTGCACCACCGCACCGCCGCTTTCGATGATATCGACCTGCCGCTGCGCCTCATACTCTATTGCCTGCATCATGAAGCGGATCGAGTTCACATTTTTGGTTTCGGTGCGCGTTCCGAGTTCGTGGCCCGGTCTGCGGACCGAGACGTTGACGTCGGCGCGCATCGAGCCTTGCTCCATGTTACCGTCGCAACTGCCAACATAGCGCAGGATCGAGCGCAGTTTCTTGACGTAAGCCCCGGCCTCCTGAGGCGAACGCATATCGGGCCGCGAGACGATCTCCATCAGCGCCACGCCCGAACGGTTAAGATCGACAAAGGACATCGTCGGATGCTGGTCGTGCATCAGCTTGCCCGCATCCTGTTCGACGTGGATTCGTTCGATGCCGATTTTCTTGACCGCGCTGTCGGGGTCCTTTTCGTTGAGCGTAACCTCGATTTCGCCCTCGCCGACAATCGGGTGATACAACTGCGAAATCTGGTAACCTTGCGGCAAATCGGCGTAGAAATAATTCTTCCGGTCGAACCGTGACCAGCGATTGATCTGCGCACCCACCGCCATCCCCGTCCGCACCGCCTGCCGAAGGCATTCGCGGTTCGGCACAGGGAGCATTCCGGGCATCGCTGCGTCGACGAGCGAGACATGGCTGTTCGGCTCGGCCCCAAATCCGGTCGATGAGCCGGAAAACAGCTTGGACTCGCTGGTAACCTGCGCATGGACCTCAAGGCCGATAACGACCTCCCACTCGCCGGTGTTGCCCTGGATGCGGTATTCGCTCATATTACCACCACTCTCCGGCTTCCCCCGTAAATCCTGACCGCTGTTCGATGGCGAAGCCTGCGTTGAGCACGGCTTGTTCGTCGAGAGCTTTACCGATGATCTGCAGGCCCAATGGCAGGCCGTCCTTGCTGAGCCCGCCAGGGACCGACATCGCGGGCAGACCAGCCAGCGAGGCGGGGACAGCGAAAACGTCGTTCAGATACATCGCCAGCGGGTCGCTAGTTTTTTCGCCCAAGCCAAAAGCTGCACTCGGGGCAGTTGGCGCGAGTATAAGGTCGCAATGGTCCCAAGCCTGTTCGAAATCGCGAGCGATCAACGCGCGGACCTTTTGCGCCTGCGTGTAATAAGCGTCGTAGAAACCGGCGCTCAACACATAGGTGCCGATCATGATCCGCCTACGCACTTCCTCGCCGAAACCGGCGGCGCGGGTCGCGGCGTACATGTCTTGCAGGCCAGCGCCCTCGGGCAGGTCTCGCAGGCCGTAGCGAACGCCGTCATAACGCGCGAGGTTCGACGAGGCTTCGGCGGGCGCGATGATGTAATAAGCGGGCAGCGCATATTTAGTGTGCGGCAGGCTGATCTCGACGATTTCCGCGCCTGCATCCTTCAGCCAGGCGATGCCATTGTCCCACATCGCGGCGATGTCTTCGTCGATGCCGTCGAGGCGGTATTCCTTGGGGATACCGATGCGCTTACCCTTGAGGTCGCTGTTAAGCCCAGCTTCCCATTCGGGAACGGACAGGTCGAGCGAGGTCGAATCCTTTGGATCGAACCCCGCCATTGCCTCAAGCATGATCGCACAGTCGCGCACATCGCGCGCCATCGGTCCTGCCTGGTCCAGCGAGCTCGCAAACGCGACAACGCCCCAACGCGAGCAACGGCCATAGGTTGGCTTGATGCCGCTGATGCCGACAAAAGCTGCTGGCTGGCGGATCGAGCCGCCGGTATCGGTGCCGGTCGCCGCCGGACACAGCCGCGCCGCAATCGCCGATGCGGAGCCGCCCGACGACCCGCCGGGAGCCAGCGCGGCATTATCGCCACCACCGCGCCGCCAGGGCGAAATCACATTGCCGAAATAGCTGGTCTCGTTCGACGAACCCATCGCGAACTGGTCCATGTTGAGCTTACCGAGCATCCCTGCCCCAGCCTTCCACAGGTTCGCCGACACCGTAGACTCATAGGTCGGCACAAAGCCTTCGAGGATATGGCTTGCCGCCGTCGTCTGAACCCCTTCAGTGCAGAACAGATCCTTCATGCCAATCGGCACACCCGCCATCTTGCCGAGCGGCTTGCCCGCCGCACGGTCTGCGTCGACGGCTTTCGCGGCCTCGATCGCCTTTTCGGGCGTTTCGACAATAAAGGCGTTGAGCACTTTAGCTTTCGCAACATTGGCGTTGAAGGCTTCAGCCACTTCGACGGCCGAAAAATCGCCGGAGGCAACGCCGCTGCGAATGTCTGCAACGCCGAGTTTTGTTAGTTCGGTCATGACCTCGTCCCCGTTCGTCCTGAGCCTGTCGAAGGACGGGAGGCCTTGCGCAAACGTGCTTCGACAAGCTCAGCACGAACGGAGGTGGTAGGTTTAGCAAACATCACTCGATCACCTTGGGCACACCAAAGAAGCTGCCCTCCCTCGCGGGCGCATTGGCAAGCACCTTGTCGCGGACATCGCCGTCGGTGACCACATCGTCACGCAAGCGCAGCGCATTGGGGATAACCGCAGTCATCGGCTCGACGCCAGTCACATCAACCTCGCCCAGTTGTTCCACCCATTCTAGGATGCCGTTCAACTCACCAACCATCTTGTCGGCCTCGGCATCGCTAATCGCAATGCGGGACAACCGCGCGATTTTGTTCACTGTTTCTTTATCGACTGACATAGTCTTCCTTGTAGTCCGGATCGGCAAGCGATCCGGTGGCAGCTAGCATCGCCCCTGCCCCGCTTCAACGGCTTTGTCAGGCCGCGTTCAAATTTGCTGTGCTATTTGCGGATAATCGCAGTACTGGCGCAAAAAAGCAGGGATTAGGACCAAAAATTGGCTCGCAAGTTTTTATATGTTTTCGCAGGCCTCATCGTGCTGGTGATCGCCGGTGGCTTTGCGCTCAGAATCTACGAGAACGAGCTCACCGAGTTGGCCTTCGTGCCGACCGCCAAGTTCAAGAAGCAGGCAGCGTTTGAGCAGAGTATTTATGCGGGGAACGACATGTGGTTCGCACGGCCGGGCAAAGCGGGCAACCCGGCGGACTGGCAGCCTATGGGCGCCGAAGATGCCACCATTCCGGGTTCGGCAGCGATCTTTTTTGTCCACCCGACATCCTATATCGGCAAGGAATACTGGAACGCCCCGCTCGACGACAAGGAATCGCAGGATCGCGCGCGGCTTTTCCTGCGCGGGCTGGCCTCACCCTTTGCCGATGCGGGCGAATTATGGGCGCCGCGTTACCGGCAAGCCGCTATCGGCTCGTTTCTGACCAAGAAGCCCGAAGGCCAGCAAGCGCTGAACGCAGCTTATAAGGATGTCCTGCTCGCCTTCGACGAATTCCTCGCCAAGGTGCAGAAGGACCGCCCTATTATCTTGGCAGGTCACAGCCAAGGCGCGCTTCACCTGACTCATCTGCTCAAAGACCGCGTCGCAGGCAAGCCCGTCGCCAAGCGGATCGTTGCCGCTTATGTCGTGGGCTGGCCGGTGTCGGTAGGTACCGACCTCGGCGAAATGGGCCTGCCCGCCTGCACGACTGCGGATATGACCGGCTGCATCATGGCATGGCAGAGCTTTGCCGAGCCGGCGAAATATGACCGCATTGTCAAAGCCTATGATGCGACCATCGGCTTCAACGGCGAACCCCGCAAGGATACCGCGTTGCTATGCAGCAATCCGCTGACCGGCGGTGCGCTGCCCGACGCGACGATGGAGGCCAATCTGGGCACATTGAAACCCGATGAAGAAATGAAAACCGGCGAATTGATCGTCAGCGCAGTTCCGGCGCGGTGCGATGACAAGGGCTTCCTGCTGATCGGCGATCCGCCCGAGGTTGGCCCTTATGTGCTGCCCGGTAATAATTATCATGTTTATGACATCCCGCTGTTCTGGGCGAATGTGAGAGCTGATGCTTTATGGCGGTTGCAGCAGTTTCTGGCGAAATAATCCCTAATTCCGTTCGTGCTGAGCCTGTCGAAGCACAATTTGCACAACCTGCCCTTCGACAAGCTCAGGGCGAACGGGTATTGAACGATTATGATTTTCGAAAGTGCCCCCGATTTTCGTGCAGCCCTGCCCGACGGCGGCGTCTTGATCGGTCTTGATCTGGGCACCAAAACCATCGGCACCGCGTTTTGCGACGCTGGCTGGAGTTTCGCGTCACCTGCGGACCTCATCAAACGAAGCAAGTTTTCCAAGGATAAGGCCGCATTGGTGGCCACCATCGCTACCCGTGCGACCAAAGGCATTGTCATCGGCCTGCCGCTCAATATGGACGGCAGCGAAAGCCCGCGCAGCCAGTCGACCCGCGCTTTTGCCAAGAACATCGACGATATCGGCCTGCCGATTCTGCTAAAGGACGAGCGCTGGTCCACGCAAGCCATCGAACGCGAAATGATCGCCGCCGACATGAGCCGCGCCAAACGCGCCGAAAAGATCGACAGCGGCGCGGCATCGTTCATCCTGCAAGGCGCGATCGATGCACTGACAAGCTGACGCAAGGAGTGTCCCTTTGGGGACTGTCCCTAAAGGGACACTCCTTACCTTGACGACAGCTTGAATATCGCACGCTTCGCTAAAAAATGTCTTTCCTACACCATGAATGTTCATGTATTGTTCTATAATGACCAAACCAAGACGAAAATCCGATATCCGCTCCGTTGCCAGCCAACAGGTGCGCCAGATCAAACAAGCACGCGGTGAAACACTCTCCGACGACTGGCGGCTGCATTTTCTTAACGCGGTTATTGAAGGGATGAGTGTGACGAACGCTGCCGCTGCTGCGGGCGTGCCCCGCTCACGCATATATTGCGAGCAGCGAAATCCGGCTTTCGCCCGCGCGATGAGGATCGCACGCTATTATGGCGACAATCGCATCAAATGGGTTTCGCGTCCGATCTGGCCGCCCGCATCCGAAACGGTTCAACGACATGAAGCAACATTTCAACGCATAGAGGCTGCTCAGCGTAATCAACTTGTCTCGAGCCGGTTTTGGTCTTAAGGGCATCGCTTTAATGACATGGACACAAGCACATCCCGCCGACCGCTTCCCCAGCGGATCGGCTGCTTTTCCGCACAAGCATCTGCTTGGTATCGCCGGGCTCCAGGCCTGGGAAATTCTCTATATCCTCAAAGAGGCCGAGCACTGGGTCGCCTTGAACCGGTCTGGCGCGGCAAAGCATGACGACCGGTTGCGCGGCCTGACCATTATCAATGCCTTTTTCGAAAATTCGACGCGGACATTGCTGTCGTTCGAGATCGCAGGAAAGCGGCTTGGTGCCGATGTCGTCAACATGCACGCGGCGCAATCGAGCGTCAAAAAAGGCGAGACTCTGATCGACACCGCGATGACACTGAACGCGATGCGCGCCGACGCGATAGTGATCCGCCACGGCAGTTCGGGCGCGGTGCAACTCATTTCGGGCAAGGTCGATTGTCCGGTACTGAATGCGGGTGATGGCAGCCACGAGCATCCGACGCAGGCGCTGCTCGATGCGCTCACCATCATGCGACGCAGAGGAAAAATCGAGAGGCAGAAAGTGGTGATTTGCGGAGACGTGCTCCACAGCCGCGTCGCCCGTTCGAACCTGTTCTGCCTGAAATCGCTCGGCGCAGAGGTCCGCGTCGTCGCTCCACCTGCCCTGATGCCTTTCGGTATCGAGAAATTTGGCGCGCTGCCATACAGCAATTTCGACGAAGCACTCGACGGCGCCGATGTCGTGATGATGCTTCGTCTCCAGAACGAGCGGATGCAGGGCGACTTCATCCCCTCTCCGCGCGAATATTTCCATCTCTTTGGCCTCGACGAGCGACGGCTGGCGCGGGCCAAACCCGACGCCTTGGTGATGCATCCCGGCCCGATGAACCGTGGTGTCGAAATTGCCAGCAATATCGCCGATCACGTCGAGCGCTCAGCCATTACCGAACAGGTCGAAATGGGCGTCGCCGTTCGCATGGCCTGCCTCGATATACTGACCCGCAAAGCGCGCGGTCAGGAGGGCTGGGCATGAGCGGAATCAACGTAGTCGGCGGGCATGTCGTCCTGCCCGGAACGGACAAGGCCGAGCCGCTGCATCTGCATATCGAGGACGGCAAAATCGCCTCGGTCGGCAAGGCGGCACCGCTGGCCGAAAAGTTCGACGCCAGCGGGCTGATTGTCGCTCCCGGGATTATCGACCTCGGCGTCTTCAAGACCGACAAGCCGGCCTTCCGCTTCGGCGGAATTACGCGCGCGGCCTTGATGCCCGACCAGTCGCCGGTGCATGACGATCCGGCAACCGTCCGTTATGCGGCGCTAAAGGGCAAGCCCGATTTCTGGGTGCACCCCTTGGCTGGCGCAACACGTGACCTTGCCGGACTGCATATGGCCGAGATTGCGCTGATGAAGGAAGCAGGCGCGGTCGGCGTTGCCACGGGCCGTCACTGGATCGCAGACAGCGGGATTATGCTGCGCATTATGCGTTATTGCGCCGCTCTCAACCTGCCGGTTTTTGTTCATAGCGAAGATGGTGGGTTGGCCGGGAATGCCGTTGCAACCGAGGGCGAAACCGCGACCTTGCTTGGTTTAGCCAGTTCCTCGCCCACCACCGAAGCGCTATCCATTGTGCGCGACCTGATGCTGGCGGAGGAAAGCGGCGCGCATGTCCATTTCCGGCAGGCGACCACAGAACGCGGGCTCGACTTGATCCGCGATGGCAAAGCGAAGGGTCTCCGGATTACCTGCGGCATCACCCCAGCGCATCTGTTCCTGTCAGACAATGCGGTGTCAGATTTCCGGACCTTCGCCCGAATTTCTCCGCCGCTTCGCTCGGAGGATGACCGGTCAGCGTGCATTGCCGCGATTGCCGACGGCACCATCGACGTCATCGCTTCGGGCCACGATCCGCGCGGACCTGAGGACAAGCGGCTGCCATTTTCCGAAAGTGCTCCCGGAATGGCCGGTGCGGAAACGCTGCTCGCGCTTGCGCTCAATCTGGTGCGAGACGGCACGATTTCGACGGGACGATTGTTCGAGTTACTGGCGACCAACCCAGCGCGGATATTGGGGCTGAATGCAGGGCGGCTGGAAGAAGGTTGCGACGCCGACATCATCATGCTCGATCCCGACACACCCTGGCAGATCGACGGCGACCGGATGGCTGCGCTTGCCGGAAACACGCCGTTCGATGGGCTGCCGGTTCAAGGTCGGGTCCGCCAAATGATGAAGGGCGGCAAGGTCTTGTGACCCACCGCCCCTGACCTGTATCTTGGGAAAAAGCCTTTAGCGCGCGGCGACCCGGCGACCTTGTGAAGCTGCCTGACGAACGGGCTGGCCACCAGTGCTTTTCACGAGGCAGACGCCGCCCATCGCCTTGATCTGCTTGCAAGCCGCATTGGCGGTCGCCGCATTGCCGAACCCGCTTGCCGCCATGCGGACAAGCGCCCTGCCATTGACAGTGACCTTCGAACTTGCCGAGGCAAAGCCGTTCAGCACGTCGAAGCGTTTGCTATACAGGCTCCAAGCCCGTTCAGCGGCTGCCGCCGAAGAGAACGCGCCCAGCTGAACCACATGCGTCCCGGCAACTTTCGTGGGGGCGGCAGCTGGCACATCTGCAAGCGCTAGCTTTACTGGGGTGGCGGCAGGAGGAGCGGCCTTGGATGGACCTGCCTGCGCCTTGATCAACGGAGCGTCGGCAAGGACGGACGGCGCGATGTCGACAACCTTGATATTGCTTTCAACGGCAGCAAAGCCGGCGCTGTCGGCAACAGGTGCGGGACCGATTGCAGCCAGCTCAGCAACAGGTGCCGTGGCAGCAATCGCCGCAGGAATAGCTTCGGGCTGGACCGACGCCAGAGCAGCCGGTTCTGAATTCAACGCCAGACGGACAGGCTGGCCCGAATCTTCGCGCGGGGTAACGTTAAGCAAACCGGCAACGCGTATCTGATAGGCGTTGGGCCGCGCATATTGCGCCCATTCGGCGATGCGGGCATTGACCTGATCCTGTGACATATCTTGCACCGCCATCATCCGCGCTTCGCGCCAGCGTCCATCGAGAGCGTAGGCGAGCGCCAGATTCTGCCGCGTGCGCGCCGATGCGTTATCGTTGCGGATGGCTTCGGTTAATACTTCGACCGCGAGTTTCGATTGTCCGGCGAGCGCGAGCGTCAGGCCGTAATCACTGGCGGGCACAATCGCGCGGTTGGCTTCGATCAACGATACTGCCGAATTCACGTCATTCTGCGCAATCCGAACCAGCGCAAGGCTAACCACGGTGCGCGGATCGACCTGGCCCAATTCCATGACGTCGGTTAACGTCCGTTCAGCCGAAGCGAAGCGGCCTTGCGCCATATAGATACGCGCGAGCAATGCCCGATAATCACGGTTTTGCATATCGGCTTCGACAGCCAGTTCGGCGAAGGTCAACGCGCGGTCGGTCTTGCCTTTGGCAAACATCTTCTCGGCCTTTTTTGCCCAGCCGAACGCTTTTTCAGGTCCCGCTTTGGTTGCCGAAACCTTTGCAGTGCTGCTGACCCCGAGGCTCGTGCATGCCACAGTCGGCACTGCCACGAAAGCTGTCGACAATGCGAGCTTCACAACAAAATTGCTATTCATGACAACACCTCAAAAATACGCATTGGGTTCAACATCTTCATTTCCGGGCTGGAACGCTGGCGGCGAGCTGGCCGATTTCCGGCATCGAATCGAGCAACGCATCAAGTGCGTCGGTCACGAGCATCTGCGCCGATTTGTTGCGCACAGCACAAGCCAAACGCAGCTTCAAATGGCGGCTCTGGTCCAAGCGCAGCGTAAATGCCGCTTTGTCTTTCTGACCAGGAACCGCGCGGGCACGTGAACGCGGCGCATCGGTCTTGACGCGCTTCGCTACCGGCTTGACCACCGGCTCTGGCGTCATGGTGACGACTGTAAGTGCTGCTCCGATTGGTTCTTCTTCGATGTCAAAGCTGTCGAAGCCGACTTCAGGGGCTTCTTCGGCTTCGGTCCGGAATTGCTCGGCGATGCGTTCCTGCTGCTGGCGCACTTCCGGCTTGGCATCAGGAACCGCCCCAGCCAATGGGTTATAACCCTGATGATCGTGCTCGTAATCCATCGGCGCATTGGGATCGGGATCGACATCGTAACCCATGTCGTTCCAGCCAAGATCGTCCTGAGCAAGGGCCGCGCTGCCATTGCCCATCATCGGGCGGCGCATCGCCGGACGGGCTGCCCCTTTGCGTGCTAGCAATATGCCCGAAAGTGAAGCGATTGGTTTAAGTTCAGCCATTTTCATTGCCCCCTGCTGCCGTTAAGCGCCGAAAACCCGGCGACCGAACCCGCCCATCGGCCGCGCGGTGGCGACTTGCTGGGTGGCGGTGGCGGCGGGTGCGCTAAATACGGTGCGGCGAAAATTCTTTTCGAGCCGGTCAGAAATATAGGTCCAGAGCTGGATGACTTCCTGGCTGGAGCGGCCATTCGGATCGATTTCCATCACCGTGCGGCCGTCGATCATCGAAGCCGCAAAATCGGTGCGGTGGTGCAGGGTGATCGGAGCAACAGTGCCATGCTGTGACAGGGCAACGGCTGCTTCCGAAGTAATCTTGGCTTTGGGTGTTGCCGCGTTGACCACGAAGATCAGTGGCTTGCCTGCACGTTCGCACAAATCGACGGTAGCACCGACTGCACGCAAATCGTGCGGGCTTGGGCGGGTTGGAACCACAATCAGTTCTGATACCGAAATCACGCTCTGGATTGCCATGGTGATCGCGGGCGGCGTGTCGATAACCGCCAGTTTGAAGCCCTGTTGGCGCAAAACCGCCAAATCTGACGCCAGACGCGCAACGGTGGTCTGGGCAAAGGCCGGAAGCTCCGCTTCACGCTCGTTCCACCAGTCGGCAAGCGAACCTTGCGGGTCGATATCTATTAGTACGACTGGCCCAGCTCCTGCAAGCTGCGCCTGGACCGCCAAGTGGCCCGACAGTGTCGTTTTACCCGAACCGCCCTTTTGTGATGCTAATGCGAGAACCCTCACATCAATCCCCTTTGCAAATGTTTCAAACGGGGATGTGACAGAACAGGGCTAAAAATCCGTTAACGCAGCATGGGATTTCAACTTGAAGCAGACCCGCACCGGCCCGATAAACCTTAATGAATGACCCGCTGAAACATGCGGCGTTTGAAGGATATCTCTGGTTAAGCTATTAAGGCGAAGCGTTTACCAATTTGCAGTTTCTATGATTTAATGCGCAGGTGACGTTGAAATGGAGGGAAGAAATGGCAACCGGGTCGTACCTTTCGAAAATTGCGCTGTCAGCGCTGGCTCTGTCGCTAGTTGCAACGCCTGCGGTTGCCGACGTCAAGACGGGTGTCGATGCGTGGAGCCGCGGCGAGTACGAAGCAGCAGTCAAGCAGTGGCGCGACGCAGCACTGAAAGGCGATCCCGACGCACAGTTCAACATGGGTCAGGCCTATAAGATGGGTCGTGGGGTAAAGACCGACCTGGCCGTCGCCCTGGACTGGTACAAAAAGGCTGCGGCGCAAGGCCATTTGCAAGCTGCCGACGGCTATGGCCATTTGCTGCATTACCAGAACAAAATTCCGGCATCGCTGCCCTATCTGCAAGCGTCGGCCGAGCGCGGCGACCCGCGTGCACAATATCTGCTCGGGACCGAATTGTTCAACGGCGTACATATCCCGAAGGACTGGGTCCGAGCTTATGCTTTGATGACTCGCGCGTCTTCAGCGGGAATGGCCCCCGCCTCGCGCAGCCTTGCGCAGATGGACCAGTATATTCCGCTCGAGCAGCGTCAGGCGGCGACGGTGATGGCTGGGGAACTAGAACAACGCGCCGGCCGCGCGCGCGCGGCTCAGGTCGCCGGTTTCCCGATCAACACCACGCCACCCGCCAAAACCACCAAGCCGGTGAAGGTGCCGCCTTCGACCATACCGCCTTCATCGGCTCCCGGATTTCCTCAGGAATATCAAAACCCGCCTGCTGTGCCGGTAAAAGTGGCAACGCCGAAACCCGTGCCGGTAAAGGCCGCGCCCGTCAAAGCTGCAACGGTCGATGGTGCATGGCGTATCCAGCTGGGTGCATTCGGCAAAGAGGCCAACGCGCAAAAACTCTGGAATTCGCTTGAAGGCAAAATCGGTGAACTGACCGCACTTCAACCCTATCTGAAAGCAACTGGCAACGTGACGCGGCTCCAGGCAGGACCGTTTGCGACGCGCAGTTCAGCCGAGGCGATGTGCGGCAAGATCAAGGCAACCGGGCAGGCCTGCATCGTCGTTCCGCTTTAGTCGCACAACCGTTCAATATCGCGTCCGAGCGCCTTGCGCGCCGCTTCGTCGCCGTGTTGCACCATGAAATAATGCGTGCCCGACAGGCTGCCGCGGTCCGAGCAGTAGCTGGCGCAACCGCTCCCGACTGAACCCGGAAAACGTAGTTCGACGCCGTCATACTGCGCGTCGAAGCTACATTCGCCCTTGCCTAGCAGGGCGATCTCAACCTTGTCGCCCGCAATGCTCGCCGTTCCCCTGCCCTCGCATTTGCTTTCCGGACCGAACACCGCGAGCACGCCGATCTCGAACTGCGCTGCGCCGTCCTGCACCGCGCAAAATTTGTCGGTGCCAAGGTCGCCGCGCGTTTCGAAGCGTCCGGCAAATTCGAGAGCTTGCGGATTGGGCAATATCCCCGCTTCGATCGCCTGCTCGTCGAGCGCCGAGCCTACGTCATTCGAACCGCCGGGCACTGCCGGTGCCTTGTCGCATCCGGACAAAGCCGCCAACGCGAACAGCGGTAACAATGCCCTCATACCGGCTCAAGTCCATCTGGGCCGATCCTCCGATAAAAGCAGCTCCTGACACCGGTGTGACAAGTCGGACCATCGGGCCGCGCCACTATCCAGATCGCATCCTGATCGCAGTCTATCCGCATCTCGACGATGTGCAAAAAATGCCCGCTGCTTTCGCCCTTCTGCCAGAGCTTCTGGCGACTGCGCGAGAAGAAATGTACGGTGCCGGTTTCCCGGCTCTTCATCAGCGCCTCAGCATTCATATGGCCGACCATCAACACCACACCGTCGGCAGCGTCTGTCACCACCGCGGTCAACAGGCCAGTCGCGTCAAATTTCGGGTCGAGCACCAACCCGGTTTCTCGTTCGTTATCCATGACAGGTGGCCTAACCGATGCGCAAATGCCTCGCCAACAATTTCTTTATGACAGTTGGGCGACATCTTTGTTGCGCTGTCGCGATTGGGGGGGAGACAATCGGCGGCAGCGTGCCTATATGCCAGCCAGCGAAGCGCAGCGGGATTCGATTAAATGCTGACCACCGACCCCTTTGATGATGACAAATTACGTGAAGAATGTGGGATCTTCGGCGTCTGCGATGTCGAAGGTGCAGCCGCGATGGTTGCGCTCGGGCTTCACGCGTTGCAGCATCGGGGGCAGGAAGCAGCGGGCATATCGAGCTTCGACGGCCAGGAATTCCACACCCACCGCGCGATGGGCCATGTTGCGGGCAATTTCGACCGCGAGGAGATCATTGTCGGGCTGAAGGGCAATAGTGCCATTGGCCATGTCCGCTATTCGACCACAGGTGAGACGTCGCTCCGCAACGTGCAGCCGCTCTATGCCGATCTGGTGTCAGGCGGTTTTGCGGTGGCACATAACGGCAATATCTCGAACGCGATGACACTTCGCCGCGATCTGGTTCGGCGCGGGTCGATATTCCAGTCGACGTCGGACACTGAGGTTATCATTCACCTCGTTGCGACGTCGGGTTACCGGACATTACTCGATCGGTTGATCGATGCTTTGAAGCGCGTCGAAGGCGCCTATTCGCTAATCTGCCTGACCAATGAAGGCATGATTGCCTGCCGCGATCCGTTGGGTATCAGGCCGCTGGTCATGGGCAAGCTCGGTGATGCAATCATTTTCGCTTCCGAGACTGTCGCTCTAGATATTGCGGGTGCAGAATTCATCCGTTCGATCCAACCCGGCGAATTGGTGGTGGTCAGAGACGGCGTCGTGACCTCGCACAAGCCGTTCCTGACCATGTCGGCACGTCCATGCATTTTCGAGCATGTCTATTTCTCACGGCCTGATTCCATAGTCGACGGCAACAGCGTCTATTCGGTGCGCAAAGCCATCGGTGCCGAACTGGCCAAAGAAAATGGCGTCGATGTCGATTATGTCATTCCCGTTCCAGACAGTGGCACACCAGCGGCCATCGGTTATGCCGAGGCTGCGGGCATCCCGTTCGAGCTTGGCATCATCCGGTCGCATTATGTCGGCCGCACCTTCATCCAACCGGGCGACGGCGTCCGCCATCTGGGCGTAAAACTTAAGCATAACGCAAACCGCCATTTGGTGGCGGGTAAGAAGATCGTGCTGATCGACGATTCGATCGTGCGCGGCACGACTTCGTTGAAAATCGTGCAAATGATGCGCGAAGCGGGCGCCGCCGAAGTCCATATGCGGATCGCAAGCCCGCCGACAATGAACAGTTGCTTCTACGGCGTGGATACCCCCGAACGGTCAAAGCTGCTCGCTAGCAACATGGATATCGAGCAGATGCGGCAGTTCATTCAGGCCGATAGTCTGGCCTTTGTTTCCATCGACGGACTCTATCGCGCGCTCGGCGAGGATTCGCGGCATCAAGGCCGCCCGCAATATTGCGACGCGTGTTTTACAGGCGATTATCCTACCAGCCTGACGGACCATGACGAGGCCGAGCAGAGCGAATTGATCCTCTTGAGCGAGCGGAAATCGGCCTGAACATGGCGGGAGCGTTCGAAAGCAAAATCGCGTTGGTGACTGGTGCCAGCCGCGGCATTGGTGCAGCGACGGCGACGGCCATCGCGGCGCAAGGCGCGCATGTCATCCTGACCGCGCGCAACGCCAAAGACTTGGAAGCGGTTGAGGACGCCATTTTCGATGCTGGCGGCAGCGCGACCATCGCCCCGCTGGACCTGACCGAAAGCGACAGCATCGCGAGGTTGGCAGCAGCAGTAACCGAGCGCTGGGGCAAGCTCGATATTCTCGTGCTAAATGCAGCGATGCTGGGGACGCTAGCACCTGTACCCGCGATCGACGGCGCCGAGTTGACGCGCGTGTTCACGCTCAATGTCATCGCCCAACAGGTAATGATAGCGTCGTTTGACGCATTGTTGCGTAAGAGCGAAGCGGGACGCCTGATTGCCCTCACCTCGTCGGTCGGCGCGACCCCTCGCGCTTTCTGGGGAGCCTATGGCGCGTCGAAGGCAGCTCTGGAGAACCTCGTGACGAGCTACGGCGAAGAAATCAAAAACCTTTCCCCCGTCCGCACTGCCATCCTCGATCCCGGTAAAACTCGCACCAAAATGCGCGCCGCCGCATATCCCGGCGAAGACCCCGCTACGGTTAAAGAGCCGTCGATTGTGGCGGATACGATTGTGCGATTATTGCAATCTGAATTTGATACTGGGCACAGGCTGGTCGTCGAATAGCACGTCGTCCCGCCTTCGCGGGGACGACGTCAGTTTTTAATAGCCTGATGCGCTTTCAAGGCCCGTTCGCGCGCTTCCCTGTGGCCGATTAGCTTTGCCGGATAGTCGTTCGGTCGAACCCCATGCTCATCCGGATCATGGATCGCAGCATCCCTTAGCTTGGCCAGCTCCGGCACCCATTCGCGAATATAGCCCGCCGCATCGAACTTCTCCGATTGCGATAATGGTGCCATGATGCGCACAAACATATTGCTGTCTACCCCGGTGCCCGCCGTCCACTGCCAGTTGACGCTATTACTGCCATAATCGGCATCAACCAGCGTATCCCAAAACCACTGCTCTCCCTTGCGCCAGTCGATCAGGAGATGCTTGATCAGGAACGACGCCGCGATCATGCGCACCCGATTATGCATCCAGCCGGTCGCCCACAACTGGCGCATCCCAGCGTCGACGATTGGATATCCAGTTTGCCCTTTTTGCCATGCGCGCAAATCCGAATCCGCTTCTTTGCCGCTCCGCCAAGGTAGCTTGTCGAACGCCCCGCGCGCATTCGTGCCGCCATATCCGGGAAACTGACGAATCACATTCTGCGCATAATCGCGCCAGACGAGCTCTTTCAAAAACACATCCACCGACCCACCGCTCTTCATCGTCGCGTGCCAGCAGACGGCGGGCGAAATCTCGCCGAAATGCAGATGCGGTGACAGGAAGGATGTGCCATCCTGCGACGGCAAGTTGCGCTTTTCGTCGTAAAGCTTTGCCTTGTCGGCAAAATCTTCGAGCCGGGCCTGCGCGCCCGCCTCTCCCGGCGTCCACATCTCTTCCATCCCGCCTGCCCAATCGGGTTTGGTGGGCAGCAAGTTCCATTCCGAGAGCTTGTCGCTATCGGGCCAATTATCCGGAGCGGTAATTCGTTTCGGCGCAGCCAGCGGCTCATGCGGCGGCATATGCTGCCACAATGCACGCATGAACGGCGTGTATATCTTGAACAACCCGCCGCTGCCGGTCTTCACGCTGCCCGGCGGCATCAGATAATTGCCGTCATGGCAGACAAGCTCGCAACCATAAGGCAACCTCTTCGCCACTGCTTTTTCGGCATTGCGCCACCAAGGTTCGTAATGGCGGATGCAATGAATGGTCGACGCGCCGGTTTCCTGCGCAAGTTCACATAGAACTTCGTCTGACTTGCCCGCCCGCAATATCAGCCGCGAACCCGCTGCCCGCAAATCGGCATCAACCGATGCCAGACTATGATGCAACCACCACCGCGAAGCCCCACCCATCCTGCGATGTTTGGGCGTCCCGTCGTCGAGGACGAAAACCGGAATAACCGGCGCGCCGCTTTGGACCGCAGCAACAAGAGCGGGCTGGTCGGCAAGTCGCAAATCGCGACGGAACCAAAGGATGACGGGAGCAGTCATTCACTAGGGTCCTTCCACGGAATGGAAACCACAAAGCGGTCGCGGACAATCTGGTTTCCGAACCTCTGGTCGGAAATGACCAACTCTCGCCCATCGCCCTCCCCACGTACTTCAGCAACCGGCATCCGCGACCAGAACAGATAGGCATCGGCATCGGGATACGCTTTCGTGGTTGTCCGGATGCTTTTATCATCCATCCGATGCCGACGGACTTTACCCTGCACGAAAACATCGTTTGGCGCTGTAAACCGACCATAGCCATAACTGGCCGCGTCGCGCCAAAGCATCTCCCGTTTCCAGAATTGCACGGGGACCGGATTGGCGACAACAAGAGACGGTTGTATACCGTGCTGTTTCTCGACGGCAGCGGCGATCATCTGTTCGGCACGGGCCGTGATAATTCCATTGCACGATACATAAAGGCAAATTGCAACGAAACTGGCTGTTGCAGGGCTGCGCCAATGTGCCGCGCCTTTGCGTTCCTGCCGCAACGAAACCCAGATCCCTGCAATCAGCGCTAACCACAACCAGATGTCGATTATGAAAATGGTATCACCATAAAACCAATGGCTGGAAAACGGTTCAAGCAGGCGAATGCCATAGCTGTTAAACCAGTCGAACAGCGGGTGGCTGAGGCATCCGATATAGGCCAATGCCAGCAGCCAGCCTTTGTGGATGGGGAGCCTTTTCTCCGGTCTGGTTCCACGCTTGGTCTGCCAGCGATCAAACCACAACATCGCGCCGCATAACAGCAACGGCAGCAATACCATCGCAATCGGCCCATGCGTAATCCCGCGCCGGATCGCAAGATGGTGATGCCCACCGAGCAATGTCGCAACCGCATCAATATCGGGAATATTAGCCGCGATGATGATCGTGGGCATCGCCAACCCGGTCTTGCGCTTCAACCCCATCTGCCCAATCAGCGCGCCGACAAGGCTGTGTGTCAGGTTATCCATTACATCTTGCTGGCGAAACCAAGTCTACTTGGCAATCCTCATTGTTAAGCAAAGGATTTATTCGCGCTGAGGCGCAGAGCAATTCCACTCTGCGCCTCAGCGCGAATAATACTTAAATCTCCGGATGCCCCTCGGCCACGGTCCAGGTCTGGCCTTTCGAGAGCAGCTTGTTCAAGTCGGCAATCTTGCCTTCGCTGGCAGCCTTGTTCTGCGCCACGACCGCGTCGTTGAATGTCGGGCGGGGATCATCGTAGAGTACGCCCAGCGCCATCGGGAATTCGCCGAAGCGCATCTCGACCAGCATATGCGCGACCGAGCGGTTGGTGATGTCGTGGACGATAACACCAGCCGATTTCCAGTCGCCGTCCGTCACGTCGACAACCTTCAGGTTCAAAGTCTCGATATCAAGTGCAATGCCCTTAGTGCCTTTGGCAAACAGCATCGGTTCGCCGTTTTTCAGCCAAAGCTGGCCTTCGTCAGCATTAGCCTTCTCGGTGAACTCCCCGAACACGTCTTTGTTATAAACGATACAGTTCTGGAAAATCTCGATAAACGCCGCACCCTTGTGCGCGTGCGCCGCTTTCAGCACATCGGTCAGGTGCTTCGATACATCGATCCCGCGCGCAACAAACCGCGCGCCCGAACCAAGCGCAAACGCACAGGGCGTCGCGGGCCGGTCGACCGAACCGTAAGGCGTCGACGGACTGGTCGTACCGACGCGGCTGGTGGGTGAATATTGGCCCTTGGTCAGTCCGTAAATCTCGTTGTTGAACAGCATGATCTGGCAATCGAGATTGCGCCGCAGCAGATGCATCGTGTGATTGCCGCCAATCGACAGCGCATCGCCGTCGCCGGTGATGATCCAAACGTCGAGATCGGGATTGGCGAGCTTAACTCCAGTCGCCACCGCAGGCGCGCGGCCGTGGATCGTATGAAAGCCGTAAGTCTCCATATAATATGGAAAACGCGACGAGCAGCCGATGCCGCTGATGAACACGGTATCCTCCGGCCGACGCCCAAGCTCGGGCATCGTCCGCTGCACCGCTTTCAGGATGGCATAGTCACCGCAACCAGGGCACCAGCGAACCTCTTGATCGGTTTCCCAGTCCTTGAGCGTGGTAATGGGGGTCATGTCGTTCATGCTAAGGCACTCTCAATAGCGGCTTCGATTTCGGCAATCGTGAAGGGCTGGCCCGATACCTTGTTGATCGGTTTGGCATCGACCAAAAACTGGTCGCGCAGCAGAGTCTTCAACTGGCCGGTGTTCATTTCGGGAACGATCACCTTGTCGAAGCTGTGGAGCAACTCGCCAAGGTTTTTCGGTGTCGGCCAGATATGGCGGATGTGGACGTGCGCTACATCCTTGCCGACAGCAATCGCACGGCGCACCGCTTGGTGGATCGGGCCATAAGTCGAACCCCAACCGACGACAGCAAGCTTCGCGCCCGCTTTGCCGAGCATCACATCTTGGAGCGGAATGCTGTCGGCGACGCCGTTGACCTTGGCCGAACGGATGTCAGTCATCGCCTGATGGTTTTCGGGCGAGTAGTTGATGTGCCCGGTGTCGATTTCCTTCTCGATCCCGCCGATGCGGTGGAGCAGGCCGGGGGTGCCGGGCTTCACCCAAGGCCGCGCCAGCTTGTGGTCTCGGCCATAGGGTTTGAACCCGCCTTCGGGCACGCTGGTCAGGAACTCGACCGGAAACGGCTTGTAGCTGTCGAGGTCTGGCACCTTCCAAGGCTCGGCGGCGTTGGCGATATAGCCGTCGGTCAGAATCATCACCGGCGTCATATATTGAGTAGCAATTCGTACCGCCTCAATCGCGCAGTCGAACGCATCGACCGGCGAGCGCGCGGCAATAACTGGCATCGGCGCGTCGCCGTTGCGGCCATAGACGGCTTGGTAGAGATCGGATTGCTCGGTCTTGGTCGGCAGACCGGTCGAAGGTCCGCCCCGCTGGCTGTTGACGATAATGAGCGGCAGCTCGGTCATGATTGCAAGACCCATCGCCTCGCCCTTCAGCGCGATGCCTGGACCAGACGAGCTGGTGATGCCCAACTGCCCTGCATAAGACGCACCGATGGCCGACGCGATGGCGGCGATCTCGTCTTCGGCTTGGAATGTGGTGATGCCATATTCTTTCAGACGCGACAGATGGTGGAGGATTGCAGACGCTGGCGTAATCGGATAGCCGCCAAAGAAAATCTTGAGGCCCGCCAGTTGCGCACCTGCAACGAGGCCAAACGAAATCGATTCCGCGCCCGTAACGGTGCGGTAAAGCCCCGGTGAAACCGGTGCAGCATCGACATGAAATTGCTTGAGCGGGCCAGAAAGCTCGGCGGTCTCGCCATAAGCATGGCCAGCATTCAGCGCCGCAATATTGGCATCGGCCAGCACCTGGTTCTTAGCGAACTTGGCGTTGAGCCAGTCCACAATCGGTTGCCGATCGCGGTCGAACATCCACAGCGAAAGCCCGAGCGTCCACATATTCTTGCAGCGAAGTGCATCCTTGTTGCCCATGCCGAACGGCTTGACGGCTTCCAGCGTCAGCGCGCTGATATCGAAGGCCAGCACCTGCCATTTCGCAAGGCTGCCGTCGTCAATCGGGTTGGCGGTATATTTCGCCTTGTCCAGATTGCGCGCGGTAAACTCACCGGTGTCGGCGATGATCAGCCCGCCTTCGCGTAAGCTATCGACGTTGGTTTTCAGCGCAGCCGGGTTCATCGCCACCAGCACATCGGGCTGGTCGCCTGCGGTATCAATGGCCGACGAGCCGAAATTGATCTGGAATGCCGACACACCGAACAATGTGCCCAAAGGCGCGCGGATCTCGGCTGGGAAATCGGGGAAGGTCGCGAAGTCGTTGCCCGCCAGCGCCGCCGACAGCGTAAACTGCCCGCCCGTCAACTGCATCCCGTCGCCGCTATCTCCGGCAAAGCGGACGACAACCGCGTCGCTGCTCTCGGGCAAGCGCTCGCCCGTTGGTTCGTCCTTGTATGCGGTTGCCATCAGTTCCAGCCCGTATTTTTCAAATTTATTGCAAATATGCCTAAGCCCTTTCCGGCAGCACTGCAATTTAGAAAATCTATGATGGGATGTGCTGGACGCGCGGGTGCCGCCGTCTTATCAGTTGGGCAAATAGGAGAATGACGTGAGCGATAGCCAACCCTATGTCCGGCCCGATGTGGCGATGTTCCTGCAATTTCTGAACGCGGTGCCGGGTCCGAAATTCTACGAGGTGGATGCAGCCGAAGCGCGGGCGATGACGGCCGCGATGCGCGATGTTGCCGACGCGCCAGTCGGCGAACTGGCCGTCATCCGCGATATCGCGATCCCCGGCCCTGCCGGCGATATCCCCGCTCGCGTCTACGACAGGCGCGAAACTCGTGGTGCGGGTCCGGTCATGGTTTTCTTCCACGGCGGCGGCTTCGTTATTGGCAGCCTTTATACTTATGAACCCTATTGCGCCGAAGTCGCGCGCTTGCTCGACTTGCCGGTGATCTCCATCGACTATCGCCTGTCGCCCGAGCATGTATTCCCCGCACCCGCCGAAGATTGCGAAGCCGCGGCGAGATGGATCGCGTCGAACCCCGACGAGCTTGGCCTTGAAGTCACCGGCCTCATCACCTCGGGCGACAGCGCCGGCGGCAACCTGACCATCGTAACAACCATGGCGCTCCGCGACGAACCGGCGGACGTGCCGGTCATCTTGCAGCATCCGATCTATCCAGTGGTCACGCTCGACACCGACTGGCCGAGTATGCGCGATTTTGCTGAGGGTCATTTGCTAACCGCATCGGCGGTGGACTATTTCAGCGACGGCCACGCCGCGATGCCCGGCGATTACCGATCCGAACCGCTTAATTTCGACCAGACAGGAATGCCGCCGAGTCTCGTCACCACTGCCAGCCTCGATCCCTTGCGCGATCAGGGGCTTGCCTATGTCGAGCGCCTGAAGGCGGACGGCGTCCGAGTCGAGCATCGCAGCGCCGACGGCAATATCCACGGCCATATCAACGTTCGTCAGGGCATCCCGTCGACTCAAGCCGATATCGAAGGCAATATCGCGGCATTGAAAGAGATGCTGGCCGGGATCCTGGTCGAAGCATGAAAAAGACCGACGAATTGCCGTACCGCCCCTGCGCGGGCATCATGCTTGCCAATATGCAGGGCCAAGTTTTTGTCGGCCAGCGCATCGACAAGGCACCCGAAGGCGACGCCTGGCAAATGCCGCAGGGCGGGATCGACAAGGGCGAGACAGCGCGCGAGGCGGCCCTGCGCGAACTGACCGAGGAAACCGGGATAACGCCCGATCTGGTCGATGTCATCGCCGAAAGCACCGAAGAGCATTATTACGACCTGCCGCCCGAGCTGATGGGAAAAATCTGGGGCGGCAAATATCGCGGCCAGCGACAAAGCTGGTTCCTGATGCGCTTCAAGGGTCAGGATAAAGATATCGACATCGCGACCGGCCATGCCGAATTTTCCAAATGGCAATGGGTGTCGCCAGAGCGGCTGCCACAACTGATCGTGCCGTTCAAGAAGCGGTTATATGAGGCGGTGATCGCTGAGTTTGCGGATTTGGTTTAATAGGTTAAATCTAATCCGCTCATCCTGAGGAGCCGTTGAGCTTGTCGAAACGGCGTCTCGAAGGACCACAACGGTAAATGGTTCGAGACCGGCCTTCGACAGGCTCAGTCCCTCCTCACCATGAGCAGGTTTTATTATCAAAACTTACGATGGCGCTCAATTAGGTTTCACCGCAGGCGCTTCACCAACCACTGGCTTGATTTCGACCGCACTCGCTTGCAATTGCGGCTTTTCTCCGGCTTTGTTCGCCGCAAGCGCCAGCCGGTCGACCGCGCCGCAATCCGAACGGCACAGCATCTTCAACCGCGCGATGTTCTTTCGCGCCTGATCGACCGCACCCTTGGCGATCATCGTGTCTGCCTGTTCGACCAGCGCCAACTGGTCGTTAGGATCGAGTTCGAGCGCTTCGTTGTAAAAACGGATCGCCTTGCCGCCCAGCCCCTGCGCCTTCACCGCGCGCGCCATCTGCACATAGGCTCCGCGGTTGCGCGGATCGACCGCCAGAGCCGTTTCGTACCAGCTAATCGCGCCTGCAAGGTCGCCTGCTTTGGCCGCCTCGTCCCCCGATTGCACCAAGGCAAGCGACTGTGGGTCGATAACATGATCGGGCTTCTTGCTTAAAGAGGCGCTCGAAATCATCGCAAGGGTGAGCGACAGGGCAATGGCGGCGGGTGAAAAACGCATAATAAGTGTCCAGATATGTTGGGCGTCTACGGCTATCACAGCTTTTGCGCCCTTGCGAAGAAAAATCCGTCAGTGCCGTCATGATGCGGGGTGAGCAGAACGCCAGCGCCGTGCGGGCGGCCTGCCGCCGTCGCAACCGGCGCGCTTTTCCAGCCCTCATGTCGGTCCAAAAACCCGTCCATCTGCCCCCTGCCCTCATCGTCGAGCAACGAACACACTGCATAGACCAGATGCCCGCCGGGCGCGACCATTTCCGACGCGATGACGAGCAGATTGGCTTGGGCGGCGATCACTTGCGTGAGCCGCGCTTCGTTCAACCGCCAGCGAGTCTCCGGATTGCGCCGCCATGTGCCACTGCCCGAACAGGGTGCATCGACGAGAACGATGTCGCAAACCCCAGCCAAATCAGCCAGCATAGCGCGTTCCCTGTTCGGGTTGAGCAGGACGGTTTCGACCTCTAGCGCACCAGCCCGATCGGCACGCGGACGAAGCTGGTCAAGTCTCGCGCGGTTGGTGTCGCTGGCGATCAGGCGACCTTTGCCCTGCATATGAGACGCTAGCCCCAACGTCTTGCCACCAGCACCTGCGCACAGATCGAGTACAGTCATCCCGGGTTTGGCCGCGCAAACATCGACGATCAACTGGCTGCCCAGATCCTGGATTTCGGCACGGCCTTCGACGATGGCCGGATGATTATCGACCGCCTGCCCGGTCGGCAAGCGAAGCGCATAAGGCGATTGCGGCAAGATTTCAGCTTGGGGTATTTCGGTGGCAACTGCCTCAGTCGTGGCTTTCAGCGCATTGACCCGCAAATCGAGCGGCGCGCGGTCAAGCAATGCCTTGCGTTCGGCCCCGTCAACCAGATCGGCGAAATGCGGCAATATCCATTGCGGCAGTAGGCCACCACCAGCGCGCGCCTCGTTCGCGCCAATTGCCGGTGGTCCATACCCGCTCCCGTCGAACAGGGCAGCCAACCCGGCGTCATCATCCGCCATCGCGGCAAAAGCCGCCCTTGCATTATCCGGCCGCTCGCCAAAACGGCGGATGGCGGCCCATGCCAGATCGCGCACCGCCCGCCTGTCTTTCGAGCCCGCATAACGCCGTTCGGCAAAAAAGCGCTTGGCCAGTTGATCGGCAGACGGCCCGTTATCGCGCGCGGCAACGATGATCGCGTCGAGCAACTCGATGGCCGATTGCAGGCGCGCTGCTGGCGTCATGATAAGGGCCAGAAATTGCCAATTACACGGCTGAGGCGGCAAAATGGCAAAGATATCGGACGGAAATGCCCGCCGGACTTAGTGGTTCTAAGTTCAAGGGTATTTATGTTCGAGATCGAAGCCATTTTGCCGTCCTACGGATTTGACCGATTTTGTCCATTGCTGCGTTGGCAAGGCTAAACCTAGAACCACTAGGCCAGCGCCTTGCCGCCTAGCACTGAACAAAATCGCTTCAAACCTCAGCCGTGTAATTGGCAATTTCTGGCCCTATTGCGTCGGGTAATTGGGTGCCTCGCGCGTGATCGTCACGTCGTGGACATGGCTTTCGCGCAGGCCCGCATTGGTGATACGAACAAATTGCGCGCGTTCCTGCAAGTCGGGGATCGTACGCGAACCGGTGTAGCCCATCGCCGCCTTCACCCCGCCGACGAGCTGATGAATGACATCACGCGCCGGTCCCTTGAAGGGCACCTGCCCCTCGATTCCTTCGGGCACGAGCTTAAGCTGGTCCTTGATATCCTGCTGGAAGTAGCGGTCAGCCGAGCCGCGCGCCATTGCACCGACCGAACCCATGCCACGGTAGCTTTTGTAAGCGCGGCCCTGATAGAGAAAGGTCTCGCCGGGTGCCTCGTCGGTGCCCGCCAATAGCGACCCGACCATCACCGACGACGCCCCTGCCGCCAGCGCTTTCGCCACATCGCCCGAAGTGCGAAGGCCGCCGTCCGCAATCACCGGAATGCCCGACTTTGCCGCTTCGGCAGCCGATTCCATCACCGCTGTCAGTTGCGGCACGCCAACGCCTGCAACCACACGCGTGGTGCAGATCGAGCCCGGCCCGATGCCGACCTTGATCCCGTCAGCCCCAGCGTCGATCAAAGCGCGTGTCGCTTCGGCAGTCGCGACATTGCCAGCGACCACTTGCACGTCCGGGTTTAAACGCTTGATCTCGGCAACCGCGACCGCGACCATCTTGCTGTGCCCGTGCGCGGTGTCGACCACCAGCAGGTCGCATTCGGCGTCAATCAACGCCTTGGCATAAGACATGCCCTTTTCGCCGACCGTTGTCGCAGCCGCCACGCGCAACCGCCCCGACGCATCCTTGGTCGCGTGCGGATAATTGACCGCCTTTTCGATGTCCTTGACCGTTATCAACCCCACGCAGCGATAATCGGCGTCAACCACCAGCAGTTTCTCGATCCGCCGCTGGTGCAACAACCGCCGCGCTTCTTCCTGACCCACGCCAGTCGAGACGGTGGCTAGATTCTCATGGGTCATTAACTCGGACACTAGCTGATCGGGATGTTCGGCAAAACGGACATCGCGGTTGGTAAGAATCCCCGCCAGCCTGCCATTGGCCTCAACCACCGGAATGCCCGAAATCGCGTTGTCGGCCATAATCGCCCGCGCCTCGGCCAGAGTCGCATCGGGAGCGATGGTGATCGGATTTACGACCATTCCGCTCTCGAAACGCTTTACCTGCCGCACGGCTGCGCATTGCTCTTCAATCGACAGATTACGGTGCAATACCCCGATGCCACCAAGCTGCGCCATGACAATGGCCATCTTCGCCTCGGTCACGGTGTCCATCGCGGATGACACCACTGGAATATTGAGCGAAATCGACTTGGTCAGCCACGTGCGGGTGTCAGCCTGACTCGGCAAAATTTCAGACTCGCCGGGCCGCAGCAGCACGTCATCGAATGTTAGTCCGAGGGGAATGTCAATCATAAGGCCACCTACTGATTCGTGGCGGCCCATGTAACCAGTTAGGCCGTTATTCGCCAGCCTTCGCGGATTTATATTTGCGCGCATCGGCAAAGTGGTGGCCGAGCGCGATGTGCAAGTCCGCATCCTCCGCCGCGCCGCCCAGTTCGGTCTTGTCGGTCAGCTCGTCATCCGGTCCATGATAATCCCCGCCCAAGAACTTCTGCATCAGCCCGAGGTCGGCAAACGAGCCGCCGACCATCAGCGCGGGCACGCCCTTTTGCGTCAGCGCCCAGCCATCCTGCCGCTGGATGAAAGCATTGGCGTCCGTCGACGATTCGATCTTGCGACCCGCTTTGCGCGCGACCGCTTCGACTGCTGAATCGAGCTTGCTCGTGCCGCGCCCGATAATCGCAACCTTGGCACCCCGTCCGGCAATCGCAATGGTATCAACGTTAAGCGACAGCACTATCCGGTCGAGCGGCACTGGTGGAGTTTCGGCGAACGCATAAGCCCCCAGCAATCCGCTTTCCTCGCCGGTAGTCGCGAGGAAATAAATATCGCGGTCATGCCGCTTCTTCGCAAGATGTTCTGCCACCTCGGTCAGCACCGCGATGCCGCTGGCATTATCGACCGCGCCGTTGCATATGCGGTCGGCCGCACCTTCGGGCTCGCAAATGCCCAAATGGTCCCAGTGGCCCATATAGAGAAGCGCGCCAGCATTTTTCTTTTTGCCGGCCAGCTTGCCGACAACGTTATAGCTGTTGAAGCGACGGACTTCGGTGGTGACATCGAAACTGCCGTCGATGCCGAGCGCCTCGCCGACGTAATTCTCCGCTTTCGCCGCCTGGCGCAATTTGTCCCAATCGCGACCCCCCGCCGTAATCAACGCAACCGCATATTCCGAACTGATCGCGCCTTCGAGCGCCGCCCGCTTTTCCTGCGATTCAAGCGATATCGGCCGCGACAGCAACTGCCGCCGCGCCGCTGCCCAGTTGCCCACGGATTCGGCCACTACGATCACCGCCTCTGCCCCGGCGGCAACCAAAGCATCGCGGCGGGCGCGCGGCGATTGTTTGTCAGTTGGCGCGAAGTCGGGACGGTCGAGCAAAATCAAAACCGCCTTGCCGGCGACATTGTCGAGTGCGTTACCATCGGCTTTCACACCATAGCCGGCAAACATCAGCGGCAGTCGTTTAATGTACTGCGCTTCCCTGCCAATCAGCACGATATCATCCGACGCAACGCGCAGCTTGCGGGCTCCGGCCATGTAAGTGGCCGTTGCAGTTCCCTTCCCCCGGCTGACCAAGGCAACCGGATCGAACCAACTGCCGTCTTTGGCGCCCGGCTTCAACCCTACAGCTTTCCAGCTATCGGCGATGTATTTAATTGTCTTGGTTTCGCCAGCCGTCCCCGGCCCGCGGCCTTCAAACTCGTCACTTGCCAAAACCGCGATATGTTCGCGCAGATCCGCTTCGGTAACCGGCTTGGCATAGGAAAAAGGCGCAAAGGCGACCGCGAGCAACGGCACGCACATAGCAGTGAAACGACGCATTTGAAGCAACTCCAGCAGCGACGAACTAGACTCCCCCCGTCGCAGCCTGCGAACGCTCTATCGTCATTTTCGCTTCCTCTACATGCATCGCCTCAATCATGCGACCCTTAAAACGCTGCGCCCCGCCACGACTCGCCGCAACCAGCTCTTCGGCCTTGGCGACCGCTTCGGCATCCGCCCCGAAAGCGCGGTTCGCAATCGCAATCTGGTTCGGATGGATCAGCGTTTTGCCGGTAAAGCCATAAGCCGCCCCTTGCGCACATTCGGCATCGAAGCCGTCCATATCGTCGAGCCGGTTGCACACCCCGTCAAAACGCGGCTTGCCAGCAGCAGCGGCGGCCAGCACGATGGTCTGCAACGCCAGCTCCATCCCCTGACGCTGCGGCCCCGGCTTGATTCCGGTTTCGGCGGCAATGTCGTTGGTCCCCGCAATCAGTCCGGCAACCGCATGATGCGCTGCAACCTCTTGCGCCGCGTATAATCCAGCGGGTGTCTCGATCATCGCCAGCAACGGCGCTCCGAAAATGCCCCAGATGCGGTCTATAGTCGTCGCCTCTTCGACCTTGGGCAGCACGAACAGGTCGGCACGGCAGTCCTTCAGTGCTGCCACATCGTCGTCGAACCAGCGGCTTTCGGCGCTGTTGACGCGGATCGCGAGCAATTTCCCCGGCGCACCCGCCGCCACATAACGTACAGCGGCCAATCGCGCCTCTGTCTTGCTGTCATCGGGAACGGCATCCTCTAGATCGAGGATCAGCATATCGGCATCCAGCCCGCGCGCCTTTTCGAGCGCCCGCGCGTTCGATGCGGGCATATACAGCGCCGAACGAACAAATCTCAGATTTTGCAGAAAGTCCATGTCGGCCCCATTTCGATTGGCCTTAGCCATATCATCTTTTTAAAGAATTTCACGCGAACCTTCGTTCCTTCGCATCCTTCGCGCGAAATAATTTCTTCGCACTTTCTCAGAATTAGGACATAATTAAATTCGTCAAACGGGAGAACATTCATGGAGTATTTTTTCGGCTTGCTGGCGTTGATCGTCATCATCTTCGTGATGATGGGCGTCACAGTGGTGCAGCAGGGCTATGTTTACACCATCGAGCGTTTCGGGCGCTTCACCTATGCCGCGCAGCCAGGTCTGACGATCATCATTCCGTTTTTCGACCGCATCGGGCGCAAGGTTAATGTGATGGAGCAGGTGCTCGACATTCCGGGGCAGGAAATCATCACCAAGGATAACGCAATGGTCGGCGTCGACGCCGTCGTCTTCTTCCAGGTACTCGATGCCGCGAAAGCCGCCTACGAAATCAGCGACCTTTATGTCGCGATCATGCAAATTACGACGACGAATCTGCGCACCGTGATGGGCAGCATGGACCTCGACGAGACCTTGTCCAAACGCGACGACATCAACGGGCGGCTATTGAACGTCGTCGATCATGCCACCAGTCCGTGGGGTCTTAAAATCACGCGTGTCGAGATCAAGGACATCCGCCCGCCAGCCGACATCTCCAACGCAATGGCGCGGCAGATGAAGGCCGAGCGCGAAAAACGTGCTCAAATTCTTGAGGCCGAAGGGATGCGCGCCGCCGAAATCCTGCGCGCCGAAGGTGAGAAGCAGGGTCAAATCCTGCAAGCAGAAGGCCGCAAGGAAGCCGCCTTCCGCGACGCCGAAGCCCGTGAGCGCGAGGCAGAGGCCGAGGCGAAAGCGACCGTCATGGTCTCCGAATCCATTGCCTCGTCGGGCACACAGGCGCTCAATTACTTCATCGCGCAGAAATATGTTGAGGCCATCGGCATGTTCGCCACCTCGCCCAACGCGAAAACAATCCTCTTCCCGGTCGAGGCAACCGCGCTGATCGGCACACTGGGCGGGATTGGCGAATTGGCAAAGGATGCGCTTTCGGACAGGGAGAAGTAGGATGACCGGGGACTGTCCCTTTAGGGACTGTCCCCAATTCAGCGGTGGCAAAAGGGGACAGTCCCTAAAGGGACAGTCCCCGGCGCTAATTAAGGGGAAACAACATGGCCGACTGGCTGGACACAATAGCAACCCACTGGTTCTGGCTCTCGCTTGGCCTGATCCTTGGCGTCGCCGAAATGGTCGCGCCGGGGTTCTTCCTTATGTGGCTCGGGCTTGCGGCAATCATCGTCGGCCTGCTCGATTACGTATTTCCGATATCCATCCCAATGCAGGTCGCCCTGTTCGCGGTCCTCTCGATCATCACCGTCTATGCGGGCAAGAAAATCCTCAAGGACAACCCGATCGAAACCGACGACCCCAAGCTGAACGACCGAGGCGCGAGGCTGACCGGTGAAATCGTCCTTGTCGTCGAAGCCATCGCCGACGGCCAGGGCCGGGTGAAGGTCGGCGACAGCGTATGGACAGCGCGCGGCGCGGATGCGGGCGTGGGTGCACGGGTAAGGGTGATCGGGGCCGACGGGGCGGTTTTACTGGTGGAGGGGGTGTAGTCATTTACACGAGCAAAAAAACAGAACCCCTCACCCAGCTCCGACTAACGAGCACGCTCGCAAGTCCGCACAACCCTCTCCCAAAGGAGAGGAAATTCTTGCAATGTAGGATTTGGTTTGAGAGACTCCGGTTCTGCTCTTTGAACTTGTTGATACACCCGCCCCAAATTCAAGCGGATATCCTCGTCCGTTAAAGCGACAAAGGAGACAGCGAGAAAGCCGTCTGCGGTATCCCTTGTCGCCTTACGCTGTCTCAAGCACGGGGGCTATGTAAGCCAATGCCGCAGAAATAGGTGGCGCGGGCTTGAGCCACCTGTCCTTAATGCCGCGAAAGTTACCTCTACGACACCAAAGTTACCGCCCCAGCTCCGCCATTCACACGTTATCGTCGCGCGGATTGCCGTCGCCGTCGAAGTCCAAGCACCGAGGCAAGACCCTTCAGTAGACCGTCCGTTCAGAGCAATATGGAACGCATCGAATTTACATTGGTTCAGAGATTGCCGCTCCCAATTATTAGGGGTTCGCGTTTAACCAATGCCCCGGAACGACCCCCGACCGGGCGCATCGCAGGAGAGAAATCATGGGAATTTTCAGCAGCATCAAGGACGCGATTTTCGGTAAGAAGGCTGTCGCCGCAACGCCCGCATCCACCCCCGCAATTCCGCTTGAACCCACCGCCGCAGCGGTTGCGCCGCAGCCCGCGCCGATTGAGGAAGTCGATGTCATCGCGCATCTCGAGGAAATCGACCGCACCGACGGGCGCAACCTCAACTGGCGGACCTCCATCGTCGACCTGATGAAGATGGTCGGCATGGATGCATCGCTACAGGAGCGCAAAGACCTCGCAATGGAGCTTGGTTACACTGGCGAACTCGAAGGCAGCGCCGAAATGAATATGTGGCTGCACAAGGCCGTGATGCGCGAGCTTGCCAAGAATGGCGGCAAGGTTCCTGCCGAACTGACTGACTAATCCACCCACACCGATAATAAGCAAACTTCAAAGTCGGACATTTCCGGGCTTTCCATTTCGCCCGGAATGTCCCGGGCCTATGCGGCGTTAGGTGCCGACTGCCTTACGCCTTCGTCGACGTGATCAGCAAATTGAGCGAAATTATCAATGAATTGCTGGACCAGATGTTTCGCAGTCACGTCATAGTCGGCCTTGTCGGCCCAGGCTTCCCGCGGATTGAGAATGCCGCTGTCGACGCCCGGAACGGCGACTGGAAATTCGAACCCGAAATTGGGGTCCTTGCGGAATTCGGCATTGTTGAGACTGCCATCAAGCGCCGCGTTCAGCAAAGCCCGGGTCGCCTTGATCGGCATCCGGCTGATCCCCGGCATCGTAGCCTTGCCGCCAGTCCAGCCGGTATTGACCAGCCAGCACTGCACCGCACCCTTGGCGATACGCTCCTTAAGCAGGTTGCCATAGATGCTCGGGTGGCGCGGCATGAACGGCGCACCGAAGCAGGTCGAGAACGTCGCTTCGGGCTCGGTCACGCCGATTTCGGTACCCGCGACGCGCGCCGTGTAGCCCGACAGGAAGTGGTACATCGCCTGATCGGGGGTGAGCTTCGCAATCGGAGGCAACACGCCATAGGCATCGGCGGTCAGGAAGATGATCGTCTTGGGCACCGGCCCCATATTCTTTTCCGACGTGTTCGGAATGAACTCTATTGGGTACGAACCACGGCTGTTCTCGGCGAGGCTGGCATCATTGAAATCGAGCTCGCGGGTTTCGGGGTCGATGACGACATTTTCAAGCACCGTGCCGAAGCGCTTGGTGGTAGCGAAAATCTCGGGCTCGGCTTCGGGCGAAAGCCGGATCATCTTGGCGTAACAGCCGCCTTCGAAGTTGAACACCGCAGTGTCCGACCAGCCATGCTCGTCGTCGCCGATCAGCGTCCGGCTGGCATCGGCTGACAAGGTCGTTTTGCCGGTGCCAGATAGCCCGAAGAACACGGCAGTATCGCCATTCGATCCAATATTCGCCGAGCAATGCATCGGCATCACGCCCTTTACCGGTAGCAGGTAATTGAGAATACCGAACACCGACTTTTTCATCTCGCCCGCATAAGCGGTGCCGCCGATCAGGATCAGTTTCTCGGTAAAGTTGACCGCGATCACGGTCTCACTACGTGTCCCGTGCCGCGCAGGATCGGCGCGGAAGCTGGGCAGGTCGATGATAGTATATTCGGGTACGAAGCTTGCCAGCTCGTCCGTGGTCGGGCGCACCAGCAGTGTGCGGATGAACAGATTATGCCACGCCAATTCGTTGATTACGCGCACGTTAACGCGATGTTCGGGCTGCGATCCGCCGAACAGGTCGGCAACATAGAGTTCACCCTTCTCGCCAAGTGCCGAATAGAAGTCGGCTTTGAGCGCGGCAAAATGCGCTGGGGTCATCGCGACATTGGTCTTGCCCCACCAGATCGTATCTTCGGTTTCGGCATCGCGGACGATAAATTTGTCCTTTGCCGAACGCCCGGTGTGCGCGCCGGTCTTAACAACAAGCGGACCGTCCTTAGCCAATACGCCTTCGCCGTTGACCAGCGCATCCTCGACAAGCTGTGGGGTACCCATATTGCAGTGCAAGGCCGCGTCGGTGACAATGCCCTGCTGGTCGAGCGAAATATGAAGCGGCGTGGCCATGGAAGAACTCCGGTGAAATCGGTTGCGCGAATCTAGGGCATTCGTATGCACCATAGTTGATCGCGCCGGTAGCCGACAGAGATCATTAGGTCAAATCGCCGGGTTGTTAATTTTTTCGTATGTGGGCAAAGCTTGCTTTAAAGCCGTCAAAAGCAAGTGATTGAACGATGGCCGAGGGCAACCTATAGGCAGTGCATGAGTGCCACTATCGCCCTTGTCGACGACGACCGGAATATTCTGACTTCGGTGTCGATTGCGATGCAGTCCGAGGGCTATGTGACGCGCATTTATTCGGACGGTGAAACGGCATTGAAAGCGATGCTCGAAAATCCGGCCGATCTGGGCATATTCGATATCAAGATGCCGCGGATGGACGGCCTCGAACTGCTCCGCCGCCTGCGAGAGAAGAGCGCGATGCCCGTGATTTTCCTGACCTCAAAAGACGAAGAGCTGGACGAGGCGCTGGGTCTGGCAATGGGTGCCGACGATTACATTACAAAACCGTTTTCGCAGCGCCTGTTGATTGCGCGGGTCAAGGCCATCCTTCGACGTGCAACCTATGAAAAAACGCCCGCTGGTGGCGAAGTGGCCGATGAGCCCGAACCAATGGTGCGCGGAAAGCTGGAGATGGACCCGGCGCGGCACCATGTGCATTGGGACGGCAAATCGCTGACGCTGACCGTCACCGAGTTCATGATCCTGGAGGCTCTGGCCAATCGCCCCGGGGTCGTTCGCACCCGCGACCAGTTAATGGATGCCGCTTACCAGGACGACGTTTACGTCGATGACCGCACGATCGACAGCCACATTAAACGCCTGCGCCGCAAATTCCGGGAAATCGACCCTGAATTTTCGGCCATCGATACACTTTACGGTGCCGGTTATCGATTTGCAGAAAACTGAGCCAGCCGAACTCGCGCTCGGCTGGAGCCGTGGGCTGTCGCTCACGGCACGAATCCTCGCGGTCAATTTGTTCGTGGTCATCTTGCTTGGTGCCGGACTGTTCTTTCTCGACAGCTACCGCGCCCGGCTCATCGCCGACCGTGAGGCTGCGGCAAAAACCCATGCCGCGTTTATTGCCAACAGCCTTGGCCTGGTCGGAGCAGAAGGCCGCACCGCATTTATTTCCGCATTTGCGGCACAGCATGGTTCGCGGATACGGATTTACAGCAAAGACGGCACGAAACTCACCGACAGTTTCGATCTAACCGAGCCAACATACGATCTTCGCGGCCCAAACAAGGAACCGTGGCGAAAAGTGGCCGCGCGCGGGCTTGATCGCATTTTCGATTTCCTGGTTTGGGCGCCCGATCTCCCCGCTTTTACCGAACCGGTTTCCGATCGCATTCTGGCGTGGCCCGAATTGAAACGCGCCAAGCCCGGACGGCCGGTTTCGTTCGCCCGTTTTGCTCCCGATCTGACCCATGTGATCAGCGCGGGTGCGCGCTCGCCTGAGGCCAGCTTTGCCGTGCTGACAACCGCAAACGAACGCGATATCAGGCTTTATGTCCGTGCCGAGCGCTTCAGCATCGGGATGTTCTCGCTGGCAGTCTTGGGCATCGGCGTGTTGTTGTCGATGTTTTTGGCTCGGACCATCGTCCGCCCACTGCGGCATCTGGCACGCGCCGCAGTAAAGGTGCGGCTCGGGCGCGCCCAAGAGGTAACGGTTCCCCGCCTGCCCTCGCGCCGTGATGAAATCGGAATGCTGGCACGTGCGCTGTCGGACATGAGCATCGCACTTAGGCAGCGGATTGATGCTACCGAAGCGTTTGCCGCAGACGTCGCGCATGAAATCAAGAATCCGCTTGCATCGCTGCGTTCGGCGCTCGACGGCGTGGAACGGGTCGCCGACCCGGCACTGCGCCAGCAGCTGATGGATGTCGCAAAAGCCGATGTGCAGCGGATGGACCGGCTGATCAGCGACATTTCGGACGCAAGCCGGGTCGATTCGCAGCTGGCGAAGGCCAAGTTCGATCTGATCGATTTGGGCGACATGATCGAGCAATTGTTGCAGGCACGCGAAGATCGTGGGGGTGACCCTGGGGTAACAATCGCCTTTGCACGGCCACGGCGCGGTGTCGCCACCGTGCTTGGTGAAGATGTCAGGCTAGAACGGATGCTGACCAACCTCATCGATAACGCCGTATCGTTTTCACCATCGGGCGGACTGGTCGAAATAGCGGCGACCCGCGCCGGTGACGAAATCGTCATCCGCGTTAGCGACGAAGGTCCGGGCGTTCCTGAGCCTGATCGCGAAGCAGTTTTCCGTCGTTTCCACAGCGAACGTCCTGCGGCAGAGAATTTTGGTGAACATAGTGGGCTAGGTCTGGCGATTGCACGAACCATTATTGAGGGACACCACGGCCAGATCAGGGTGCGAGACCGGGTAGACGGCAAGCAGGGTGCGTGCTTCGAGATAAATATGCCGTGTGCCGAGGCATCGACACGTTGACCGGCGGCACCGCACATGAATTGCTCCACGCTACCGCAGTAGCCATCAACGGCGAAGGCGTTTTGCTGATGGGACCATCGGGTTCGGGAAAATCCGACCTCGCGTTACGGCTGATCGACCGGGGTGCAGTGCTGGTCAGCGACGACGGTGTTCTGGTCGAATCAGCCGATCCACTTCCCATATTGCGCACCGCACCCAATATAGCGGGGATGATCGAAATGCGCGGAGTTGGGGTTGTAAAAATGCCGTTTGCAGATGCGGTGCCGCTGCATCTGGTGGTTCGGCTAGACATCGAGCCCGAACGGATGCCGCTTGAGGAGCAAACCCTCGCCATCGCGGGTGCCGCTATGCCCTGTATCATGCTGTCGGCATTCGAGCCCAGCGCGCCGCTTAAGGTCGAACAGGCGCTTCGCTCGTGACCGACCACCCTGCCTCGCCACCACAGCCAATCCTGCTCGTGACCGGTCTTTCGGGCGCAGGAAAAACGACGGTACTAAAGACGCTGGAAGATATGGGTTGGGAAGCGGTCGACAATTTCCCGATCCGGCTGGCCGGCCCCTTACTCGATATTCCGGGATCGGAAGGTCGCTCGGGTCCGGCTGTGCCGCTGGCTCTCGGTTTCGACAGCCGCACACGAGGCTTTGATCCCGATGCGCTTACCAACCAGATCAAGCTGCTGCAAGACCGGCGCGATTTGAACATCATGACTTTGTTCCTGGATTGCGCAGGAACCGAGATCGAACGACGCTATGCCGAAACGCGCAGACGGCATCCGCTGGCTCAGGACCGTCCGGCCATCGACGGCATCGCCATGGAACGGATGCTAATGGGTCCGCTTCGCGGCTGGGCCGAAACCGTCATCGACACCACAAAGCTCTCGGCGCATGACTTGCAGAGCGAAATCCGCCTGCGTTTTGCCAGCGAAGCCAGCCCCCACACCACCGTGACCATTACCAGCTTCGGTTTCTCGCGCGGTGTTCCGCATAACGCAGACCTCATTTTCGACATGCGGTTCCTGCGTAACCCGCACTGGAACGACGTACTTCGTCCGATGACGGGGCTCGATCAGGCGGTGTCCGATTATGTCGAGGCAGATCCGGCTTATACGCAAGCGGTCGCCAAAATCCGCGACTTGCTGCTCTATCTGCTGCCGCTCTACGACGCCCAGGGTAAGGCCTATGTCAACATCGCATTCGGATGTACCGGCGGGCGTCACAGATCGGTGCATGTCGCCGAGCAGTTCGGCAAATGGTTGCGCGATGCAGGATTTTCGCCCACGGTCGCGCACCGCAATCTGACGTCACGGGCTGTCGACGCGCTGGAGGGGCCAGCGGGGCGCGCGCCGGGCGACGTTTCAAAAGATAAACAGGGTAGCAGCGAAATATGATCGGATTGATTTTGGTCACCCATGGCAGGCTTGCTGAGGAATTCCTCGTCGCGCTGGAACATGTGGTTGGGCCGCAGCAGCAAGTTGCCACAGTCTGCATCGGACCGCGCGACGACATGGAAAGCAGGCGAAAGGAAATCGCAGCCGCTATCCGTCAGGTTGACACCGGCAAAGGTGTGGTCATCCTTTCCGACCTGTTTGGCGGCACACCGTCCAATCTCGCCATTTCGCTGCTCGATGCCGGGCGGGTGGAGGTCATCGCAGGCGTTAACCTGCCGATGCTGATCAGGCTCGACAGCGCACGCAAGTGCATGGACGTGAAGGACGCGGTGGCCGCCGCACGTGAGGCTGGGCGCAAATATATCAGCGTCGCGTCCGAAGTGCTGGAGGCATCGAGATGACCAGAATCAGCCGCAACGTCACGATCGTCAACGACCGCGGCTTGCACGCCCGTGCCAGTGCAAAGTTCGTCACCTTCGTCAGCCGCTTGCCCGAAGGATTGCACGTCGAGGTCGAAAAAGACGGCCAGTGCGTCACCGGCACCTCGATCATGGGTCTGATGATGCTTGGCGCGGCCAAGGGCAGCGAAATCACCGTGCATGTCGCGGGCGACGAGTCGGACAAAGCATTGGAGAAGCTTGTCGGACTGGTAATGGACGGTTTTGGCGAAGATTGATGCGCCGTGAGATAACCGGCTTTTCCAATCCGCTGCTCAAGCAGGTCCGCTCACTGCGCGAAAAGAAATTGCGCAAGCGAGAACGCAAATTCCTCGCCGAAGGGCTGCGCATCATGACCGAGGCACGCCAAGCCGGTTTCCTCCCCGAAATGCTGTTCCGCGTGAAAGACCGCGAAGTCCATTCGCTCGAAATCGTGCTTGAGGATGCGGTGCTGGCGGCTGGCGGCGACGTCATCGAAACCAGCGCCGATATCATGTCGAAGTTGTCGGGCAAGGACAACGCGCAGGCAGTGGTGGGCGTTTATGCCGACCATGGCACGGCGCTTTCCGACATCGACCGAAGCAGTGCGCCGATCTGGCTGGTGGCGCAGGCGATGCGCGATCCCGGCAATCTGGGCACGATGCTTCGTACGGGCGATGCCGTTGGCGCGGGCGGGCTGATCTTGATCGACGACTGCACCGATCCGTTTTCGGTCGAGGCCGTGCGCGCGAGCATGGGGGCGATTTTCACCCAGAAGGTCGTGCAATGCAGTTGGGTAGAATTTACCACGTGGCTTCGCTCGGGCAAAGGCCAGTTGGTCGGCACCAGCCTCGACACCGATCAGGATTATCAGAACCCTGGTTACAAGGCACCCTGCTTCATCCTGACCGGCAACGAGGCGCAGGGAATGCCACCCGAATATGCTGCCGAATGCGATGTGCTCGTCAAAATGCCGATGCGCGGCAAGGCCGATAGCCTGAACGCCGCGGTGGCCACGGCGGTGATGGCGTATGAGGTGCTCAACCAGTTTCGGCATAGCAACTGACCGTTCAGCCCCGGTTCTGCTTCGGGGCAGTAGGTGCGACCTGATGAACATTCGTCCATTCATCCTTGCATCGGCGGCCTTGATCGTCGCGTCCTGCCAGACCATTCCGCCTGGCAACCCGCCGACGAACGGCAGTGATATCTATTCAGCGCTCGGTACGGAGCCTTTCTGGTCGCTGAAAATCGACGGGGACGAGATGCGCTTCGACCGCGCCGGATTTCCAAAAGTTACGGCCACACCTTTCGAGGCGCGACCAAGTTTCAACGGCTGGCGCTATCTGGCGAAGTCGATGACGGTCGATGTCACCTTTGCTCCATGCAGCGACGGGATGAGCGACAACACGTATAAAGATACGGTCACCATCATGGTAGGTGACACCCAATATAAGGGGTGCGGCGGAGGTGTTTTGCCACCCGCATCGCTTGATGGAACTGGCTGGACAATCGGATCGCTCGGCGGCGTTGCGACCGCAGAACGCATCAAAACCGAAGTGCGTTTTGCCGATGGAAAGATCAGTGGAACAGCCGGCTGCAATCGCTTTTCTGGATTATATGCGGTCGAAGGCAATGCGCTAAGCGTCGGTGCGATTGCGGCCACAAAGATGAGGTGTCCCGAACCACAAATGGCTCAGGAGAGCAAGTTCCTGTCGTTGCTCGGCAGCGGCAAGCTGACCAAGCGGTTCAGTGTCACCGGCGGTCTGATACTGACAAACGAAGCAGGTGACGTCGCGCTACTCAACCGGATAATCTAGGATTATTCCGCCGCATCACGCTCGTCGGTTATCAGCGACTGCTCCGCCTCGCTACCGTAACGCGGCAACGCTTCTACCACCGGCACATCTTCGAGTTCGCGATTGCCCGTCTCGATATTGAGATCGGCAAATTTGCGCCCGGTGGACATCACGTTGCGTTCGAAACTACCGACGAACTTGTTGTAATTGTTGACCGCCGAATTCAGTCCCGACCCGACCGATTTCAGATGCTGCGCGGCGACCGCGATCCGGTCGTACATTTCCTTGCCCAACTGGCCGATCTGCTTGGCCTCGCGCGCAAGTCCTTCCTGCCGCCAGACCCCTGCCACCGTGCGGGCAATCGCGACCAGATTGGTCGGCGTCGCCAGCAACACGCGTTTCTCGAAGGCGAAATCCCACAAATGCGGTTCATGCTCCAGCGCGGCGGCGAGGAAGTGCTCGCCGGGGACGAACATGATGACATAATCGGGCGCCTCGTCGAACTGGTCCCAATAGGCTTTGCGCGACAGGCCATCGATATGGTTTTTCATCGACGTGCAGTGCCGCGCCATCGAAACATCGCGGATCGTTTCATCGGCGGCGTTAAAAGCATCCTGATAGTCATTCAGCGAGACCTTGGCGTCGATCACTAGGCTGCGCCCGCCCGGTACTTTGACAATCGCGTCGGGACGCAGACGTCCGTCTTCGGTGCTAACGCTCGCTTCGGTCACGAAATCGACATGCTCTGACAGACCGCAGCTTTCGAGTACGTTTTTTAGCTGCTGTTCACCCCAGCGACCGCGCGCCTTGGGCGCATTGCGAAGGCTGCTGACCAGTTTGGCAGTTTCGGTCGATACGCGTTCCTGACCGGTGCGCATTTGGTCGATGAGGCTCGTCAAAGTGCCATAAGCCTCCGACCGGTCCTTCTCGATCTTGCCAACCTGTTCCTCATAGGCTTTCAACCGGTCACCGACGGGCGCGAGCAACAGCTTAAGTCGCTCTTCGTTCTTGTCACCCGCCTGATTGAACCGCTCATCGGCCCGTTGCAAAAACGCCGCCTGCGCCTCGCCAAGCAATTTCTGCCCGATCTCGCCAAACTGCGCCGACAACAATTCTTTCGCTTCGGACAGCGCTGCCTTCTGCTCGTCGAACGATCGTTCCCGCTCGGTTATCGCGCTTTCCATCCGAGCAAGTTCGATGCGGGCAGCATCGCGTTCGCCAGTCACACCTTCGAGCATCTGCCGCAAACTGGTCGCTGTATCGGCCCCGGCGTTGGCACTTCGTCCGCCCATCCACCAGCCAATGCCAATCCCGCTGAAAAGCGCGATGACGATGGCCATGATGGCGACTGTCAATTCCATTATTTCACACACCCCGAACCAGAACGAAGTGCGAACATAAAGCCGCTATCGCTTACGTCAAGCCGCTTGTGCCGAAGCCCGCCGCAACCGCTTGACCCTCGCGTAGCTAAATACACTCAGCGGGATCAGAGCGGCGTAGACAAGGCTGACAACAATCAGTCCGACCCAAGGTGCAGCAATCAAGGTCGCCGCCATCAGTCCGACACCAGCCAACGCGATAAAGCGCCATGCAGGCCGGACCTTCAGCGAACTCCAACTAAAGGTCGCGACGTTCGAAATCATCAGAACGGCAATGATGAGTATCCACGGACCTATAATGCGGTAATCGCGCGCCCATTCGGCGCCCGTCTCAAGCCAGATCGTCAGCGGAAGCAACGCCAGCCCTGCCCCCGCCGGCGACGGCACGCCAGTGTTGAAGCCCGCCGATTTGTGCGGCTGGTCGTCATTGTCGATCCGGGCGTTGAAGCGCGCAAGCCTGAGCGCCGCGCACAAAACAAAGAACAAACAAATCGTCCACCCGAACCGGGGCATATTGGTCATCGCCCAGCTGAACATGATGAGCGCTGGCGTCGCGCCGAAGGCAATGACGTCCGACAATGAATCGAGTTCAGCGCCGAAGCGGCTTTCGCCTTTCAACAGCCGCGCAATCCGGCCATCCATCGCGTCAAGCACGCCGGCAACGACAACGGCAATCAGCGCTGCATCCCAGCGTTCCTGCAATGCAAACCACACGCCCGAAAGCCCTGTGCACAGCGCCATTGCGGTCACCGCATTTGGTGCAAGTGCCCTGAGCGAAATGCCGGGCCGCGACCGGATATCATCCATCAATGGTTTACCGCGATCATATCTTGATCGACGCCCAACTCGGCCAATATCGTTTCGCCCGCGACGCAGCGCTGGCCCTTGATAACGCGCGACGAGGTGCCCTGCGGCAAATAGACATCGACCCTGCTGCCAAAGCGGATGAGGCCGACCCGTTGGCCATTGGCAACGCTATCGCCCTCTTTCACAAAAGCGACGATGCGGCGCGCGACCAGCCCCGCAATTTGCGTAAAGCCGATGCGAACGCCGTCGCTTCGCTCGACCAGAAAATGCTGCCGCTCGTTCTCCTCGCTCGCTTTATCGAGATCGGCATTGAGAAATTTGCCCGCAATATAAACAACGCGCTTGATCGTCCCGCGAATGGGGGTGCGGTTGATGTGAACGTCGAACACGCTCATGAAGATCGAGACACGCGTCATCGGCTGATCGCCCAAGCCGTCTGGCCCGCACAATTCCGGAGGCGGTGCCACAACCTCAATCAATGTCACCAACCCATCGGCTGGCGCGACGACGAAACGGTCATCGGTTGGCGTCGTTCGCGCCGGATCGCGGAAAAACATCAGCGTCCATGCAGTGACACCCAGCATCGGCCAAGCAAGCGTCTCCCAAGCCATGAACGCGAAAACCAGTGTAATCGCACCCGCGATAAGCCCGAATTTACGTCCTTCCGGGTGGACTGGAGGAAACGACCATGTTGCGACCCCGGTGCCCCGGTTGGTTAGTTCTTGTCTGCTCATCGGCCCTAACTAGTCGGAGTATCGCGTTGTTACAACCGCTACCTTAGGTTCTCGGCGGGTTGTCTGTAGCAGTTGAACTAACGGCAGATATTGCTATGGCGCGGCAGCAACAGCAATCAACCCTAGCGGAAAGCCCGAAAGCCCATGGCAAAAATCAAGGTCAAAAACCCGGTCGTCGAACTCGATGGTGACGAAATGACCCGGATCATCTGGGAATGGATTCGCGAACGGCTGATCCTGCCCTATCTCGATATCGACCTGAAATACTATGATCTTGGCATGGAATATCGCGATCAGACGGATGACAAGGTGACCGTCGAATCGGCCAATGCGATCCGCGAACACGGCGTCGGCGTCAAATGCGCGACGATCACGCCAGATGAAGCGCGGGTGGAAGAATTCGACCTCAAGAAAATGTGGAAATCGCCGAACGGCACGATCCGCAATATCCTCGGCGGTGTGGTTTTTCGCGAACCGATCGTCATCCAGAATGTGCCGCGCCTGATTCCAGGCTGGACCGACCCCATTGTCATTGGCCGCCATGCTTTCGGCGACCAATATCGAGCAACCGATTATCTGGTGCCCGGGCCAGGTACCTTACGCCTGGTATGGGACGGCGACGACGGCCGTACCATCGACGAGGAAGTGTTCCGCTTCCCGTCATCGGGTGTCGCGATGGCAATGTACAATCTCGACGACTCGATCCGCGATTTCGCGCGCGCTTCGCTGAACTATGGCGTGACCCGCGAATGGCCGGTCTATCTGTCGACCAAAAACACGATCCTCAAATATTATGACGGACGCTTCAAAGACATTTTCCAGGATGTTTTCGAAACCGAATTCAAGGCAAAATTTGCCGAGCTCGGCATCGTCTACGAACACCGCCTGATCGACGACATGGTCGCCTCGGCGCTCAAATGGTCGGGCAAGTTCATCTGGGCCTGCAAGAACTACGACGGCGACGTCCAGTCGGACCAAGTCGCCCAGGGCTTCGGTTCGCTCGGCCTGATGACATCAATACTGATGACGCCCGACGGCAAGACGGTCGAAGCCGAAGCAGCGCACGGCACGGTCACCCGCCATTTCCGCCAACATCAGGAAGGTAAGGCGACATCCACCAATCCGATTGCCTCGATCTTCGCATGGACCGGCGGCCTCAAATTCCGTGGCAAGTTCGACGAGACGCCCGAAGTAACGCGCTTTGCCGAAACGCTCGAAGAAGTGTGCATCCAGACTGTCGAAGACGGTCACATGACCAAAGATCTTGCGATCCTAATCGGACCGCAACAGGCATGGATGACCACCGAACAGTTCTTCGAACAGGTCCGCGTCAATCTCGAAACGAAAATGGGCAGTTGGCAGTAACTTTTGCGTGCCCGAACAAAAATGTAAGCGCGGGCAGCGATGTCCGCGCTTTTTCTTTGCCCGCGCCCTTCCCTTCACATGCTGCATGTGCGTAAAAGAACACCGATGGCAGCGGAACTGGATACTAAGGGCATTAGCGACATTGTCGTGATATTGGGGGCGGCGGGTATCGTCATCCCCGCCTTTGCCCGGTTCCGCATTACGCCAATTATAGGCTTTATATTGGTTGGCATATTGGTCGGGCCGTTCGGGCTGGGCGCTTTGGTCAACCAGTATTCGGTGCTCGAGTGGTTCACCATCACCGATCCCGAGGCGATGATCCCGATTGGCGAATATGGCATCATCTTGCTGCTCTTCTCCATCGGGCTGGAACTGTCGTTCCGCCGCCTATGGAAAATGCGGCAACTCGTTTTCGGCGTCGGCGCGGCGCAGTTGCTTGGTGCGGGATTGATTATTGCTCTTGGCCTGTTGATGGTCGGCTATGGCTGGACTGCGGCGGCGGGAATCGGGATTGCGCTGGCTTTATCATCAACCGCTCTGGTGTTGCCGATTTCGGGCACACAATCGGCAGTGGGTAAATCCGCGCTCGCCATGTTGCTGTTCGAAGATCTGGCAATCGTCCCTATCATATTCGTACTGGGCGCGCTCGCTCCCAATGCAAACGGCGGGTGGGACGCCGTTCTGACCACATTGTGGCAGGGCGCAGCGGTCATCGTAGGAATGCTTATTCTGGGGAGGTTCCTGCTACCACGCCTGTTCGGTCAGGCCGCGCGAACCAAGAGTCCTGAACTGTTTGTGTCGGTCAGCTTGCTGGTTGTCATCGTCGCCAGCCTTGTGACCAGCGCCGTCGGTCTTTCGCCCATTGTCGGGGCATTGATTGCGGGCCTGCTAATCGCCGAGACTGACTATCACAACGAGGTCGAAGTGATGACCGCACCGTTCAAGGGGCTGGCGCTCGGGATTTTCCTGATAAGCATCGGGATGCAGATCGATCTGCGTTATGTTGCCGATAACTGGGGTGCGCTGATCGCGGCGGTCACCGGCGTCGTGCTCGTGAAGGCATTGGTGACGGCGGGCCTGCTCAAGCTGAACGGCGCGCGCACGGGCACCGCGACCGAAACCGGCGTTATGATGGCGAGCCCATCCGAAACAACACTCATAGTTCTGGGGGCCGCCGGCGCGGCTGCGATCATCGATGCCGCCACCATCAATTTCTGGCAGGTGGCGACCGCCATCGGCCTAACCATCACACCGATACTCGCGCGCGTAGGCCACGATATGTCGCGCCGGATCGAGCTGCGCGAAAGCGATGATGAAGTGCACGAACAAGATCCGTCAACGGAGCCAAGGACAGTGGTAATCGGCTTCGGTCGTGTCGGTCGGCTGATTGCCGATATGCTTGCCACGCACAACCAGCCCTATATCGCGGTCGAATCGAATATTGACGCGGTCGCGGGCGCGCGGCGCGAGGGCTATAAAGTTATATTCGGGGACATCTCGCGGCCCGAGACGCTGGACAAGCTGAGCCTCGGCCATGCCAAGGCATTGATCCTGACAATGGACCAGCCTGTTCTCGCCGAACATATCGTCAAGCGCGTGCGCGGATGGTTGCCCGATATCACGATTGTCGCCCGCGCCCGCGATGCCGATCACGCCGCGCGACTCTATCAGGCAGGTGCCACCGACGCGGTTCCCGAAACGCTGGAAAGCTCGCTTCAATTGTCAGAAGCGGTGCTGGTCGATCTAGGCGTCCCGATGGGACCGGTGATCGCGTCAATCCACGAAAAGCGCGACGAGTTCCGCCGCCAGATCAAGGAAGCAGGCGGGCTGACGCAGGCGCCTAAGTTGAAACTGACTACCTAGGCGGCGAGCGCAGCCCTGATCGCATCAAGTGCGGCCTGCGCTTGCTCTGCCCCGGCCGGACCGCCGCCCTGCGCCATTTCCGGACGACCGCCGCCGCCCTGCCCGCCCATCGCTGCGGTTGCAGCACGGACAAGGTCAGGCGCATTTGCCGTGGCCAGCAAGTCAGGCGAAACGCTGACCACGACGGTGTTGCTGCCATCATTGGCCGCAACGATTGCGACGACACCACTGTCGATATTTTTCATCTGCTCGTCGGCCAGACCACGCAGCATCTTGGGCTCGATACCGCTGATGACCTGACCGATGAAAGCGGTGGCGCCGAGCATTTCGACCTCAGCCTTGGCTCCTCCGCCTCCGCCGGCCATGGCAAGCGCAGTCTTGGCATCCGACAATTCTTTCTCAAGCCGTTTGCGTTCGGCCATCAATGTTTCGACGCGCGCGGCTACATCGTCGATGCCGGTCTTGAGCAGCGAAGCAACGTCCTTCAACTGCTGATCGCGACCGGTTAGCCACAAGCGGGCGGCCTCTCCGGTCAGCGCCTCAATCCGGCGAATACCGCTAGCAACAGCACCTTCGGAAACGATGGTGAGCAGGCCTATATCACCCAATGCGCCCACATGAGTCCCGCCGCACAGTTCCACCGAGTAGCTGGCGGCGTCGCCCTTGCCCATCGACAACACTCGGACCTCGTCGCCATATTTTTCGCCGAATAGCGCCAGCGCGCCCGCCGCAACCGCATCGTCCGGGGTCATCAGCCGCGTCGTTACCGACTGGTTGCCGCGGATTTGCGCATTCACATCGGCTTCGACCAAGGCGATCTCTTCCGCGCTCAACGCCTTGTTGTGCGAGAAGTCAAAGCGGAAACGATCAGGCGCAACGAGGCTGCCCTTCTGGCTGACATGGCCGCCAAGCCGGTTGCGCAACGCCGCGTGAAGCAAATGCGTGGCGCTATGGTTGGCGCGCACGGCATCGCGGCGTGCAACGTCGATCTTCAGCACCACAACATCGCCGACCTTGATCTCGCCGCTTTCCAGCGTGACCTGATGTGCGTGCAGCCGACCGAGCGGCTTAGCGGTATCGGTCACTTGCCCGCGCATGTTGGCACCGCTGATCGTCCCGGCATCGCCCATCTGGCCGCCGCTTTCACCGTAAAACGGCGTCTGGTTGGTGATCACGGTCACGGTGTCGCTGGCGACGGCGGACTGAACCTCGATGCCGTCATTGACCAGCGCTACCACCTGGCCTTCGCCTTCGGTTGCGGTGTAGCCGGTGAATTCGGTCGAACCCACGCGTTCGGCGATGTCGAACCAGACGTCGTCGGAAGCCTTCGCGCCTGAGCCTTTCCACGCCGCCCGTGCCATCGCCTTCTGCTGATCCATCGCTGCGTCGAAGCCGGCGCGGTCGACGCCGAAGCCTTTGGTGCGCAGCGCGTCTTCGGTCAGGTCATAGGGGAAGCCGAATGTGTCATAGAGCTTGAACGCGGTCTCGCCAGCGAGCGTCGCGCCCGTTGCCATCCCTGCGGTTGCCTCGTCGAGTAGCTTCAATCCCTTGTCGAGCGTCCGGCGGAACTGGGTTTCTTCCTGTTTCAGCGTTTCCTCGATCAGCGGCTGCGCACGCAGCAATTCAGGGAACGCAGCGCCCATTTCTGCGGTCAGGCTGCCAACCAGACGGTGCATCAGCGGGTCTTTCGCCCCCAAGATATGCGCGTGCCGCATCGCGCGCCGCATGATCCGGCGGAGCACATAACCGCGGCCCTCATTCGACGGCAAAACCCCGTCGGCGATCAGGAAACTGGTCGAGCGAAGATGGTCGGCGATGACCCGGTGGCTCGCCATCTGCTCACCTTCCGCTTTGGTGTGCGTCAGCTCTCCAGACGCCGAAATCAGAGCACGGAAGGTGTCAGTGTCGTAATTGTCGTGGACGCCCTGCAAGACAGCCGCGATCCGCTCAAGCCCCATGCCGGTGTCGATCGACGGCTTGGGCAGGTTGGTCTGGCTGCCGTCATCATGCCGTTCATACTGCATGAACACGAGGTTCCAGATTTCGACAAAGCGGTCGCCGTCTTCATCGGGGCTGCCCGGAGGTCCGCCGAAAATATGGTCGCCATGGTCGTAGAATATCTCGCTGCACGGACCGCATGGACCGGTTTCGCCCATCGACCAGAAATTATCGTCGGTGGCGATTCGAATGATGCGCTCTTCGGGGAGCCCAGCAATCTTGCGCCACAGGTCGAACGCTTCATCGTCGGTGTGATAGACGGTGACGGTTAGACGGCTGGGGTCCAAGCCCCACGTCCTGGTGAGCAAGTTCCAAGCGTGCGAAATCGCCTGGTCCTTGAAATAATCGCCGAACGAGAAATTGCCGAGCATCTCGAAAAACGTGTGGTGCCGCGCAGTGTAGCCGACATTGTCGAGATCGTTATGCTTGCCCCCGGCGCGGACGCATTTCTGGCTCGACGTCGCACGCGGGTTGGCTCGACTCTCAAGACCGGTGAAGACGTTCTTGAACGGCACCATACCCGCATTGACGAACATCAAGGTCGGGTCGTTATACGGCACCAGCGGCGCAGATTGCACCACGTCGTGGCCAGCGCCTGCAAAGTGGTCGAGAAATGCGCGGCGGATATCGTTGGTCGAGGTCATAATGCCAGCGACTTAGGCGACGGTGAAGCGCCCCGCAAGCCGGTTGTGACGATTAGCCTTACCGATCACGCATAAGCATAAGGTCCCCCTTTTTGGAGCGCGGCCTGATAAGCAGGGCGGGCGTGGATCGCGGCGACATAGGCGGTGAGTTTAGGTTTATCGGCGGCATTGCCCATTTTGACAGCGGCCTCGGCCGGGAAGCTGAGCATGATGTCTGCACCGGTCAGGCCGTCGCCGACGAAATATCCAGATGGCAGCAGGCTGTCCTCCATATACTGGAAATGGCTTTGCAGTTGCTGGTCGATACGCGGGCGAAGCGGCGCGCCGCCCTCGCCCAGCCGCGAGGTGTAAAGGTTGAGCAGGATTGGGGTCATCGCCGACCCTTCGGCAAAATGTAGCCATTCGAGATAGCGGATATGATCGTCGGTGCCGCGTGCCGGAAC
>CAZQBS010000018.1:31946-54386 GCA_964591835.1 uncultured Sphingorhabdus sp. | reverse complement strand
GAGGAATAGCGATTCGACGCTGTGTTTGCAAAGTATACAATCGCCATTATAATGGCCTGATGAACCACCCAGCGCCGCGTCTCCTGCCTCACGCAAAATATCAAAGGGTCAAGATCGCGCAGAATTGCGGGGTTTCAAGCTGACAGATCAAGAAGCCCGAATAGTCGAGGTTATCCGGAGACTGTCTGGTGCGGCCAAGAAGACTCGAACTTCCACGGGCTTTCGCCCACAACGACCTCAACGTTGCGCGTCTACCAATTCCGCCATGGCCGCACGCGCCTAGACAGGTAGGAGAGCGCCCCTAGCAAAGCGGATGTGGCCACGCAACGCCTTTGTCGGTTCACGTTCCGCGCCGCTATTGTCGCATTACGGCACAATACTAAAGGAAATCGGCTGGCAGCCGTATTTGAAGGACGATGCAGCCTTCATTAACCCCGAATCTGCCTTGTGCGAACTGGTAAACGCGGCGTTAACTCTTGGCAATGATCGCGCTGCTCCCATTGTTGCTTGCTGCCGCTCCGGTCGCGTCCGACGCCCCGGCGGCGCGTACGCAGGTCAGCCGGGCTGCGGTTGCAACGGTGACTATAATCCGGGCCGAACCGGTCGAAGTGACGCCGATATCGCTAGCGGACGCCAAAACCGACCGGCAGTACCGGCAGCGCGATTCGGTGCCGATGGTCGAATTCTTTTAGGCCAGCCGCTCGACCCCGTATTTGCGCATTTTTTCGATGAGCGTCGTGCGTTTCAGCGTCAGCATCCGCGCTGCTTCGGAAATAACACCTTCCGCGCTTTGGAGCGCGACGCGGATACGGTCGAGTTCCATACGTTCGACCTGTGCTTTCAAGTCAATCGGCCGGTCGAATGGTTCGGATAGTTTTACGGGCAACGCCCTGGGCGTTGGATAGCCGAGCAGTTGATCGACACCTTCTGCGTCCAATGTCTCGCCGCCGAACAGCACCCCGCCCCGCTCGACGAGGTTGCGCAGTTCGCGGACATTGCCGGGCCAGCCATGCGCCATCATCCGCCGCATGGCCGAAGCGTCGAAGCGGCAAATCGAGCCAGCGCGCTTGCCGTGCTGGAAATGCGCGATCAACGCCGGGATATCGACGGCACGCGAGGCGAGGTCCGGCACGTGGATCAGAACGACGCCCAGGCGAAAGAACAGGTCCTCGCGGAAACGGCCCTCGGCAATCGCCTGCTCGATATTCTGGTTGGTGGCGCAGAGGATGCGGACATCGACCGGTAATGTGCTATTGCTGCCGACTGGCGAGACGATGCCGTCCTCGAGCACGCGCAGCAGCTTAACCTGCATGTCGAAGCGCATGTCGCCGATTTCGTCGAGAAACAGCGTACCCGTATCGGCATTTTCGAAATGGCCGGTGCGCCGCGTCTGGGCGCCGGTAAAGGCACCGCGTTCGTGGCCGAACAGTTCGGATTCGATCAATTCGGTCGGAATGGCACCGCAATTGAGGGCGACATAGGGTTTGCCCGAACGCGCGCTGGCGGCATGGATGGCGCGAGCGACGACCTCTTTGCCCGAGCCCGAAGCCCCGCCGATCATCACCGATGCGGACGAGCGGGCGACGCGCGCAATCATGTGGCGCAGCGCTGCCATTTCGGCGCTGTCGCCGATAAGCATTTCTTCGATAGCAGCCGGTCCTGTTCCGGCCTTCAATGTCGCCACGCCCATCTCGATTTCCCGTCCGTCGGTCGTTGTCGAAAGCTGGTCTTGGCGAAGACGGTAAACAATATCCTAACGTCCGTGCGGATGCGTCATGACGTCTCCATTATGGAGCAAGCGGTTGTCAAATCCACGGAATTTCGGGGTAATATCGTCCGTTTTGGGGTATCCGCTATCTCCGCCGCAGCAGAAACACGGCGTGTTCGGCCAGCAGGTTGGCCATGCCTTCCTTGCGGGGGCGGTCGCCCGACAGGAACCATTGTCCCTCGACCACGACGTTGCGGTCTTTCAGGAAGGCACGGAAATCGTCGATGGTGACGTGGTGGATATTGGGCGTGTCGTACCAGCGGTGCGGCAGTTGCTTCGTCACCGGCATCTGCCCACCGAACATATGCGCGAAACGGATTCGCCACTGCGCGAAGTTGGGAAAGGACACAAACGCCTCACGGCCGATACGGAGCAGATGGTCGAGCACCAGATCAGGCCGGTGCGTGGTCTGCAACGTCTGGCTCAATATCGCATAATCGAAACTGCCATCGGGATAATCGGCCAGATCGGTATCGGCGTCACCCTGCACCACCGAAAGTCCGCGCGCGACGGCGGTCGCTACGTTGACCGGGTCAATCTCAAGCCCGCGTGCATCGACATGTTTGTGATCGCGCAACGCCGCCATCAGCTGGCCATCGCCGCAGCCGATATCCAAAATCCGTGATCCTTCGCGGACATTGCGCGCGATGATCGCGAGATCTGGTCGAAGCGCGGTCATGAAGGCTTCCAAAATTTTTGTTCACTGGGAGGCGCGGAGACGCGGACCGAAAATATGTTGGCACTGCGCGCCAAGAGCGCCCTTAATTCTCCGCGTCTCCGCATCTTGCCGTTGGCAAGTTTATCCTGAGCGCCTGCCTTGGCAGGCAGTCGAAGGGCGTGAACCATCATCTTTCTCCGGCTCGAAGGAACCCGTCAACTATGCGGTTCATTTCGGGCGCTTCGAGAAGGAAACTGTCATGGCCGAACGGGCTCGACAGTTCGACAAAGCTAGCGGCAGCCCCCGCTGCATTGAGCGCATGAACCACCCGACGCGATTCCGATGTCGGATAGAGCCAGTCGCTGTCGAAACTGATTAAACAAAAGCGCGCCTTGGCTCCGGCAAAGGCTTTGGCGAGAACACCATCATGCGCTTCGGCCAAGTCGAAATAGTCCATCGCGCGGGTGATGTAGAGATAGCTGTTGGCATCGAAGCGGTCGACGAAACTTAGCCCCTGATAACGCAAATAGCTCTCGACCTGAAAATCGGCATCGAAACCGAAGCTTTTCGCACCCTTTGTTCCATCGGCGCGGTCCTGCAAGCGCCTCCCGAATTTTTCGGTCAAACCAGCCTCGGACAGATAGGTGATATGTGCCGCCATCCGGGCCACCGCCAGCCCCGAAGCAGGAGCCTCGCGCCCATAATAAGCGCCGTTGTTCCAGCGCGGATCGGCCATGATTGCCTGACGCCCGACCTCGTGAAAAGCGATATTCTGTGCCGAATGGCGCGCGGTCGAGGCGATGACCACGGCGGAGCGGACGCGGTCGGGAAAGAGCGATGCCCATGCGAGCGCCTGCATCCCGCCCATCGAACCGCCGACGACCGCCGCCAGCGTCTCGATTCCGAGATATTCGAGCAATATCGCCTGCGCGCGCACCATATCGGAAATCGTGATAACCGGAAATTCCATGCCATAAGCGCCGCCGGTCGACGGGTCGATGCTTGCCGGACCCGACGATCCCATACAGCTACCCATGACGTTGATGCTAATGATGCAGTGTCGCACCGGGTCGATCGGTTGTCCCGCACCGACCATTCTTGTCCACCAGCCGTCCTTGCCAGTCACCGGATGCTTCGAGGCGACATATTGATCGCCGGTCAACGCGTGGCAAATGAGGATAGCATTGGATTTGTCGGCGTTGAGCTGGCCGTAGGTTTCATAGGCGAAATCGACGGGCGCAAACTCGGCCCCGCTGTCGAGCTTTACCGGCCCGAGCAGGCGTATTTTCCTATCCAATCCGAAGCGATTGTCCCCATCCATAGCAACGCCATATCAGCGGAATGGCCCGAAACAATAGCTTATTGCCCAGCGGCGGGTTTGGAATGCTTTTGTAAAAAAGGCGCAAAGGCACAAAGGCGCAAAGGGACTGTGCCTGATGCAGGCGGCAGCATTTTTCATTTCTGTCAGCGCGAGTTCAAAGCGGCTTCGCGGCGAATGACTAGCCTCTTTGCGCCTTTGTGCCTTTGTGCCTTTGTGCCTTTTTTACAAAAAATGCTATGGCACCGGCGTCACCTGCCAGTCAGTTTGCAGGCGTTGCGCTGCTGCTTTCCCCCCGCTATGGCCGCCGCCATGAACTCTCCGCAAGCCAAACCCTGGATCGACGCCATCAACGCCTACACGCCTGGCAAAGCCAAGGGCGACGACGGACGTGTCCTCATCAAACTCTCCGCAAATGAAAACCCGCTCGGGTGCAGTCCACACGCGACCGAGGCTATGGTCGCAGCGCAAGCCACGCTTGCACGCTATCCCGATCCGGCGAGCAATGCGCTTCGCGAAGCGCTTGGCGGCCATTTCGACCTCGAAGTCGACCAGATTGTCTGCGGCACCGGTTCGGACGAGCTGCTGAACCTGATTGCGCTTGGTTATGGCGGGCCGGGTGACGAGATCGTCTATGTCCGATACGGCTTTTCGGTGTACGATATCGCCGCGCGCAAATGCGCCGCCGACGTCGTGGTAGCACCCGACAGCGATTACGGCACCGATGTCGATGCGCTGCTGGCGCTGGTGAACGCAAAAACCCGCGTCGTTTTTATCGCCAATCCGAACAATCCGACGGGGACATATTCGGACGACGGCGAAATCGGGCGGCTTCATGCCGGACTGCCTTCGGACTGTATTCTCGTGCTCGATCAGGCTTATGGCGAATATCTCGAAAGCGACGGCGCAGCGGCGTTCGATCTGGCGCGCAACCATGACAATGTCCTCATCACCCGCACCTTTTCGAAGATTTACGGTCTGGCCGCCGAGCGCATTGGCTGGGCCTATGGCCAGCCCGGGCTGATCGCAACGCTCAACCGGATTCGCGCGCCTTTCAACGTAACTGCGGCGGGGCAGGCGGCGGCGATAGCGGCGCTGGCGGACAAGCAGTTCGTTGCCGATAGCCGGGCGCATAATCTTGAATGGCGCGACTGGATGGCCGCGGAAATCGCTTCGCTGTCGAACCACGGGCTGCGCGCGGTGCCGTCTTGGGCAAACTTCCTGATGATCATTTTCGACGGCCCTTGCAGCGCCGAGACAGCTTACTGTGCGTTGATGGACGAGGGCTATATCGTCCGCTGGTTGCCGGGGCAGGGACTTGGCAATGGCTTGCGCATTACCATCGGCACGGCCGAAGAAAATCGCGGCGTGATGACGGCCCTGCGGTCTATACTTGAACGGCATAGCGGATGATCCCCTTTGCGCGTGTCAGCATTATCGGTCTTGGCCTTATCGGCTCCTCGGTGGCACGCGCGATCAAGGCAAACATGCCCGGCGTCAGGGTTACCGGCTATGACGCCGATGCTGACGTCCGCACGCGCGCCGTTGCTCTGGGATTCTGCGACGATGTGACGGACCAGCCCGGTAGCGCGGTCATCGACGCCGATCTGGTAATGCTGTGTGTTCCCGTGGGTGTCATGGGCGCGGTCGGCGAAGCGATTGCCGATGACCTGCCTAGCGACGCCATCGTCAGCGACGTCGGCTCGTGCAAGCAAAGCGTCGCCGAGGCACTGGCGGCGGCCTTGCCGGGAGCGACAATCATTCCGGCGCATCCCGTCGCAGGCACAGAAAAAAGCGGCCCGGATGCGGGCTTTGCCACTCTGTTCCAAGGGCGCTGGTGCATATTGACTCCGCCCGAGGGCGCGCCCGAAATTGCGGTCGAGCGGTTGAAGATATTCTGGCAGAATTTGGGGGCCGATATCGAAATCATGGACGCGCGGCATCATGATCTGGTGCTCGCGGTTACCAGCCATTTGCCGCATCTTATCGCCTACACCATCGTCGGCACCGCCAGCGATCTGGAGGGTGTGACTCAATCCGAGGTGATCAAATATTCGGCTGGCGGCTTCCGCGACTTCACCCGCATTGCGGCGTCAGACCCCGTGATGTGGCGCGACGTGTTTCTGTCGAACAAGGAAGCGGTATTGGAAATGCTACAACGCTTTTCGGAAGATTTGTCGGCGCTGCAACGCGCCATCCGCTGGGACAAGGGGGAGGAACTGGAAGAACTGTTCAGCCGCACCCGCAACATCCGTCGCTCGATTGTCGAGCAGGGGCAGGACGACGATGCGCCGGACTTCGGACGGAAACATTAGTCGTTTAAGGCATTTATCACGGCGTGAACGCGTTTTTCGACCTCGGCACGCGGCAGACCGGCAGGAATTTCCTCGCCGACCTTGTAGGTGATGACACCCTTACGCTTCATCCAGCTTTCGCGTGGCATGACCTTGCCGCTATCGACCGCGACCGGAACTACCGGCACCCCCAGCATCTTGTAAAGCCCCGCAAAGCCCGATTGCAGGGGCGGTTGCTGACCTCGAACCACGCGGGTGCCTTCGGGAAAGATGATGATCGGGCGGCCATCCGCGAGTAGCGCCCTCGACCGCGTCAGCATATCGCGGAGCGCTTTGGCACCGCCATCGCGATCCACCGGGATCATGCCGTAAGCAAGCGCCGCTTTCCCCCAGAAAGGGATATCGAACAATTGCCTTTTTGCGACCACCGATGGCCGCGCAAACTGCCTAGGCATGTCGATGGTCTCGAACATGCTTTCATGCTTGATTGCATACAGCACGGGCCGGTCGAGCAGCGAACCGTCAACCCGCACCTCGACTCCCAATATCCAATGCGCGCAGAAATATTGGTATCTGCTCCACCCGCGCACCGCCCACCGCATCAATGGCGGCGAAACCAGGCTGCCGAAAAAGGCAGTGACTGCGTGGAATAGCGACCCGCCAAAGAAAATCAGGATATACAGCACGGAGCGGACGGGCATAAACATCGCTCAGATCCCGATCAGCGCGGCGACCAGACGAAGCCAGTATTTGTTATATTCAGTGAGCAATATCCGCAAGGGAGGCTTGGTCGACACCGCGTCGCTGGTTACCATGATCGTGGCGGGCAAGGCACGGTCCAGCTCGAAGCGGGCGCGCCGCATATGCCAGTCATGCGTCACCAGTCGCAATGTCTTGACGTGGTGCTTTACCGCCCACCGCGCGGTTTCGAGAGCGTTCGAGCGGGTATCGACCGACTGGAAACCGAGGTCGATGCAGCATTCGAATTCGGTCATCGGGCGCTTATACTGCACCGCCAGCTCGAACGGTTTGACATCGCGGTCGACACCAGAAATCAGCATCCGCTTCGCTTTACCGGCTTCGAGTATGGCCAACCCCCGGTCGATCCGCTGCGCACCGCCGGTCAGGACGACGACCGCGTCGGTTTTCGCCAGTTCGGCAGGCTGTGGCAACAGCAAAGCGAACCAGGCAAAGCCCAGCGCCCAGGCGAGCAGAACAAATGACAATATACGTCTGATCATAATATCTTCTTGAGCGCCGAAATGACCGTCCAGCGGGCCATAAGCATAGCGAGCCCCGTCACCGCAAGCGGAATAAGCGCGAGCAGCAACCAGCCGTACCAGGGGAAGACCGCGCCGGCGAGCAACCCTGGCTCAACCGCCGCCAACCGCCCGCCAAGCAGCATGATAACCGCCGCCGCCGCTCCGAAGCCGACCACGCCGCCGAGCAATGCATCAAGCGCGACCCGCCGCTGGAACAGCCGTGCTACCTGTATATCGGTGCCGCCCATCATGTGCATGATCTGGATGGTGTCGCGGTGGGTGTTGAGCGCGCTCCTGACCGCGAGGATGACCACCGCCGAAGTGGCCAGCACAAGCAGGAACAGAACGCCGGCCGCCAGCCAGACCAAAGTCGACATCAGCTGGAAAAATGGCGCCATCCAGCTGCTGTGCGAGTCTATTCTAACGTTGGGCGCATCGGAGCGGACAATCTGCTCGATCCGTTCGAGCACCGCCTCATTCGGCACACCACTCAGCCGGATATCGACCAAGGCAGGTACCGCAATGTCGGCATCGACGATATCTGTGCCCAACCACGGCTCGAGCAAATTGCGGACCTCGGCATCGGGTACCGGCTTGACCTCCATTACCCCGGTCACCGAGCGCAGTCTCCTGGCGACAGCAACGCGCTGGGCGGCGCGAGCGGTCGGGTCTGCCTCAATAATCTGGATAGTCACCCGCTGCGCCAGATCGTCGCCGCCCTGCCGCGCCGCGTAAGCCAGCGTCAGTCCGGCAGCAGCGACCAGCAACGTCAGGAACAACATGATCGCAATCACCCACGGCATCGGTCCCGAAACCCGGCCCTCGGGGATCAGTTTGCGATCATGTTCGGGGAGCGCGAAATCCAGTAACACCGGTCAGTTCCTGAGGACCAAGGGCCGCGGCGGGTGCTTTAATGAACCGGTCGGGTCCGACAGCCTTCCCTTGTCGAGCCGCATCATCTGCGCGCCCTCGATCTCTTGTAGCAAATGGATATCGTGGGTGGCGACAATGACGGTGGTGCCCAGCTTGTTGAGCGCAGCAAACAGCTGCAACAAACGCCGCGCCATGTCGGGATCGACGTTCCCCGTCGGTTCGTCTGCGACCAGCATCTCGGGCCGTCCTATGACCGCGCGCGCGATGGCAACGCGCTGCTGTTCACCGCCCGACAGCGTTGCTGGCCGAGCATCGGCGCGTTCGGTGAGGCCGATCCACGCCAGCATTTCGGTTACCGGGCCTCTCAGGTCTTTCTCCTGAATCCCCGCAATCCGCAGCGGCAATGCGATATTGTCGAAGGCAGACAAATGCGGGACCAAGCGGAAATCCTGGAATACAACGCCGATCCTGCGGCGAAACCCCGGCAAGCGGTCGCGCGGCAAGGTGATGCTATCGTTACCGAACATCCGGATCGCGCCGCGGCTAGGGCGATGGGCCAGATAAAGCAGCTTCAGCAGCGAGGTCTTGCCCGCACCCGATGCACCGGTCAGGAAATAGAAGCTGCCGGGATAAAGCGTAAAGCTCAGATCCGAAAGCGTTTCCGCACCGGTGCCGTAGCGCAGCCCCACATTGTCAAATTCTACAACGCTTTGCATTTGGCGTATCAAATGACACAATCGCTCGCAGGCGCAAAGAGATTTAGCGGTTCGCTAACCACAATCGGTCCCGGTCGCCGCTGCCGTCCACAGCAATTTATGACAACATGGTTGCAACTCGCTGGCTGCTGATGTTTATGGACGGCAATGCTGCTCGTATGCCCCTCCTGCCGCACCCGTTATGTCGTCCCCGATGCTGCTATCGGCATGGATGGCCGCACGGTGCGCTGCGCGAATTGTAAACATAGCTGGTTTCAGGGCGGAGCTATTCCGGTCGTTCCACCGGCTCCTCCGATTGCTGCGCCGCCCGTCGCCGCGCCGCCTGTTGCCACGGCTACCGTTTCCGAACCGGCCGTTGAGCCCGAGCCCGTTGCCCCGCCTCCTGTCGTCGAGCCCCCGGTCCAGCCAAGCTTCACCCGCTTCGACGACGAACCGACCCCGACCTTCGTCGCGCAGCCGGCGGTTGCGCCCACATCCTACTTCGACGATGTCGCGCCGCAGAGCCATTTTGCCCACGAACCGCCGTTCAAGCCTCGCCGCAATCCGGCCAAATTATGGACGATGGCCGCGGTCGCCTTCGCCGTGCTTGTCGCCGGTTCTGGTGCTGCGGTCTGGTATTTCGGTATTCCGGCCGTCAATTTCCTGACCTCGACGCAGGAGCCCGATCTGAAGATCGTGCTGAGCCAGAACCTCGAACTCAACGAGCGCGCCGACGGTACGCCGTTCTTCATTGCCAGCGGCAGCATTGTCAATCCGACCGCAAGCCCCCAGAATGTGCCCGAAATGCTGGTGACGTTGAAGGACGCTGGCGGTAGGCCGGTCTACAGCTGGAAAATGCGCGCCAAGGTTCGCTCGCTTGCGCCTGGTGCCAAAGTCGATTTCAGCGAGGCGCGGCTGGATGTCCCGTTGGCCTCGACCCAGATCAGCATCGGCTGGGTTCTAAATGGCAGCTAGGGCTGTCCAGGAATAAGCGATAGCGCTGAACGCGGTACGGCATTCCAACAGTTTTTCGCGGTCGGCAACGCCTCCGGCCAGTTCGTCTTCCGTTGCTTGGTAGATGCGGGCCAGAACCGGTGCGATCATGCCGCCATTTTCGAAGTCGAGGCTGTTCGCGAGCGCCGACAATATCGACCGCGCGCGGGCGACATGAACGTCGCTGGCGACGTCTGTATCTTCGCCAGCGGCCGCGATCACGACGTCGAGCGAGCGCAGCAGCTCTTCATAAATCAGCGCGACCAGAGCGTGCTGGCCGGAACCTCCGGCACGGCTGGCCGCTTCGATCTGCTGGTAATGCCGGTTTGCGGGCACGGGGCGGGCTCGGGATTGCATGGGGTTAATATCCTTCGCCCGTCTAAACGGCGCGGCGGGCGAAGACTTTAGCGGCTGCGTATCGCGGGGGCATTTTTGTGAGCGGCAAACGATGCTTGAGTTTGCCGCGGCGGATGGCTATGCGCTCGGTTCAGGCCGCCTTAGCTCAGTTGGTAGAGCATCGCATTCGTAATGCGGGGGTCGTAGGTTCGAATCCTATAGGCGGCACCACTTTCCTTAAAGCGACAAAAGCGACCGCGACGGGCATTCTTACTGTCTCCTTTGTCGCTTTAAAGGGCGTTTTCGGCGGTTATGCGTTGGCCGAAGTTGCGCGAAGCTGCGACGAAGTTTTCGCATGATGCAGATGGCTGTTTGGCGAACCCCGGATCAGCCAGAGGGGCGGTTGGCGATGCTTGCCCGCCGAAGTCCTGAGCTTGTCGAAGGACGAAGGTGGGGCCAGCGAGCCTCCCAGACCAAGTCCTACATTGCAAGCGCTATCTGCTTCGAAGGCAAGCGATCATTTGTGTTATCGAGCGAGGCGCGCGAGATTGCTGATGGGCTCAACGCCGATATCGGCGCGGACGGGACAGTGGTCGGGCTGAATATTGACCGTGCGTCGGAAACGCTCGACCTTGCCACGCTGGAAACCGAAGGCCTGCCCATCGGTCGGCTAAAGGCAGCCTAGAGGGGCATCACTCCGGTTTCTCCAGATAAGCGATCAGGTCTGCGCGTTTTTGTGCATCGGGAATCCCCGCAAAAATCATCCTGGTTTTCGGGATGACCCGTTGCGGCTTCTCCAGAAACTGGAACAGCTTTTCCTTCGTCCAGGTCAAACCGATGCCGGCATTCGCCGGTGAATAAGTATAGCCAGCAACCGTTCCGGCTTTGCGCCCGATGATGCCACCCAGCGAGGGGCCGATCTTGTTCACACCGGCATCGGTCACATGACAGGTCCGGCACTGTGCAAAGACCGTTTTGCCCGCAGCAGCATCGCCGGTCAGGCTTGCCAGCGCAACCCCGTCCAGCGTCGTGATGTCTGCTGCCGGAGGAGGGTCGGCCGGAGAAGCAGCTGCGGCAGGAGCATCCGCTTCCACCGTTTCAGCCGGTTCCTCGTTTTTGGATCCGCCGCCAGAACAGGCCGCCGCCAAAGCTGATAACGCAATCACGCCTGCCAATTTTTGTGTCTTGATCATGCCTTCTCCTGTCTTCTTCAGCCGACAATATTGCCCTCAACTCGCGCCCCCAGCCCAAGGCTGGACCTAATCCAAATCATTATCGGCGCAAGCGCCGATTTCATTCAGCGTCCATCTGCGCCTTGAGCTTGCGTGATACGTCCTCAGGCGAGCCGGTATAACGCGCCAGCCGCGAATAGACGATTGGGATCAACACGAGCGTGATTATTGTGGCCAGCGTCACGCCGAAGACGATGACCACGCCGATCGCCGACCGTGCCGCCCCTCCTGCGCCACCGGCAATCGCCAGCGGCACTGCGCCGAAGACGGTGGCGATGGAGGTCATCAATATCGGTCGCAAACGGCGGGTGGCGGCCTGCTGGATCGCTTCGAGGATTTCCTTACCCTCGTCTCGCAACTGGTTCGCGAATTCGACGATCAATATGCCGTTTTTCGCCGCTAGCCCGACCAGCATGACGACGCCAATCTGGCTGTATAGGTTGAGTGTCATTCCGGTGAGGGCCAGCCCGATGATTCCGCCGCCAACCGCCAGCGGAACCGTGGTGATGATCGTTGCCGGATGGACAAAACTTTCGAACTGAGCCGCCAACACCAGATACACGAGGATGATGGTGAGGAAGAATACCAGCAGTATCGAGCCTCCGGTTTCCTTGAACGCCTGACTTTCACCGCGATAGCCGATTGCCAGGACTTCGGGCGCGCTTGCCGCCTGTTCTTCCATGAAGGCCAGCGCCTCGCCCATCGTGTAGCCGGGGGCGAGGCCGCCTGACAATGTAATCGCGCGCAGTTTATTGTAGCGGCCCAAATCGCGCGCTCCGGCGGATTCGCTGATCCTGACCAGATTGGCCAGCGACACCAACGCCCCGTCGCGGCCGCGCACCTGGATTGCGGCGAGATTCTCGGGCGAGGCGCGGTCTTCGGCATCGGCCTGCACGATCACGCGATATTCCTCGCCGCGGTCGACATAGGTCGATACCCGCCGCGACCCCAGCAGCGATTGCAGCGCCTGGCTCACGGCATCGACCGACACGCCGAGGTCGCCCGCGCGCTGGGTATCGACGTCGATCCGGATCTGCGGTTTCGATTCCTTATAGTCCGAGTCAAGATTGACGATCCCGGGATTATCGCCCGCCGCCGCCAATATCCGGTCGCGGGCCGCTTTGAGGCCTTCATAGCTCGAGCCGGCAATGACAAAATTCACCGGTTGCCCGCGGCCCCGCCCGATCGACGACCGTGCCGTCGCGTTGCCGCGAACCGCTGGCAGATCCGCCAATATCTTGTTGACCTGTCGAACCACATCCTCGGTCTTTTCGGTCCGTTCTTCCCACGGTTTCAGGAAAACAATGAATGTGCCGCCGTTGAAATCGTCGCTTGCCGAAAAACCTCCAGGGGTGCGCTGGATGATCGAGCGAACGGTGCCCTTTTCGAGCAAGCCCAGCATCGGCTTCGACGCTTCCAGCATATATTTGTCCATCGCCGCGTAACCGGTGCCTTCGGGGGCTGCAACGTTAGCGCTAAGGATGCCGACATCTTCGGCAGGAACGAGTTCGGATTGCAGCATCGTAAACAGCAGACCGCTGATCCCGAGAAACGCGGCGATTCCCAGCATGGTGAATAAGGGCTTCGCAATAACGCGCCCGAGCAAGCTTGCGTAGCTGTTCTCGACCCGTTGGAAACGGTCATCGACCCAGCGGGTCAGCCTTCCGCGCTCTTCATTCCTGAGCAGTTTCGAACACAGCATCGGTACCAGGCTGAGCGCGACAAAGCCGGAAAAGGCGACGGCCGCGATCATCGCTGCGGCCAGTTCGCGGAACAGCAATCCGGTCTGTCCGGCCAGAAACATCACCGGCACGAACACCGCGCAGACCACAATGGTCGTCGAGACCACGGCGAACGCGACCTGCTGCGTGCCTTTGACCGCGGCAACCAGTGGCGGTTCGCCCTGTTCGATCCGGTGGTAGACATTTTCAAGCACCACAATTGCGTCATCGACGACAAGCCCGATGGCAAGCACCAGCGCAAGAAGCGTCAGCAAGTTAATCGAAAAGCCCAGGAGCCAGAGCACGGCAAAGGTCGCCAGCAGGCAGATCGGCACGGTGATCGCCGGAATGAGCGTCGCGCGCCAGCTACCCAGGAACAGGAAAATGACAAGCACCACCAAGGCCGCCGCTTCGGCTAAGGTTGTCCAGACGCCGTCGATCGCACGACCGATAAATTGCGAATCGTCAGATCCGACGGTGATCGTCATGCCCTGCGGTAGGTTTGGACGAATGTCCTCGGCCAGTTGTTTCGCACCCTCTGCCACCGACAGTGTATTGGCCCCCGACTGGCGGACGATCCCCATGCCAAGCGCCGATGCGCCATTCAGCCGGAACGCCGAGTAAGGATTTTCGGCACCCGTCTCTACGCGCGCAACATCGCCAAGCCTGACCAGATAGCCATCGGTGCCGCGCGACACGACAAGCCCTGCAAACTGTTCGGTCGTTGCGAACGGGCGGTTCACCCGCAAGGTGATATTCTGGTCGGCAGACTCGATACGTCCGGCGGGCAGCTCGATATTCTGCGTGCGAAGCGCGGTTTCGATATCGCCGGGGGTCAGGCCGAGCGCTGCGAGACGGTCGGGCTTCAGCCAGACCCGCATCGACGGTCTCGCTTCGCCACCGACAAAAACGCGGGCAACGCCGTCCAGCGCGGAAAACCGGTCGACGAGGTTCCGGTCTACATAATCGCTCAACTCAAGCCGCGACCAGCCGGGCTTCGACACCACCAGAAACAGGATCGGTGATGCGTCGGCATCGACCTTGCGCACTTCAGGTGCCAAAACCTCTTCGGGCAGGTCATCGGCAACACCGCCGACCCGGTCGCGGACGTCGTTTGCGGCGCTGTCAACGGTTCGCCCCGGGGCGAATTCGATGGTGATGTCGGACGACCCATCGCGCGACCGCGAGGTTATCGTCTGGATACCCTCGACCCCGGCGAGCGCGTTTTCGAGCACTTGCGTGACGCGCGTTTCGACAACGCTGGCGGCGGCTCCGGTATAGCTGGTGCCTACCGAGACGATCGGCGGTTCGGTGTCGGGATATTCGCGCACCGGCAGGCTGATGAAACCGACGATGCCGACCAGCACCATCAGGATAGCGATCACCGATGCAAAAACGGGTCTTCGGACGGAAAGATCGGAGATCGTCATGCCGTGTGCCGGGCTAACGGGCTGGCTTGCTGGCGGAGGGCGACTTTTGCTTGCCCGTTCGCACCGTTGCTCCGTCGGTCAGTTTGACCACGCCTTCGGTGACGATAGCATCGCCAACCGCAAGTCCTTCGGTAATCTCGACCAGATTGCCGTCGCGCCCGCCGGTTTTTACGGGCAGGCGTTTGGCCTTGCTGTCCTTGCCCACCACGTAGACAAAACTGGCATCACCTTCACGGACCAGCGCCAACTCGGGGACCGCGACCGATGTCCGCGCGCCCGAAGCTATGGTAACGCTCATCAGCATACCGGGTTTCAACCGCCCGCCGCGATTGGGCAGTACCGCGCGCAACGTCGCCGTGCGGGTCTGCGGGTTGACCACGGGGTCGATGGCCTGAATTCTGCCCTCGGCCAAAAGGTCGGGAAATGCTGCTGCTTTGGCGGCAACGATCTGTCCGACCTGCACACCGGCCAGCATCGTTTCTGGAATTGTGAAGTCCAGCTTGATCGAACCGATGTCGCTGACAACCGCGATTTCATCGCCAGCGCTCACCACCGCACCCACCGAAATGCGCCTGAGCGATACCTGCCCCGAAAACGGTGCGCGCACCACACGGTCGGCGATCGATGCGTTGGCTTCGCCGGCGGCACTGCGCGCGTCGGCAGCGATTGCGGTCTGCGCGTCAAGACTGGCGTTGGTGGCAAAACCGCGGCGGTGGAGTTCGGCGACGCGCGCCAGTTGCTGCTCGGCCACTTTCGCTCTTGCTTTTGCGCCCGCAAGCGACGCGGTTTCCTGTCCCTGGGCCAGCACCGCGAGCATCTGTCCCTGACGAACATACGCGCCGTCGGTGAAGCCAAGTTGCGTGATGCGCTCGGTTACCGGCGCGCGGACCGAGACCTGTTCATTCGCATTGGCGGTGCCGACCGCGACATAGCGGTCGGTAAATTGATGCGCCGCCACCTTCGCCACGGTGACCAGAGGCGTCGGCCGGTCACGCTTCTCCTCACCGCCTCCACAGGCAGCGAGGAGCAATGTCAGCGACAAAATAAAAAGTCTGGGCATCCACCACCGGAAAGTTCGATATTTAACCGCTAGATGCAGAATTTCGTTCCATCTGGATAGCCGAATTCAGCGTCATCGGCTTTTTCAATGATGATGTGCTGGTCCGGAGCTTGCGGCCCGGAACACGCACCATTTTCCGTGGTTATTCCAAGTGAAGGGAACAGCGAAATGGCGGCAAGACCTTATTGGAAAGGGCAGCTCAGGCTGGCGCTCGTATCCATTCCGGTAGAAATCTATTCGGCAACCAAAAGCGGCGCGAGTATCGCTTTTCGGCAAATTCACGAACCTTCGGGCAAACCGGTCAAATATCTGAAATCGGTTCCCGGTATCGGTCCTGTGGACGCCGACGACATCATGAAGGGCTATGAGTATGAAAAGGGCAATTTTGTCCTTTTGGCAGAGGACGAGCTGGAGGCGGTGCGGCTCGAGTCGAAAAAGACGCTCGAACTGACCTTGTTCGTGCCCGCCGACGATATCGACGTCACTTATTACGAAAAGCCCTATTATGTCGTGCCTGCCGACGAACTGGCGAACGAGGCGTTTATCGTACTGCGCGAAGCATTGAAGCGCACCAAGATGGCGGGGCTGGGGCAGCTTTCGATGCGTGGCCGCGAATATGTCGTCTCGGTCAAACCCTGCGGCAAGGGGCTGGTGATGGAGACGCTTCGCTATGCCGACGAGCTGGCCAAGGCACAGAGCTATTTCGCTGATATCCCGGCGGGAAAGCCCGATCCGGAGCTGTTGGAATTAGCCGAGAGCCTGATTGCCAAGAAGACCGGCGACTTCGATCCGGCGCAGTTTAAGGACCGCTATATCGACGCGCTGAAGGATTTGGTGCAGCGCAAGCTGAAGGCAAAGGGGCGCAAGATCGTTGCCGAAGACGAACCCGACACGACTTCGGCCAAGGGCAATGTCATCGACCTGATGGCGGCGCTGAAGAAATCGCTGGAGAAGCCGGGGTCCAAAGCTTCAACCGTGAAACCGAAGCCTGAAAAAAAGGCACCCGCCAAGAAACGGGCTTGAGCCATGGCCGTCGATCCGCTCGGGCTGTACAACGCAAAACGCGACTTCAAAAAGACCGCTGAGCCGAAGGGGACGCGGGCCACAGTCAAGGGCAATTCCTTTGTCGTCCAGAAGCATGACGCGACGCGGCTGCACTGGGATTTCCGGCTCGAGGTGGACGGTGTGCTGAAAAGCTGGGCGGTAACACGCGGGCCAAGCCTCAACCCCGACGACAAGCGCCTGGCGGTGCGCACAGAGGACCATCCGCTCGATTATGGGATATTCGAGGGCACCATTCCCAAGGGCGAATATGGCGGCGGCACGGTGATGCTGTGGGATCGCGGGACCTGGTCACCGATTGCAGGGAAAAGCGCGAAGGATATCGAGGACGGGCATTTGCACTTCACGCTTCAGGGCGAGCGGATGAAGGGCGAATGGCTGCTCGTACGGATCAAGGGCAAGCCAAAGGAGAAACGCGAGAACTGGTTGTTGCGCAAGATCGAGGATGGCTTTGCGGGCAGCAGCGACGAGCTGGTCGAGCGCGGCCTTACCAGCATTGCCACCGGACGCACGATGCAGGATATCGCTGTCGGGAAAAGTGCGCCCAAGCTGGGAGCAACGACAAGAAAAGCAGGCAAACCCCCGAAATTCGAGGCGCTGCAATTGGCGACTTTGGTCGATCATGTTCCCGATGGCGGCGAATGGCTGCACGAAACCAAATATGACGGCTATCGGGCATTGATCGCCATAGGGGGTGGTTCGGCGAGGCTGTTCACGCGGAGCGGGCTGGACTGGTCCGACAAGTTCCCCCGTCTCATCGACGCGGCCGCGGCAATGGAAGTGGACAGTGCATTGATCGACGGCGAGATCGTAGTGCTCGACAGGGACGGCAAGCCGAGTTTTGGCGCGTTGCAGAACGCGATCAAGACCGGCGACCCCGATACGCTGTTTTTTGCATTCGATCTGCTTTGCCTGAACGGGAAGGATCTGAAAAAGCTTCCCAACATTGAACGCAAGGATCGGCTGCGCGGCGTTGTTCCTTCGGAAGGTGCGATCCGGTTCGCCGAGCATATCGTCGGAAGCGGCGAACCGCTTCTTCGAGCGATGTGCGATGCGGGGCTCGAGGGCATCGTCTCGAAACGCGCCGACGCACCCTATCGCGGCAAACGCACGCAGGCGTGGCTCAAGGTCAAATGCACGCTCCGCGCCGAATATGTCATCATCGGCTGGACCGACAGCAGCGCCGCGCGGCGCGGGCTGGGAGCGCTGTTGATGGCGGCGAAGGACGGCAAAGAATTACGCTATGCAGGCAAGGTCGGCACCGGGTTCACCGAGGCGACAATAGCCGCTTTGCGCAAGGAACTCGAACCGCTGGCGGTGGACAAGGCGGCGGTCGAAGTGCCGGACGCGGCCAGCCGCGGCGCGCATTATGTGAAGCCCAGACTGGTCGCGGAAATTGCTTATGGTTCGCTCACCGATGACGGCATATTGCGCCATGCCAGCTTCATCGCGCTTCGCCGTGACAAGAAGGCGAGCGAGGTAAAGGTCGAACGCGCCGCGCCGGTGCCGGACACGCCCGAAGTAAAGATATCGAACCGCGACCGCGTAATCTTTCCGGAGGCAGATATCACCAAAGGCGAACTTGCGGATTATTATGAGGCGATGTCGGGCTTGGTGCTTGGGACGGCTGCGGGGCGGCCCTTGAGCTTGGTACGCTGTCCTCAAGGGCGGGCCAAGCAATGCTTTTTCCAGCGGCATGGTGCCGAGGATCTCGGTGACTCGATCCGCACCGTGAATGTGCTCGGCAAGGACGGCAAGACACGCGCGTATCTTTATATCGAAGACAAGACCGGGCTGCTCGAATGTATTCAGATGGGTTCGATCGAGCTTCACGGTTGGGGCGCGCGGGCGGACGATATCGAACGGCCCGACCGGATGATTTTCGATCTCGACCCCGACGAGGGGCTGGATTTCGGCGATGTCCGCAAGGCAGCGGTGGACCTGAAGCAGAAACTGTCCGATCTGGGTCTGGTCAGTTTCCCGATGCTGTCGGGCGGCAAGGGCATTCATGTTGTCGTGCCGTTGACGCCCGAGGCAGAATGGCCCGCCGTCACCGACTTTGCGCACCGTTTTGCCGCCGCACTGGCGGGAGCCGAGCCGGATCGCTACACCGCGACAATGTCCAAGGCGAAGCGCAAGGGGCGGATTTTCATCGACTGGCTTCGCAACCAGCGCGGGTCGACCGCGATTCTGCCCTATAGCGTTCGCGCTCGCCCCGGCGCGCCGGTTGCGGTGCCGATCGCCTGGGCCGAGCTTGGCGATATCGCGAGTGGCGGGCATTTTACGCTGGAGGACCAGACCGAGTTGCTGGAACGCGCGTCGTCCGCGCCGCTCAAGGGCTGGGGTGTCGCCGACCAGCCGCTGCCCGACTATTGAGCCGCAAGACGGGATTGCCGCCGGTCGCACGCGCCGATGCGCGACTGCTGATATTGGGCAGCCTGCCGGGGGATGCGTCGCTGGCCGCCGCGCAATATTATGCCCATCCGCGGAACCATTTCTGGCCTTTGATAGGCTCGGTGATTGGACAGGACTTGGCCGCAATGGCCTACGCTGAGCGGCTACTTGCGATTCAGGAAGCTGGAATCGCATTGTGGGACGTGGTCGGAGAGGCGCGCCGTCGGGGCAGTCTGGACCAGCAAATTCGCGACATACAGGCGAACGACCTACGCGCGCTGGCTGGGCGATTGCCGATGCTACGCGCAGTTGCGTTCAACGGAACGAAAGCGGGGCTGCTTGGAGCGCCCATTTTGAGCGGTCTGGATCTCGACCTGCATCACCTGCCATCGAGTAGCGCCGCTTACACAATGCCGTTCGCAACCAAACTCGCGCGTTGGTCGGTGCTGGCCTTGCATCTGAAGGTTTAGGCAGCAATCACCCGCTCGATCAGCCACATCGCCGCGATGCTACCGATGGCGTAGCTTATAACGGTCTGTGTCGGCCTCAAATATGAGGCATTGGCCCTGCGCAGCATTGCTAGCGCTGTCATGGCAACGGCAACGATCACAAGCTGTCCAGCCTCTACACCCAAGTTGAAGGCAAGGAGCGCTGTCGGCACCTCGCCCTGTGGCAGGCCGATCTCCGCCAGCGCACCCGCGAAGCCGAAGCCGTGGAGCAGGCCGAAGAGGAAGGCGATCGCCCACGGGATGCGCTCGGATAATCTGGGGCGGTCGGGATCGCGTTTGACGATTTCGACCGCGAGGAAGACGATCGACAGCGCAATTACCGCTTCGACGGGCGCGCGGGGTACGCTGATGAGTTCCAGCGTGGTCGCAATCAATGTCATCGAATGTGCGACGGTGAAGGCGGTCACTGTCGCCGCTACGCGCCACGCGCCGTTCAGCAGCAGCACAAGGCAGAGGACGAACAGCAAATGGTCGTAGCCCGTGACGATATGTTCGACGCCGGTGACGAAATAGGTGCGCGCGACCTGAATACGGGCGGGCTTTGCGGCAATGGTTGTGGCGGGCTGCGAAGGGGTCAGGCGAGCGGCCTGCACTTCGCCTGACAGCGATTGATAGCGGAGCAATGCATCAACGGGCGTGCTTTCGAGACCGGCCAGTCTGACCTCGCGCCCGGCGAGGCTCCGCGCACAGACGATGTCCCAGCGAGCCAGCAACGCCGCCGTTTCGAAGCTGCGTTGCGGTTCGCTCGACATTTTGCAATCGGCTGGAAAGCTAGGCACGACCGTCCCCACCTTAATGGGTGCCTTCCAGTTGATTGCATATTTCAACGGGGCCGTTTCGCGTATTTCGAGATAGCCCGGGCGCATATCGTCGGCCCGCGCGGCGGTGCTCCAGACGGCCAGAGACAGGAAAAGCAGAAGTATGCGTGTCACTGCTTGGCGATGCGAATTGTGTAACCGTCGAGCAACGCCTGATATGCGGCGGCTTCGCGTTTCGCCTTGGTTTCGGCGCGCCAGTCGTTGCTGACCCGCTGCACGATTTCGGCAAGTGGTGGAACTTTCGATGCATCGACGGCGCGGATTCTGACGGCGTGCCAGCCATAGCCCGAGCGGACGGGGCCGGCCCATCTGGACAGCGGTAAGGTGCGTAATGCTTCGGCAAAACTGTCACCGAACGCGCGTGCAACATCGTTTGCGGGTGCCTTTTCCATTTGGGCGGGCAGCGGCAGCAGCAGGACAGGCAAATTTTCGCCGACGGTCAGCAAAGCGATTGCCCGGCGGGCTTCCACTTCGTCATCACCGTAATGAAGCTGGTCGAAACTGTATAAAGGGTCCGCTGCATATCGGGCCTTGTTCGCGGCATAGTATCGCTTCAACTCAGCGTCGGTAGGCACTGCGTTCTCGACCTGTGACGTGGCGAGAAACTCCATCTTGGTGCGCAGCCGCCGCCGGATGATCGGATCGTCGGCATCGAGCCCCAACCGGACGGCTTCGCGGAAATAGATCTCTTCCTTGATATATTCGCGGATCAGCCCGTCTAGGTCCCTGGCGCCCGGCGGGCGACGCCATGTTTGTTGCCACTGGTCGGCAAGCCTTGCGACCTGCGCTTCGTCAAGCGTGATGCTGCGGTCGTTAGCATCGACGCCTCCATAATATCCGCTAAAAGCAAACAGCGCTGCGCCCGCGATCAGGAAATGGACGAGCGGTTCGCGGGCGAAGTGCTTTATTCCGGACATTCCGGCAGGCTCCAGTCTATCGGCTGCTGGCCGTGCGCCACGAGGAAGGCATTGCACCGCGAAAAATGCCTGCAGCCGAGAAAACCGTTATGTGCCGACAGCGGCGACGGATGTGCGGCCTTCAGCACCAGATGCCGCGAGCTATCGACGAATGCTGCCTTCTTCTGCGCGTAATTGCCCCAGAGCATGAAGACGACGGGTTCGGGCTTGTCATTCACCAGCCGGATCACCGCGTCGGTAAACCGCTCCCACCCCTTCTGGCTGTGCGACGCGGCCTTGGCCATTTCGACGGTAAGGACGCTGTTGAGCAGCAGCACGCCCTGATTTGCCCAATGCTCGAGAAAGCCGTGGCGCGGGCGTGGCAGGCCGAGATCGCTCTCCAACTCCTTGTAGATGTTGAGCAGGCTCGGCGGTGGGCGCACGCCCGGTTTGACGCTGAAACATAATCCGTGCGCTTGCCCCGCGCCATGATAGGGATCCTGCCCCAATATGACCACGCGCACGTGGTCGAGCGGCGTCAGGTCGAGCGCGCGGAACCACTCGGCGCCCTTGGGATAAACCGTCTTCCCCGCCGCCTTCTGGGCCACCAGAAAGGCCTTAAGGGCCGCCATATAGTCCGAGTTGAACTCGGACAGCAACGGCACTTTCCAGCTTTCGTGGAGGTGGATTTCAGGCATCGTGCTCGACGATTTTTTGTAAAGAAGGCACAAAGGCGCGAAGGCGCAAAGGGGGCTTATTTGGCATATCGGTCGTTCACTACTCTGCGAATGCCTTGCTTGAAGGTTTCGTTGCCGAAGTTAAGCAAAAGTCCGAGCGGAAGGTTCATCAGGCGGATATAGGTCAGTGTTTGGCTGACGTGGATCGGGCCCATCCGTTCCACCGACTTTATTTCAACGAGCAGTATTTGTTCAACCAATATGTCAAAACGAAATGCTTGAGGATAGGTCTTGCCATCCAGAATAATATTGACCGGCTGCTGCCGGTCGATTTTCAAGCCCGCCATCTCGAGACGGTCAGCGAGCACCTCTTCGTATACCGATTCCAGCAAGCCCGGACCGATATCCCGATGTAGCTGAAGTCCGCAATTCAGCACGGCACTT
>CAZQBS010000018.1:0-31846 GCA_964591835.1 uncultured Sphingorhabdus sp. | reverse complement strand
CCTTCGCGCCTTCTTTACATCATTCTGTTTTCGCAGGCGCCAACAACAAATCACCCCAAGCCTCAACCTCCTTCTTACTCGCCGGCCCAAGCAACTCCATTGCGTGGCGGAGGCGTTCTCGGATTATGTCTCGGCCCAGATGGACGATGGCGTCGAAGAGAGGTACGCCTTGGGGCTGGCCGGTGATCGCGATGTAGAGGGGACGGATGACGTCTTTGAGCTTGGCGTCGAGGACTTCGGCAGTGCGGCGCAGTGTGGCTTCGACGCTCTTCTTATCCCACTCGATCAGGCTGTCGAACTGCTGCAAAACCAAGGTGTAAGCCGCGCGTTGCTGGTCTTGCTCCAGCTTGACGCCGTCGCGCAAGGTTTCAGCGGTCATCCCCTCGATGCGGTTCATGAAGAACATCGCGGTGAGACCGCCAAGGTCGGACAATTTGGTAATCCGGCTCTGCGCCATTTCGGCGATCGGCATCAGATATTCGTCATTCAGCGCCCACGCCTTGACCGCGTCCAGGAATTGCTCGGTGGTCAACTCCTCGCGCAGGTAGCGACCGTTAAGCCAGTCGAGCTTCGACGTATCGAACACCGGCCCGCCGAGCGAAATATTGTGGACATCGAAGCCGTCGATCAGCTCCTGCAGCGAGGTTTTTTCGTCCTCCTCGCTGGCCGATTTGATAAACAGCCCGAGGAAATTCTGCATCGCCTCCGGCAAATAGCCCGCGCGCTGGTAGAACAGGATGCTCGTCGGGTTTTTGCGCTTCGACAGCTTGGATTTGTCGGCGTTTCGCAGCAACGGCAAATGTGTGAGCACCGGCGGCTCCCAGCCGAAATACTGGTAAAGTAACAAGTGCTTGGGTGCCGACGAAATCCATTCCTCGCCGCGCATGACATGGGTGATGCCCATCAAATGGTCATCGACGACGTTGGCGAGATGATAGGTCGGCAAGCCGTCAGATTTCATCAGCACCTGCATATCGACCACGGCATATTCAAACTCGATCTCGCCGCGTAGCGTGTCCTGCACGATGCACTTGCCTTCGGTCGGAATTTTCATCCGGACGACATGCGGCACATCCTCGGCATCGAGCTTTGCGTGGTCGGCTTCGGACAGGGCCAGACAGGTGCCGTCATATTTAGGCGGCTGCTTGGCTGCGATCTGGTGCCGCCTCATATCGGTCAGTTTTTCCGACGTGCAATAACATTTGAAGGCATGGCCCTCGGCCAGCAGCCGGTTGCAATGTTCGGTATAGATCGCGCTTCGTTCGGACTGTCGATAAGGTCCATGCGGGCCACCGACATCCGGGCCTTCGTCCCAGCTAAGGCCGAGCCATCTGAGTGATTCAAGGATCATCCGTTCCGACTGCGGTGTAGAGCGTGCCTGATCGGTATCCTCAATCCGCAGCAGGAACTCGCCACCATGCTTCTTGGCGAAGCAGTAGTTGATGAGTGCGATATAGGCGGTGCCGACATGCGGATCGCCGGTGGGCGAGGGAGCAACGCGGGTGCGGACTGGCCGGGGGGTGGCGGTCATGATGATCGGATTCTTTCGTTTCGGTTTGGCGGCGCTCTATCAAGCTGCAATGCCATTGTCATCTTTGCCGTGCAGTCGCATAACAGTCGCCAAACAGGAGTTCCCTCATGCAGATGACCCGCAGACATTTCGGCTTTGGTCTTGGCAGCGTCGCCTTTGCAGGGCTTGCCGCGCGCAGCATCGCGCAGGCACCGGTATCGGGCATGAACGAGGTGCGCGGTTACGGCGCACTGCTCCGCGACCCCAACAACCTGATCGACCTCCCCAAGGGGTTCAGCTACCGCGTGATTTCGCGTTTCGGCAATATCATGGACGATGGCCATGTCGTCCCCAACGCCGCCGACGGCATGGGTTCCTTCGCAATTGGGAAGGGCAAGGTTGCGCTGGTTCGCAACCATGAACTGTCGCAGCGCGACAGCCGTTTCGGGCCTTTCACCGGTGACGTGGCGAAGGATTTCCTGACCTATGACCGCATCGCCGACAAAAGTGCGATGCCGCTACCCGGCGGCACGACGACGCTGATTTATGACATGAAAACCGGCCAGCGCGAGGCCGAATGGCTTAGCCTGTCGGGCACCATCCGCAACTGTTCGGGCGGGGTCACGCCGTGGGGAAGCTGGCTGACCTGCGAGGAGGCCGTGACCAAGGCGGGCGACGGGGTGGGCAAGGATCATGGCTATATTTTCGAGGTGCCAGCAACACGCCGCGGCCTCGTCGATCCGGTGCCGCTGAAAGCGATGGGCCGGTTCAACCACGAAGCCGCCTGCGTCGATCCGCGCACCGGCATAGCCTATCTGACCGAGGACCGCGAAGACAGCCTGCTCTATCGCTTTATCCCCAATATAAAGGGCGAATTCACCAAAGGCGGGCGGCTTGAGGCGCTGGCGCTTGCCGACGCCCCCGGAGTCGATCCGCGCAACTGGTCGGGCACACAATTTGCCAAAGGTCAGGATTACCGCGCCAAATGGGTTCCGCTATCCAATCCCGAAAGTCCGAACGACGATTTACGCAAACAAGGTGCGGCCAAGGGCGCTGCGCTGTTCGCGCGGGGCGAAGGCATTTTCTGGGGGCAGGGCGAACTCTATTTCGCCTGCACCAGCGGCGGTGCCGCGAAGTTCGGCCAGATTTTCCGTTACAAGCCTGCGATCAACGAAGGCTTTGTGGGCGAAAGTGCTGCGCCGGGGATGCTCGACCTGTTCATGGAGTCGACCAATCCGGCCTTCTATAATTATGGCGATAATATCTGCGTCATGCCGACCGGACATTTATTGGTGTGCGAGGATCAATATACCGACATCGTCGACAACCATCTGCGTGGGGTCAATGCTGCGGGGCAGACCTATATGATTGCCAAAAGCCGCGTGCAGACCGAGTTCGCCGGTGCCTGCTTCTCGCCCGACGGATCGACGTTGTTCGTCAATTTCTACGCACCGACGATGACCCTGGCGATCAAGGGGCCGTGGAGCAAAGTTCGGAACGGCTAATCATTCAATCCGGCGGCGTTTCCGCCGGATTATGCTTGGCAAGAAAGGCTTCCAGTCGGTCGAGCCAGTCCTTTTCGTTGGCATTGTCGTCGAAACCATGCCCTTCGCCTTCATAAACATGGCTCTCGACTGTCTTTCCAGCTTTCTTCAACGCTGCCATCATCGTCTTGTGCTGACTAAACGGTACGGTGCTATCCTGATCGCCATGCGTCAGCAGGACCGGACGGTTGAGCCGGGCAGCATTTTTGGCTGGTGATACGGTGTCGAGATTGAACTCGTCACCGCCCTGCACTGTGGTTTGCCATTCGCGGCGATACCGGGTTTTGAGCGTCTTCAGACTATATTTGAGCTGGCTCTTGAAATCGGTAACGCCGGCAAAACTCGCTGCGCATCGATAGCGTTCCGGGTTGCGAATTACGCCCCATAAAGCCGCGTAGCCGCCATAGGACGAACCGACAACGCACACGCGCGCAGGGTCGGCGATGCCATCCTTCACCAGCCAGTCCATCGCATCGTCGAGATCGTCCTGCATAGCGCGGCCGATTTGGCCCTCGCCCCGCTCGTAAAAATCTTCGCCATAGCTTTCCGAGCCGCGAAAGTTGGGCTGTATCACCGCATATCCGCGATTGGCCAGAAACTGGACTTCGCTATTGTAATCGAGTGTGTCCCTCACCCCATAAGGTCCGCCGTGCGGCATGATAATGAGAGGAAGTCCTTTGGCGGTGCGGCCTACAGGAAGCGTCAAATAGGCCGGAATCGAAAGCCCGTCGCGCGCAGTGTACCGCACATATTTGGTAACCGCCAGCCTGCTTGGACTGATCCTGTCGTTGATTCCGGCGAACCGGTGCAGACGGCCTGCCGCAGGCTCGAAAATATAATAGCTGCCGGGATTGGTAGGAGATGTCGAAAAAACCGTCATCTTCTTGCCGTCGCGGCTGCGCGACTGGATCCATGCCTCCTGACCGGGCAATGCCTTGTCGAGTGCCTTTTGGTGCTTTTTGTAGACAGGGTCGAACCATGTGATCCGGTCGCGCTCGTCGGTATGGAAGGCCGATTCGATTGCGGTCCCTTCGTCGTTCAGGCGGAAGCTGGTGATGTCGTTCTCGTCATGGGCGAGAATTTTCTCGCCGATTTCCCGCGTAAGATAGTTGAAACGGTACAGAGCGAAGCGGCCGGTTTCCTTGTTCGAAAGAACATAACCCTCGTCCTCGCCCGATACGATATGCGATACATCGATGAGGCTTTCTGCGCGGGCATCATCGTTGTCCTTTTCCCGAATCTTGCTGATCAGCGCGAATTTCTCGTCATTGCTCCGCCGGTAGAAAATTTTGGTGTTGAGCCGCGAATAAGCGAAGCCCATCCTTACGATACCGTTGTCGTCGGCCAGCCATCTGCCAATTCCGGATTGCGGCCTGACAATTTCGGTTAGCGCATTGTCGGCAATCCCCACATGATAGACCCCGGGGTGCTCGAAAATGGATCTGGCAAGCGCGAGCAAAACATATTCACCCGATGGATCGACGTAGAGGACATCGTCGCCCTGCAAGCCTTGCGATTTTCGACCGAGTTTTATCGTTTGTCCGGTCGAAAGATCGTGGGCCATCAAAACATTGACCGGCACCTCGATACCGTAAATCTGCCCGATGCCGGTGACGCTGATCAACAGCTTGTTGTCGCTGGCCCAGCGATACCAGTTAACACTATGCTTTTCGGGCAGCGCCAGCCGCGTCAAACGGGTGCCGTCGACCGGACGGATGGAAAGATAAATCTTTTTGGCCAGCCTTTCGCGAAATGCGATTTTCTGCCCATCGGGAGAAATCAGCGGACGAAATATGTAGCCGGGGTCAACAAAGACGTCGCTGGGAATTTTGGCCGGGATCGCAGCGCCAGCGGCGCGTGGTGCGGCCTCTGTCTCGGCAATGGCAGGCAATTCTGCCACCGGGCATATCGCAAGAGCCGGAGCAGACAGCAACATTTGACGCCAATATTTCATATGCCCCCCAACGACGCTTATTTTCTGGCAATATCCGGCGATAGTTGCAATGCGTTAATAGTAGTGGTGGCCCATAAATTAAGGCAGGTATAAACGCCGTTTCAATGTTGCAGCCATTTCCCCACATTCTTTCGGTTGCGACCGCCGTGCCTCCGCATCGCATTACCCAAGACGACGTGCTCGGCATTCTTGCGCAGGCGAAGGGCGCATCCTTGCCGCCGCGCATGGCGGGCATTCTGGCCAATACCGGCATCGAGCAGCGGCATATCGCGATGCCTCCCGAATATTATTTCGGCGCGCGGGGCTGGGCGGGCCGCGCGCTTGTGTATGAGGATACGGCGGCAGCTTTGTTTAAGCAGGCTGCCGGAAAAGCGCTGGAACGGGCAGGGCTGGCACCTGCCGATATCGGCCAGATTGTCTATGTCTCGACCACCGGTAATATGACCCCGAGCCTGCCGAGCCGGATGATATCGGCGATGGGGTTCGGCTATGATACGCGCTGTGTTCCGCTGTTCGGCTATGGCTGTGCGGGCGGAGTTATCGGCCTTGGGATCGCGGCCGACCTGCACCGCGCTGCACCCGACAAAGCGGTGTTGCTGGTCAGTCTGGAGCTTTGCAGCATCGCCTATGACCATGCCCGCATGGAGAAGAAGGATATGGTCGCGCTGGCGTTGTTTGCCGATGGCTGCGCGGCTGCGGTGATCGGGGCTGGCGAGAATGATAAGAAATCCGGACCAGAGCTTTCGGCTTTTGCCAGCCATGTCTGGCCCGGCACGCTCGACATGATGGGGTGGGAAATCGGCGACACCGGTTTCGACCTCGTGCTGGCGCGCGATATTCCCTTGTTCGTGAACAGTCACTTCGCGCCGGTATGCGATGCGTTTTTGGCCGGGCAGGGCTTGGCTAGGTTCAGCTTGGCCGAGCCAGCCTGTCACCCCGGCGGTGGGCGGGTGGTCGATGCGCTGGCCGAGTATTTCGGCGACGATCTGGCAACGACGCGGAATATGTTGCGCCAATATGGCAATATGAGCTCACCAACCGTGCTTTTCGTGCTGGAGGAACTGTTGGCCGCTGGACCGATTGACAAGCCGATGCTGATGACAGCCCTTGGGCCGGGGTTTGTCGGCGCGATGGGATTGTTAAGACCGTGAAGCCTGCCCGAACGGAAACCGAGGATCGATGACTCTCTTCGACTGGCCGCTATGGGCGCAAATCCTGTTTGCCTATGTTGTCGTCCAGCGGCTGGCCGAGCTCGCATATGCCAACGCCAACACCCGCCGTTTGCTGGCCGAGGGTGGCCGGGAATATGGCGCGGGGCATTATCCTTTGTTCATCGTGCTTCACGGCGGCTGGCTGGTCTCTATCGCATTGTTTGCGAGGCCGCCTGAAATCCCGAATATGTTGCTGCTCAACATTTTCGTCGCCACCCAGACCTTCCGCTTCTGGACCCTCGCCAGCATCGGCCGATGGTGGACTACCCGCATTATTAGCGCCCCGCATTTCCCGAAGGTAAAGCGCGGCCCGTACCGCTTCATCAAGCACCCCAATTATGCGCTGGTGGTGGTGGAGATCGCGCTGCTTCCACTCATCCTCGGTGCACCTGCCATGGCGCTGACCTTTTCGATATTGAACGCGGCTTTGCTTTGGTGGCGCATAAGGGTGGAGAATGCGGTGCTGGCTGACCGAGGGTCGGATTAACGCAAAACCTTGATTTTTGGCTCTTAGCTTCACAAACTTCCCCGGGTACGCAATTTTGACGCTCAACCAGTCACCCCACCCCCTTGACCCCAACCCCATCCCCCGCTAATGGCGCGCCTTCTTGAAGGTCGGTGAGCGATTCTCGCCCGGCCCCAGAGAAATCAACATAGGCTGTACATTGTGCAACTGGCCGGGTGGATCAAAGGCTGAGCCTCCACCGCAAAAACGGACGTTTGCGCAGAGTAACCCATATATTCAAGGTGAAGATATGCCAACGATTAACCAGCTGGTCCGCAAGGGCCGGACCCCGCAGAAGGCCAAGTCAAAGGTCCCTGCGATGGAACAGAACCCGCAAAAGCGCGGCGTTTGTACCCGCGTTTATACGACGACCCCGAAAAAGCCGAACTCGGCTTTGCGTAAAGTTGCGAAGATCCGTCTGACCAACCAGCGCGAGGTCATTTCCTACATCCCCGGCGAAGGCCACAACCTGCAGGAACACAGCGTCGTGCTGATCCGTGGCGGTCGTGTCCGCGATCTTCCCGGCGTCCGCTATCACGTCCTTCGCGGCGTCCTCGATACGCAGGGTGTCAAGGATCGCAAGCAGAGCCGTTCCAAATATGGTGCGAAGCGTCCGAAGTAATCGGACCTCGCCATTGGCTGGCCGCATGGCGCGATACCGCTGCCACCGGCCCATGAGATAAGGAAATAAACTATGTCACGTCGTCGTCGTCCCGAAAAGCGCGTAATCCTACCCGATCCCCGTTATGGTGATCTGGTCTTGTCGAAATTCATGAACAACCTGATGCTGGATGGCAAAAAATCTGCCGCGGAACGCATTGTTTATGGCGCACTCGAAACTGTCGAGCAACGCGCGAAGAAAAATCCGGTGGAAACATTCCACGAAGCACTCGACAACGTAAAGCCCGGCATCGAAGTCCGCAGCCGCCGCGTTGGTGGTGCGACCTATCAGGTTCCGGTCGAAGTCCGTCCGGAACGTGCGCAGGCTTTGGCCATCCGCTGGTTGATTACTGCTGCGCGCAACCGCAGCGAAACCACGATGGCCGCTCGGCTTTCGGGCGAGCTGATGGATGCCGCATCGAACCGCGGCAACGCTGTCAAGAAACGTGAAGATACGCATCGTATGGCTGAAGCCAACCGTGCGTTTGCTCATTACCGCTGGTAATCTAAATCCCCAAGGGCTGCTTCGGCAGTCCACACTTCGGAGTAAAGACCATGGCACGCAGCCATCCACTCAGTATGTATCGCAATATCGGTATCATGGCGCACATCGACGCCGGTAAAACCACGACTACCGAGCGAATCCTGTTCTACACCGGCAAGTCGTACAAGATCGGCGAAGTCCATGACGGTGCTGCCACCATGGATTGGATGGAACAGGAGCAAGAGCGCGGGATCACGATCACGTCTGCGGCCACTACTTGCTTTTGGAACGACCACCGGATCAACATAATCGACACACCCGGCCACGTGGACTTCACCATCGAAGTCGAACGTTCGCTCCGCGTGCTCGACGGTGCGGTTGCGTGCTTCGACGGCGTTGCCGGGGTTGAGCCGCAATCCGAAACCGTATGGCGTCAGGCCGACAAATACGGCGTTCCGCGGATGTGCTTTATCAACAAGCTCGACCGTACCGGCGCGAACTTCAAATATTGTGTACAGTCGATCATCGACCGTCTCGGCGCGCGTCCGGCCGTGCTTTACATCCCGATCGGCATCGAAGCCGACCTGAAGGGTTTGGTCGACCTGGTCGAAAACCGTGCAATCATTTGGAAAGACGAAGCACTGGGTGCCGAATTCTTCTACGAAGAAATTCCTGCCGACCTAGCCGCCGAAGCTGCGAAATATCGCAGTGAGCTGATCGAACTTGCGGTCGAGCAGGACGATGACGCGATGGAATCCTATCTCGAAGGCAATGAGCCCGACGTTGCAACGCTGAAGGCGCTTATCCGCAAAGGCACGCTCAATCAGTCGTTCGTGCCGGTTTGCTGCGGTTCGGCGTTCAAGAACAAGGGCGTTCAGCCTTTGCTCGACGCCGTGGTCGATTACCTGCCTTCGCCGCTCGACATCGAAGACGTGCAGGGCGTGCACATGGACACGCTGGTGCCCGACAGCCGTCCGCCTGCCGACGATGCGCCGTTTTCGGCACTCGCATTCAAGGTCATGAACGATCCGTTCGTGGGCTCGCTGACCTTCATCCGCATCTATTCGGGTTCGCTGCTCAAGGGCACTTATCTGAACTCGGTAAAAGACAAGAAGGAAAAAGTCGGACGTATGCTCGAAATGCACGCCAACGAACGCAAGGACGTTGACGAGGCATTCGCCGGCGACATCATCGCGCTGGCGGGCATGAAGGAAACCACGACCGGCGATACTTTGTGCGCCGAGCGTTTCCCGATCATCCTGGAGCGGATGGAATTCCCCGATCCGGTTATCGAGCTTTCGGTTGAACCCAAGACCAAGGCCGACCAGGAAAAAATGGGCATCGCGCTCAATCGGCTGTCGGCCGAAGATCCTTCGTTCCGCGTTTCGACCGACCATGAATCGGGCCAGACGATCATCAAGGGCATGGGCGAGCTTCACCTCGACATCATCGTCGACCGTATGCGCCGCGAATTCAAGGTTGAGGCCAATGTCGGCGCGCCGCAGGTGGCTTACCGCGAATATCTCGCGCGCGAAGTCGACGTCGATTATACCCATAAGAAACAGTCGGGTGGTTCGGGTCAGTTCGGTCGTATCAAATTCACCGTGAAACCCGGTGAACGCGGGACCGGCGTGACCTTCAAGGACGAAGTCAAGGGCGGCAATATTCCCAAGGAATATATCCCGTCGGTCGAAAAGGGTATGCGCGAAACCGCGGAAAGCGGCTCGCTCATAGGATTCCCCATCATTGACTTCGAAATCATCCTGTATGACGGTGCTTATCATGACGTCGACTCGTCGGCACTGGCATTCGAAATTGCGGGTCGTGCCGGTATGCGCGAAGCAGCGCAGAAGGCAGGGATCAAGCTGCTCGAACCGATCATGAAGGTCGAAGTCGTGTCACCGGAAGAATATCTGGGCGACGTCATCGGCGACATGAACTCGCGTCGCGGCCAGATCCAGGGTACCGACACCCGCGGTAACGCACAGGTTGTCGAGGCTATGGTGCCACTTGCCAACATGTTCGGCTATGTGAACCAGCTCCGCTCGTTCACGCAGGGACGTGCGAACTATTCGATGTTCTTCAACCATTATGACGAAGTCCCCGCGAACGTGGCGGCTGAAATCAAGGAAAAGCTGGCTTAAGCAAGACGCAGGGACTGTCCCCGCTTGGGGACTGTCCCGTTTTGCGCGGGCATTTAAGAAGGGACAGTCCCCTGCGGGGACAGTCCCCGAACCATACAGCCTTCAGAAAAGGCGGCTGCCGAGCGGCACCTCGCGGTCGGGTGCAACCAAGACCACCGCGCCGGTTTCATCCGGAAATCCCAGCGTCAGCACTTGCGACATCGTCTTGCCAATTTGGCGCGGCGGGAAGTTGACGACGGCTGCGACCAGCCGTCCGGGCAGCGCTTCTACCGAATAATTCTCCGTAATCTGCGCCGAGGACTTCCTGATCCCGATATTCGGGCCGAAGTCGATTGTCAGGATATAAGCGGGCTTTCGGGCGCCCTCCAGCACCTCGGAGGCAAGTACTTTCCCCACGCGGACATCGATGGCGAGAAACTGGCTGAAGTCGATAAGCGGGGCGGGTGCGGCGGCGGGATCGTGCTCCATATGCATTTTGGAGTGTTTTCATAACTGCAACCTTTTTGCCACAGCTTTGCAACATTCGTTTGCACGGGCTTTTCTTTCTAAAATTTTTGACGAATAACTCCGCCCGAGCGGGATCACCATTGCAATGGTCGTAAGCACATAACGCGCGACGGCGAAGCAATAACCAGAGGGAGTTATATCATGAGCACATCACGTCACAGATCCGTGTCGAAGCCGTGGCTTGCGTGTGGCACCGCAGTGTTGGCGTTACTTTCCGCCCAACCCGCTTTCGCGCAGGACGGCGACGCCGTCACGACCGAGGAAGCCGCCGATGAAAGCAGCACGATCCTCGTACTCGGAACGCGCCGTACGGACCGAACCTCGACAACTTCGCCTTCCCCGGTCGATGTCATCAGCGCAACAGAATTGACCGCACAGCCTGCCGCCAACCTGATGGACTCGGTGAAGAATATTGTCCCGTCATTCTTTGTCGGACAGAATACGATTTCGGATGCGTCGACCTTCGTGCGCTCGCCGTCGCTGCGCGGGCTGTCGGGCGACCAGGTGCTCGTGATGGTCAACGGAAAGCGTTACAACCGTTCGGCGCTGGTGCAGGTCTATGGCGGTAGCGACACCGGCCTCGGCCGTGGCGCGCAGGGGCCGGATATTTCGGCGATCCCGTCGCTAGCGATCGGCAACCTGCAAGTGCTGCGCGAAGGCGCAACCGCGCAATATGGTTCGGATGCGATCGCCGGTGTGCTCAATTTCGGCCTTAAGGAAGAAGCAGGTTTTGAGGTGGTTGGCCGCGTCGGCGAATATTATGCGGGCGATGGCCGGAGTTACCAGATTGCCGGCAATGCGGGTTTCGCCGGTGACTGGGGTTTTATCAACCTGACGGGCGAATATTATGACGATGCGCAAACCAGCCGTGGCGTGACACGGCCGTCGGCGTTTAACTTTGCCAATAATTTTCCGGCGCTTGCCTCGCAACTCCCCAATTTCCCGGGTCCCGTACAAATATGGGGGTCTTCACCGGCGCACGGATACAAGGCTCTGTTCAATGCCGCGCTGAACGTCACCGACAACAGCAAACTCTATTTCTTCGCCAATTATGCGAAGTTGAAGGGCAACCAAAGCTTCAACTATCGCGCCTCGGTGTCCAGCACTGCCGTGGATTCGAACGGTGTAGTCCGCAACCAGGGGGCCAACGCACTGTTCAACAACACCTTTTACCTGACGCCCTGTCCGGCGGCCAATGCTACTTGTCCGGCGAACGGGTTTGTGACGGGCGGTGCTACATTCCGGTTCAGCACGCTTTACCCGGCGGGGTTCACGCCGCGGTTTGTCGGCGAGACCGAGCAAATGTACGGTGTGCTCGGCTACAAAGGTGTGATGGGCGATCTCAACTATGACCTGTCAGGAACGCTTGCTCGTAACAAACTGACGCTTTCGATGTACGACTCGCTCAACGCGTCTTTTGGACCGCTGACGCAGACCAGCTTCGAGTTTGGCGACTTGATCCAGGAGGAGTTTAACCTCAACCTTGATCTCAGCTATCCGCTGGAAGTCGGCTTCGCGAGCCCGCTCACTATCTCCGGCGGCGCCGAATTCCGCAAAGAGACCTACGAGCAGACTGCGGGCGATCCCCAGTCTTATGGCGTAGGCCCCTATGCAGTGGCGCAGCGGCTTTACACACAAACGGCACCAGGCGTTTTCACTTTCGCTGGCACTTCCAACGCGCAGGGCGTAGGTGCGAGCGGCTATGCCGGCACCAGCCCTGAAACTGCAGGCCGGTTCAGTCAGGAGAATTACGGTGTCTATATCGGCCTTGAAACCGATATCACCGATGCGCTGACGGTCGGGGCAGCCGGCCGCTACGAACATTATAATACCTTCGGCAGCGCTTGGGTTGGCAAGGTCAACGCACTCTACAAGATCGCCGATGAGCTATCGATCCGCGGGAGCATCGGCACCGGCTATCACGCGCCGTCGCCGGGGCAGTCGAACGTGTCGATCGTTACAACGTCGTTCAACGGCGGCGTTGCGTTTCAGGCCGGTACTTATCCGGTCAACACTGCGATTGCGCAATATTACGGTGCAACCACGTTGACACCGGAAAAATCGACCAACTACGGCCTCGGCGTCATCATCGAGCCGATAGCCGCGATGACCATCACCGTCGATGCGTATCAGATCGACCTGAAAGACCGGATCGGTCTCACGTCGCCGCGTATCGTGTCCGTAGCCGATCTGGCGGCGCAACCTGCGTTGCTCGCGGTCGGAGTTGGTGGTCAGGTGCAATATTTCACCAACGGCTTCGATACGCGCACCCGTGGTATCGACGTCGTCGGGACGTATCGCACGACGCTCAGCGATGCTGACCTGAGCTTTTCGCTCGCCTATAATTACAACAAGACCGATATCACCCGATTCGACCCCAATGTAATCAGCGTCGCCCAGCGGATCGATGCTGCGTCCCTGGCGCCGAAACATCGCGCGGTGTTCAATGCTAGCTGGAGTTTGGAAGGGCTGACCTTCAACGTTCGCGAGAATTTTTACAGTTCGTGGACGAGCGCGCAGGATTACGGCCAGACCAACGGCGTAGCAAATCAAGTGTTTGGTTCCAAGTTCACCACTGATCTCGAGTTGAGTTACAACTTTGCCGACCATTTTACGCTGTCCGTCGGTGCGCAGAATTTCACCGATGAAAAGCCTGACCGCCTGAAGCCTACGGCCACGGTCTTCCTTTACCCGGTTACGGGAGGTACCGGCGACGGTCAGGTGTATCCACGCGCTGGCGGTCCGTTTGGTGTCAATGGCGGGTTCTATTACGCCAAGTTCCGCGTCAAATATTAATTTGGGGCAATAACATTGAACGGGCGGGCAGCGAGAGCGTCCCGCCCGTTTTTTATGGGGCAGCAAGGCAATGAGTGAGACGCGAGCGATGAACGAAGATTTTACCCACCGCCTCGCCCGCCTCGACGACCTTGAAGCGCTGCACGAGGTCATGGCGCGTTCCATTGAACAACTGCAGTCGTCGTTTCTCACCCCCGAACAGGTCGCGGCCAGCCATAAGGTCATGGGTCTGGATACCCAGCTTGTAAAAGACGGCACCTACTTCATGATCGAAAGCGGCGGACGCGTTGCCGGCTGCGGCGGCTGGAGCTTTCGCGCGACCTTATACGGTGGCGATGAAAGCGTCGTTGCGCGCGAACCGGAACGGCTCGACCCAGCGACCGATGCTGCCAAAATCAGGGCGATGTATACCGACCCCGACTTCACACGCCGCGGCATCGGTACGCGGATAATCACATTGTGCGAATATGCGGCGCGCCGAGCAGGGTTTAAACGGGTCGAACTTATGGCAACGGCAGCAGGCGTCCCGCTCTACCGGAATCAGGGTTACGAATCGAGTGCCGCCGAGCAATTCGCCGACATCGACGGCGTCAGGGTTCCGCTCCTGTTGATGGAAAAACGGCTGCGATGACCAGCCCGCGCCACATATTGCCGTAGTTATGAAGGCAACGCTTGCATCAACGAAAAAGACGCACTAAGGGCAGCGCCTGATTCAGCAGGCCTCGTCGCAACTGATCATTATCTGATATTTCCAAGTAAGAAAGTTTGAAAAATGGCAAAGGCTAAATTTGAGCGGACGAAGCCGCATTGCAACATCGGCACCATCGGTCACGTCGATCACGGCAAGACCACGCTGACCGCAGCAATCACCAAAGTCATGGCTGAACTTCATGGCGGTACTGCTGTCGATTTCGCCAACATCGACAAGGCGCCTGAAGAGCGCGAGCGCGGCATCACGATTTCGACGGCGCACGTCGAATATGAAACTGCCAACCGCCACTATGCGCATGTCGATTGCCCGGGCCACGCTGACTATGTGAAGAACATGATCACCGGTGCTGCCCAGATGGACGGCGCGATCCTTGTTGTGAACGCTGCTGACGGCCCGATGCCACAGACCCGCGAGCACATCCTGCTTGCGCGTCAGGTTGGCGTGCCTGCTCTCGTTGTTTACATGAACAAGGTCGACCAGGTTGACGACGAAGAAATTCTCGAACTGGTCGAAATGGAAATCCGCGAGCTTCTTTCGAAGTATGATTTCCCGGGTGACGACATTCCTATCGTTCGTGGTTCGGCGCTTGCTGCTCTCGAAGGCCGTGACGACGCTATTGGTAAGGAATCGGTCCTTGCACTGATGGCTGCCGTCGACGAAGCCATTCCGCAGCCTGATCGTCCAATCGACAAGCCATTCCTGATGCCCGTCGAAGACGTGTTCTCGATCTCGGGTCGTGGTACCGTTGTGACCGGCCGTGTTGAAACCGGTATCGTCAAGGTTGGCGAAGAAGTCGAAATCGTCGGCATCAAGGACACCAAGAAAACCACCGTTACCGGCGTTGAAATGTTCCGCAAGCTGCTCGACGAAGGTCGTGCAGGCGACAACATCGGGGCGCTGGTTCGCGGCGTTGGCCGTGAAGAGGTCGAGCGTGGCCAGGTTCTCTGCAAGCCCGGTTCGGTTACGCCGCACACCGAGTTTTCGGCAGAAATCTATGTGCTTTCGAAGGATGAAGGCGGCCGTCACACGCCGTTCTTTGCGAACTACCGTCCGCAATTTTACTTCCGCACCACCGACGTAACCGGCGAAGTTGTTCTTCCTGAAGGCACCGAAATGGTGATGCCAGGCGACAACGTAACCATCGCTGTCAAGCTGATCGCGCCAATCGCAATGGACCCGGGTCTCCGCTTCGCAATCCGCGAAGGTGGTCGTACCGTCGGTTCAGGGGTTGTCAGTTCGATCCAGAAGTAATAAAGGCCGCGCATCCCGCCCGATTCACTGATTCGGGCGGGGCGGTTTTTAAGAAATTCAAAACAGCTGCTCCGGCAATCCACAGGGACGCCGGAATGGCTGTTTTCGCTCTTTGATATTGATAGAATTTGGAAAATTGGTAGCCCCATGGAAACGCAGAATATCCGCATCCGCCTGAAAGCATTCGACCACCGTGTCCTTGATCAGGCAACCGGCGATATCGCTGATACCGCTCGCCGCACTGGTGCGCTCATCCGCGGCCCAATTCCACTTCCTACCCGTATCGAAAAGTTCACCGTGAACCGTGGCCCGCACGTCGACAAAAAGTCGCGCGAGCAGTTCGAGGTGCGCACATATAAGCGGATGCTCGATATCGTGCAGCCGACACCACAGACCGTAGACGCGTTGATGAAACTCGATCTTGCTGCCGGTGTGAACGTAGAGATTAAATTGGCGTAAAGCCGATACTCCCTGCTTCGGCAGGGTGAGACATAGGAATACCGCCGGATTTATCCGGGCCGCGTTCCCCGTCTTACTGGATTGTTCTGTTAGCAGGACAACCAGTGCCTAGCCCGGACGGGGCATGCTTCTAAATCAGGGCTAGAACAGGCGTCACGCCCTCCTGGCAATCATGCCAGCCGGGCCTCTGACATAGTTGGAGTATGGATCATGCGCACTGGCGTGATCGCGAAAAAGATGGGTATGATGCGCCTCTTCCAGGAAGATGGCCGTCACGTTCCCGTCACCGTATTGGCGCTGGAAGGCTGCCAAGTGGTCGGAGCCCGCTCGCACGAAAAGGATGGCTATTTTGCTGTTCGTCTCGGCGCAGGCGCCCGTAAAGCGAAAAATGTAAACAAGCCGCAACGTGGCGAATTTGCCAAGGCCCAAGTCGAGCCGAAAGCGCGCGTTGCCGAATTCCGTGTAGATAACGAAGACGGATTGCTGCCGGTCGGCGCAACTTTGACCGCCGATCATTTCATCGCCGGACAATATGTCGACATCACCGGCCATACGCAGGGTAAAGGCTTTGCCGGCGCCATGAAGCGTTGGGGCTTCGGCGGTATGCGTGCATCGCACGGTGTTTCGGTCTCTCACCGTGCTCATGGTTCGACTGGCCAACGCCAGGATCCTGGCAAGGTGTTCAAGAACAAGAAGATGGCCGGCCATATGGGCGACCGTCAGCGTACCCAGCAGAATTTGCAGGTCGTGCGTACCGATGCAGGCCGTGGTCTGATTTTTGTTCGCGGCTCTGTTCCAGGTGCGAAAAACGGCTGGATGCTGATCCGCGACGCGGTGAAGCTGCCTTTGCCTGAAGGTGTGCCTTTCCCCGGTGCGATGCGTCGCAACGCCGATGAAACGGCAACCGAGGACGCACCCGCAGGCATGGTCGAAGCAGCAGCCGTAATCGAAATGGATACCGGCCCGACTGCGGCGGAAGAGGCAGCATTGCTGGCCGAATCCGAAACCAAGATTGCCGAACAGGATGCCGAAATCGAAGCGGCTGCTAACGAGCCTGCTGAAGAAACCAAGCCAGAAGGCGAGGGAGCGTAAGCCATGAAACTCAAGGTTCAAACTCTCGACGCCAAAGGCGCTAAAGGTGCTGGGGCCGATATCGATCTGAATGACGATGTATTCGGCGTTGAGCCGCGTGCCGACATTCTGCACCGTGTCGTCACCTGGCAGCGTGAAAAAGCACGTGGCACCGCTCGCGCAACCCGCGAACGTAGCGACGTCAACCGCACCGGGAAGAAATTCGGTAACCAGAAAGGTGGCGGTGTCGCCCGTCACGGTAACCGCCGCGCGCCGATTTTCATCGGTGGTGGTAAAGCCCACGGTGCCCGTCTGCGCGACTTCAACCCTTCGCTGAACAAGAAGGTTCGTGCGTTGGGCTTGAAAATGGCACTTTCGAGCAAGGCAAAGGCCGGAACGCTTTTGGTGTTCGAAGACCTCAACCTTACGGATATGAAAACCAAGGCGCTTCAGGGCCAGCTCGGCAAGCTTGGTTTCGGCAAGACCGTATTGGTCATCGACGGCGACGCGGTCAGCGACAACTTCCGCAAGGCTTCGGCCAATCTGATCGGCATCAACGTGATGCCTGCGGTCGGTGCCAATGTTTATGACATTCTGAAACACGAAACGCTGGTCCTGACCCGCGCTGCGGTTGAGAAACTGGAGGCCCGGTTCAATGGCTAAAAAAGAAGCAATCGACGTCCGTCATTATGACGTGATCGTCGCACCGCACATCACCGAAAAGGCGACCCTGCTTTCCGAACATAACGCCGTTGTGTTCAAGGTAACTGGAACGTCCACCAAGCCGCAGATCAAGGCCGCTGTTGAAGCCCTGTTCGACGTCAAGGTTCTGAACGTGAACACGCTGGTGCAAAAAGGCAAAACCAAGCGGTGGAAGGGCAAGCCCTACACGCGTTCGGATGTCAAAAAAGCGATCGTCACTTTGGCCGAAGGCCAGAGCATCGACGTGACAACCGGTATTTAAGGGCTAGATCATGGCACTCAAAAGCTACAAACCAACCAGCCCGGCGCGTCGCGGCCTTGTGCTGGTCGACCGTTCGAGCCTGTTCAAGGGCAAGCCGCTCAAGGCGCTGACCGAAGGCAAGAGCAAGACTGGCGGCCGCAACAACAAGGGCCATGTCACCTCGCGTGGCATCGGCGGCGGTCACAAGCAGAAATATCGCCTGATCGACTTCAAGCGTCGCAAATGGGATATGTCGGCCGTGGTCGAGCGTCTGGAATATGACCCCAACCGTTCAGCGTTCATCGCGCTCGTCAAGTACGAAGACGGTGAGCAGGCGTATATTATTGCACCGCAGCGTCTCGCAGTTGGCGATAGCATCGTTGCTGGCGAAAAGACCGACGTGAAGCCGGGCAACGCGATGTTGCTCAGCCAGATGCCGGTCGGCACGATCTGCCACAACATCGAAATGAAGCCCGGTAAGGGCGGACAGATTGCCCGTTCGGCAGGCACTTATGTGCAGCTGGTCGGTCGTGACGGTGGTCGTGTAATCGTCCGCTTGAACTCGGGTGAGCAGCGTTACATTCTTGGTACGTGCATGGGTACGGTTGGCGCGGTTTCGAACCCCGACAACTCGAACACCACGCTCGCCAAGGCTGGCCGCAATCGCTGGCGCGGCATTCGCCCGCTGACCCGCGGTGTTGCAAAGAACCCGGTCGATCACCCGCATGGTGGTGGTGAAGGCCGTACCTCGGGTGGCCGTCATCCTGTGACGCCTTGGGGTAAGCCAACCAAGGGTGCGCGCACCCGTTCGAACAAGTCGACCGACCGGATGATCATCCGTTCGCGGCACGCCAAGAAGAAGAGGTAACTCATGTCTCGTTCCGTCTGGAAAGGTCCGTTTGTTGACCTCTATCTGCTGAAAAAAGCAGAAACCGCGCAGGATGCGTCGAAAACCGCGCCGATCAAGACCTGGTCGCGCCGTTCGACAATACTGCCGCAATTCGTCGGCCTGACGTTCAGCGTCTATAACGGCCACAAGTTCATTCCCGTTTCGGTGAATGAAGACATGGTTGGCCACAAGCTGGGTGAGTTCGCTCCTACGCGCACTTATCACGGCCACGGCGCAGACAAGAAGGGCAAACGCTAATGGGTAAGCAATCCGCCCCCCGCCGCGTCGGCGACAAGGAAGCTTTGGCTGTCGGTACCACTATCCGTGGTTCGGCGCAGAAGCTCGGTCTTGTTGCTGCGCTGATCCGTGGCCGCAAGGTCGAGGATGCGTTGAACATTCTGACCTTCTCGACCAAAGGCATGGCCCCTGAAGTTCGCAAGGTTCTGGCATCGGCCATCGCCAACGCTGAAAACAACCACAATCTCGACGTCGATTCGCTGTTCGTTCAGGAAGCAAGCGTCGGCAAGGCGCTGACCATGAAGCGTTTCATGGCGCGCGGCCGCGGCAAATCGAGCCGTATCGTCAAACCGTTCAGCCGCTTGCGCATCGTTGTGCGCGAACGCGAAGAAGAGGCATAAGTCATGGGTCAGAAATCAAATCCAATCGGCCTTCGCCTGCAGATCAACCGCACTTGGGACAGCCGCTGGTATGCTGAAGGCGCCGAATATGGCCGGATGCTGCTGGAAGACATCAAGATCCGCAAGTTCATCTTCGAAACGCTGCCACAGGCCGCTATTTCGAAGGTCGTCATTGAACGCCCGGCAAAAAATTGCCGCGTGTCGATTTACGCGGCTCGTCCCGGTGTCATCATCGGCAAGAAGGGTGCTGACATCGAGAAGCTGAAAAAGCAGATCGGCCAGTTCACCAAGGCCGATATCAGCCTCAACATCGTTGAAATCCGGAAACCCGAAGTCGATGCCAAGCTGGTTGCCCAGGGTATTGCCGATCAGCTGATCCGCCGTATTGCTTTCCGCCGCGCTATGAAGCGCGCGATGCAGTCTGCGATGCGCCTCGGTGCCGAAGGGATCAAGATCACGTGCGGCGGCCGTTTGGGTGGCGCTGAAATCGCCCGCGTCGAATCCTATCGCGAGGGCCGTGTGCCTGCGCATACGCTTCGTGCGAACATTGATTATGCCGAAGCCGAAGCGCTCACCGCTTACGGGATCATCGGCATTAAATGCTGGGTCTTCAAGGGCGAAATCCTGGGTCACGATCCGATGGCAACCGACCGGCTGATGATGGAAGCGCAGACTTCCGGCGTCCGTCCGCAGTCCGACCGTCGCTGAGTTTAGGAACTAGACATGCTGCAACCAAAAAAACACAAGTTCCGCAAACAGTTCAAGGGCCGGATCAAGGGCGACGCCAAGGGCGGTTCGGATCTGAACTTCGGTTCCTACGGGCTGAAGGCGCTTGAACCGGAGCGTATCACCGCACGTCAGATCGAAGCGGCCCGCCGCGCGATTACGCGTCACATCAAGCGTCAGGGACGTTTGTGGATCCGCATCTTCCCCGACGTGCCGGTAACGAAAAAGCCTGCCGAAGTCCGTCAGGGTAAGGGCAAGGGGTCGGTTGAATATTGGGCAGCCAAGGTGAAGCCTGGCCGCATCATGTTCGAACTGGACGGCGTACCTGGCCCGATCGCAGCAGTCGCTTTCCAGCGCGCCGCGATGAAACTGCCAATCAAGACCAAGGTCGTGGCGCGTCTCGGCGACACGTCGCATCTGGGAGCATCATAAGATGAGCAAAACCGAAGACCTGCGCGTCAAGACCGACGACCAGCTTTCCGTTCAACTCGGCGAGCTGAAGCGCGAGGCGTTCAACCTGCGATTCCAGTCGGCCACCGGCCAGATGGAAAAGCCTGCACGCGTCCGCGAAGTCCGTCGCGACATCGCCCGCATCAAAACCCTGCAAGGCGAGCGCCAAGTTGCCGCCGCTAAGACGGCATAAGGAGCTACTGATGCCAAAACGTATTCTCACCGGGACCGTTGTGTCCGACAAGAGCGACAAGACCATTGTCGTGCTCGTCGAGCGCAAGGTGAAGCACCCGCTCTATGGCAAGATTATTCGCCGTACGAAGAAATATCACGCCCATGACGAAAACAATGTCGTCAAGGAAGGGCAAGTCGTCCGTATCGAAGAGTGCGCGCCGATTTCGAAGAACAAGACCTGGCGTTTGGTGGCTGATGCTGCCGCAGCGGCAGACGCACCGGCCAAGGCTGATGCCGTAGCGACGGAGGGTTGATCCAATGATTCAGATGCAATCCAATCTCGATGTCGCAGACAACAGCGGTGCGAAGCGCGTCCAGTGTATCAAGGTGCTTGGCGGCTCCAAGCGTCGTGTGGCTGGCGTTGGCGACATTATTGTGGTGTCGATCAAAGAAGCTGCTCCGCGCGGCAAGGTGAAGAAGGGTGACGTACACAAGGCCGTCATCGTCCGCACCCGCAAGGACATCCGCCGTGCAGACGGCTCGGTCATCCGTTTCGACAGCAATGCCGCAGTCCTGATCGGTAACAACCAGGAGCCCATCGGCACGCGTATTTTTGGACCGGTCGTTCGCGAACTGCGCGCCAAGAAGCACATGAAAATCATCAGCCTTGCGCCGGAGGTTTTGTAATCATGGCACTCGCTAAGATCAAAAAGGGCGACACCGTTGTTGTGCTCGCCGGTAAAGACAAGGGCAAGTCGGGCGAAGTTACCGCTGTGATGCCGAAAGACAGCAAGGTCGTCGTTTCCGGCGTCAATGTTGCCGTTCGTCACCGGAAAGCTTCGCAAACCAACCCGCAAGGCGGCCTCGACCGGTTCGAAGCGCCGCTGCATATCTCGAACGTGGCACTTGCCGACCCGAAATCGGGCAAGGCAACGCGCGTTCGCGTGGAAACCAAGGACGGCAAGAAGGTCCGAGTGGCCGTGAAGTCCGGGGAGACGATAAATGGCTGATAAGAAATATACCCCGCGCATGAAGCAGCGTTATGACGACACGATCGTCAAGGGTCTGACCGATAAGTTCGGTTACACCAACCGCTTTGCCGTGCCGAAGATCGAGAAGATCACCTTGAACATGGGTGTGGGCGAAGGCTCGCAGGACAAGAAGAAGGTGACGACGGCGCTTGAGGAAATGACGCTGATCGCCGGGCAAAAGCCCGTCATCACCAAAGCAAAAAAATCGATCGCTGGCTTCAAGCTGCGCGAAGGTATGCCGATCGGCGTGAAGGTCACGCTGCGCGGTGCTCAGATGTACGAATTCCTTGACCGTCTGGTGACCATCGCAATGCCCCGTATCCGCGACTTTCGTGGCCTCAACCCGAAAAGCTTCGACGGCCGTGGCAACTTCGCCATGGGCCTGAAAGAGCAGATCATTTTCCCGGAAATCAGCTATGACGCCATCGACACGGTGCGCGGTATGGATGTTATTGTAACCACTTCGGCAAACACGGACGACGAAGCGCGCGAACTGCTCAAGCTGTTTGGCTTCCCCTTCCCTGCAGAAGAAACCGAAGAGAAGGCGGCGGCGTAATGGCTAAACTGAGCTCCATAAACAAAAACGAACGTCGCAAGAAGCTGACGAAGAAGTTTGCCGGGCGTTATGCCAAACTGAAAGCGATGGCGAAAGACACGTCGCTGGATGACGGCGAACGTTTGATCGCTCGTCTGAAAATGGCTGAAATCCCCCGCAACGGCAACCCGCACCGCGTGCGTAACCGCTGCGAAACCACCGGGCGTCCACGCGCCTATTACCGCAAATTCCGGCTGTGCCGTATCGAACTGCGCGATCTTGCCAATAAAGGCTTGATCCCGGGCGTCACCAAGTCGAGCTGGTAAGGACAAGATAGATGGCAATGACCGATCCTTTGGGTGATATGCTCACCCGCATCCGCAACGGCCAGCGGGCGAAGAAAGACTCTGTAGTCTCGCCTGCATCCGGCTTGCGCACCCGCGTTCTCGACGTGCTTCAGCGCGAAGGCTACATTCGTGGCTACAGCGAAGAAGTGCTGGGCCAACGTGGCCAGCACAAGGGTATCCGCATCGAGCTGAAATATTTCGAAGGCGCGCCTGCTATTCAGCATGTTGCCCGCGTTTCGAAGCCCGGCCGCCGCGTTTATTCGGGAAGCCAGGAGCTTCCGGTTATCCGCAATGGCCTTGGTATCACTATCGTTTCGACGCCAAAGGGCGTTCTGTCAGACGCCGAAGCGCGCGCACAGAATGTCGGTGGCGAAATCCTGGCGGAGGTATTCTGATGAGCCGCATTGGTAAGAAACCCGTTGCCATGCCGGCTGGCGTAACTGCCAGCATGGGTGAAGGCACATTGTCGGTTAAGGGCCCCAAGGGCGAGCTGAAAATGCCGATGAGCGACCTCATTTCCTATGAAATGAAGGACGAAGGCCTGTCGGTAATGCCTGCGAACGAAAGCAAGGCGGCACGCGCATTCTGGGGAATGCAGCGGACTTTGGTACAGAACCTCGTCACAGGCGTGACCGATGGTTTTACCAAGGTGCTCGAAATAACCGGCGTCGGCTACCGCGCAAACGTTCAGGGCAAGAACCTGAAATTGCAGCTTGGTTATAGCCATGACGTGGATTTCGCGATCCCCGAAGGCATCGACATCAAGACCCCCGACAACACCACGGTGGAGATTTCGGGGATGGACAAGCAGAAGGTAGGGCAGGTTGCTGCCGAAATTCGCCGCTGGAGGAAGCCGGAGCCGTACAAGGGCAAGGGTATCAAATACCGCGGCGAGTATATCTTCCGGAAGGAAGGGAAGAAGAAATAATGGCAAAACTGTCTCTCTTTGCGAAACGGCGCCTGCGCGTGCGTTCGAAGTTGCGGTCACAGGTTGCTGGCCGTCCGCGTTTGTCGGTGCACCGTACCGGTCGCCATATCTACGCCCAGATCATCGACGATTCGAAGGGCGCGACGCTCGCGTCCGCCTCGACGCTCGACAAGGACGTGAAGGCAAAGAACGGCTCGACCTCCGATGCGGCTGCTGATGTCGGCAAGCGCGTTGCCGAAGCAGCCAAGAAAGCTGGCGTGACCAGCGTGGTTTTTGATCGTGGCGGGTTCCTGTTCCATGGTCGCGTCAAGGCGCTGGCGGATGCTGCGCGCGAAGGCGGATTGGAGTTCTAATGATGGCTGACGAAAACACCCCAGTAGACGCACCCGTCACCGACGGCGGCGCACCCGAAGCACCGGCAACTGAAACACGCGCGCCACGCGGCGCACGCGGTGGACGCGGCTCTGGCGGCGGTGATAACCGTGGCGGTGGCAATCGTGGTCGTCGTGACGGCGGTCGTCCTGCTCAAGAAGAAGATGATGGCACGATCGAAAAGCTCGTTCACATCAACCGCGTTTCCAAAACCGTAAAGGGCGGCAAGCGCTTCGGTTTTGCCGCACTCGTCGTTGTTGGCGATGGTCAGGGCCGCGCAGGTTTTGGCAAGGGCAAGGCCCGCGAAGTGCCGGAAGCGATCAACAAGGCAACCGCTGCTGCGAAAAAGGCAATGGTCCGTGTTCCGTTGAAAGACGGTCGCACGTTGCACCATGATGGCAATGGTCGTTTCGGTGCAGGCAAGGTGACGCTTCGCTCAGCACCAGCGGGTACCGGTATCATCGCTGGTGGCCCGATGCGTGCGGTGTTTGAATCGCTGGGCGTTGCCGACGTGGTGACCAAATCGGTCGGTTCGTCGAATCCTTATAACATGGTTCGCGCCACTTTTGCGGCGCTGGTCGAACAAACCAGCCCGAAGTCGGTGGCGCAGCGTCGCGGCAAGAAAATCGCCGATCTTCTGGGTCGCGGTGGCAGCAAGACTGCCGACGCCGACGCCGAAGCGATTTCGGAGTAATCGACATGGCCAAGATTAAAATCAAACAGACCGGTTCGCCCATCCGCCGTCCCGCTTCGCAGCGTGCCACTTTGAAAGGCCTCGGCCTCGACAAGATGAACCGCGTTGTCGAACTCGACGACACCCCCGAAGTGCGCGGCATGATCCGCACGGTTCGGCACATGGTCGAAGTCCAGAACTAAACTACCCCATCAGCGCGAATTAAAGCGAAAGCGAGTGCACGACATGAAACTTAATGAAATCAAAGACAATGAAGGCGCACGCCATCGTCGTATGCGCGTTGGCCGTGGTATCGGCTCGGGCAAGGGCAAGACCGCCGGCCGTGGCCAAAAGGGCCAGACCAGCCGCTCGGGTGTGTCGATCAACGGCTTCGAAGGCGGCCAGATGCCGCTTCACATGCGCATCCCGAAGCGCGGCTTCAACAACATTTTTGCCAAGGACCATGCCGAAGTAAATTTGGGCATGATCCAGAAGTTCATCGACGCGAAGAAGATCGACATCAAGGCTGTGGTCGATCACGCAGCACTCAAAGCCGCTGGGCTCGCGCGTGGCGGCAAAGACGGCGTCCGTCTGCTTGCCAAGGGCGAACTGACCGCCAAGATCAATCTGGTCGTTGCCGGTGCCTCCAAGGCTGCTGTCGAAGCGGTTGAAAAGGCTGGCGGTAAGGTCGAGATCATCGTCAAGGTCGGTGCCGCCGAGAAGGCAGCTGCGAAAAAATCTTCTGTAAAGAACGCCGCCAAGACAGCAGCGGCCAAGAAATAAGATAGGACCGGGGCGACTTCGCTCTTGTCATGCCAGCCCCGCTTCCCGATATGGGCTGGCGGGGTTTGACATTTCTGGGGGCAACCGGTGAATGTCAGGCAATAATATTTGAGGGACGGCGGAGTTGGCGGATGACGCAGGCCTGCATGGACCGGAAATAAGGAAAGTACATCATGGCATCTCGGGCCGATCAGCTGGCCTCGAACATCAATTTTTCGAAGTTCGGGCAAGCAACAGATCTCAAAAAGCGCATCTGGTTTACGATCGGTGCGTTGATCATTTTCCGGATGCTGAGCTTCGTGCCATTGCCGGGTGTCGACCCGATTGCCCAAGCATTGCTTTACCAGAACAACGCCGCCGGCGGTGTGCTCGATATCTTCAACACGTTTTCGGGCGGTTCGCTCGAGCGCATGAGCCTGATCGCGCTCGGTGTGATGCCCTATATTACCGCGTCTATTGTTGTCCAGCTGGCGGCCTCGCTGTCGCCGACGCTCGCCGCAATCAAGAAAGAAGGCGAGAGCGGACGCAAAAAACTTAACCAGTATACGCGCTACGGCACAGTATTTCTGACAGCCTTGCAAGGTTATTTCCTCGCGGCGGGGCTTGAAAGCCTGGCGGCGGCCAACGGCATTAGCGCCGTTGTCGAACCAGGAATGATGTTCCGCGTTGTCGCCACGATCAGCCTGATCGGCGGCACGATGTTCCTGATGTGGCTTGGTGAACAGATCACCTCGCGCGGTATCGGTAACGGCATCTCGCTCATCATCATGGCGGGTATCGTCGCTCAGATGCCGCGTTTGTTCGTCAACCTGCTTGAGGGCGCGCGCACAGGTTCGATCAGCGGGTTCCTGATTGTCGGCTTCCTCGCTATGTTCGTTATCCTTACCTTGCTGATCGTATTCATGGAGCGAGGGCAAAGAAGGGTGCTGATCCAGTATCCCAAACGCGCCACACAGCGCGGCATGATGCAGGCCGACCGCAGCCATTTGCCGCTGAAGATCAACACCGCCGGCGTCATCCCGCCGATCTTCGCATCGTCGCTGCTGTTGCTGCCGATCACCGTCACGCAGCTTGGCGGCAATGCGGTAGCGGGTGAAAGCGCGATGGGCGATTTTGTCATCACGCTGAACCAGTATCTGGCACATGGCCAGCCGGTCTATTTGCTGCTCTACGGCCTTGGCATCATCTTCTTCTGCTTCTTCTACACTGCTGTGGTGTTCAATCCGGAAGAAACGTCGGAGAACCTCAAAAAGGCAGGTGGCTTCATTCCAGGCATTCGTCCGGGCAAGAACACCGAAACCTATCTCGATTATGTGCTGACCCGCATCACCGTTCTGGGTGCAGCCTACATAACCTTCGTCTGTCTGCTGCCCGATTATGTGATGGCGCAGACGGGGCAGCAGCAATTTTTTGCAATCGGCGGCACGAGTTTGCTGATTCTGGTCAATGTCACCATCGACACGATCTCGCAAATCCAGAGCCATTTGTTGGCGCATCAATATGGCGACCTTCTGAAGAAGGCAAAGCTGAAGGGTGGACGCGCCCGCTAGGCGGCGTGCTACCGGCGATTTAGGGGAAGGGCGTCGATGAATATCATCCTGTTGGGACCGCCGGGTGCGGGCAAGGGAACGCAGGCCAGCCATCTGGTCGATACTTATGGTATGGAGCAGCTTTCGACTGGCGACATGCTCCGCGCCGCGCGCAAGGCGGGAACGCCCCTTGGCGAACGGGTTGCCGCAGTGATGGATTCCGGGGGGCTGGTTTCAGACGAAATCGTCGATGCGCTGATCGGTGACAAGCTCGATTCAATGCCAGCCGATCAAGGTGCGATTTTTGACGGCTACCCACGCACCGCTGCGCAGGCGCACTCTCTCGACGGTCTCTTGGAAGCGCGCGGTCGCAAGCTCGATCACGTTATCGAACTTGAAGTCGATGAAGACGCGCTGGTCGATCGCATCACCGGTCGGTTCTCATGCGAGAAGTGCGGCGAAAATTACCACGACCGGTATAAGATGCCCGTGAAGGCCGGAATCTGCGACGAATGCGGCTCGACCGAATTCAAACGCCGCCCCGATGACAATGAAGAGACGGTGCGCACGCGCATGGCGGAGTATCGTGCAAAGACCGAGCCCATCCTTCCTATCTACGAAGCACGGGGGCTGGTGCGGTCTATCGATGGCATGGCTTCGATTGAGGAAGTGACCGGAGCGATTGAGGCGATCGTCGGCTAGTTTTGTATTTCGTGATTGCCGTTCGCACCAAGACTGGGCAAAACTGCGATCATGAAAACTACCCTCGTCTTCGCCTCGACATTTGCGGCCATCGCATCCCCGGCTCATGCCGAGGTTAAAACCGTCACCGACAGCGGTTTCAACGTCGTTCACATCGCCGAGGTTGCAGCCGGACCCGACGTCATCTGGAAACGATTGATCGCGCCCAGGGATTACTGGAGCAAGGCGCATAGCTGGTCGGGAACTTCGGAAAACTTCTACATCGACGCGCAGGCGAATGGCTGTTTTTGCGAACTCTTCCAGGAAAAGGGTGACGACGGCAAAATCAAGACGACGGGCAGCGTGGAGCATATGCGCGTTATCTTCGCGCAACCCGGCAAGGTGCTCCGGATGCAGGGTGCACTCGGACCATTGCAATCCGAGGCCGTGCTGGGCACGCTTACTGTCGCTATCGAGCCGCTGAAAGCGGGCGGCGGGAGCAAGATCAGCTTCTCCTATGTTGTCGGCGGCTACATGCGCTACAAAACGTCAGAGATCGCACCGGCGGTCGACAAGGTTTTGGGCGAGCAGTTCAAATCGCTGATTGCGCCCTTTGCGGCAAAGCCGGGCGACGAACCGAAAGCCGATGGCTTCTCGCTCGACGTCGAGAAGATTGAGGAACCGGCAGCCAATCCTGCTTCTGCGGAACCCGAATAATTGCTGTCGGTGGGGGATCAGCCCAAAAAGCCGCGCGCCAGCGCCAAAGTCGAAATCGGCTGGTGCGAAATGGTCGATATCCCGAGCCTCGGCCTGTCGGGCGTTCACGCCAAGATGGACACCGGTGCTGCGACCTCGTCGATCCACGCAACGCGCGTGAAGCCGGTGACCCGCGAGGGTAAGCCATGTGTCGAATTCTGGTTCCGCCTGAACGCAGGTGAAAAGCCAAAGCGCTATGAGGCCATAATCATCGACCGCCGCATGGTGCGAAGTTCGAACGGCGACACGCAGGACCGCTATGTCATCGCAGCGCAATTTTGCTTTGGTACGCTGTGCTGGAACGGGCAGCTTACCCTTGCTAACCGGCGGTCGATGGCGTTCCCCTTGCTAATCGGGCGGCGGGCGCTAAGGCGCGGCTTTCTCGTCAATAGCGGGCGGCGATGGGTGCTAGGCAAACCGGCACAATAAGGAACTAAAACAGATGAAAATCGCGATGTTGGCGCGCAACGCCGACCTTTATTCGCACAAGCGGATCGTCGAAGCGGCGCGCGCGCGCGGGCACGAGATCGACGTGCTCAACACGTTGCGGGTGACGATGAACATTACTTCTCACCGGCCAGATGCCTATTACAAGGGCGAGAAGCTGGGCAAATATGATGCGGTCATTCCGCGCATCGGCGCATCGGTCACCTTTTACGGGTTAGCGGTGCTTCGCCAGTTCGAAATGATGAACGTCTGGCCCCTCAACGAAAGCGTGGCTATCGGCCGGTCGCGCGACAAATTGCGTTCCTTGCAGATCCTTGCGAAGAAGGGGCTCGGCTTGCCGGTCACCGCCTTTGCCCATGACCCCCGCCAGACCGATGAAGTCATCAAGATGGTCGGCGGCGCGCCCGTGGTCATTAAGCTGCTCGAAGGCACGCAGGGGATCGGCGTGGTGCTCGGCGAAACCGAGAAATCGGCGCGGTCGGTAATCGAGGCGTTTCGCGGTGCGAATGTGAACATATTGGTACAGGAGTTTATCAAAGAGGCGAATGGCTCCGATATCCGCTGCTTGGTAATCGGCAACAAAGTGGTGGCCGCGATGCAGCGGCAGGGCGCGGAAGGCGATTTTCGGTCCAACCTGCACCGCGGCGGCACCGCCAGTGCCATCAAAATCACGCCTGAGGAACGCTCGACCGCCGTCAGGGCAGCGCGCGCGATGGGTCTGAACGTCGCTGGCGTAGATATGCTTCGCTCCAATCACGGCTCGGTCATCATGGAAGTAAACAGCTCGCCCGGGCTTGAGGGTATCGAAAAGGCAAGCGGCAAGGATATCGCGAGCAAGATCATCGAATTTATCGAAGAACATGCCGTCGCCGGAAAAACCAAGACAAAAGGGCGCGGGTAAGCGCCTCACCGACTTGACAGTCCGCGCGACTCGCTCTAAGGACGGCGCAATTCCGAACATATGGTAAGCCCAGCAGCGCTTTAATGCGTCGCTGGCTTTGTGCGTTTCGGAAGACCATCAGCGTTGAGATAAGGCGGCTTTCGGCCCCTTGTGGAGCAGGAGAATACAAGTGGCACGTATTGCCGGAGTTAACATTCCAACCAACAAGCGCGTGATCATTGCGCTTACCTACATTCACGGAATCGGTCGCACCAAGGCGCTCGAAATCGCGGACAAGCTGGGAATTGATCATAGCCGCCGTGTGCAAGACCTTTCGGATGCCGAAGTATTGCAAATCCGTGAAACCATCGATGCGGATCACACCGTAGAAGGCGATCTTCGCCGGACTGTGTCGATGAACATCAAGCGTCTTATGGACCTCGCCTGCTACCGTGGCCTCCGCCACCGTAAAGGGCTTCCGGTTCGTGGCCAGCGCACGCATACCAATGCGCGCACCCGCAAGGGCAAGCCAAAGGCAATCGCGGGCAAGAAAAAATAATAGTCCGGGGGACTATTTTCTTTTTCTCCGCCGGAGGCTCACTCCGGTAACTAGGTAAGTCAGGATACACACAATATGGCACGCGAACCACAGCGCATTAAAAAGCGGGAGCGCAAGAATATCTCGGCAGGTGTTGCCCATGTCAACGCCAGCTTCAACAATACGATGATCACGATCACCGATGCCCAGGGCAACACGATCAGCTGGTCGTCGGCAGGCACGATGGGCTTCAAGGGTAGCCGCAAGTCGACCCCTTATGCAGCGCAGGTTGCAGCGGAAGACGCAGGCAAAAAGGCTGCCGACCACGGCGTCCGCACGCTTGAAGTCGAAGTCAAGGGCCCCGGCTCGGGCCGCGAAAGCGCTCTGCGAGCATTGCAGGCGGTGGGTTTCACCATCACTTCGATCCGCGACGTGACCTCGATCCCGCACAACGGCGTTCGCCCGTCGAAACGGCGTCGGGTCTGAGGCTGGGCGTATAATATTCGTTTCGGGAACGGCTGGCCGGTCGTTCCTTCTTTACCATAGGCGAACCGGCACGGTGCACCAAAAGCCGGTTCCGCCCAAACAATAGGGAACATCCATGTCCGTCAATATCAAGAACTGGCAGGAACTCAAAAAGCCCAACGCACTCGAATTGAAGAGCGGCAGCGATGCCAAGCGCAAGGCAACCTTTGTTGCCGAACCGCTTGAGCGGGGCTTTGGCCTGACTCTCGGCAATGCGCTTCGCCGCGTATTGCTTTCGTCGTTGCAGGGCGCCGCGATCACCTCGATCAAGATCGAGAACGTGTTGCACGAATTTTCGTCACTTGCAGGGGTCCGTGAAGATGTCACCGACATCGTCCTCAACATCAAGCAGGTTGCGCTGAAGATGGAAGGCGAAGGCCCCAAGCGGCTCCAGCTTTCGGCAACCGGTCCCGGCGAAGTTAAAGCTGGCGATATCGCGGTTTCGGGCGACATCGTCGTCATGAACCCCGACCTCGTCATCTGCCACCTCGATGACGGCGCGACGCTCAACATGGAAATCACCGCGGACAGCGGTAAGGGCTATGTCCCAGCCGTCGCCAACCGCCCGGCCGACGCGCCGATCGGTTTGATCCCGGTCGACAGCCTGTATTCGCCGGTGCGCCAAGTTGCCTACAAGGTCGACAATGCGCGTATCGGACAGGAACTCGATTACGACAAATTGAGCCTGACGATCGAAACCGACGGCACGGTAACCCCCGAAGACGCCGTTGCCTATGCCGCGCGCATTCTTCAGGACCAGTTGCAGGTGTTCGTCCACTTCGAAGATTCGATGGCAGCTTCGTCGCCGATGATCGGTATGGCCGCTCCTTCGGCATCGTCGGAAGAATCGGATGCGAACCAATTGAACCGTTACCTCCTCAAGAAGGTCGACGAGCTCGAACTGTCGGTCCGCAGCGCAAACTGCCTGAAGAACGACAACATCATCTATATCGGCGACCTCGTGCAAAAGAGCGAAGCCGAAATGCTGCGCACCCCGAATTTCGGACGCAAGTCACTGAACGAAATCAAGGAAGTGCTGTCGTCGATGGGTCTGCGTCTCGGCATGGACATCCCCGGCTGGCCGCCCGAAAATATCGAGGAAATGGCCAAGAAGCTTGAGCAGGAATTGCTGGGGTAAGACCTACCCCCTCTCCCCTTCAGGGGAGAGGAGCGAGACTTGCGAACTTGTTCGC
>CAZQBS010000017.1:0-55510 GCA_964591835.1 uncultured Sphingorhabdus sp. | reverse complement strand
CCAGTTTTGAACCTAACAAGCGGGCGGGCTTCTTCGGCCAATCGCGCCAATCGTCGATAGCCTATTGAAAATATTCGGAAGAGATGCCCCGAAGACAGATGGTCGCCGATGCACCCTAAAGCCTCAATATCGACCCAACTATGCTAGGCGAAATTTTTTTACGGCACGTTTGGGCTGGCTGAACTACGTCTTTAAGTTGGCCTCCGCATAAACGTTCGCGCGCTTAAAAAAGGTGAGGGCGGAAGGTAGGTACGACGATTAGCCATCTCTGGTGCGCCGGACGTCTATTGTTTCCAGCATCGCTTCAAGGCGGCTCATCAGTATCTCATCCTTGTAAAAGGATGCGTCGGCCACATCGCCTTCCAGAACCATCGTTTGTATCCCTGCGCGCTGCGCCATCTGGGCCATGACCATCTGCCCGTTTGAGGCTGAGCGGCAGGTTCGCGTTGCATGAAAGACGACACCGTCAATGCCGTAAGTCTCGCAGTCGCGCAGCAGCAATTCGCCCAATGTCTTGGTGCTGTGATTGAACGGGCAGAGCAGATAATGCTGTGCCATTCCCAAAATCGGATCATCCTCGTCGATGAGGTGCGGTTCGTTCCAGAACGAGCTGTGCGTGTAGCGTCCGCAGATGACCGCTGCATCATGGTCAGCAAACTGGTTGGCGAGCCAGCCGACCTTGTTCCAGTTCATGATGCCGTCGAACGCCAGACGATAGCGTTCGTTAGGTAGCGCGGCGACGCCGTCGATCACCCGCTGCTCGATTTCGGCCTTCACGCCGGCAAAATAATCGACGAGATCCTGGTTTCCGGGCAGGAAATTAATCGGTGCAATGCTCGCAACCCAGTCCCAGAACACCGCCGGCGTCGGCGTTGCCTTGCACAGCGCCAGGGCATCGATCCGCAACTGCGCCGCACGCTTGATATAATGCATCGCCTCCCGCAGCGCATCCCAATCGAACGGGCGGCCAGTGTGGACTTCGAGAAACTCGATCAGCTTGTGGAGCTGGGCGGCCACATAGCGCGACGCATCCTCCCACTCCTCTCCGCGCAGATAGCCGGCGTCGGGTTTGTTGCCCCACAGAAGCGGATAGGAAACTTTGAAAAAGGGCAATTGCTTGTTGAACAGGCGATAGGAAATTTCGTCCCATTGCTGGCCGGTGCTGCACCCTGCATAGGCGTTCACGAACAGATCCGGCGGTGGAAGCCTGCTGGCGAGAACTTCCTGGCTGGGAATATCCGGCAGGTCGGCGACATCGTCGGCGCTCACATATTTTGTAGCTTCCTTTTGCGTCAGAACCGCGCATCCTAATGTCGTTCTGGCATAGGAGCAAAGTTCCTGATTATAGCCGTATTCTTCGCCCATCTGCTGGGCAGGCCCTTCCAGATGCATCGCAGCTAGGCGCGCGCCAAAGGCCTCGCCGTGACACCATTCGATCCCAGCCGCTTGGAAGATGGGATTCAGCGCAGCGCCATTGTACCAGACGACAGTCGCTCCCCGCTCTCTGGCGGAAAACAGACGATCCCAATAATCCTTGACCATTTTACCACCGCTTCTCGTGCTGACGAGACGATTTGCAGGCGCTGCTTTTTGCGGTATCACCAGCTTTGGCCGGGCGTTCTCCGTGATAAGCGACATTGCATTGTTCCTTTGGTTCTAGGCGTATCACGCCAATATGGGATGTAACTTTCTAAGGCGGACCGTCTCGAGCAATGCCTCTACGCGCGTTCGCAGCATCTCCAGTGCAAGGCCTTCATGTTCCGTCTCGATCAGCAGATGCGGAATCTTGTTTCGATCGAGCGCTTTGCGCAATTCCGGATAGTAGAGCATGTGCGGTTCACAGAATTTGGCGAGCAGAATGATGACGGCTTCCGCGCCGCTTTCGTACACAGATCGGGTAAGATAATCCTCCCAATCAACGGTCGTCTGCGCGCGAGTCGAGCACGGCACATTGGTGTTGCGATCAAAATACCACCGGGTCAGAGCAGACACAGGATCGACATCGATCGGTACTTCGGTCGAGATGTAGCGAAACCCGGTGAACAAATCGTCGTCGACAACGACCGTGCCGCATTGTTCGATCATGTCGAGCATTTCGGGGCGCGGCGCATGACAAAAATGCCCCGATAGATGCAGTTTAACCAAACTGGATGGTGCGGCGTGTTCCGCCTCCAGCAACGGGATCAGTGCGGTCAGCTGCTCGTTATGCTCATCGACATCCATCACCATGCTGGATTTGATCAGCACCTGCATTTGCCGGCTGGTCAGGGCGATCTTGCCTGACCGACGGAGCGAATAAATATGGCGCAGCATTTGTCGATTGCGATTGAACGCTGCAATGCTGGCCGCGATTTCGTCATCCGAAACCGCAGCGTTGCAGAGTTCGGCAAGTTCGCTCCGCAATTCCTCCACCTTCGTTCGAATTTCGGCCGGGGTCCATGCCTCGTCCATCGACGCAGTATACTGCGCCAAATAGATCGGCTTATCCGGGATTTCGAACCGCATGGCATCCGCCGCCCCAAGCAACGCGACGCAGTGATCGACCAAAAAGAAGGCATCATAAACGTCGAATTTCTGGGTGGCGGCCTGATCCACCAAGCTGCGCGTATAGCCACAATAAAACTCGTATAACAGGCTCCGTCCCAAGGTTATTGCAGCACGGTCTTCCTGCACGACAACCGGCAGCGCGCCGGCTGCATGGACAAGCTCTGAAGGAAAATTCATCGGAAATACACCGATGACTTTGCGCCCGGTCTTCCGCTTCCACGTGGTCGCGTAGGCATGAGGATCTTCGGCAATTTCGGCCAATGCCGCAAGGATCGTGTTCAATTGGTCTGCGCGGTTCATTTTCTTCTCCAAGCATGCTGGACGGCCAAGGTGGAATACTGATCGACAGCGGTTAAGTGGCTGCGATTGAAAGTGAATCCCTATGCCGCAGAGATGCCCCCGTTGATGCTGATCGCCTGACCCGTCAGCCGCCTTGATTGAGGTCCGCCAAGGAACACTACCATCTCTGCGAGATCCTCGGGTTCGGCTACGCCCAGATGAGCCATGGCCGCAGCCTTTTCAAAGAGTTTTGCGCTGAAGCCTCCAGTCATGACCAAATCTGCCGTGGGTGTGCCCGAGATCAGCGAGGGAGTGAGGACATTGACCCGGATACCATCTCGCTTTGCTTCCATGGCAAGCGTGCGTGAGAACATGACGATTGCTGCCATGCCCGCACCTGCGATGGTTTCACCGGGAGTGGCCGTCTTGGCCGCGTCCGACGCCATGTTAATGATGGACCCACTTTTTTGCTCGCGCATCCAGGGAAGCACGACTCGGGTGAGATAGATGGGCGGCAGGACCAATCGGTCAAATATCCCGGATATTTCTTCAATCGGGGTGCGCATCAGAAGATCGGGGGCATAGTTGCTCGCCGTTGAATTAACGAGAATATCGATTGACCCCAGCGTGGCGCGGGCGTCCTCAGCGGCGCGCGTAATATCGGCGATGTCGCTGGCGTCTGCCCGAATGAAATAAACGGTTGCATCAGGCACGGCGGTCAGTACCTGACTTATGGCGCTCTCGCCTCGGGTACGGTCTCGTCCGAGCAATACGATGCCGCGCACGCCTTCCTGCGCGAAACCTATGGCCGAAGCCAAGCCGACGCCCGAGGTGCCGCCGGCGATAAGCACGCCGCACTCTGGAAATGGTTTTGCACCAATCATGCTTTCTGCCACACCTATTCCTCTCAACTTGGATTCACTATTGAGTAAAACTCATTAGTCGTCAATGATCTTTATCCAATATTCTCGGTTCGAGGACCAAACTACAGCGCCGCTGCATCGAAAAGGCGAGATTGGGTACCGACGGCAAAGTCGGCTCCCTGACATCGCATAAAAAAGACATGGCCATCTGCGACGGCTTGCATCAGCTGTCGGCATTCATAATATAGTTGATGAGTTATATTTATTAGTGCTATTTGGTCATCGCCGTGGTAAATATGAATTTGCCTGGCGGCGTAGCAGGTCGTTTGACGATGGTGGTCGTTAAACTGTTGCGTAGGAGCGATGCTCTAAGTCCGACCGACTAGTTGCCGGATGAGGCGCGAAGGCTGGGACTGGAAGGTAAACGGAATGAACGCCTATGTGATGGGGATCGATTTCGGATCGACAACTGCGAAGACGGTTATTCTCGATTTCGATGGCAATATTGTTGCATCCAATGTCGCGCACATGGGCGCTGTGAGTGGTGAAGGCGTCATCTCTTCAGTCGCGGGTGCGCTGAAGGATGCTGGATTAAAGCAGGCGGACATGGGACGCACTGTCAGCACCGGCTATGGTCGGCGGATGCTGGATATTGCAGAAAAGAACTTCACCGAAATTACATGCCATGCCCGCGGTGCGGTCGCGATGGTTCCCGAGGCTCGGCTGGTGATAGATATTGGCGGGCAGGACAGCAAAGTGATCTCGGTCGATGCCAACGGCCTTGTTGTCCAGTTTGCGATGAATGATCGTTGCGCGGCTGGCACAGGCAAGTTTCTGGAAGTCCTGGCGCGCGCAATGGACATTGCGCTTGATGATATGGGCAGGGTTGCGCTTGCATCTCAGCAGGAACTGAAAATTTCCAGCATGTGCGCCACTTTTGCTGAGACCGAGGTCATTTCGCTTTTGGCCGAGGGCAATGGCAAGCCTGATGTGCTCGGCGCCGTTCATGCCGCGATAGCCAGTCGCACATTGGGTCTGGTAAGCCGCGTAGGCAAAAAGGGTCCGGTGGTGATGACAGGCGGTGTCGCGAGAAACCCGGCGGCCGTCCATCATATCGAGCAGGCTCTCGGCTTGCCGATCTACCTACCCGATCAGCCACAGGTAGCGGGCGCATTGGGTGCTGCGCTGCTGGCGCTAGACGATTACAAATCCTCGCTGGGTACGGCTGCAGCGCTCGAAAATGACGATGGTTTGGAAGACAGGCTTGGCATTGCGGGAAGCTGCACACCCGCCTGCAAAGGTAATCCTGCAGCCGCACTTAAAGCCGCTTCGCTCACGAGCTAATATTCGGGAGCAGCAGCGTCGCTTCTCCGGATCCCGACCGTGACATTGGTCATAAGGGGCTGACCGGAATACCGGTCAAAGATTTTGTCGGCAGATAGGAGCCGGGCAGGGTTGCTGCCGATTTCGGCCAGCACATCGCCGTCGTCTGGCAGCCCGCCGAACCCAAAGCTGATGGAGACCAAACCGACGCGCAGGCTATCATCGCCATGGGCAATGGCGGAAATGGAGTCGTGATCGGAATCAATTACGATACGATCACCGTCCACAAGGCCCAAACCGTCCATGTCCGCAGGGTGCAGGAATGCGGGATTATATGGCCGCGCCGATGGTGGCAACGCGCCGACGAACGAGCTATTATAGACGTGCATCATGCGCCGACAGACGAGCCGGAAAGAACGTTCGTTGCTCTGCGCGACTGCAAGTGTCGCGGCAAGATCGGCCACCATCGCACCGTCGGCGAGCTGAAAGCGATATGGGTTGCTCGGATCCCCGGGTGCGACATGCATGGGTGGGTCGAGAAAGACGGCGCCGCCCTCGTGCGCTTTGACTGTTTTGAGCGGGACGCGCGATCCATGGCACAGTAGCTCGAGAATTGAGTCGGTCGTTGGCCTGACCGTCATGTCGAGCGGCTGCGCGGGCATGTCTGGACCCAATTGCGGCGAGATCATTAGACCCAAGCCCATCTCCCGCGCGAGAAGATAGAAGAATTCCCATTCTTCGACCAGATCGGCACCTTCAGGTGGCTCAGCGATTGCAGGGGCATATTGGGCGTAGGGATCGGACTGGCCATATCCAGTGCCGTTGCGTGTCAGCCAGTCGAGCACTTGGGAGGTACCGGCAACCTCCAGCCAGATGCGCGGCGCGATGACATAGTCTGCGAGTTTCGACGTCGCCGACATCCATGGATCGATCTGCACTAACAAGTCCAGCGCCTCCATCGCGCGGATAGTCTTACGCTGGTCTGGCCACGCGCCTACGGGATTGCCGCCACAACTGATCAGTGCGCGGACCTGGCCTGGGCCATCCAGCAATATCTCGTCGGGCAGTGCAGCAGTTGGCATCCCGGCGGCGGTGTTGGACAGTCCCCGCACGCGCAACTTCTCGCCAAAGCCGTAGGCTGGAATCGGCGGCGCGACCTGTGCGCGGGGAGAAAGTGGCGCGGCCAGCGCACCGGGATGGCGAACGCGTTCACCTTCACGCAACCAATAGCCGCAAATCGTATGGAGATTGAGGAGCAGATATTCAATTAGCGTCCCCGCGCCGGACATGTTGGGTCCAGTTCCACCCATGATATACCCACGCCGCGTCGCGGTCAGCGCGCTCGCGGCCAGTTCCAATTGCTCGGAGGGAATATCGGCCATCGCCGCGACGCGATCCGGCGTGAAGGGCCCGACTGCGGTCCGCAGGTCTTCCAGTCCATCGCTATAACGCGCAACGAAATCCTGATCGAAGTCACCCCTCTCCAATATGATGTGGAGGATCGCGGCAATTATGGGCGCGTCCTCGCCTGGTTTGGGCTGGATGTGGATATGCGCCCGGCGCGCCACGTCACTGCGGCGTGGATCGATAACAATCAGCCGCGTGCCGGCGGCTAATCGTTCATTCAGCCATTTGCCGGGATTACCGTAGGGGAACCCTGTGAAAGTGACCAGCGGATTGATCCCAACGAGTAATATTGTCTCCGGATCGTCGAAGCCGACCGCTGGCGCCTCCCAGTCGCCATGCAGTGCCTGTGCTATCTTCTTGCCGGGTTTGTCGATCGTACCCGGACTAAATGCCATAGGCGACCCGATCGCTTGCATGAAGCCACCGAACAACGGCATGGTTGCTGCCGAGGCCGCAAAGAAAGTGCCGAGATAGCCAGCGATCGCGCGCGGCCCGTGCTGCTCGCGTATAGCGTTGAGCCGCTCTGCAATCTCCGTAATAGCCTGAGTCGAGGAAATGGGGCGCAACACACCATCCACGTCGCGCTTCAAGCTGTGACGTAGCCGTCGAGGATCAGCAAGCAACTTGGCTTGCTCGCGTCCCTTCACACATGTGAAGCCACGATAGACCGTGCTAGTCTTGTCGCCGCTGATCTTTACTGCGCGGCCATTTTCAATTTCAACGCGGATTGCGCATCCGTTGAGGCAGAGTCGACAAAAAGAGCTGTGTTCAGTCATCAAACGCCCATGATAGTTACGCCGGCTTCGGTGTGATCGACGCGCGTATCAAAGTGGAAGGGGGCAAGCGCCACCCGCAAGCTATCAAGCCTTGCATCATCGGCACCCTCAACTGTGACTACGGCCATCGGTCGCCCTCGGGTTTCAGGAATGTCGATCAACCATCGGCCCGCCGCTCCGCAATGGTCGCGAACTATGCTATCGACGACACGGCGTATCGCATCGTCGCGCAGTGCCGGTTTGAATATCTTTCCGACCGGAGTGAGCGGCATGCGTTCGATAACGGTGATGGCCACGGGCTGTCCGGCGCGCTCCGGCAAATGGTCGCGGCAATAGGCAAGCAACTCTTCTTCCTCCACATTTTTGCCGGCAACCAATTCGACATAGGCAACCGGCAACTCGCCCTTGGCAGCATCGGGTTGACCGATGGCCGCAGCATGTAACACAGCAGCGTGGCGGCACAGCGCCTCCTCGATGGGTTTCGGGTCGATATTATGCCCGCCGCGAATGATGACATCCTTTGCCCGCCCGTCTATCCAGATATAACCCTGTGCATCCACCCGGCCTAGGTCGCCGGATGAGCCCCAACGTTCGCCATCGGGCATATCAGATACGAAAAAGCCATCATCCAGCGACGGATCCAAGTACCCTTCCGATACGCATGGGCCGCGCCCGATAATTACGCCCCGTTCGCCCGCAGGCATTTCATGCAAGAAACGGTTGTCGTCGTCGAGCGCTACCGCTTTGACCTCATGCCACGGCGTACGCAAACCAACCGAACCGATCAAGGGTGCGATGCCGTTAGGCTGACAGCCCAGAAAGCCGTGAAACTCGGTTGCCCCCCATACCTCGCGCAGGTGCACTCCGAAAGTTTCGGGGAAGCGAGTGCCCAGTTCGATCGGCACCGTGCTACCTCCACAAGTGAACGTGCGGATCGTATGGCCAGTGCTGGCGTTGTGATTGACATTGTTAAGCAGCGCGGACGCTGTGGTCGGAGTGGCTATCAGCGCGGTCAATCCGTGAGCGCGGACATGGCTCCAAAAATGATCTACAATGCCGCGGTCGCGAAAACCACCAGGCGTCAACAGCAAGGCTGTCTGGCCCAAGATCGCGCTGCGCAGTGCCAACATGATGAGACCGCCTACATGAAACAATGGCATACCGATGCCGACCACTTCGTCCTCAGCCGCTCCCATGATCGCGCCTCCGATCCAGGCATTAAGCACCATACCCCGGTGGGTCAGACGGGCGAGCTTCGGCAACGCAGTGGTTCCGCCGGTAGGGAGATAGGTGCATATTGCGAATGGGTTTGTAGGCGCCGCGAAATCCAGTTGGTTCCCCGGCATCGCTGCGATCGCGGTGGCGAAATCGTCATCGCCACCGTCGCCATCAACCATCAGTATACGCCTTAGCGTTGGCACCTTGGAGATGATCGCGTCAAGCCGGTCAGCAGCGGAGGAGCCGTGGGCCGTCGTCGTAACCAGCACCGTTGCGCGGACCGATCTTAAGATCGCCGCGACCATATCCGGCTCCAAGTGCGGATTGACTGGATTGAGTTGCCCGGCGGTCGTGGCGCCCCATGCTGCAACCAGTGTTTCGGGCAGGATTGGCAGCATTATCGCTACCACCGATTGATCGCCATCGGCAATGGCGTGGAATAGATTGGCGGCGCGGGTCGTGTTGGCGAGATATTCGGCGTAAGTCAGTGTGCGCACCGGGTCTCCCGGTTGGCCGCTGCGCATCGCAATTACCGCCGTCTTGTCCGGGTTAAGTCGAGAGGCAGTGCTCAGGCAATCGTAGATCGTGTTTCCGGCAACAATTTCTCCGGGATCGTACTGCTCAATCGCGGCGATGTCGGCTTGGCCTTCAACTATACCACGCACTATTTCTCCACCCGGGCCATGTCCGGGGAGCCAACCATGATCGCGCTGCGGCGACGAGGGCATGTGCCCCGCGTTTTCAGACATCATCCATCCTCTCCTTGGGAGCGGTCGAACTAGAGTCAACCTGCTCCACAACTGATTGTGCATCTCTAATGAGTAGACTTTTTCTCACACACTTCGAGAGTCAAATCCGACATTTTACCTACAAAATACTAGACTATGATAACTTATCGTACACTACTTGACAAGTTTAAATTGGAGCGTAACATGGGTTAATAAATTACATTCATCAATGATCGGCATCAAGGCCGACATCACGGAGAGGGATCATATTATGTCGAACACGGAAAGCCATGTGCAATTTGGCCGAGCGTCCAGATGGTATCTTGCTAGCGCGCTGTCCGGAGCGATGCTGATGTCTGTTAGCGCTCATGCACAAACCGAAAGTCCGGAGCCGGAGCAAGTACAGCCGCAGACTTCGAGCGGCGGTGCCGCCGCGGCCCTGCAGGATTCGGACATCATCGTTACCGCGACCAAGCGACCCGAAGATGTCCAAGATGTCCCGATCGCAGTCACCGCTTATGGCGCCGATCAGCTTGAGGCGCTCAACTTCCGCGATATCGGCAGCCTTGGCTATGCTATGCCCAATGTCGCACTCGACGATAATGGTACGTCAAAGGGCTATGCCAATTTCTCGATCCGCGGCGTGGGCGTAAACAGCTCTATCCCGTCGATCGATCCAACCGTCGGCCTTTTCGTCGATGGGGTTTACCAAGGGATAAATGCGGGCCAGCTGTTCGACAATTTTGATCTGGAGGCCATCGAGGTGCTGCGTGGGCCGCAGGGTGTATTCTTCGGGCGCAATGTGACCGGCGGTGCAGTGCTATTGCGGACGCGCAAGCCGAGCGACACGTTGGAGCTTCGCGGCCGCATCGGGGTGGAGACGGGGCTGCGTATTGTTGCTGACGCCAGCGTGTCGGGGCCGATCGCAGAAGGCATATTGACTGCAAAACTGGCAACCTTTTACAGCCATGACCAAGGCTGGTTTACCAACCTGTTCGACGGTTCCGAATATGGCGGCGACAGCCAGTTCATTGTCCGCCCGATGCTGCGTTTTACACCTGGTGAGAATTTTGAACTGTTGCTGCGCTATGAACATGGAGAGGCCGAGGGAACGGGTCCGGCAACGCAAAATCACGCGCTCTATTCGCGCAATTCGCACGACTTTCTCGTCAACGACCGCGGCTTCTTTGACAACCAGTGGGATTCGGTCAGCGTCGAGGCCAACCTCGATGTCAGCTTCGGCGAAGGCACGATCACCAATATCTTTGGTTGGCGCCAATTCACCGGCGATACGCTGTCCGACCTAGACGGGGTCAATACCACCCAGTTCAACATCGGAACGTTCACCGATCAGGAGCAGTTCAGCAACGAATTGCGCTATGCTGGCACCTTCGGGCGCTTCGATGTCACGACGGGCGCTTACTATTTCACGCAGGATCTGACCTATCTCGAAGACCGAACATTGGCTGGCGGCGCGGTACGGCGTGCCGGTGGCGGAACTGGCACATTCGATACATTGGGCGTGTTCGGTGCGGTCGATTGGCACTTTACTGATACACTCACTCTTAACCTCGGCCTGCGCTACACCAAGGAAAAGAAGCAGGTCAGCATCTCGACTGTCCGAGCTGGAGGTGCCAACTATCTCGCGCGGACGTTCACGCCAGACTTCGCCGACCAAGAAAAATGGAGCGATGTGTCTCCGCGTGTCGGCCTGCAGTGGGAGCCGACTTCAAGCACGCAGGCCTATGCATTTTTCGCCAAAGGATTCCGCAGCGGTGGCTATAATTTCCGCAATACGTTGCTCGGTGCGCGTCCCGGACCATTCGATTCCGAGGAACAGGATGCCTATGAAATCGGCCTCAAGCAGAAATTCTTCGACAATCGCGCTCGCGTGAACATTGCTGTGTTCCAGAACACGATCAACAACATCCAGCGCGAGGTGCAGATTCCGGTGGTCGGCGTCGGCATTGCGCAGCTGATACAGAATGTCGGCACCGCGCGCATTCGCGGTTTCGAAGGCGAGTTTCAGATCGCTGTGACCGACAATTTCGTCCTTTCCGCACAGGCAGGCTATACCGATGGGGAGTATCGCTCGCTCGATATCGACCTGACCGGTAACGGGGTGATCGACGCTGCTGATTTCGCACTTCAACTGCCGCGTCAGTCGCCATGGACCTATGGTGCCAGTGCAACGCTGGACATCCCCGTTGGCGATGGTGTCGTCTCGGCCCGGGCATCATATAGCCACCGCGACAAAGCGTTTCACACTGACAACAACCTCGGTTTCTACACCCCGTCAGACATTATCGACCTGAACCTGTCCTACTCACCGGGCGGAGACAACCTGACCTTTTCAGTTTATGCCAAGAACCTCACCAACGAGACCACATATGGCAACAATGCTGTGTTGCCAGACACGGCAGCCTTTGGGGGTGACGGGGCAGCCGGACCGCGTGGGCTGCCTACCTTTGCGCCACTTGCGCGCGGCCGGGTGATCGGCGGCGAGCTTCGCTTTAATTTTTAGGTGCCGGGGCGAGGCGATCGGCGATCGCCTCGAGCCGGGCAACAGCCCGGTCGAGAGGATCACCTCCATCGACCACGCGGTTGCTGAGTCCGCGATAGACGATTTCAGCGATCGCGTCGGCAGCTTCATCAACCGAGAATTCGCCCTCGCTGCGCAGAAAGGCCCAGGTTCGATGCTCGATCCCGCCAAAGATCATGTCGCGCGCAACGCGCAACGGGATGCTCGCTGTGAACTCCCCCGATGCGACCCCTTCTTTGAGCAGATCGAACATGCCGGCTGTGAATTTGCGGTTGAGTTCGAACATGCGCATCGATCGATAAGCGGGATCCGAACGCAGTTCCATCAAGATGAATCGAGTGAGAGCCGGCTGCTGGCTGATCAGATCGAGTTCGCGCCAGATCATTTGACGCAACCGGTTGAAAGTGCCGATTACAGCTTGGCCGGGGCGGGCGTCGAGCAAGATTTCTTCATACCACGCCTCTGCCACGCGAATGAAAAGGTCACGCTTGTTCTCGAAATAGCGATAGATTGTGCCCTCGACAACGCCAGCTCGGTCAGCGATATCGGCGATTACGGCGTTTTCATACCCACGTTCGGCGATGACCTCGCGTGCAGCGGCAAGGATGTCAGAGACCCGCCGCTCACGGGGCAGTCGGGAACGGACGCGAGAGGGCTTGGAGCTTTGCTGAATTCCACTCATTTATTCTCTTTGCCTTCTTTTCGCAAAATGTGCACCCCATTTGCTGATACCCAAGTGATTTCCCTATGGGTTCAGATACAATCAAAAGTAGAGATGTTGCATGCCGTGATGGATTCGATCACCAACCAGGCTATTTGCCTGATCAAGCGCGTCGGAAAATGGGACGGCTGTGGTCGGGCGTTATTGCCAGGTCTGCAGAAAATCGAGAAAGCACCCTGACCGCCGGTCGGCCATTGTCGGGCCTGCGTGTCCTCGAAATGGGCGGGATTGGCCCTGCGCCTTTCGCAGCGATGCTGCTGGCCGACATGGGCGCCGATGTGGTGCGGATTGATCGGCCGATGGCCGCTGACCTTGGCATCGCCATGCCAGCCAGATTCGACCTGTACAATCGCAGCAAGCGCTCGGTCGCCATCGACCTTAAGGCCGCCGATGGCGCCGCGACCGTGCTACGGCTGGTTGAGAAGGCCGATATATTAGTCGAAGGCTTTCGCCCCGCGGTGATGGAAAAATTGGGGCTGGGGCCCGCCGTTTGCCATGCCGTCAATCAGCGACTGGTCTATGGCCGCATGACGGGTTGGGGGCAGTCGGGCGCGATTTCCAAAACGGCGGGACATGACCTCAACTATATCGCGTTGACCGGCGCGCTTCATGCCATCGGGTCTGCGGACAAGCCCGGCGTCCCGCTAAATCTCATCGGCGATCTTGGAGGCGGAGCGCTGTATTTGGTGGTCGGCGTGCTTGCTGCACTGGCAAGCGCACGGGCGACGGGCAAGGGCGACGTGGTTGACGCAGCGATGGTCGATGGCGTTTCCAGCATGATGGCGATGTTCTATTCATTGCGTCAGCAAGGTGCCTGGCACACCGAACGCGAGCACAACCTGCTTGACGGCGGAGCGCCTTTTTACGGCGTTTATGAAACCAGTGACGCAAAGCACGTCAGCGTCGGGGCAATCGAGGGACGCTTCTATCGCGAGTTGGTCATTCGCATGGGACTTGATCCCTCCATACTGCCGCCGCAAAATGATGCGCGGTACTGGCCCGACACGCGCAAAATTTTCGCCGATATATTTCAAACCCGCACCCGCGACGAATGGACCTCCATCATGGCAGGCAGTGACGCCTGCTTTGCTCCGGTGCTCAACATGGACGAATGGCAAACCCATCCGCTGGCGGTCGAGCGCGGTTCGTTTCGTGAACTGGACGGCGTGGTTCATCCGGCCCCGGCTCCACGCTTTGCGAGCGACAGCGAATGGAGCGTCAGCGAGCCGCCTGCTCCGGGCCGTGACAACGATACTGCGTTGGCCGATTGGGGGCTGGAGCCCGAAGAAATCATCCGGCTGAAGGCCGAAGGGATCGTCGTCGATACTCCGGGATGAGAGTCACGCGTAGACAAGGCGTCAGCAGTATTCTCTTTCGTTACCGAGGTGCTTTAAGCGGACTGTCCGGAACGGCCCAAATTCGGTCGTTGCCCTTCGACGAACAAATGGCTGGTTTTAATTTAATCGCAGCCTTGTTCGAAGTTCCGGAATGTTAGCGGAGGCAGACGTCGCGATACAGCCATTTAAAGGCACTTCGTCAGGTGCTTTGCTTGTAACAAGCCAAGCCGAAGCCACCTATATCCCGCAGCAGCGTGAGCTAACTCATATTCTTCAGCAATGAGCAGAAGGAAATGAGAAATGAAGTTGTTCAGGGTCACATCGACAACGTGATCGCGCACGGCGAGCCAGATGCTGTCGAGTTATCTGTATCATTCAAGATGCTGCTCGATTGGACGCAGGATGCTTTTGACATCGAGCACGTCGATTGTCAGCCTATGTCTGCATTCGGGTCGATGGACGCGGCGTGGGCAAAATGCATCAGGGATAGTATCTTTTTCCAGATATTTGCACCCAGCGATATCGCGCCGATCAAGACATTAGCTCAGCCGCTCGCGGAATAATGCGGGTGCTCATTAAGAATGCCGTTCATCCACCACAAATTTCCAAAATATTAACTGTAATGCGGTAAGCCGAAACACGCCGGACCAGCATAACGTAGACGTATAAATTGGAACGGCCAGATGCATCCGCAGGAAGACATCCCGATTAGCCCCGCCGAGAGACCGGCAGCCCGCAAAAGTGACCGCGGCGATGTGGCTATTGTAGCCAGCATTCGGGCCTTTGGCGGTATGAAAAATCAAGTAAAAATTGTCGATCTTTCAATGACGGGTTTCCGGATGGAATGCCTGACCCACATCCCGGAATACCAAGCAATCTATTTAACCATACCCAGCTTTCAGCAGTTGGAAGCAAGGATCGCATGGCACACCGAGTGGATGTACGGTTGCGAATTCGCTCGTCCCCTGCACCCCGCTGTTTACGATCATATTGCAAGGACCCATCCGTCGATAGCCAAGCCGCCGATCGCCGCCGAAGGATTTTCTAATGGTATCCGGCAAGCTTAGCGGGATCATTGGATAGATCGTAAATGCGCTTACTAACCTATTGGTTCGCTGGCTCCGTTACCGCTGAATCTGTTTCGGCTTTGGCTTCTTCCTCGATCAGCTTCACCGCCTCATCGGCGGCCTGTTCGATGCTTCTTGCATCATCCTCAAGCTGTTTCCGGGGAGTGATATCAGCTTGTACTGCTGCTGCCTCGGCTTCCTTTGGTGTCGGCTCTTCGACACAGCTCGGCAGTGACAGCGCGGCCAAAACGAAGAGATATTTCATGACTTGGGCTCCGGCTTCAATTCGCCTTCATAATCGCCGAGCAGGTCAAGCGTTGCTGCCCAAGCCGCGACATTTTGTCGCAGTTCCTGTTTGTCGATCTTGTCGAGCGTATCGTCAGGGGTGTGATGCAGGTCGAAATATTTGGTGCCGTCCTGTTGCAGGTCGATGATACCGAGCTTCTGCGCGGCAATGATCGCACCGATGTCGGCACCGCCGCCGGCGGGTTGCTGGCGCGGAACGACGCCCAAAGGAGCGAGCGCCGAGACGATCTTGTCGCGCAGCGGTTTGGCGCTTTCGGGGAGGTTGAAATCGACAGCCCAAACTTTGCCCGCACCGAAATCGGATTCCATCGCCAGCGCATGGGGTTCGCTGGTATGTCTGGCACCATAGTCCTTACCACCCCAGATGCCCACTTCTTCTGCACCCGCCCATAACAGCCGGATGCTTCGCTTCGGCTTGCCAATCTTCAGCGCCGCCGCCGTAATAATCCCGCAACCGGCCGCATCGTCTATCGCGCCGGTGCCGAGATCCCAGCTATCGAGATGGCAGGCAATCACGATCATGGGCAGCTTCGGGTTCGAACCCTTGATATCGGCAATGACGTTACCCGAGGTTTGCATCCCCACGTTCTGCGGTGTGAGGACCAGCTTCATTCGCACCGGGTTTCCGCGTTCGAATATGCGTTCGAGATTTTCGGCATCGGGCAGCGACATGGCAGCCGCCGGAATAGGCGTAACGCCCGCTTCAAAATTGGTGTTCCCGGTATGAGGATTACGATGATAATCGGTGCCTGCCGAGCGTATAACAATCGCCGCGGCACCTTTCTTGGCGGCGATGTTGGGGCCGACGAAGCGGGCAGGGCCAAATGCGCCATAGCTACTGCCATCCTGAGTGCGTTTCATCGAATGGCTGACGAAGGCTATCTTACCCTTGAGGCTGCCATCGGGAACCGCGCGCAGCGCGTCGATCGTTTTGAAATAAACAACTTCAGCCTCAAGGCCCGCGTCGCCGGTGCTGCCGCTATTTCCGAGTGCGCTTATGTGAAGTTTGTGCGGGAAGGGGGCCGTCACGTAGCCCGCCTCCTCGCCTCGCACCCATGTCGGCATCTGGAACTCTTCGACGCGCGCGTTGGCGAGTCCGAGCGCCTTAAGCTTGGCCACGGACCATGTCCGCGCGCGCGCCTCCGCTTCGGTGCCGCCTTGGCGCTGCCCGACTTCGGTCGTCATCCCCTCGACGATATCCCAAGCGATATCGTCCGTCAGCCCCAGTTCGATTGGCGTATCCTTGGCAAATGCGGTTGTGGAAAAGGCGGGAAGGGCGGCGGTCAGGCTGGCGGCCAGCAGCATCTGTTTTTTGTTCATAACCGATACCCTATCGGGCGGATCCCAAGCTGACAATCCCGCTTGCGACGCCCAACCTGCGCGGCTAGGGAGGCCGCAACCAATTCCACCCTCCAAGTTGAAGAGAAACAGACGCCATGGCCGCGCAATATAGCTACGTGATGAAGGGAATGACCAAGACATTCCCGGGTGCCAACAAGCCAGTGCTGAGCAACATCAATCTGCAATTCTATCCCGATGCAAAGATCGGCATCGTAGGCCCGAACGGCACGGGTAAATCGACGCTGATGAAGATCATGGCGGGGATGGACACCGAATTTACCGGTGAGGCGTGGCCCGGCGAATATATCACCGTTGGCTATCTGGCGCAGGAACCCGAGCTTGATCCGACCAAGACGGTGCGCGAAAATGTAATGGACGGGGTTCGTCCGGTGGCCGACCTTGTTGACCGGTTTAACGAAATCTCGATGCTAATGGGCGATCCGCCCGAAGACGCCGATTTCGACGCCCTCATGGAAGAAATGGGCACGTTGCAGGAAAAGATCGACGCGGTTGATGGCTGGTCGCTCGATAGCCAACTCGAACTGGCGATGGATGCGCTTCGTTGCCCGCCGGGTGATGCAAGCGTTGCCAATCTTTCGGGTGGTGAGAAGCGGCGGATTGCGCTGACCCGGCTATTGCTTGAAAAGCCGGATATTCTTCTGCTCGACGAGCCAACCAACCACTTGGATGCCGAAAGCGTTGCCTGGCTGGAAAAACATCTGGTCGATTACAAGGGCAATGTGATCCTCGTAACCCATGACCGCTATTTCCTCGACAATGTCGTTAGCTGGATACTCGAACTCGATCGCGGGCGATATTTTGTCTATGAGGGCAATTATTCGACCTACCTCGAAAAGAAGGGCAAGCGTCTCGAGCAAGAGGCGCGTGAGGATTCTGGGCGTCAGAAAGCGATCAAGGACGAGCTGGAGTGGATCCGGCAAAGCCCCAAGGCACGGCAGACAAAATCCAAGGCGCGTATCAAATCCTTCGACCAACTGGTCGAGGCACAGGAAAACCGCACCCCCGGTAAGGCGCAGATCGTTATCCAGATACCCGAGCGGCTTGGGAGCAAGGTTATCGAGGTCAAGAATGTGTCCAAGGCTTATGGCGACAAATTGCTGTTTGAAAACCTGTCTTTCTCGATCCCACCCGGCGGGATTGTCGGCGTCATCGGGCCGAACGGCGCCGGTAAGTCCACTTTGTTCAAGCTGATCACCGGTCAGGAAACCGCTGATTCGGGCGAAGTCGAAATCGGCGAGACGGTGAAATTGGGCTTCGTCGACCAGAGTCGTGACGATCTCGATCCCAACAAGAATGTCTGGGAAGAAATTTCGGGTGGGGCCGACTTCATGAAGCTCGGCAAGCACGAAACCCCGACCCGCGCCTATGTCGGTGCGTTCAACTTCAAGGGCGTCGACCAACAGAAAAAGGTCGGCCTGCTGTCAGGCGGTGAACGTAACCGTGTGCATATGGCGAAGATGCTCAAGGAGGGTGGCAATGTGCTGCTGCTCGATGAACCGACCAACGATCTTGATGTCGAAACGCTTTCGGCGCTTGAGGAAGCGCTGGAAAGCTTTGCCGGTTGCGCTGTCGTCATCAGCCATGACCGCTTTTTCCTCGACCGTTTGGCGACGCATATCCTGGCGTTCGAAGGCGATAGCCATGTCGAATGGTTCGAAGGCAATTTCGAATCCTATGAGGAAGACAAAATTGCGCGCCTCGGCGACGAGGCAACCCGCCCCCACCGTGCAACATATAAGAAGATGACGCGTTGATGCAGATATGAAACGCACCCTCCTTGTCATCAACGCGAACAGCGGCAGCGCAAATGCAATTGAAGAGGGGGAGGTTGTGTCGGCGTTGCAGGCGGCCGGGCTCGCAGTTGATCAGATCGTCCGACTTCCTGATGAAAAATGCCCTGACCGCGCGGCAATCGAAAAGTTCGGATTTGAGGTGGTGGCAATTTTGTCGGGGGACGGCACGGTCGCCGGCTTGTGCGAACAACTAGGCGATTGGCCGGGCGCGTTATTGGTGTTGCCCGGAGGAACGATGAACCTGCTGTCGCGGCGTTTGCACGGCGATGTTGCGCTGGCTGAAATGCTGGCACGGTTGCCCGGCACCAAACTTGCTGCTGATTACATTCCCGTCATCCGTTGGGGCAATTACGAGATTTTGACCGGGCTTACCGTCGGGCCATCCACCCGCTGGGGCGAGGTTCGCGAAGGTATTCGGCAAGGCGATGTCGGCGGTCTTGCGCAAGCGGTGCCAGAAGCGTGGTCGGAGACGCTGTCGGACGAGGGTGTCTGGATCGAGGGCCATACGCGCGAAGCTTATGCGGGTATATTTGTCGAACCGGGCGATAATCAAAAACTGTCGGTGATAGCATTCCGAGCTAATAACATCGGCGACATGCTCGGACACGGCGTGGCGTGGCTACGCCGTGATTTCCGCGACGGACCCAGCGACGATTTCGGCACGATGGCGGAAGTCACGATTGTCGGTGACGATCCCGACACCGGATTACTCATCGACGGCGAGTATGAAGATGGTCGGTTGCCGATTACTTGCTCGGCTGGCAGGTCTTCGGTCAAGTTTTTTAGTATGCAATGATGCTGCGGGTTGTCCTTGCCTTTATAATTGCTGCCGGCTGGATCTGCGCGGCGACCGCCCGACCTGTGACCACAAATGAGCCCCTCGTTTATTCGGGACACAAACTGCCGAAATGGGCGCAAGGTTGGTCGTTGGTTTCCAACGAGCGCCGTGCGACGATACCGGACGATGACATGCAGCGGCATTCGAATGAGCAGGCTTATTGGGATGGCATCCAAATTTCCGAACGCAAGTTCTCCGAAGCAGGTTTCGACTGGCATCTCCTGCGCTTCTCAAGCATCAAGAATCCGCATAATGTCATTTGGGTCGTGCCGCATGATGACGAGAATGCAGCATTCGAAGCAATGATTGCAGCGATCAAGCAGCATGGCGGCATGGGCATTGTGGTCAACAGTGGTCCCGGTAGTCTGCGTAGACAGTCAGGAAAAGGAACATGCGGCGGGCGTCCCGCCATCGTCTCGTCTTGCGATCCTAACCGCAATTTTTCTGCCGCTACACCGTCGTTCACTTCTGCCTTGCTTGACCATTGGACGGAAAAAGGCCAGCCGATCATCGCGCTGCACACGAATGGCGCTGGTGCTTCGGGCGATTTTAGCCTGCTCGACATCAACGCATTTGCGCGGGGGCGGACGATATTACGCAACGGCGCTTACCGCGCCAAAAAGCCCGCGTCGCAGATGGCCAATTACGACACTCTGGGTCTGATAGCCTATCCGGGCCGTGATGGCAGGCCTAGCGCCGCTGCCATTCGGTGTCGCAACGCGCTGAACGATGCAGGAATACATTTCTGGCACGAACGAGTCGACAAGAGCGATGGCTCGCTGTCAAATTATCTGGCGTTGGAGCGACCCGACATTCACTATTTCAACGCCGAAAGCCGGGAGGAAACCGACTTGGCCATGGCGGCGGCGCGTCATGCGGTGATGATCAAATCCTATCTGGAACGTTGTCTTCGGGCCAAAGGTTAAATGTTGGGCGAAAATTCGCCGGTTTCTTCGTTCAAAACGTGCAATACACCATCTGATATCGCGAAGAACGCCCCGTGCAAGGCAAGGTCGCCTGAGGCTTCTTTCTGCCTGATGCACGGAAATGTCCTGAGATTGGCCAGGCTAACTTTGACCGCCTCAAGCTCCATCGCGCGCTCGGCGGCTTCGCCGTGGGTGCCATGCTCCGACGCTACCTTGGCTTGGGCATCGTCGAGCAGGCTAATCCAGTCTGCCACAAAGCCACCTTCACCGGGTTCCGCTCCCGCCATCGTTTTGGTAAGCGCCGCATTGCAGCCGCCACACAAGCCATGGCCCATGACGACGATTTCCTCGACTTTCAGGAACTGGACAGCAAATTCGAGCGCTGCCGATACCCCATGCAGGCCCGGTGTGGTCTCGAAAGGTGGGACGAGAGCGGCAACGTTTCGCACGACAAATATTTCGCCGGGGCGGGTATCGAATATCTGCGTAGGATCGACGCGGCTGTCCGAGCAGGCGACGATCATCACTTTGGGGCTTTGGCCTTCGCCCAATACTTTCCAGCGTTCGCGTTCGTCGATCCATTCGTTTTCGCGGAAACGGGCATAGCCATCGAGCATGTCGGAAAACAATGTCATGCCCGCTTCTCTAACGGCAAAATTCAGGGTGGCAAGATTGTCCGGTTGCGCCTATTTGGGCCGAATGAATGCCCCGATGACACCGCCCGAACGCGCGCCGCGTGAGCGCAAGCCCGACTGGATTCGCGTGAAAGCTCCGGGTGGTGCCGGTTTCAATGAAACGCGCAAGCTGATGCGTGACCTTAATTTGAATACAGTGTGCGAAGAGGCGGCTTGCCCGAATATCGGGGAATGCTGGACCAAGAAACACGCGACGGTGATGATCCTCGGCGACGTTTGCACCCGCGCCTGCGCCTTTTGCAACGTCAAGACCGGTATGCCCAAGGCGGTCGATCCGCTTGAGCCTGAGCATGTCGCGATAGCAGCCGCTAAAATGGGGCTTGAGCATATTGTCATCACTTCGGTGGATCGCGACGATTTGCCCGATGGCGGTGCCGGCCAGTTTGTGAAAGTGATCGAGGCTCTACGCCGCAATACGCCGCACACAACGATTGAGATACTCACTCCCGATTTCCGCAACAAGGCGGAAGCGGCAGTGGAAGCTATCGTTACCGCGCGGCCCGACGTGTATAACCACAATCTGGAAACCGTCCCGCGGCTTTACCCGACCATCCGTCCGGGCGCGCGCTACTATGCGTCACTTCGGTTGCTGGAAACGGTGAAGCGTCACGATCCGTCGATCTTTACCAAATCGGGCGTGATGCTCGGTCTGGGCGAGGAACGGCTGGAGGTGCATCAGGTTATGGACGATATGCGCAGCGCCGATATCGACTTCCTGACGATGGGCCAATATCTGCAACCTACGCCGAAGCACACCAAGGTTATGGATTTCGTGACGCCGCAGGCCTTCGACGCCTATGCTGCGATTGCCCGCGCCAAAGGCTTTTTGCTTGTCGCATCCAGCCCGCTGACCCGCTCCAGCTATCATGCCGGCGACGATTTCACTAAAATGCGCGACGCGAGGGCAGCGCAGCTTGCAAAGACAGGCTAATGCCGCATCATCACGAGCGCCGGAGCCTGCCGCATAGCGCGGCGCAGATGTACGATCTTGTGGCCGATGTGAAAAACTATGCCGAGTTCCTGCCATGGGTAAGCGCTATCCGGGTCCGAAAGGATGAAGAAACCGAAATGCTGGCCGATATGATTGTTGGCTTCAAGTCGCTACGCGAGACATTTTCGTCACGTGTGCTGAAAACGCCGAAGACACGCATTGTCGTCGATTATCTCGATGGGCCCATGAAGCATTTGCATAATGAGTGGAAGTTTGAGGACTTACCGGGCGGTGGCTCGACTGTCGATTTTACGGTAGACTTCTCTTTCCGCAACATCGTGTTTGAAACACTGGCAGGTCAGTTTTTCGATTCGGCATTGCGCAAGATGACGGGTGCCTTCACCGAACGCGCCGACCAACTTTACGGGAGCAGCAATTCGAGCGCGTGAAGCGTGGCAAAACCGCGAATTTCTGCGCGGGTCTTATCCGAACCGAAATCCTTGCGGTCGGCGGTCACATCTTCGGCGTCCCTGCCTTTTTCCGCCACCGCAAAGACGACCGTACCAACCGGCTTTTTCTCGGTGCCGCCATCGGGACCTGCCACGCCGCTGATTGCAACGGCGATATCGGCTCCTGATTTCTTCAGCGCACCCTGCGCCATCGCCCACGCAACCGCCACAGAAACCGCGCCGAACGTCTCGATGATGTCGGCGTTGACGCCGAGCATCTTCATCTTGGCGTCGTCAGAATAAGTCACATAGCCGCTGCCCAATACCGCGCTGCTGCCTGGGATTTCGGTGATCGCTGCGCTGACCAGCCCTCCGGTGCAACTCTCCGCCAGCGCCACCGTTCGGCCCAGCGCTGCATTTTCGCTGACCACGCGTTGTGCCAGCTTGGCGATCTCGGCGGGAAGAATGCTGTTCATTGTTTTTTCTCAAAAGTGGCAACGGCTTGAGCAGAGATACCTTCGCCGCGGCCTGTATAACCCAGTTTTTCGGTCGTTGTTGCCTTTACCGAAACACGGTCGATGTCGACGCTCATAATTTTTGCCAATCGCGTGCGCATGGCCGACTTGTGTGGGCCGATCCGGGGTTCTTCGCAGATGATCGTGACGTCCGCATTGGCAAGCGCATAGCCTGCGTCGCCCGCCAGCTTTATCGCGTGACGCAGAAACTGGTCCGAGGACGCGCCGCGCCATTGCGCGTCGCTCGGTGGGAAATGATCGCCGATATCCCCGAGCGCCATTGCGCCCAGAATTGCATCGGTGAGCGCGTGGATAGCGACGTCGGCATCGCTATGGCCAGACAAACCCTTTTCATGCTCAAGCTTGACACCGCACAGCCACAGCTCTTCGCCAGCCACGAGCCGGTGCACGTCGAATCCTGCGCCGCTGCGGATGGCAGGCCTCATATTATGCCCTGCAAAATCGCAAGCGAAGGTGAATTTTGCCAATGCTTCATCACCCTTTATCATACGCACCTCGCCGCCGTTTGCCATCAGCATTCGCGCGTCATCGCTGGGTTCGGGTCCAGACCAGTTGCGATGTGCGGCCAATATTGCGTCGAAATGAAATGCCTGCGGTGTCTGGATTCGCCACAGATTCTCGCGCTCGACGGTTTCGGACAACGCACCGTCGCCGCGCGCAAGGCTATCGACGACCGCAAGGGCAGGGACTGCTCCGGGAGCATGGATCAGCGCGTCGATCAGGTCGTCGATGACCTGAGGCGACAGAAACGGCCGTGCAGCGTCGTGGATCAGGACAAAGTCGGCAGAACCAGCCGCAGCGATTGCATCAAGCCCGTTGCAAACGCTTGCGCGTCTGGTGTTGCCACCGGTAACCAGTGTTGCCGGAACGAGGCCAGCGAGTGCGACCTGAGCCTCGGCGTGCTGTCCTTCGCCAATGGCAACGAAAATGCTGGCAATATCGGGATGCTCGGCGAAGGCCGCATAACTGTGGCGGAGCATCGGCTGCCCGCGCAATTCGCGAAACTGCTTTGGAAGTTCGCCGCCCGTGCGGCTGCCGGAACCAGCGGCGACGATAAGGGCAACGATGCGGGGACGGGACGCCATAGCCGCGCCTTAGCCATCGCAGTGTTGCACGCCAAGCCGAAAGCGGGTAACGGCCTGCCTAAATTTTAGGCAATAGTTGAACATGCAGCTCAAACCCATCCAAATCGGCAAAATCGAGATACTATGTCCGGTGATACTGGCGCCGATGACAGGCGTCACAGATATGCCGTTTCGCCGTATCGTTCGCCGTTTCGGCTCGGGCCTTAACGTTACCGAGATGATCGCCAGCCAGGCGATGATCCGCGAAACGCGCCAGTCCTTGCAGAAATGCGAATGGGACGCAATCGAAGAACCTGTTTCGATGCAGCTCGCCGGATGTACGCCTTACGAAATGGGCGAGGCGGCCAAACTCAATGAAGAGCGTGGCGCGGCGATCATCGACATCAATATGGGCTGCCCGGTCAAGAAAGTGGTCAATGGCGATGCCGGTTCGGCGCTGATGCGCGATCTGCCGCTTGCGGCGAGTCTGATTGAAGCCACCGTGAAGGCGGTTTCGGTTCCGGTCACGGTCAAGATGCGCATGGGCTGGGATCATTCCAGTCTCAACGCCCCAGAGCTGGCGCATATCGCCGAGGACTTGGGCGCGAAAATGGTGACTATCCACGGTCGGACGCGGAACCAGATGTACAAAGGTTCGGCTGACTGGGGCTTTGTCCGCAAAGTGAAGGATGCGGTCTCGATCCCGGTGATCGTAAACGGCGATATCTGTACGATCGACGACGCGGCAACGGCGCTTCAACAAAGTGGTGCGGATGGCGTCATGGTCGGACGGGGTGCTTACGGCAAGCCCTGGCTACTGGGCCAGATGATGCACTGGTTTCGCACTGGCCAGACGATTGCCGACCCTTCGCTGGACGCGCAATATCATCTGATTGTGGAGCATTACCGCGCCATGCTGGATCTTTATGGTGCGCAAGTGGGAGTGAATGTCGCGCGTAAACATATCGGTTGGTATACTAAAGGTCTGACCGGATCGGCCGAGTTTCGCAATCATGTGAATCGGATCGACGATGCTTCGGTTGTGCTCGACGAACTCGAGCGCTTTTATGCGCCACAAATGGGGCGCGCTGCCGCGTGAGCGCCGTTCTGCAGCGTCCTGACAGCAATCAGTTGCTGGCCTGCATCCCGGTTCCGGTACTGCTTATCGGCCCCGACAATCGCATCTCCTTTGCCAACGATGCCTGCGAAGCGTTTTTTAGCCGCAGCAAACGCAAGCTGGAGGGATTCGACGTCGCTGAAATCCTTAACTTTACGAGTCCGCGAATGAATGCGGTTTTGGCCGCTCGGGAGAATGACATTTCAGCGCAAGACATGGAATTGGTAACCGCACAGGGCTCGATCACCGTCGATATCAATATTTCGATTCTGCCAACGGATCCGGACTGGCGTCTGCTGTTTCTGTCACCGCGCCATGGAGGACGCGAACATATTGGAGACCACAAGGAAGGTGGCGGTCAGCAGCAATCGATGGGTGCGCCGGCTATATTGGGTCATGAAATCAAGAACCCACTGGCCGGAATCAAGGGTGCGGCGCAATTGCTGGCGCGGCGGGTAGATGACAAGAGCCAATCGCTCACCGAACTGATCGTCAACGAAGTTGACCGGATCGCGCGGCTGCTCGACCAGATGCAAAAGCTTGGGCGTTCCGAGCCGGCAGAGACGGCTCCGGCCAATGTGCATCTGCTAATTGAACGGGCAATACGCTCTATCCGTGCCGCTAACCGCGCAATGCCCGAAATTTCGATCAACTACGACCCCTCTTTGCCTGAAGTGTTGATCGATGCCGATGGCATGGTGCAAATTCTCATCAACCTCATGCAGAACGCTGTCGATGCGCTCGATGGGCGACTTGACGGGGTCATCGGGATATCAACGCGTTTCGTAATGAGCGGCGCATTGCGAGAGGCGGACAGGGATCGCAAATCGATCAAACTGCCCGTCGAAATCGCAATTTCGGACAATGGCCCGGGTGTACCCGCGCATATCGAAGAGGAATTGTTTTCGCCGTTTGTTACGACCAAACGCGACGGGCAGGGACTTGGTCTAGCGATCGTCCGCAAGCTTGTGTCGCAAATGAACAGCCGGATAGTGTTCGAACGTGACGAGTCCAAGGGGGTGACTCAGTTTCGCTTGTTCCTGCCGGTCGCGGGCAAAAGGGCAGGTTCATGAGTAATCCCAAAGTCCTGATTGTCGAAGATGACATTTCCATCGGCGTTGTGGTGAGCGCTGCGCTTGCTGCCGAAAATATCGACACGCAAATTTGCGATAGTGTGAGCGCGCGCGATGCAGCGCTTGCCAGTAGCTCATTCGATTTGATGCTTACCGACGTCGTCCTCAAGGACAGCAACGGGTTGGATACGTTGAAAGCAGCGATGGCATCGGTACCCGATATGCCGGTTATTATCATGTCGGCGCAAAACACGCTCGAAACTGCGGTGCGGGCGAGCGAGATCGAGGCGTTCGAGTATTTCCCCAAACCGTTCGACCTCAATGATCTGGTGCTAGCGGTGAAGCAAGGTATCGACCGGCGCAGTTCGGTTCCGGCGAATGTTGGCGAAGGCTTATCCGAAGCCAACCTGCCGATGATCGGCAGGAGTGCGGCGATGCAGGATGTTTATCGTATGGTTGCGCGGTTGCTTCGAAACGATCTGTCAGTGTTGATCTCTGGTGAATCGGGAACCGGCAAAGAGTTGGTGGCGGAAGCAATTCACAACCTGGGTCACCGCAAAACCGGGCCTTTCGTAGCCGTCAATATGGCCGCAATCCCGGCAGAATTGATCGAAGCCGAATTGTTTGGTCACGAAAAGGGATCGTTTACCGGCGCAGTCGGACAGGCAATCGGACGTTTCGAGCAAGCGCAGGGCGGCACCTTGTTCCTTGACGAAATCGGCGACATGCCAAAACACGCACAAACACGACTTTTACGGGCGCTGCAAAGCGGCGTGATCAGCAGGATCGGGGGCAAAGCAAGTATCCGGCTCGATGTGCGGATATTGGCGGCGACCAACCAGAAGCTCGAAGACTTGATCGCACAAGGCAAATTCCGTGAGGACTTGTTTTACCGGCTAAACGTCGTCCCTATAAACATGCCGCCCCTACGAGACCGGACGGATGACATCGGTTTGCTGGCGCAACATTTCCTGACTCTCGCCGCCAATGAAGGCCTTCCATCGCGAAAAATCGACGACGACGCCATTGGTGTGCTGATGACGATGCCGTGGCGCGGCAATATCCGGGAACTCAAAAACCTGATTTACCGTCTGGCACTGGTGTGTCGCGATGATGTGATTACTGAAGCGGCCGTTGCCCAATATAACGAACCAACAAACGAATCTGGCTCGCCTGTACAATCCGCGAGTTTCGAAGCAGCCGTCGCCCAATTCCTGCGTGAACACCGGCTGCGTGGTTCTTCGCGCGAGAAAATCTACCAGCGCGCATTGGCCGAATTCGAAATTCCGTTGCTCCAGCACGTCATGCGGCAGGCAAAGGGCAACCAGCTCAAAGCCGCGTCGCTGCTCGGCATTAACCGCAATACATTGCGCAAAAAGCTCACCGAATATGCAATCGGTCCTGTCGGCACTTGATGAAGTGACCGATATGCACGGCTGTGCGATGATTTATGATCGTTTTGTGCTTTTCAGGTGACTCCTATCCTGCAATAGTTGCTCTATGGCAACAGCGTTAGCGCAGGACGATGGAGAGAGCAGGGGTTTGCTGAGACGTCTGCTGTCATCATTCGCTGACGCTCTGGGTAACAGCCAATCGATCAAATTCCTGGAAGTTGGCAGCGGCATCATGCTGGTTGTTGCTGCCATCATTACTGCGCTTATCCTTACCGACCAGGGGCCGCAGTCCGAACCTCTGTCGCCCGCCGCAGCGGCTACAATGCTGGTGGCGAACCTGCTTCCCGCAACGTTTATCCTTGTCCTGTTCGGACGACGCATTGCGCTCAAGCGCGCGGAGCAGACGGGCATTGGTAGCAAACAATTGCTGCACGTGCGGTTAGTTGCGATCTTTTCGGCGATTACAGCGGTGCCGACATTGTTGCTGGTCATCTTCGCTTCGCTGTTGTTTCAAAGCGGCGTTCAGTTTTGGTTTTCGGGCTCTGCGCGCGGAATGCTCGAGAATGCGGGCGAACTTGCTACGGGATATTATGAGGTCAACGCGCGCGATGTCGGCGATGAAACCCAAACGATGGCCGGGGATTTTCGCAATGCACTGGGCCAGACTACGCCCGACGACCCACAGTTTCTGAGCTATTATTTCGAACAGGTTTTTAGGCGGAGGTTAAGCGAATCGGCTATCGTTTCGGTTGGTGAGGATGGTGTTCAGCGAACAGCAGCCGTCGCCACCGAGGATGACGAGCGCGAACGCGAATGGATAAGCGCGGATGTGCTGAAAAAGCTGAACAATGGTGAATCGACGGTCATCGTTACGCATCAGGACCGGATCGAGGCGGTGACTGTGCTATTCGACCAGCCACGCAGTTATCTCTTTGCCAGCCGCGCTCTATCGGTGCCGTCTTTTGCGCTGGGCGAAAAAGCACGGTCAGTGCTGCGTGACTATGACAGCATGGTAGCGCGGTCACGAAATTTGCAGTTGCAGTTCAATTCCGCACTATATCTGGTTTCGCTGTTGATTATCGGTGTCACCCTGTGGGTCGCATTACTTGTTGCAGACCGTCTGGTGCGACCGGTCAATAATCTGGTGCAGGCCGCACAAAAAATTGCTGACGGCGATTTGTCAGCGAGGGTTTCGGAGGAAAATGTTCGCGCCGATGAGGTCGGTTTCCTCTCACAGTCCTTCAACCGGATGACCCAGCGATTGCAGACGCAGACCAGCACGTTACTGACAGCGAACCGGCAGCTCGACGAGCGTCGTGCCTTTATTGAAGCGGTTCTTGAGTCGGTTTCAGCCGGCGTCATCAGCGTCGATCATGATGGCGCAATACAGCTAGCTAATTCCACGGCTGAAAAACTTCTGTCAGCCGACGACCAGACAATAATCGGAAAGAAGTTTCATTCGGTATCGTCGGTGCTGGCGACGCTGGCCGATGAGCAGCAGCGCGGGGTGGTCCAACTGGGTGACGGTCCAGAGCCGCTGACCGTTGCGGTCAAGGTGTCGTCGCGCGCAGGGGGCAAAGTCGTCACTTTTGAGGATATCAGCCAGCAATTGGCGGACCAGCGCCGCGCAGCTTGGTCCGACGTCGCCCGCCGGATCGCCCACGAGATTAAGAACCCGTTGACGCCCATTCAACTCGCGGCGGAACGGCTGCAACGCCGGTTCGGCAAGCAGATCGAAGACGGTGCGTCGATTTTTGAACAATTGACGAGTACGATCATCCGGCAGGTCGGCGATCTGCGCAACATTGTGGACGAATTCTCGTCGTTCGCGCGGATGCCCAAACCTGTGTTTCGCTCGGAAAATCTGACTGACATTGTCGGTCATGCGGTTTTCCTGTTTGAGGTAGCGCATACCGATATCAGCTTTTCATTCGACCATGACGGCACATCGCCGAACCTGATTTGCGACCGCAGGCAATTGGGGCAGGCGATAACAAACATCCTGAAAAATGCAGTGGAAGCGATCGAGGAGCGCAAGAAGTCGGGCGGCGAGGATGGCAAGATCGGGATCAAGATCGACGTGATCGGATCGGTCCTGACGCTGTCCGTCACCGACAACGGAACCGGCCTGCCAATGGACCGCGAACGTATCGTGGAGCCCTATGTGACCACGCGGGCTACCGGTTCGGGACTTGGTCTCGCCATCGTCAAAAAGATCGTCGAGGAGCATTTCGCGGAAATCGCATTTGACGACGCACCCGGCGGCGGTGCCATTGTGACCATAACATTTTCGCCTGATATCGTAGCCGCAAAGGTCTGCCCGGCATCTTCACAAACATCAATTGGCCAGCATGATAAGGACAGTAATTAACCCATGGCGTTGGACATTTTAATCGTTGATGACGAACAGGACATCCGTGATCTGGTGTCGGGAGTGCTTGAGGACGACGGCTATGGAACCAGGACTGCCTCCACCTCCGATGAAGCGCTGGCAGCGCTCGACGAGCGGCTGCCTTCGCTTATCCTGCTTGATGTCTGGCTGCGCGGATCGGCGATGGACGGGATCGAACTGCTGAAAGCGATCAAGGCGAAAGATCCGCAAATTCCAGTAATTGTCTTTTCCGGACACGGCAACATCGACACCGCTGTCGCGGCAATCGCCCAAGGCGCAGTCGACTTTATCGAAAAACCCTTCGAGGCAGAGCGTTTGCTGCACCTCGTTTCGAAAGCCACCGAAACCGAGCGTTTGCGTGCGGAAAATGCGTCGCTGCGCGCGAAAGTGGGTCACGCCGAAGAATTGAACGGGTCGTCGGCAGCGATCAACAATGTCCGTGCGACGCTGAAGAAGGTTGCGGCCACCGGCAGCCGGATGCTGATCACGGGTCCGGCGGGCGTTGGTAAGGAAGTAGCCGCACGCTTGCTCCATAGCTGGAGCCCGCGGGCGGGGTCGGCGTTTATATCGGTCAGCGCCGCCCGCTTGTCGCCCGAACGGTTCGACGAGGAGCTGTTCGGGTTGGAACAGGACGGCCAGCTGGTCCAGGCTGGAATGCTCGAACGCGCACACGGCGGGACATTGTTCCTCGATGAAGTCGCCGACATGCCTTGGACGACGCAGGGTAAGATACTGCGTGTATTGACCGATCAGAGCTTTGTTCGGGTAGGCGGCGACAGGCAAATCCGCGTCGATGTCCGGTTCGTATCGGCAACAGCGCGTGATCTGGCCGACGAGATCGCAGCGGGGCGGTTCCGCGAAGACTTGTTCTACCGGCTGAATGTCGTGCCAGTGGAAATCCCAGCCTTGACGGGCAGGCGCGAAGACATTCCCGATCTCGCCAATCATTATGCCGCGCGCTTTGCCGCAGAACACCGAATACCCGCGCCCTTCATCTCCGACGACGCAATTGCTGCGCTGCAGTCGTGCGAATGGCCAGGCAATGTCAGGCAGTTGCGTAACATTATCGAACGGACGATCATCCTGGCGCCTTCGAACCGGATTCATACCATCGAGGCGGACATGCTGCCAACGGAGGTGGTGAATAATTATGAAGGGGCCGAGCATAATGTCAGTTCATTGATGGGCGCACCGTTGCGTGAGGCGCGCGAATCGTTTGAGCGCGAGTATTTGCGGGTCCAGATCAAGCGCTTTTCCGGCAATATCTCCAAGACCGCCGCTTTCGTCGGGATGGAGCGTTCGGCGTTGCATAGGAAGCTGAAGCTGCTTGGAATATCGGTTCGCAAATCCGGTGGCGGAGCAGATGACGCCGACGAGTAAACGATTGCAAATGTCGCAATTGCGAAACGATTATGTTTGATGTAATTATATTGCACCAAAACTCTGCCAAGGCTTGCAATCAAGCTTCCTGCGGTGATGTGGGCAAAAACATAAATATAATCGGATAAAAATAATGACTGAAAAAAATAACGGTCTTCAAGACCTGTTTCTGAACTCCCTCAGAAAAGCCAAGACTCCCGTTACCATGTTCCTTGTAAAAGGTGTTAAGTTACAGGGCGTTATTACGTGGTTCGACAATTTTTCGGTGCTTTTGCGCCGCGATGGCATGTCGCAACTGGTCTACAAGCATTCGATATCGACGATCATGCCATCGACTTCACCCGACAAGGCGCTATTCGACGAAATGATGGCGCGGACAAGCCCCAGGGCAGGGATGTTACAGGACGTTTTCTTGTACGCGATGTGTGACAAGCGCGAATCGGTGACGACGTTTCTGGTCAACGGTGTGATGCTTCAGGGCGCGATTGCGGCATATGACCTGTTTTCGCTATTGCTTGAGCGCGATGGTACGACTCAGCTGGTTTACAAACATGCCGTTTCAACCATCCAGCCAGCCCATGCTGTCAATCTCGCCGAATATAATCAGGGTGTCGATGAGGCCGATATTTGAGCGGATTCAATCGTAGCGACGATGACGAGTTCGCTCGCGGCGCGCGCGCGTTCATTATCTATCCCGAGCTTTCTGGCAAGGCGTCGGTTGGCCCCGACGCACGGCTCGATGAGGCAACCGGCCTTGCGAAGGCGATCGGTCTTGATGTCGTGCGCACCAAGCATTACCGGGTCCGCAGCCCGCGCGCGGCGACGTTGCTCGGCGGGGGGCAGGTCGACGAGATCGCTGAAATGGGACGGTCGCTGGAAATTGACTTGCTAATCGTCGACGCGGGATTGACCGCAATCCAGCAGCGCAATCTCGAGGAAAAGACCGGGCTAAAAACGATCGACCGGACCGGATTGATCCTCGAAATCTTTGGCGAACGCGCGGCGACGGCGGAGGGACGGTTGCAGGTCGAACTCGCCCATCTCGATTATCAGGCAGGCAGGCTGGTGCGTAGCTGGACCCATCTGGAACGCCAGCGCGGTGGTTTCGGATTTCTCGGCGGTCCCGGCGAAACGCAAATCGAGGCCGACAGGCGTATGATCCGCGACCGTATGGCGCGGTTGCGGCGCGAACTGGAAGAGGTCAAGCGCACGCGGTCGCTCCATCGCGCCCGCCGAAAACGCGCGCCTTGGCCGGTTATTGCACTGGTTGGCTATACTAATGCCGGCAAATCAACCTTGTTCAACCGGCTAACCAGAGCAACCGTGCTGGCTGAAGACATGTTGTTTGCGACGCTCGACCCGACGATGCGGCAGATAAGTCTGCCGGGTGTCGAGAAGGCGATTTTGTCCGACACCGTTGGCTTTGTGTCGGATCTGCCAACGCAATTGATCGCGGCGTTCCGAGCGACGCTCGAGGAAGTGATTTCCGCTAACATTATCGTCCAGGTCCGCGATATCGCGCACAATGAGAGCGACGCTCAGCGCGATGATGTGCTGGCGATCCTGCGCGATTTGGGGATCGGTACCGGGGCCGACGCAGAACATTGTCCGGCGATGATCGAGCTTTGGAACAAGGCCGACCTTCTTTCCAGCGAACGGCACGCGGAACTGGCCGAAATTGCCAACCGGAACGACCATATCCTACTTGTTTCAGCGGAAACGGGCGAGGGGATCGACGCGTTCAGGGAATTGCTCTCCAACACCATCGCCAAGGGTAACGAAGTCCGGTCGCTGAAGCTGAAAACCGATGACGGCGCGGCATTGGCTTGGTTGCACGGTCGCGGAAAGGTTAGCGGGCGTCAGGAGCAGGGCGATGAGTTGCTGATCGACGTTTCGCTCAGCCGACAGCTTTGGGGACAGTTTGAAAAGCTGTTCCCGGACTATACCGCAACAGACTAACGCTTTTCCAATGATTTGGCATGCTGCCAAAGCACTTCCTTTTCTTCGAGTGTGAGTGCGGCAAAGTTGCCACCGGCGCTCGTTTCCATCGATCGGAAGCGGCGTTCGAATTTGGCGGTGCCAGCTTTCAGTGCAGCTTCGGCATCGACGTCGAGGAAACGGCACATGTTGACGACAGCGAACAGCAGATCGCCCATTTCTTCAGTTCGTTCGCTTTGTGAAAATGCGTCTTCAACCTCCTCGATTTCTTCGAATATCTTTGCCTTGGCACCCTCAATGTCAGGCCAATCGAACCCGGTTCGTGCAGCGCGCTTCTGGATTTTCTGCGCGCGCAGCAATGCTGGCAATGGCAGCGCAACACCGGACAACGCGCTCCTATCGGCATTGCCGCTTCGTTCGTCGGCCTTGATGCTTTCCCAATTCGCCACCACCACGTCCGCATGCTCCGCCGAGACGTCGCCGAAGACATGTGGATGGCGACGAGTCATTTTGTCGCATATTCCGGCAATGACGTCATCCAGCGTGAACGCATCTTGCTCGGCCGCCATATGGCTGTGGAACACGACTTGGAGCAACAGGTCGCCAAGCTCGTCCTTCAGCGCGACCAGATCATGGCGCTCTATCGCGTCGGCAACTTCATAGGCTTCTTCGATCGTGTAAGGTGCGATGCTCGCAAAGTCTTGCTTTACATCCCACGGGCAGCCGCCGACCGGATTACGCAAACGTGCCATAATATCGGCGAGAGGGGCGATGTCTGGAGCTTTGGCTTCAGACATATTTAAGTTCGATAATATATATTATGTTAAATATCGGGGGGCGTAAGTGAGTAGTGATGTGTGATTTGCCACCCTGCCTCATGGCTGCAACGTCATCACATTATTCTCGACCTTCCAGCTTTTTATGCTGTCGAGAAAGTTCATGCCGAGCACGTTGGTATCGCCGAAATTTTCGGACACCACGACTTTGTGGTCCGTTAGCTTAAGCGGTCCCAATTGGAAAGTTTGCGCAACGCCTCGATACGCTTTGACCCGACCATTCGCTGTTTCGATGAATATCGGGTATCCGCTGCTATCGACCGACAGACCAGTTTCGGCTGCGGTCTTGCTATTTACTGCGCTCGTCGTTGCGCCGCTGTCGATCATGAAATCGACGTCATTGCCATTAATCTGGGTGCGCACCCAGTAATGGCCGTCATCCTGGCGTTTGATTGCAATCGCATCACCCACGTAACTCTGGCCTGCGGTACCGCTGAATTCGGATTTGACGCGCTCCCAAATGGACAAAAGTTCAAAGCGGTAGCTAAAAACAACAAATAAAGCGGCAAATATCGCGATCCATGCAAGCGCCATCTTCGCCATCTGGCCAGCGGCTAAACGTCGCGCTGCCAACGAACTCACAAGCAGCATGACCATCACAACGCCCCATATCAGCGACGGTCCGTCTTCGGTGTTCATTGGGCAGCCTTCGAAAAAAGCCGGTAGAAATTAGCGGTTGTCTGCGCGGCGAGGGCGTCTTCCCCTTCCCCGCGCAATCGGGCGACGAAGCGAGCGGTATCGGCCACAAAGCCCGGCTCGCCGGTTTTACCGCGATGCGGGACAGGAGCGAGGAACGGCGCGTCGGTTTCGACCAGCATCCGATCAGCGGGCAACCATTTGGCGACATCCTGCAAATCGGCAGCGTTCTTGAAGGTTACGATGCCCGAGAGCGAGATATAGAACCCGAGATCGAGCGCTTTGCGGGCAAAATCGGCGCTGGCAGTGAAGCAATGAATGACGCCAGAATAAGTACCTAGCATCATTTCCTCGGACAAGATGTCAATCGTATCATCCTCGGCATCGCGGGTATGGACGATGATCGGCAGTCCCGTGTCGCGCGCGGCGACGATATGTTCGCGGAACGACGAGCGCTGCTGCTCACGGTCGCTTTTGTCGTAATAATAATCGAGGCCGGTCTCGCCGATGCCGATGACGCGTGGATTTACTGCACGTTCGACCAATTTCGCCGCATCGATACCCAAATGACCGTCGGCCTCGTGCGGATGGATGCCGACCGACGCCCAGACGTCGTCTTCCTGCTCAGCAAGGCCGATAACCTCGTCCCATTCGCTTTCGCGGGTCGAGATATTGAGCATGGCCGACACGCCGTTTTGCCGCGCGCGGGCAAGGACATCGGCTTGCTGCTCGACCAAGCCTTTGTAGTTCAAGTGGCAGTGCGAATCGACGAGCATCAGGCGGCGGTCCCCTGCTCCGCTGGCAATTCAAGCCGCGGAAACAATCCGACTGGTTGCGAAATCCGGTAATCGCTTTCAGCCAAAGGCGAATACCAATGCGACCCGATCTGCGCAAAATTGCGGATGTCGGCGGGAACTCCCATCTGATCGAGCAGCTTGGTCGCGCTCGACGGGATCACCGGTATCGCTGCCACGGCCAGTTGAGCGATGCAGATAAACAGCGTCGCCAGCACCGTCTCCATGCGTTCGGGATCGGTCTTTTTCAGCGCCCAAGGTGCTTGCACATCGACATAGGCGTTGCAGGCAAAAACCGCCTGCATCCAGCTATCCAGCGCTTGCGACATCGCAAGATCTTCGAATTGCTTTGGAATTTGCTGCGAAACAATGGTCCCGACGAGTTCGAACAGAGTATCGTCGTCGGCATTATGGCCGTGGATTGCAGGGAGGTAACCGTCGCAATTTTTGAAGATCAGCGACAGCGTACGCTGCGCCAGATTGCCGAAGCTGTTGGAGAGATCTGCATTTATGCGCGTAACAATGGCTTCGGCGCTATAGCTGCCATCCTGCCCGAAGCTGACCTCGCGGAGCAGGAAATAGCGCAGCGCATCAACACCGAACAAATCGGCCAGTTCCATCGGATCGACGACATTGCCAAGCGACTTCGACATTTTCTCGCCTCGCGAGAGCAGGAAACCGTGGCCGAATATCTGTTTGGGCAAGGGCAAGCCCGCCGACATCAGGAATGCGGGCCAGTAGACCGCATGGAAGCGGACGATGTCTTTCCCTATGATATGAACGCTGGCGGGCCAGTATTTGCGCCATTCTTCGCTGTCCTCGGGAAAGCCGATTCCCGAAATATAGGTCGTCAGCGCGTCAAGCCAGACGTACATGACATGGTTCTCACTGCCCGGAACCTTGACACCCCAGTCGAAACTCGTCCGCGACACGGATAGATCGCGAAGTCCGCTTTCGACAAAGCGGATCGTTTCGTTGCGGCGGCTATCAGGGCGGATGAAATCAGGCTGGTTTTTATAGAGTTCGAGCAGTCGCCTTTCATATTTGGAAAGCCGGAAAAACCAGGTTTCTTCGGTGGTCCACTCGACAGGGGTGCCTTGTGGGGAGAGTTTGGTGCCCCCTTCCCCCTCAACCAGTTCCTTCTCGTCGTAAAAAGCCTCATCGCGGACCGAATACCAGCCTTCATAACGGTCGAGATAAAGGTCTCCATTGACCTCAAGCCGCTTCCACAATTCCTGGCTGGCGCGGTGATGTGGCTCGGAAGTGGTGCGGATAAAATGGTCATTCGAAATATCAAGTTTCTCGCACATTTCACAGAAATAGAACGACATTTCATCAGCAAGCTGCTGCGTCGGCACACCAAGGCCGCGTGCCGTCTGGTCCATCTTCAGGCCGTGCTCGTCGGTGCCCGTCAGAAAGCATACATCACGCCCCATCAGCCGCTGGAACCGGGCAATCGCGTCGGTCGCAATTGCCTCGTAGGCATGGCCTATATGCGGCTTGCCGTTAGGATAGGCGATGGCGGTGGTAATGTAGAAGGGTTCGGACATCAAAAACTCTGGGGAAAACGGCTCTATTGCGCCTGCTTATGCGGTTGCAGCGATGCCAGCAAGCTTCCCATTTGCAAAACGACGCTTTGTTTGTCGAGGCTGAGCGCGACGGCGCGAACCGCGAGCGCGCTGGCCTTGTGCCACGCGTCGGTCGCCGGAAGTGCGCTGGCGGAATCCATCTGGCGGGCTGTATCGGCGATCAGAGCAGGCGCGCGGCGCAGGAATGCCTCATAACGCGGCTGTGCGGCTTTCAAGGCAAGCTTGTCGGCCAGACCGCTGCGCAGTTCGTTGCTCTTGTCACCGCTGGCGATGATTGACGTCATGGCGTCTTCGAGCGCGCCCATATCAAGTCCCATAAAATCAAGTGCTTGCCCCGGTGCGCCGTTCCCTGCCCGCACCAGCGCCCCGATATCGGCTTGACTCGTTTCAGGAGCGATCTCGCGCAGCGCAGCCGCCATCGCATCGTCGCTGAGCGGGTCGAACCGCAGCAATTGGCACCGCGAACGCACGGTCGGGAGCAACCGGTCGCTGGCGTGGCTAACGAGCAGAAAATAGGTGCCGACGGGCGGCTCTTCCAGCGATTTGAGCAAGGCATTCGCGCCGCCACGCTCCAGATCGTCCGCTGCGTCGATAATCACGGCCCGCTTATTTGCCAGCCCGGGCCGCGTCGTGAGCGATGCCTGTAACCGCCGGATCTGGTCGATGCTGATGCTCCGTTTCAGCTCGGCATCGGGGTCCGCTTCTTCATCTTCCTTGGCCGGTTCTTTGGGTAAACGCTTGATAGTCAATATGTCAGGATGCGATCCACGTGCGATCATGCTTGCATATCGGTTATCGGGATCGACCAACGCTGCGGCTGCACGCAAAGCGAAGCTGGCCTTCCCCATCCCGCGCGGACCCGACAATATCCAGCCGTGATGCAGTTTTCCGCTCGCGAGCGCCGACGAGAACTGCCGCCACACATCGTCATGGCCAATTAACGCGCTCATGCTGGCTCCAGCAAATCTGCGATCTCGGCGATCAAGCGGTTCGTAATGTCAGCAGGGTCGCCCGCCGCGTCGATCAGCCGAACGCGACCTGGATCGCGCTCGGCGTAGCTAAAGAAAGCGACATCGACATCGGCGTGGAACCGCGAATCGCGAGCCTGAATACGATCAGGACGGCTCGCGTCGCGCTCGTTGGCGCGGCGCCCAGCTTCCGCAGTATCGAGCCGGAGCACCAAAGTGCGGTCGGGCAACAGGCCATTGCTGCCGATCTGGTGCAAACCCATGATGTCGGAATCGGACAGGCCCGATCCACCGCCCTGATAAGCGCGGCTACTGTCGAGAAAGCGATCCGATATCACCCATTTGCCACTTTCGATGGCGGGACGAATCAGCCGTTCGACATGGTCACTACGCGCGGCGGCGAACAATAATGCCTCGGCGCGCGGCAGCCAGCGCTCGTCGCTACCGCCAAGAAGCAGTTGCCGGATGGCCTCAGCGCCTTGCGTGCCGCCAGGTTCACGGGTCAGGATGACGTCGTGGCCAGCTTTGCGGATCGCCTCGGCGAGCGCCACAATCTGTGTGGATTTGCCAACCCCCTCGCCACCCTCGATAGACAAGAACCGCCCGCGCACGCTCATATGCGGACCAGTGATTTGAAACCATTCAAAGCCCGGGCGAAAAAGCCTGCTTGGGTAACCGATTTAGCCGCGATCAAAGGCATGGCCTGCTCGCTCCCGTCAGCAAATTTTGCCACCAATTTCGCCACTTCAGTTCCCTTTTTGAGCGGCGCCTTGATCGGACCGTGATACCGCACCACGAGCTTGTAACGCGGCGTTTGCTGCGATGGCAAGGCCAGTGCCAGATTGCGCGGCGCGATGGCGTCGATCGTGGTTTCGGCGCCCAACTGCACCGGAATATGCGCGACGACGCGGTTGGCGCGGAAAAGCGGCTGTCCGCGCCACGCTTCAAAACCCCAGCGCATCATCCTGACCGACTCAGTGGCGCGCGCGTTTATGCTTGGAAGCCCTGCCACGACCATCATGATACGACGGCCCTTTTGCTCGGCGGTGCCTGTGAAGCAATAGCCTGCCTCGTCGGTATGCCCGGTCTTGACGCCGTCGGCCCCGGGGATTTTTCCCAATATCGGGTTACGATTGGGCTGGGTTGTGTTCTTCCAGCGGAATTCGCGATGGCCATAATATTTGCGGTACAGCGTCGGGAAATCTTGAATGGTCCGTACCCCGAGCAGCGCAAGATCATGCGCGGTCGTCAACGTACGGCGGTTGTCGGGCCAACCGTTAGCAGTGGCGAAATGGCTATCCATCATGCCAAGCGTCTTTGCAGTCGCATTCATCCGCGCGACGAAGGCCTCTTCGCTACCCGCTATTCCCTCCGCCAAGGCAATGGAAGCGTCATTGCCCGACAGCGTCACGACGCCGTGCAGGAGGTCGGCAACCCGCACCTTCTCGTTAGGTTTCAGGAACATGGTCGACCCAGTGTTATTCCATACCTTCCACACTTCGGGACGGACTGTAAACTTGGTTTCCGGCTTCAGTTCCCCCTTTGCGATCAGGTCGAAGGCGACATATGCTGTCATCATCTTCGCCATCGACGCGGGTGGGATTCTCTGGCGTGAACGCTTGTCAAGCAGCACCGCACCCGATGCCATATCGACCATATACGCAATTGGGGCTGTGCTCCGATATTGCGGGCGCGCAGAGGCGCTCACTGGAGCCAGCGATGCTGCAAGCATGATCATGACGACGCGCATGACCTCGCTTTAGCGACGCTCGCAGTCCATTCGCCAGTCAAATTCAGTCGCGATAGACTTTCGCTTGGGGATAACCACGCGCTTTGGCGGTCGCCAGTTCGCGCTGGGCCTCGGCTTCGCTTGTATAAGGACCGTAGCGGACACGGAAGAGCCTGCCTTCGGCGCTGGCCACGACGCTGGCACCGAGCTTGCGCGCCAACGCGTCAGCACGCGAACGCGATGAAAAGGCAGCAACCTGAACGACGTAATTGCTCCCCCTGGTCGCCGTGGGCTGGGCGGTACGAGGCGGCGGCACTGCGCGCATAGGGGTTTCGCCGCCTTCGCGGATGAAGCGACCATCGGCGGTGGCGAGCGGCGCTGGCGCGGGCTGGCCAGACTGCAGCACTGGCCTGCTCGTTGCCAACGCTTCGGACGGTCGCGGCAGTTTCGCCAGCTTGTCGCGCAAAACCCTCAGCAATGATTCGGGCGTTTCGATCCGCTCAGCTGCGCGCAGTCCCTCGCGAAGCACGGCACGTTCCTGCTCCGGCGGGTTGACCCGACGGACGCGGACGCCCGATACACCTTGCGCGGCAATCCCCAGTTGGTGCGCAGCACCTTCGGACAGGTCGATCAGCCGGTCATTGGCAAACGGACCACGGTCGTTGACGCGGACGAGGATGGTACGCCCGGTGTCGAGCGCGGTTACCTCGACATAGCTTGGCATCGGCAGCGTTTTATGCGCAGCGCTCACGCCGCTGGGGATGAACACTTCGCCATTGGCAGTCGGCCTTCCGGCCATTTCAGCGCCATAGTAGCTGGCATAGCCGACTTCGTCATAGCTATTGATGTCGATGGGGGCATAGCTTGTGCTGCCGACGTTATAGGAGGCACCGATCTTCACTGGTTCATCGCTGACCGCGCTGCGGCTAGCCGGCACCGTCGAAGCCGTTTCCGGTCCCCCGCCGTCTGTAACACCGTCAACGCTGCCGCACGATCCGAGTATCAACAACGATGCGGCGATACCCCCAAATCTAATTGCGTACCTCATCGGCCAATAACCCCACTGAAAGCGCGTAAAAATTCGAGCAATTATAGTCGAGTATCACACGGTAGTTTCCGCCCAGTAAATAGGCTGTGCTGCCAATGCCATCGGGTTCGATCAAAGTGGCCATCATGTTGTCTTTCGGCCAGAACCCGCGTTGTGGGGCGATGCCGAGCTGCCGCCATTCGGCTATGGTCTTCCACTGGCTGTGTCGGGCAAAAACGCGCGGACAGCGCGGGGCGGTGGTTCGGGCCTGAATTGCGCCACGATTCAGCGTCGAGGGCACATTGACTGCAAAGCCCCATTCCTCGCCTCGCCGCCAGCCGGCGTGGACGAAATAGTTGGCGATGGAAGTCATCGCATCGACTTCGCTTCGCCAGATATCGGCGTAGCCGTCACCATCGCCGTCCTTGGCGAGTTTCAAATAGACCGAAGGCAGAAACTGAGGTTTGCCAAGCGCGCCTGCCCAGCTACCCGTGATCGCATATTGCGGGACGCCGCGGTCGATCATTTTGAGGACAGCGATCAACTCTCCCTCGAACAACGCGCGCCTGCGGCCTTCATATGCAAGCGAAGCCAGGGCTTCGGGTGCGTTATAGTTGCCGGTCACCGTGCCGTAATTGGTTTCGTGACCATAAATCGCGATCATCATTGCTTCGGGCACGCCGGTTTGCGCCTCGATCCGCGCCAGCATCGGGCGCAGTTCGGTATATTTGGCGCGCCCCCGGCTGATCCGTGCGGCATCTACATGCTTCGCCTTATAGGGCGCGAACTTCGGGATCGGCGCATCGGCGGCACCTTCGGGCTGGGCGCGGTCGAGGCGGACGACCCGTTCGTTATAAGCAAGCGAAGGCAGTACGCGGTCGAGCGTGGCGACCGTCACTCCTTCCCTCGCCGCCCGGTGGCGAACTTGCGCAAGATACTGGCGAAAGCCGCTTTCGGTGAAGACAGGCTCGGAGCTGACTGGCACGTTTTGGGCTACAATTGCGGGCGTCGTCAGTAAGGCGGCTGCGCAGAATATCCCTGAAAACCAGTATTTGCCTTTGGTCACGCCTACACCTCTGAAACGAACTTGTGCCGCACTTTGACACATCGCGCCTTGGCTGTGAATCCCTCTTGTCTCTGGCACGCAACTGTCTGCCGCGCTTCCATGCCGCCAGGCGATATCGAAAGCCTTGAATTGATTGCTGCTAGCGAGTAGTGCGCGCCTCGACCGGAGAGATGGCCGAGTGGTTTAAGGCAACGGTCTTGAAAACCGTCGTGGGTGCAAGCTCACCGTGGGTTCGAATCCCACTCTCTCCGCCAATTATTTGCTTGCAATCAATGTAGCTCGCAAGTTAATCCATTCCCCGCGGGGTAAAGCAACCTCCCGGTAAGGCGTCAGCCCAAGCGTTGTCTTAATGATCCGCGTCAGCGGGTTTTCAAGGCATGGAGCATTTGATGACGTTATTTCTCCCTACCCCCAGTTTCTCGGAACTCACCCGCGTTTTTGCGCGCATCGGCTGTCTGAGCTTTGGCGGTCCGGCGGGGCAAATCGCGCTAATGCACCGCGAACTTGTCGATGAGCGGCGATGGGTCGATGAGGAGCAATATCTGGGCGCGCTCAATTTCTGCCACTTGTTGCCAGGGCCGGAGGCGCAGCAGTTGGCGACGTGGATTGGCTGGCGGCTGCACGGCGTGAAAGGCGGGTTGGTCGCCGGGATGCTGTTCGTTATTCCCGGGGCGCTCGTCATCCTAGCGCTTTCGATTCTCTATGCTTATGCCGCCAATCTCGACTGGTTTGCAGCGCTTTTTCTGGGCGTAAAGGCTGCTGTGCTTGCCATTGTGGTGCAGGCACTGATCCGCATCGGCGGCCGCGCGCTCAACACTCCTTTCAAGCAAGGCATTGCGGTAGCAGCGTTTATTGCGCTGTTTCTCTTTAACCTGCCCTTCCCGTTTGTGGTTTTGGGCGCGGGTGGCATCGGCGTTTGGGTAGCGACGCAGCGACCGGAGTGGCTGGCGCTAAAGCCCGGCAATGCCGCCGCCTTGGATGAGGCCCGTCCCTGGGGCGCGACGCTTCAAACCATATTGATATGGTCGGCGATCTGGGCGGCACCAATGGCGGTGATCTATCTCACGGTCGGTCCAACCCATGTGCTTTGGGATATCGGAAGTTTCTTTTCGCAGCTCGCCATTGTCACCTTCGGCGGAGCTTATGCGGTGCTAGCCTACATGGCGCAGGAGGCGGTGCAAGGTTTTGGTTGGCTGTCGGCTGGTGAGATGGCCGACGGGCTGGGGTTGGCAGAGACTACGCCCGGACCGTTGATCATGGTCACGCAGTTCGTAGGCTATCTGGCCGCATTCCGTGCGCCCGAACCGTTTACGCCACTGGTCGCCGGGATCATTGGCGCAGGCCTGACCACATGGGTGACGTTTGCGCCATGTTTTCTGTGGATTTTCGCGCTTGCACCGTGGATCGAGCGGCTGGAAAACGCGCGATGGCTCAAGGGTGGGTTGTCCGCTCTGACCGCTGCGGTCGTTGGCGTGATTGCAAACCTGACCGCTTGGTTCGCGCTGCACGTGCTGTTCGCGCAGGTTGGCGAGCGCAATTTCGGAGCGCTGCGGCTCTACTGGCCGCAGACAGACAGCTTTGTCTGGCAGGCGGCGGTGCTGGCCATATTGTCAGCCGTGCTGATTTTCCGGTTCAAATGGAACGTCATCAAGACACTGGCCGTGGCTGGTGTGGGCGGTATCTTGCTCGGCCAGCTAGCCTGACGCTTATTTTTCGGCGGTCAGCTTTGCCCCGCTCTGAACATTTTCGTTGAATGCGGAAACCACGCTATCGACCAGGCCTTGCACCTCTTCGCTAGCGAACTGCTCGGCGTCTTTCTGGTTTGAACCATATGAGCGCTCCGCCTTTACCATGATCGCGTGATAAGCCGCGCGCTGCGCCGGACACGCGGCTTCCGAGGTCTTGATAAAATCGCTCGGCGACGCTTTCTCGCCCACTGCGGTATTGTGAACCTCGATCATGCAATTGTTAAACGCCTTGCGCGCATCGTCGAGCGGATCGCCCTTCGTTGCCGCCATGGCCAGCATCGTTGCCGCGACTAAAGTCAACATATCTGTAACCCCCAGTTACTTTTCCTGTCCGGCCTCTTCAACCGTTACCCGATTAGGGTATCACATCATCGGCACAGCAATCAATGCATCTACGACGATTGACACAAGCTGAATTACTCGACCAGTCTACCACTTTTTACAACTGCATCGACGGACTCAAGCTGGCGCACATCGGCGAGCGGATCGCCTTCGACCGCGATGATGTCGGCGAAACGGCCGACAGCTATCGCTCCTACATCCTTTTCCTTGCCCAGCGCCTGTGCGGCGTTACGGGTCGCGGCTTGGATGGCCTCGATTGGCGTCATGCCATATTCGACCATTGTCTTGAACTGCTTGCCTATCTGCCCGTGCGGCATCACGCCGGCGTCGGAACCAAATACCATCTTGACCCCAGCCTTATGCGCTTTGCGAAAATTATCGCGTTGAATTTGAGCAACTTCACGGTCTTTCCTGAGATTATCTTCGAGGACACCGTTCTTCGCGCCCTCGGCCTGTGTATAATCGGTGTTGTAGATATCCATCGCAAACCAAACCGGCCTCGCCCGCGCCGCCGCGAGCTTTATTCCTTCATCATCGACAAGACTTGCATGTTCGATGGTGTCAATCCCCGCTTTGATTGCAGCCTTGATACCGTCACCGCCGTGAGCGTGCGCTGCCACGCGAATTCCCCATTGATGCGCCTCGTCGGCAATAATGCGGAGTTCGCCCTCGGTTAGCTGCTGCTGCCCCGGCTCGGTGTTGCGCGAGAATACGCCGCCTGTCGCGCAGACCTTGATAACCTCGGCGCCATATTTGCGCTGGCGGCGGACCTGATAGCGAAGCTCGTCCGGGCTGTCGGCAATCCCCTCCTCCTTGTCTTCTTTTTCAAGGCTGGGCGGGAGGAAAGTCGAGTCGCAATGCCCGCCGGTCGCACCGAGCGCATAGCCAGCAGGTACAATCCGTGGCCCGACGGCATAGCCGTTCTCGATAGCCTGTTTGAGGCCGATATCGTTACGATTGCCCGACCCGACATTGCGCACCGTGGTGAAACCCGCATCAAGCATCGCCTTAGCGTTGCCCACGGCGGTCATGCCCCAAAAGCTGTCTGTAAACTCCAACCCGCGATAACCGCCGATATCGGCAGGTCCGTCGAGATGGACGTGCATATCAATCAGGCCCGGCAGGATGGTCTTGCCAGAAAGGTCGATATGTTTGACGTCGCTGCCCCATTTGACGGTGCGCGCATCGGCGATGCTGGTGATGCGGCCGTCGGGGCCGACGAATACGGCAGGAAATTCGACCGTTTTGCCGGTCAGGACGTCGATCATCTTGTCGGCGGTTATAACGCTATTTTGAGCCATCGCGGCACCCGAAAGCGCCGAAGAAATCGCCAGAATGTTTATGCCGATTCGGCCCAGTTTTCCGCCGAAGTTTACAGTGCTTTTCATGTTCTATTTCCTACTCATTCTCGTTGGCCGCAAGGATGGCAAATTCGCTGCGTGTAGGACAGCGGAAAACGCCCGAATATCAATCAGGGAGCCAGAACCGACGGGAACGCCGCTTTGCGCTGATGCTCGCGATGGGCGATCACGCTTGCTGCCACGCATGCAAACGAAGCGCCCAGCATCCATCCGCCGATAACGTCGGTCGGCCAGTGCATACCCAGCATGATGCGCGAAAGCCCGGTGATCAGGATCATGGCACCCGCAAGCATCTGCCAGCCCGGGTGCCGTGCCTGCGGCACCAGCATGATGAAGAGGATATAGACCACCGCCGCGTTATTGGCATGGCCGCTCGGATACGAAGCGCTGGCAATTGAGTCCAGTTTCGGCACCAGGTCGGGCCGGATGCGGTCGAAATAGGCTTTCAGCACTTCCGACGTGAACGCCGAAACCAGCGTCGTCAGCCCCATCGCCAAAGCGGCGCCCCATCCCCACCAGCGCCACAGCGCGACGGTCAGGATGGCGACCATGATGTAGCGCTGGACGCCGCCGCCGATCCAGCTGATGCTCTGCATGGAAGCGATCAGCCAATCCGGCGCCGTGCCGCGCTGCATGTTCAGGGCGTGCGAGACGGCAATGTCGAAGTCGCGGAAATGGCCAGCGGTGACGGCAAAGCCGAGCGCGATGACGAGCGCGAATAGCAGTAGGGCTGATAACAAGAGACGAACTGGCAAACTCATTTCATTCCTCATCCCACCTTGTCATTTCCGCCTTCGCGGGAATGACAAGCTTTGTTGCATCGCGACCAGCCTCTCAGTCACATATGCAACATTTTTCCATACGCCCCGAGGACGCTTTCATGCATCATCTCGGAGAGCGTCGGGTGCGGGAAGACGGTGTGCATGAAGTCGGCTTCGACCAGCTCGGCGGTCTTGCCGATGGTGTACCCCTGGATCAGCTCGGTGACCTCCGCGCCGACCATGTGTGCGCCGAGGAGTTCTCCGGTTTTCGCGTCGAACACCGTCTTGATGAAACCCTCGGCCTCACCCAGCGCGATGGCCTTGCCGTTGCCGATGAAGGGGAAGTTGCCGACCTTGACGTCATAGCCTGCTTCCTTGGCCTTGGCTTCGGTCAGGCCGACCGAGGCGATTTGCGGGTGGCAATAGGTGCAGCCGGGAATGTTGAGCGGGTCCATCGCGTGCGGATGGCCGCCCGCGATGGCTTCGGCCGCAATCACGCCTTCATGGCTGGCCTTATGCGCCAGCCAGGGCGGCGCGGTGATGTCACCGATGGCCCAGAGGCCGGGTACGTTGGTGCGGCACATCGAGTCGGTTGTCAGGAAACCGCGGTCCATTGTGACGCCTAGCGTCTCAAGCCCGATATTCTCGGTATTGGGGACGATCCCGATGGCGACGATGCAGTGGCTGAATTCTGACGCCACGACCTTGCCGTCTTTGCCCTTGATCGACGCGGAAACGCCGGTCGCGGTGGCTTTCAGGCTTTCGACCCCTGCTCCGGTCATGATCGTCATACCCTGTTTTTTCAATGCTTTCTCAAGGAAAGTTGAGACATCGATATCCTCGACCGGCACGATGCGGTCGAGCATTTCGACAACGGTCACTTCTGCGCCCATATCATTATAGAAGCTCGCAAATTCGATGCCGATCGCGCCCGAGCCAATGACCAGCAGCTTCTTCGGCATTTCGGGCGGCACCATCGCGTGGCGATAGGTCCAGATGCGCTTGCCGTCGGCGGGCGCGAACGGCAGGTCGCGCGCGCGCGCGCCGGTGGCAAGGATGATGTTTTTCGCAGTGATGGTTTCGGTCTTGCCATCCTTCGTGACCGCCATCGTGTTTGCAGCTGCCAGCTTGCCGTCGCCCATATGGACGGTGATCTTGTTCTTCTTCATCAGATGGCCGATGCCCTGATTCAGCTGCTTGGCAACGCCGCGAGAGCGCTTCACCACCGCATCGATATCGGCGCTGATACCCGTCGCAGTCAGCCCGTAATCGCCCGCATGCTGCATATAATGATAGATTTCCGCCGAGCGCAGCAACGCCTTGGTCGGGATGCACCCCCAGTTGAGGCAGATGCCGCCGAGATTCTCGCGCTCGACAATCGCAGTCTTGAGGCCAAGTTGCGCGGCGCGGATGGCGGCAACATAACCACCGGGGCCGGAACCGAGGACGATTAGGTCGTAGTCAGACATTGAGTTCACTTTCTAACCCCTCTCCCCTTGCGGGAGAGGGAGGGAGCCGCAAAGCGGCGGAAGGGAGAGGGGGTGACCGTAAGGCATGCAAGATCGCTTCCGCAACAGAACGAGTTTCTGTCAAGGCATCGCTGTTCCAGAACCGGACCACCTTGAACCCTTGGCTTTCGAGATAGGCATCGCGATTCTCGTCATATTTGTTGTCGGCATGTTGCGACCCGTCGGCCTCGACTATCAGGCGATGCTCGAAATTGACGAAGTCGGCGATGTAATAATCAAAGATCACCTGCCGTTTGAATTTGAAATCGCACAGCCGCTTGGCTCGCAGGATGGACCAAAGCCGCCTTTCCGCATCAGTCGGATTGGCGCGCATATATTTGGCTCGATCTAGGAGTAATTTACGAGAAGGCAGACCCCCTCTCCCTCCCACGCCTGCGGCGCGGGTCCCTCCCTCTCCCGCAAGGGGAGAGGGGTTAGCCATACCCTCGCCGTTACGCACTCCTCTCCCCTTGCGGGAGAGGATACGAAGCCTTAGCCGCAGGCTTAGGCGAAGTTGGAGAGGGGGTGAAGCTCAAGCCACCAACCCCAACGGCTTCTCCACTAATTCCTTGAACACCTTCATCAGCATCGCTCCGTCTGCTCCGTCGATTGCCCGGTGGTCGAATGACCCCGTAGCAGACATCACCGTGGCGATGGCGATGGCGTCGTCGACGATATAGGGCCGCTTTTCACCTGCCCCAATTGCTAGGATCATGCCTTGCGGCGGGTTGATGACGGCTTCGAACTGCTTGATGCCCATCATGCCCATGTTGGAGATCGAGGCGGTGCCGCCCTGATATTCATGGGGTTGGAGCTTGCCTTCCTTCGCCCTGCCAGCCAACTCGCCGATCTCGGTCGATATCTTGGACAGCGACTTGTTCGCGGCATCGGTGACGATGGGCGTAATGAGGCCGGTGGGCACCGATACCGCGACGCTGATATCGGCGCGGCTGTATTGCAGCATAGTGTCGCCGGCAAAGCTGACATTGCATTTGGGCACCTGAATCAGCGCGAGTCCCAGCGCCTTGATGAGCATGTCGTTGACCGACAGCTTGATGCCGCGGCCCTCCAGCGACGCATTTAGTTCGCCGCGCAGCTTGAGCAGCGCGTCTAGCCGGATATCCACGGTCAGATAGATATGCGGAACGGTCTGCTTGCTCTCGGTCAGGCGGCGCGCAATGGTCTTGCGCATGTTGGAGAGCTTGACGACTTCGTGCGGGATGTCGGTTGTCGACCCTTCGACAGGCTCAGGGCGAGCGGATGAGACTTGTGCAGCATCCCCAACCCGTTCGGGCTGAGCCTGTCGAAGCCCATGTTGCGCGCGCTCGACATCTTCCTTGACGATGCGCCCATTGGGGCCACTGCCGGTGATTGTGGTTAGATCGACACCCTTTTCCGCCGCGATGCGTTTGGCGAGCGGGGATGCTTTGACGCGGTCGCCTGATGCTTTTGCGGCGGTAGCAACTGGTGCTGTCGGCGCAGGCGGTGCCGCAGCAACTTCCGGCTCGGGCTTGGGTGCGACGGGAGCAGCGGCCTTCGGTGCTGCCGCCGTATCCTCGTCCTCGCCCTGTATTAGCGCGATCACCGCGCCGACTTTCACGCCGTCGGTGCCTTCGGCCACCAATATCTGCGTCACGACACCCTCATCGACCGCCTCGAATTCCATCGTCGCCTTGTCGGTCTCGATCTCGGCGAGCAGGTCGCCTGACTTCACCGTATCACCCTCCTTCACCAGCCATTTGGCGAGCGTACCTTCCTCCATGGTAGGTGAAAGCGCTGGCATTTTGAGTTCGATGGGCATCCTGAGGCCTTTTTCCGGGTCGCTGTTAGCCAACCGAATAGCCTCGCGTGCCGCAGCGTCAAGCCGCTAATGCTTGCGCGGACGACGGTTTTGAAGCAGGCTATTCGAATTCATGAATGTCCCGGCGCAAAGACCGGGCCCGGGGGCAGCGATGCGGACATATCTGGTGGTGATCGACGAGACCGAGGAGGCACGCACCGCGTTGCGTTTCGCCTCGCGGCGGGCATTCAAAACCAAAGGTGCTGTCCATATATTGGCGCTGGTCGAACAGGCGGATTTTGTGGCTTGGGGCGGGGTTCAGGCAACGATGGAGGAAGAGGCGCGGGTCCGCGCCGAACAACTGGTGACCGCTGCGGCGGGGTCGATTTTCGAGGAGCTGGGTCAGCGCCCCGCGATTACCGTCAAACCCGGCGATGCGGTCGAAGTCGTCCGGGCGATGCTCGAGGAGCATCCCGAAATCGCAGCCTTGGTGCTTGGCGCGGCAGCAAGCGGGCCGCCGGGGCCGCTGATCGCGCATTTTACCGGAACAAATGCGGGGACGTTACCGTGCCCGGTAATGGTCATTCCCGGATCCCTCAATGACGAGCAGATCGACGAATTGAGCTAGCGCTTCTTGCCCTGATGGCGGACGTTCGAAGGTCGCCCCCGTTTGCCGGCGGCGAACTTGGCGGGTTTGCCTTTGTGGGTCCTTCGTTCGGATGAAGACGATGTGCCGCCCTCGGGCAATTCGAACCTGAGCGCGCCCGACACTGGATTTGCCTCGGCCAAACGCAGTTCGAGCCGCATTCCGGGGCGATATTCTTGTCTCGTTTTCTCGCCGATCAATGTTTGGCTGGCTTCGTCATAATGGAAATAATCGCGGCCCAAGGTTGATACCGGAACCAAACCGTCGCCGCCAATACCCTCAACTGTTGCGAAAAAACCGAAATTTTGCACACCGGTAATGCGCGCTTCGACAACTTCACCGACCTGTGCCGACAAATAAGCCGCGATATATCGGTCGGTAGTTTCGCGCTCGGCCTCCATCGCACGGCGCTCTGTGCGGCTGATAGCTTCGGACGTTTGTGCCAGCTTTGCGACCGCAGCTTCGGTCAAGCCGGTAAGCGACTCGATATCCTTGATTTTCGGTTTTGGCATCTCCAGCCCGTAGGCGCTCACCAGCGCGCGGTGGACGATGAGGTCGGCGTAACGGCGGATCGGCGAAGTGAAGTGCGCATAACTGCCCAGCGAAAGCCCGAAATGGCCGACATTGGTCGGGCCGTAATAGGCCTGGGTCTGGCTTCGAAGGACGGCTTCCATGATCTGCGGACGGATTTCCTCGTCGATCACCTTACCTATGATCGCGTTAAAGGTTTCGGGCTTAACCACCTGACCAAGCGCAAAATCTATATCGAAGGTTTTCAGATACTCTTTGAGAGCGACAAGCTTTTCGCGGCTTGGCGGTTCGTGCGCACGGTAGATCAGCGACGATTTTTTTGCTTCGAGCGCCTTGGCGGCCGCGACATTGGCGGCGATCATGAAATCCTCGACTAAGCGGTGTGCTTCGAGCTGGACTCGTTCGGCCACCCCGGTTACCCGGCCCTGTTCGTCAAGTGTGATCCGCTTTTCGGGCAGATTCAATTCCAGCGGCGCACGCTTGTCCCGCGCCTTTGCAAGCAATCGCCAGCACGCCCAAAGCGGCTTGAGCGCTGTTTCGAGCAGCGGGTTTTCCGTTGTCCCGTCGATCGCGGCCTGGGCGTCTGGATAGGGAATATTGGCGGAAATCCGGGCCACTGCACGGGTGAAACGCCATGACGTCACTTGGCCCGCCTTGCTAATGGCGAGGTGACAGGCAATCACCGCGCGGTCCTCCCCTGCCCTCAGCGAACATTTGTCAGACGATAACGCGTGCGGCAGCATCGGCACTACCAAATCGGGGAAATAGACACTGTTGCCGCGCTTGGCCGCTTCGTGGTCGAGCGCGCTGCCGGGTCGGACATAGTAACTGACATCGGCAATGGCGACAATCGCGTCGAACCCGCCGGTGTCGGCGTTGGCCGCGGCCCAGATCGCATCGTCGAAATCGCGGGCATCGCGTGGGTCGATGGCGATGATGGGAAGGTGGCGCAAATCCTCGCGGTGGTCGGCGGTGACGGGCAATTCGTGCACCCGCGCGGCTTCGCGCTCGACCGTTTCGGGCATCTCGAACGGGATGCCATATTTGTGAATGGCGATCAGGCTGAAGCTTTTGGGCGCGAACGGATCGCCCAGCACTTGAGTTACCCGCGCCGATTTGCGCGTGGCATTTCCGGTGAGTTCGGCCAGAACCAGATCGCCGGGTTTCGCCTCGCCGACATCGCCGATCTGTGTGTCGAAGCGTGATTTCTTGTCGATTGACTTCAACCAGAAACGGCCATTCTCGCCCGCCTCGACCACGCCGAGTATCTGCGCTTCGCCCTTGGCGAGTTTCTTCATAACATGCGCGACCAAGCCGCTGCCGCGTTCCTCGGTTCGCGCCAATATCCGGTCGCCGATGCCCAAAGCACCGCGCTTGCCCTGTTCGATCACTCGAATTTTGGGCAGGGGGATGCCCTCCGCCTCCCACCGCTCCGGCACGGCGACCGGCTGATTGCCGTCGATCGCGACAATCTTGAGCACCGTTACCTTGGGCACTCCGCCCATCTTGTGAAAGGCGCGACCGGGGGCCATGTCTACAAGCCCCTCATCTGTCATGTCCTTGAGCAACGCCTTCAGTGCAACTTTCTCGTTGCCCCGCACGCCAAACTCGCGCGCAATCTCGCGTTTTCCCGCGGGGGCGCTCGACGACTGGATAAATGCAAGGATCTGTTCGCGGGTGGGGAGGCCTTCGAAGTGAGAGTTTTTTGTCATGCCCTCAATAAGTCCGACCGACCAGAATCCGTTCCACGGCACGTTCGCCAGTAAAGAAACATATTCCATCGACAGGCGCAGCATCCAGCGGCGAGTTGCGCATCGTGAGTTTGAGCGCCTTTAGCTGTTCGACAACCTTGTCGAGCCCCGCGCCTGTGGGTTTGGCCCATTGCACCTCTACCCAGCCTGCGAAACCGGCCTCATCGCCTGCATAATGCGCGGCGAGGTCGGTGACGTCACGGCGGATGTTGGTCTCCATCCGCTCTTTCGCCTGAGCATAGAGCGCCGACTGGATTTCCTCCAGCATCGCCGATGCTGCGGCTACAAATTCTCCACGCGGGGTGAATGCCGTCGCCAGTTTGCCGTCGTCCTTGTACAGCCGGTCACGTCGCAGCACGGCGGCTTTGCCCTCGCTTACATCGCGCGGTCCGACCTCGATGATGACGGGCGCGCCTTTCTTGACCCAGCTCCAGCGCTTTGTCGACGCCTTGATCGCCTTGGTGTCGAGCAACACGCGCACCGGTTCGTTAAACGCCGTCAGTCCGCGCAATTCGGTGGCCAATGTCCGGCAATATTCGAGTACGGCTTCGTCGCCGTCGTCATCGCGCAGCATCGGCACGATCACGATCTGATGCGGCGCGATCTGCGGCGGACAGCGAAGCCCGTCATCGTCGCCGTGGGTCATGATGACGCCGCCAATCAGCCGCGTCGAAACGCCCCAGCTTGTGGTGTGGCAAAGGCTGTGGTTGCCATCCCTGTCCTGAAAGCGGATACCTGCCGCCTCAGCGAAGGTGGTGCCGAGATAATGCGAGGTTCCTGCCTGCAGCGCCTTACCGTCCTGCATCATAGCCTCGATCGAGTAGGTGGCATCTGCGCCGGGAAAGCGCTCATGCTCGGGCTTTTCGCCAGCGACCACGGGCATCGCCAGCGGCCCTTCGGCGAAGGCGCGGTACATTTCGAGCGCGCGCAGCGTCTCGGCCATAGCATCGGCTTTGTCGGCGTGCGCGGTATGCCCTTCCTGCCAGAGAAACTCGCTTGTGCGCAAAAACATGCGGGTGCGCATTTCCCAGCGGACGACGTTGGCCCACTGGTTGGTCAGCATCGGCAAATCGCGCCACGACTGGATCCAGCGGCTCATCGCGGCACCGATCACGGTTTCCGACGTCGGACGGACCACCAACGGTTCTTCTAGTTTCGCCTGGGGATCGGGAACGAGCTTGCCGTCCTTTTGGACAAGCCGATGGTGCGTGACCACCGCCATTTCCTTGGCGAAGCCGTCAACATGATCGGCCTCTTTCTCGAAGAAAGAGAGCGGAATAAACAGCGGGAAATAACAGTTCTCAACGCCCGCCAGCTTGATTTGCGCGTCCATCAGCTTCTGGATACGTTCCCAGATGCCATAGCCCCAAGGCTTAATCACCATGCAGCCGCGAACCCCCGATTCCTCGGCAAGATCGGCTTCGGCAATGACCTCTTGATACCATGCGGCAAAGTCGGTCGCACGGCGTGCGGTCAGGGCATGTTTGATCAATTGTATTTCCCGTTATTTTTTACGCCAGATGATCCAGGCTATTTCAGTTGTCCGACATTCTGTCGATTTTTGCCTGCAACTCGGCCATCTGTTTTTTAAGATCGTCAACGCTCTCTTCGTTCGGCGGCTTCTTGCCACCTAGTCCGGCCAGATTGGGCATCAAGGCTTCGCGCGCGGCGCGAACGAACTCGATATTCTGCTTGGCAATGCCGCCAAACGGCCCGGAGGTGATAACGTTCTCGATCGCATCCTGAACCTGCTTCTGGTTCTTGCGAAATGCGTTCATCGAGGTCTCGAGATATTGGGGAACCATCGACTGCATCGAGTCGCCGTAGAGCGAAATAAGCTGACGCAAGAAGCCCACCGGCAACATCTGATGCCCGCCCGATTCTTCCTCCATGATAATCTGCGTCAGAATGTTGTGGGTAATGTCCTCGTCCGTCTTTGCATCGATCACCTTGAAATCGACATCTTTGCGGGTCAGATCAGCCAGAAAATCGAGCGTGATATATTTCGAAGACTGCGTGTTGTAGAGCCTTCGGTTGGCGTATTTTTTGATGATGACAGTGCCATTTTCGTCTTTGCTGGCGGTGCGAGCCATGAACTATGTCCTTCCGGGATAATGGCGATGATTAGCACCGGTTTATCGTGCACTGCAACATTGATGGACCAGCAAGCAGCGATTCGTGTCATTTCGGTGCGACTCGGAGCGCGAAAAACTGCCCGATCAGGATAAAACCGACAAGCCAGGGCGTGGCGTAGTCTCGATAGAAGGCGCATTTGCAAAAAACTTTAACGCGCCGCCCACGCATCCCTATGAACTAATTCTTGCAATTATGGAACTTACGATAGGGCTAAATCGTACTTTAATTACATAGTTAAGTAGCATTTCGACTGAAAATTTGTCACACCGTGAAACGTCGCATAAACGCGCCTGTGTCAAGATGGCAACAATGTGTCAAAAAGGTCAAAAAACCCGGCTCACCCACTTGAAGCGCTTTCCTATCTGCGCTTAACCGACCGACTAATTAAAATGGTCGTCCAAGTAGCTGGGGAGCTAAAATAATGAAGAAGTCACGTTTCATGATTGCCGGGTCGGCAATCAGCCTTGCATTTTTTGCTTCGTTGCCGGCTTTTGCTCAGGATGCAACTGAGGAAGCGCCAGTCGCTGCAGAAGAGGAAGAGGATTCTGAAGAGGGCATCGTTGTTACAGGGTCACGTATCAGGCTTCCCAATCTCGAATCGATCGAGCCGATCACTACGCTTGACAACCGCCAGTTGCGTGAGCGCAATTTTACTAACGTGGCCGATGCTCTGAACGAGTTGCCGGGCTTTCGTGGGAGCGTAACGCCTCAGGGTGGCCAAGGCTTTGGGCAGGGCGTCAACTTCGTCAACAGCTATGGCCTCGGTTCCAACCGCACATTGACGTTGATCAATGGCCGCCGCTTTGTCAGCTCGAACGTTGCCACTCTATTTACCAACGCCGGAGCTGGAACGCAGGTCGATCTCAACGTTCTGCCGAGTATCCTTACCGACCGCATCGACACGCTAAGTGTTGGCGGCGCACCCATCTACGGCTCGGATGCGATTTCGGGCGTTGTCAATATCTTCCTGCGGTCGCGTTTCGATGGCGCCGAGTTTTCCGCACAACGCGGTATCAGTGACGAAGGTGACAACGGAAGCTACAATATTTCGGGCATCGTCGGAAAAGACTTCCTCGATGATCGGTTGAACGTCACATTGGCCTTCTCGCACGATGAGCTTGACGGACTAGAGTTTAATGACCGCGCGTTTCTGCGTCGCAGGATCGGCGGCGCAACCAATCCTTCGGACGCTCAAAATGCCTCGTTGCGCTTCCCGGGCATCAACAATACCAATGATGGTCGTCTCAACACGGGTATTGGCTTCAACAACAGCACGACCGACGGCAACCCAGGCGTTGT
>CAZQBS010000016.1:0-55804 GCA_964591835.1 uncultured Sphingorhabdus sp. | reverse complement strand
GACGCCATTTCGACAAGCTCAATGGCTCCTCAGGATGAGCGGTTTAGATATTTGAACGGACTCTATATACTTAATATACTTATTGGGCCGGTGTCTGCGTTGGCGCTTCGGTGGTCGGCGTTGCCGCGTCGGTACCTGTGGTCGCTGCGGTATCGGCGGCCGGTGCCTCGGCAGGGGCAGCAGGCGCGGTAGGCAATGGCAGGTTCGAGCCTTGCGAATTGATATAAAGCAATATCGCCGCGCGCTCTTCGGGATTGCCGAGCCCGGCAAAGGTCATCTTGTTACCCGGCGCGTATTTTTTCGGATTGGCCAGCCATTCATTCATGGCTTCGAACGTCCATGTGCCGCCCTTTGCTTTAAGCGCATCCGAGTAACCAAAACCGGCATGGCTGGCGAGCGGCTTGCCAAGAACGCCGTTCAGATTGGGTCCGATGCCATTCGCGCCGCCGGGGGCGATCGTGTGGCAGGCAACGCATTTCTTGAAGATCGCTTCGCCCTTGGCCATGTCGGCGGTCGCCAGCAAAGTAGCAATTGGCACTACAGGTGCACCAGCACCGCCTTCGGTCGATTCGACGCCCTGAATCGCATAGCCTTGCTTGCCCGCTTCGGGAACTTCGGCATGGAAATACATGCCCGACGCGATGGTGAGGCCCAAGGCAGCAATGCCTCCGCCCAATACCCAGCCAGCAATGGTGTTGTTACGATCATCCATGAAATGTCAGCCCTGAAATATGCCGGACAACCTGGTCCGGTCGCCCCGATGAATCTGTCGCCCCTCTAATGGCCCAAGGGAAGCCGTGCAAGTGCCGAAATCCGGTCTTGCTGGATATGATTGCGTCGCGTAACGCGGCGCCATTATGGACAGCTACCCCGCCCCCGCACTCGCCAAAGTCAAAGACATGGCAATCGCCGCCGCCGCCGATCCGGCGCGTGCGGTGGCGTTTCAGGGCGCGCCGGGGGCGAATTCGCATCTGGCGGCGCTCGAATTCGATGCAGGCTGCCTGCCCCTCCCGTGCTTTTCGTTCGAGGATGCCATCGACGCTGTGAAGGACGGCACCGCCGCGCGCGCCATCATCCCCATCGAAAATTCGCTTCACGGGCGCGTTGCCGATATCCATTTCCTGCTGCCCGAATCGGGGCTGTCGATCATATCCGAGCATTTTATGGTCATTCGCCATTGCCTTATGGCAAAATCGGCCAGCGCTACGCTGACCACCGCGATGAGCCATCCGCAGGCGCTCGGCCAGTGCCGCCATTATCTGCGCGAGCATAATATCATCCCGGTTGCCTATGCCGATACGGCAGCAGCGGCGGCCTTTGTCGCGGACAATGACGACCCAAGCGCCGCCGCCATCGCCCCGCCGATTGCGGCCGAGCTATACGGTTTGGAGATTGTCGGCGACGGCATTCAGGACGATGAAAGCAACATGACGCGTTTCGTTGTGCTTTCCCGGCAGCCTGCCGATTCAGCCAGCCTCGACGGCATAGCGATGACCACGTTCATTTTCGAAGTGAAGAACATACCCGCCGCGCTTTACAAAGCCATGGGCGGCTTTGCGACCAACGGCGTCAACATGACCAAGCTGGAAAGCTACCAGAACGGTGCCAGTTTCGCCGCAACAGAATTTTTTGCCGATATCGAAGGCGCACCCGGGGATCCGGCAGTCGACCGTGCGCTCGCTGAACTGGAATTCCACTGCAATTCGGTCCGGTTGCTCGGCACTTACAAGCAGGCCCGCAAACGCGGTTGAATTCCGGTGGACCTTCTGCGCGGTTGAGGCGTTATCCTTTGCCCCAGTCACAGGAGAGTATCATGGCAGACCTATCGCAAATCCAGGAACATGATGAAGTCATCGGCGCCGACGGCGCGCATGTCGGAACCGTCGATAAAGTAGACGGCAACCGCATCAAGCTAACCAAGAAAGATTCGGGTCAGGGCGCACATGAAGGCCATCACCATTATATCTCGGGCGGCCTTGTCGCGAGCTGTGGCGATGGTCAGGTTCGCCTGTCAGCCAACGCCGATGTTGCGGTGAGCTTCGAGGAAGAAGAAGCCTAAGTTATATAAGGCGGAGGCGGGTCGCGTTGACCACGCTCCGCTTCAAGCGGCCTCCCGAATATGCTCGCGTGCTGAACTGAGCGCGTCGAGAAACTGGTCTGCTGCATTATCCCATGTAAAGCTTGCGCCGAAGGCGCTGATGCCTTTTGGGTCACACGCTAGCGCCCGGACAATGGACGTTTCAAGCGATTGGTCGACTGCACCGACTGGTTTCGCGAGCTGGTCGAATGTGCCGCGTCCGTTTGCTCCAATGATGTCCAACGGCCCCGGTACCGGATAGCCGGCGACGGGCACGCCGCAAGCCAGAGCCTCGATCATCACCAGCCCGAAGGTGTCGGTTTTGCTGGGGAATACGAACACATCGGCGGCGGAATAGGCCTGCGCCAGTTCGCTACCCGACAACGAGCCGGTGAATACCGCACCCGGATATCGGGCTTGCAGTTCCGCCCTTGCCGGACCGTCGCCGACAATCACCTTCGTCCCCGCCACCTTGGCATCCAGAAAGCTTTCGAGATTTTTCTCGACCGCGACCCTGCCGACCGAGAGCATGATCGGACGGGGGCAGTCGGCCAGTGCCGGATGCGGCGCAAGTCCGTTCCTGAAAATCCCGGTGTCGATCCCGCGAGTCCACAGCCTCGTATGCGCGATGCCTCGACCGGCGAGTTCGTCCATCAGCCGGGGCGTCGCCGCTAGCACGGCCCGCGCCGGCGAGTGGAAGCGGCGCATCACCGGCCAGAAAAAATCGGGAGACAGCCCCGTGCGGACCGATGCATAATCCGGGAACCGGGTGTGAAAGGCGGTGGTGAATGGCACATTGTGCGAGATGCACCAGCGCCGCGTGCTCCAGCCGATCGGTCCTTCGGTTGCGATATGGACGATGTCGGGCATCGTCCGCGCCAGCATCTTGCGCACCCCGATACGCGGCGCAATCGCCAACCGTATCTCGCCATAGCCGGGACAAGGCAATGTGCGGAACTGGTCGGGGCTGATCACCGTGACCTCATGCCCGCGTTCGCGCAGCAGCTTAATCGTCATCTGCAACGTGCGGACCACGCCGTTGACTTGCGGCACCCACGCGTCGGTGGCGATGGCGATCCTCACAGCGCCGCCTCGCGTACCTTTGCCGCCTGTTTCGCCTGCCGGTTGACCTCTGCCCAGTCGACAATCGACATCGCACCGTCCTTGTCCTCGACCAACGCGGTGCAGCTTTCGACCCAGTCGCCGTCGTTATAGTAAGTTACACCATCGAACTCGCGGATTTCGGCGTGGTGGATATGGCCGCAGACAACGCCATCGACGCCGCGTTCGATTGCGGCGCGGGCTACCGCTTCCTCATACTGGCCGATAAACTGGACCGCATTCTTGACGCGAATTTTCAGGTAAGACGAAAGCGACCAATAAGGCAGGTGGAACCGCCGCCGCACCGCATTGAGCCAGACATTAGCTTTGAGCAGGAATGTGTAAGCGGCGTCCCCCAGAAAGGCGAGCCAGCGTGCATAGAGCACCACGCTGTCGAACATGTCGCCATGCGTAACCAGCAGCAAGCGACCATCCGCAGTCTCGTGGATAGCCTCATGCGCCAGCTCGACCCCACCGAAATCTAGGCCGGTATAGTCGCGGAACATCTCGTCATGATTGCCCGGCACATAGACGACGCGAGTCCCCTTGCGCGCCATTTTCAGGATACGGCGGAGGACTTCGTTATGGCTCGTCGGCCAATACCAGCCCTTGCGCAGCCGCCAGCCATCGACGATATCGCCGACCAGATAAAGCGTCTCACACTCGATACTGTGCAGGAAATCGAGCAACAGTTCGGCATTACAACCGGCGGTGCCGAGATGGATGTCGGAAATCCAGACGGTGCGGTACTTTGTCTTGGGGCGGAAACTTTTGGGCTCTGGCTGGTGGAACCACTCGGGCACCTGTGGCTGAAACGCGCCCGCCGGCGCAGGCTTGTTCAATATCTCGGTCATGCAAAATCCCAGTTTTCTGCCTTAACTGGAATTGTGCATTAGCTTGCAGAGGTTACGGCATAAGGACTTGGGGGTTACAGTTTGGGGTCAATGCGCCGCGCCCCAACTCGCCCCGGTGCCGATGTCGATGCCCAGCGGCACGGTTAGCTTGATGACCGGTTCCGCCGCGCTGGCCATGACCTGACGGATGATTTCACTCGCCGCCTCGACATCGCTTTCGGGCAATTCGAACACCAGTTCGTCGTGCACCTGAAGCAGCATCTTGACCTTGGGCAGTCCGGCCTCGGCCAGCGCTGGACCCATGCGTACCATCGCGCGCTTGATGATGTCGGCGCTGGTGCCCTGGATCGGGGCGTTTATCGCCGCGCGTTCGCTGCCCTGGCGTTCGTTGGGGTTCGAGGCGTTGATGCGCGGGAACCAGGTCTTGCGACCGAACAGCGTGGTCGAATGGCCGCGCTCCTTAACCTCCGCCAGCGTGTCGGTGATATAATTCGAAATGCCGGGAAAGCGTTTGAAGTAAGTGTCGATCATCGCCTGCGCCTCCTCAGGCGTAGATTCGAGCCGCTTCGACAGACCCCAGCGTGAAATGCCGTAAAGGATCGAGAAATTGATCGTCTTGGCCTTCCCGCGGGTGTCGCGATTGACCTCGCCGAACAGCTCCACCGCAGTGCGGGCGTGAATATCCTCGCCCTGCTCGAAGGCTTCACGCAAAGGACCGACATCAGCCATATGCGCCGCAAGCCGCAACTCGATCTGGCTGTAGTCGGCAGCGAGGATGACGTTTCCGGGTTCGGCTATGAATGCATCGCGGATTTGCCGCCCCGTTTCCGTGCGGATCGGGATGTTCTGCAAATTGGGATCGGTCGAGGACAGTCGCCCGGTTTGCGCACCGACAAGGCTGTAACTCGTATGCACGCGGCCGGTAGCAGGGTCGATTTGCTGTTGCAGACTGTCGGTATAGGTCGATTTGAGTTTCGCCACCTGCCGCCAGTCGAGCACCTTGCGCGCGATCTCGACACCCTGCCCGGCCAAATCTTCGAGCACCGTCACATCGGTTGAATACTGGCCGGATTTGCCCTTGCGCCCGCCCTTGAAGCCCATTTTTTCGAACAATATATTACCGAGCTGTTGCGGGCTGCCGATGGTGAACGGCTGGCCCGCAAGGCCGTGGATTTCCTTCTCGAGACGCTCCATCTGGTGCGCGAATTCGGTCGACAACCGCGCGAGTACCGCCCGGTCGACCTTGATCCCGGCGCATTCCATTTTGGCGAGCACCGGCACCAGCGGACGATCTACCATCTCGTAAACGCGCGTCGCTTTTTCAGCCGCCATCCGCAGTTTGAGATGATGCCAGAGCCGCAGTGTCACATCGGCATCCTCGGCGGCGTAGCAGGTCGCGTCTGACAGCGGTACGGCGGCAAAGCCTATCTGCGATTTGCCGGTTCCCGTTACCGTTTTGTAGCTGATACATTCGTGGCCGAGATGGAGCTTCGCGAGTTCGTCCATGCCGTGGCCGTGATCGCCCGCATCGAGTGCAAAGCTCATCACCATCGTATCGTCATAGGGCGCAATCGTTACCCCGTGCCGCGCCAGCACCGCCATATCGTATTTGAGATTCTGGCCGATTTTCAGCACCGACGAATCGGCCAAAAGCGGCTTCAGTTTTTCGATCGCTGCCTTCGCTTCGATTTGCACCGGCTTTTCGGCGAACATGTCGGTGCCGCCATGCGCGAGCGGCACGTAACAAGCCTCGCCCGGTGCGACCGCTAGCGAAAAGCCGACAAGATTGGCGCTCGCCGCTTGCAGGCTATCGGTCTCGGTATCGAAACCGAGTGTGCCGGTTTCATGCGCGCGCGCGATCCAGTGGTCTAATGCGGCGAGATCGGTGACGCAGGTATATACCTTTGTGTCGATGGGCGGCATCGGTGACGGAAGTATCCGAGTCCCGGGCGTCGGCGCGGCGGCGTCGCCCTTGGTCACCATCTTCGGGTTACCGGCAATCGACTTGTTGGCCGAAGCGGTATCGCCGGTGACATGCCCGATGCGTTTCAGGAGCGAATTGAAGCCGTGATGCTGCAAAAATGCCGCCAGCGGTTCCTCGGGGATAGCGCCGAGCTTCATGTCGTCAATCGGCATCGGCAGCGGGCAGTCTTCCTTGAGCGTCACCAACACCTTCGACAACCGTGCCCTGTCGGCATGTTCGATGAGGTTATCGCGCATCTTCGACGGTTTCATCTCGGGTGCCGCTGCCAGCACGCTTTCGAGGTCGCCGAACTCCTGGATCAGCTTGGTCGCGGTCTTCGGGCCGACGCCGGGGACGCCGGGGACATTGTCAACGCTGTCGCCCATCAGCGCCAGCACGTCGCCAACTTTTTCCGGCCCTACGCCGAACTTCTCGTACACCTCTTCCGCACGAATCCGCTCGTTTTTCATCGTGTCGAACATGTCCACACACGGCTCGACGAGTTGCATCAGGTCCTTGTCCGACGAGACGATGGTTACATGCCAGCCAGCCGCGCACGCCGCCTTGGCATAACTCGCGATCATATCGTCAGCCTCGACATTGTCCTCCTCGATCATCGGCAGCGAAAAGGCGCGCGTGGCGTCGCGGATCATCGGGAATTGCGGGCGTAAGTCCTCAGGCGGTTCGGGGCGGTTGGCCTTGTAGAGATCGTAAATCTGGTTGCGGAACGACTGGCTCGATTTGTCCAGCACGACCGCCATATGGGTCGGTCCGTCGGCCTTGTGCAGGTCATCGGCGAGCTTCCACAGCATCGTCGTATAACCGTAAACCGCCCCAACCGGCTCGCCGCGAATGTTGGTCAGCGGTGGCAGCCGGTGATAGGCACGAAAAATATAGGCGGAGCCGTCAACGAGGTAGAGATGCTTTTGTTCGGACATAGCCGAGCGAATAGCAGCGCTCAGCGTGCAAGTCTCGGATGATTTCGGCGTCACTGCCGACAACGGCAACTCATCGAACGTGGCGGGGCGTCATGTCGGTCCTCAATTGCGAATCTACGTTTTGGTCGCTCGACCACGTTGACGAACTGGCACCGGCTCCTAGAATTTGCCTGCCTTACAAAAAACGAAATCCAAACTGAGACACTACGCTTGAACAGGCTCGCGCACTTTATATTGATCGTAAATATAGCATTAACTGCGAATCCGTAGAGCCGGGTATTGACGGCAAAATGCCAGAACGGCTGGAAATCTCGGTTTAAGGCGCTTCGTCGCCCCACAGGCGCTCGGCCTCTATATAGCCGTAGCGGCCTGCATTATCGAAACGGCACCAGCCTTTGTCGCATTCGTCGATCCAACCGACCACGCCCGGTTCTACGCGCCAGGCAACACGCGCAGTGCCTTCGGGAGTTTCGCGCAAAGAGCCGATGCCGCTGCCAATCACGACCGCCGAACGCTTCGGGCTGAGTAACCGGACATGCATCCAGCCTTGATCGCCGTCGGGATCTTCGACCTTGCGCCAGACGCTGTGTACGGCGACCACCTTCACCGGCAAATTCTGCCGTTTATAGACCCATCTTACGGGAAATTCGGTGCTCGGTCCGGTGCGCGTCCGGGCCTCAGACTCGTCAATCGACGCCCAATAGGGAGTCTTCTGCTGCGATTGCGCCAGTGCGCTGGTTGCGCCGAACAACACAGTCGCCAATATTATTGCTGATTTTACACGCTTTGCCATAGCCTTATCCCGCTTATCGCCTCTATAGTGTAAAGGGTGCCGACAGTGCAACCATCCTGACTTGACGCGATGCGGAAATCGGTCCTAGTCCGAAACCATGCCAGAACTGACCCGCATCGAACGCCCTCGCATTACCGTCACGAGGAGCCTGTTGCCGACGGTCGAGGCGCGAATGGCGCAGTTGTTCGATGCCAGTTTCAATTCCAGTGACCAGCCGATGGACAAGGCCACATTGATCGCCGCGATGGCAGGCTGCGACGTGCTGGTGCCGACGGTAACCGACAGCATCGACGCCGAGCTGATCGGCGCATCACCAGCCTCGCTCAGACTCATCGCCAATTACGGTGCCGGGGTGAACCATATCGACCTTGCCGCCGCGAGAGCGAAGGGGATCATGGTGACCAACACGCCGGGGGTATTCACCGACGATACTGCGGACCTAACGATGGCGATGATTCTCAACGTCCCGCGTCGCCTTGGCGAAGGCCACCGCTTGATGCGAAGTGGCGAATGGAGCGGCTGGAAACCGACCGGGATGCTCGGCCACCGGATTGGCGGCAAGACACTTGGCATCATAGGATTTGGCAGGATTGGCGAAGCGGTCGCCGCCCGCGCCAAGGCATTCGGACTGAACGTCGTCTATAACAAACGAAGCCGCCTTCCCGCCAGCGTCGAGGCAGAGCTGGGCGTCACCTTCGAACCCGATCTCGACCGGCTGGTATCGCGCTCCGACATCATCACGCTGCACTGTCCGTTAACAGCGGAAACCGACAAGCTCATCAGCGCCGAGCGTATCGCGATGATGAAAACCGATGCTTATATCATCAACAGTTCGCGCGGTGAGTTGATTGACGAAAACGCGCTAATCGAAGCATTGAAGGCCGGACGGATCGGCGGCGCGGGGTTGGATGTCTATACCCACGAACCGGCAATCGACCCACGGCTGTTCGATATTCCCAATGTCGTTTTGCTCCCGCATCTGGGCAGCGCCACGGTCGAAGGCCGCGAAGCGTCGGGCGAGCGCGTGATCACCAATATCCGGGTCTGGGCCGACGGCCACCGACCTCCCGATCAGGTGCTTGAGGGCTATTGAGTGTCGGGCTGACGTTGCATGGGAAGCTGTGAGAGATGGGGCGGGAACGGACATGATCCATAAATTTTTAAAGATGGCAGTTTTGCTGGCGGCACTGGTGTCCGCGCCTGCATTGGCACAGGATGTCATCGGCGCAGCAGAGCCCGACAGCGGCGATACCGCGTGGATACTGACATCGTCTGCGCTGGTATTGATGATGACAATTCCGGGCCTCGCATTGTTCTACGGCGGGCTGGTGCGCTCGAAGAATTTCCTGTCCGTGCTCGTGCAATGCGGTACGATTACCGCGATTACGTCCGTGTTGTGGATTGCGATGGGCGATAGTCTGGCATTTTCGACCGAAGGCGGTGAAGAACTCGGCTCAGCTCAGAACTTCATGATCAACAACATGCTCGCTGTGCGTGAGGGTCAGACCATCGGCGAACTTGTCTTCGGGCTTTTCCAGATGACCTTTGCGATCATCACACCGGCGCTGATCGTCGGCGCATGGGTCGAACGCGCCCGGTTCGGCTGGGTAGTGGCGTTCAGCGCCTTGTGGTCGCTGATGGTCTATGTCCCGGTCGCGCGCTGGGTATGGGGTGGAGGATTTCTTGCGGACCAGGGCGTGATCGATTTCGCAGGCGGCATTGTCGTGCACACCACGGCGGGCGTGTCGGCATTGGTGGTCGCGCTAATGCTTGGTAAGCGAATCGGCTTTCCCAAAACATTGATGCTGCCGCATAGCCCGTCGCTGACCGTGGCGGGCGCTGGCCTGCTCTGGGTCGGCTGGTTCGGTTTCAACGGCGGGTCGGCGCTAGCAGCAAGCGATGACGGCGCGGCGGCGGCGATCATCAACACGCATATGGCGGCGTCGGTCGCGGCCCTCGTCTGGATGCTGATCGAGCGGATCAAGGTCGGCAAATCGACTGCGGTGGGTTTCGCCACGGGCGCGATTGCGGGGCTTGCTACGATCACGCCAGCCGCCGGTTCGGTAGGCCCGGGTGGTGCGGTGATTATCGGCGTGCTCGCTGGCGTCGTTTGCTTCTGGTTTGTCGGGCTGATCAAGGGGACGATGAAAATTGACGACTCGCTCGATGTCTTCGCGGTCCACGGCGTCGGCGGAATCATGGGTTCGCTGCTGCTCGCGGTGTTCGCCTCGGAAAGCTTCGGCGGCGTCGGTTATGCCGAGGGCGTCGGCATGGCATCGCAGCTCTGGATACAGCTAAAGGCCGTCGCCATCGTCGCCGTCTGGTCGGCGGTGGCAACACTCATCATTGGCTATATGGTCTCGATGGTCCTTCCGATGCGGGTGAGCGAAGACGCCGAACGCGACGGACTCGATATCGCCAGCCACGGCGAACGGGCGTGGGATCTGGACTAAGGCCTACTTTCTTTGGTCAAACCTTCTCCCGACCATCGCGCTGGCAATATTGACCTTCTGGATATCGATCGAGCCGCCTGCAATCCCCCAACCCCACGCGTCGCGCATTCGGCGTTCCATTGGGTAGGCCGCCGAATAGCCATAGCCACCCATCATTTGCACCGCGTTTCCGGTGACACTCCGCGCAATCTGGTTGGCAAAGCATTTGGCGGTACTGCTGTCGAGGATCGAGGGTAGCCCCTTATCGGCATTGACCGCGGCGCGCCAAATCAGCAACCTTGCGGCCTCGACCTCCATCTGCATCTCGGCAAGCTTCAACTGCACCGCCTGAAAGTCGGCCAGCGGTTTGCCGAACTGCTGCCGCTCCTGCACATAGGCCAGCACATCCTGAAGCGCGCCCGATGCCTGCGCCAGCGCCATCGTCGCGTTGCCGCAGCGTTCGAGGTCGAAAGCCTCCATCAACTTTGCGAAGCCCCCTGCCGGGACCACGATATTGCCAACCGGTACTTTCACGTTATCGAGATAGATATCCGCTGACGGCACGCCGCGAAAACCCATCAGCAGTTCGGGTTCGCCAAAGGTCAGTCCAGCAGTTCCCTTTTCGACCAGCACCGCACCGATGCCCTTTGCCCCCGGCGCATCGGACAGACGTGTGTAAACGAGATAGGCGTCGCTATGCCCGCCTCCCGAACACCAACGCTTGGTTCCGTTGATAGTTACATGATCGCCGTCGATCACCCCGCTAGTCGTCAGGTCGGTGAGCGCGGTTCCCGCACCCGGCTCGGACATTGACACCGCAACGATCATCTCGCCGCGGCAGACGGCTGAAACGATGCGCTGTTTCAACGCATCGGGCGCGAAATGGCGGATGGCTTGGACGGGACCGACATTGGCCTCGAATACCGGGAAAGCGACCGCGCTCGAAACTTTGGCCAGTTCCTCGAGCACAATCAGTGCGTCGAGGTTGCTGAGACCAAGCCCGCCAAGCTCCTCCGGAATATTGATCCCGAGGAAGCCCATTTCGGCCATTTTGGCGACCACGGAATGCGATAGCGGCTCGTTACTCGCCTCGATCCCCGCAGCCAGCGGCGCGAGTTCCTTTTGCGCAAACGCCCGCGCGCTTTGCCGCAAGGCTTCCTGTTCTTCGCTAATAGAGAAATTCATGCCACCACTCCCGATTTAATCATGTGATTAAATCATGAATGACATGGGCGCTGCGGTCAACCAGCGTGCAGGATCAACTGTTTAAAAAGCGAGCGGTCGAGAATTTCATCGAACTTGCAGCCGAGCCGATCACCTTCGCGCCAGACTGCGGTGGCAGCGATAGGATTGCTCTCAGCCAGCCGGACCCAGAGACGGTCGCCGACCTTGAAGCTACCGTCGAGCAATACGCGGCAACCGTAAACTGACAGATCGACCAGCCGCGCCTCGATAGGTTGTTTGGAATGACGTCTGACCGTCGCCTTTTGCAGCAACACCGGATGACGCACAACCTCGCGCTGCTCCAGTTTGGCAGGTGCTACCCTTCTATAATGCGATGCCATGTATCCCATCACCGTCCCCTGCCCAACGATGTATGCCGGTAAGGTCAACAACAGGTAAATAAAACGGCGAATTCTGTAAAAAAATTCGACGCCTGTTCAGGCGGTTGGCAAAATCAGTCGCCCGTCAAAATCCGGTCGACCAGTTGCTTTACGGTCGGCACAAAACCGTTCGAATAAAACGGATCCTTGCCGAACAGATAGGCACTGTGCCCCGCAAACATCAGGTTTTCGTCAATAGGCGCACCGTGAGCGATGTTCTGCAACGCCTTTTGAATGCAAAAACTGCGTGGGTCGGCGAGGCGGCCGGTCGAATTATTGTCGTGGTCCTTCCACGACGAAAAACCGCAATGCGACAGACAGCCCATGCAATCTTTCTGGTCCTTGCGGATCACCTCACCCGACGGTGGCGTGACGAAAACCAGAGTGTTGTCAGGAGTCTTGAGCGCCACCGTAAACCCGCGCGCATAATATTCGCGTGCTTTCATCAGGTCGGCGGGTGTTACCCAGAAATTCTTGCCCTTCACCCCGACGTCGAGCTGAACGGTGTGTTCGAGGTCCGCGGCCTGGCAGTAACCGATTTGCCGGTCCGAGCGCGCCTGCAACTCGTTCAAAAACGGATTGATCACTGCGCTCGAGTAAAAACCGGTGGGCGAGAACTGGTGAAGCAAGACGCCGTCTTCGGGGATCTTGGTCAGCGCATCTTTCCAGCCCTGCGGGATCGGGCTTTCCTGCGTCAGCAGCGGGCGCGTTCCAAGCTGGAATATGATCTGGCCCAATTCCGGATTGTCGATCCAGTCGTTCCAGTCGCGCAAGAACCAGACGCCGCCCGCCATGACGATGGGCAGGTCGTCCGAAATGCCCTCGGCGCGCATGACTTCGCGGAGTGCCTTGACGCGCGGATAAGGGTCTTCGGGGCTGCGCGGGTCTTCGGCGTTGGACAGGCCGTTATGCCCGCCGGCCAGCCAGGGGTCTTCGTAGACCACAGCGCCCAGCCACTCCGGCACCTTGTGATAGGCGCGTTTCCACAGCGCGCGGAAGGCACGCGCGGAGCTGATAATCGGCAGATAATAGACGCCGTATTGTGCAGCAATTTCGGATAGCTTGTACGGCATCCCGGCACCACAGGTGACTCCAGTCACCATGCCTCTGGTCTCTTCGAGCACGCCGTGCAGAATGCGCTGCGCGCCGCCCATTTCCCACAGTACGTTGATATTGATCGCACCCTTGCCGCCCGCAATTTCATGCGCCAGCTTGACCTGCGCGATGCCACCGCGGATGCCATATTCAACCAGTTCTTCGTGGCGTTCGGCGCGGGTTTTGCCGTAGAAAACCTGCGGGATCATCTCGCCATTTTCGTCATAGCTGTCGGCATTTACTGCCGACACCGTGCCGATGCCGCCAGCGGCTGCCCAGGCACCCGAACTTGCATGGTTTGTTGCGGCAACGCCCTTGCCGCCCTCGACCAACGGCCAGACTTCCTTGCCGCCATAGATAATGGGTTTCAGACCCTTGAACACAAATACGACCCCTATAGTATGCAAAATAGCGCAATAAAGCGCCCTTCTCCTATATAGGCGCGCTAGTCCAAATGTTCAGCTTTGTCGCGCAAAATCGGCGCGTTTCATCGCAGAACCGTAGAGCTGGCGATAACGCGCCAGCATTATTCCTTCGTCATAATGCGAGGTCGCCAGATAGCGGTTGGCATCGCCTAACGTCTTTCGCAACACCACGTCGGAAGCCAGCGTGCGGATGGCATCGGCCAGCCCCGCCTCGTCATCGCGCTTCACAATGAACGGCAGGTTTTCGGCTGCGACCATATTGCGGATGTCACCGACATCGGTTGCAACCACGGGTATTTCGCTCGCCATCGCCTCGACCAGCGAGATCGGATATTGTTCGCTGTCCGACGATAAAGCAAAAATATCGAACAACCGGATGTAGCGCGCCGGATCGCGTAAAAAGCCCGGCATCATTACCCTGTCTGCGATGCCCAGCCGCGTGGCTTCGGCCATGATCGCGCCGCGCTCCGGCCCCTCCCCTGCTATCGCCAGCCGCACATGCGGCCCAGCCGCCGCCACGGCCCGCACCAGCCGGGGCAGGTTTTTGACAGCGCGCAGGCCGGCAACGGTGCCGACGACAATCTCGCCCTCGCGCTGGACAAAACCGGGAAACGAACCGCGCTGCGGGCGGCGGTTATAATGTGCGATGTCGATGCCGTTAGGGAAGCGCGCGATTTTCTCGAGCGGTTGGTGCCATTCCCGCATCGCGATATCCTGAAGCGTTTTCGACGGGACCACCAGCGCGTCGGCGCGTTGCAAGGCAATGGTCCGAAACCAGTTCCGCCGCTTTTTCAGCCGGTGGATTTCATCATCGTTGAAACCGTCTTCATGATGGATCAGCGGCGGCAGGCCCATGCTGCGGCATAACAAGGTGTGCGCCATCACCCCGTCCATTGCCCCCCAATTATAGCTGAGCACCAGATGGAATTTCTTCATATAAGCGGCGAGTTTGCGGTAGCGGCCCATCGACGGCCAACCGGAAAGCGACGGTGCCTCGCTCCCCGGAAACGCTACCTTGATCTTCTTCTCGATGGCATCGCGCGCACCGCAAGCATCGGTCGCCGATAACACGACATGTTCGGCCTGGTCGCCGAAATGGTTCATCAAGCGCGCGGCGCGCGCTTCCTTTCCGCCCAAATCGAAACTGCTGTGCAAATGCAATATTCGGACAGCTGCCATGCTTGTCTTTCCCTAAATCACGCGCCAGATGGAGGTCATGCAAATTGAACGTCTCCCTTCCCCCTATAGTCCTGATCCGCAAATCGCCAGTCTCGGCGAAAAAATCGGTGATCCGGTTAAGGCTGCCGACTTCCCGCAGACGATATTGCGCTACCGCAACGACCGTTGGGCAGCGACCGTCGGTCTCGGCATTTTGACCGACGAACAGTGGCTTTCGCATTTCGGGCGGTTCGAACCGCTGCCGGATAACATGCCGGTGCCCTTGGCGCTTCGCTATCACGGCCATCAGTTCCGGCACTACAATCCCGATATCGGCGACGGGCGTGGCTTCCTGTTTGCGCAATTGCGCGACGGGCATGGACGCTTGCTCGATCTGGGGACCAAGGGTTCGGGGACGACGCCTTACAGCCGCGAGGGCGACGGGCGGTTGACGCTGAAAGGCGGCGTGCGCGAGATACTGGCAACCGAAATGCTCGAAGCACTGGGCGTCAACACCTCCAAAACATTCTCGTTGATCGAAACCGGCGAGCCGCTGATGCGCGGTGACGAGCCATCGCCGACGCGCTCCGCCGTGATGGTCCGCCTCAGCCACGGCCATATCCGCATCGGTACATTCCAGCGGATCGCCGTAGAAGGTGATGCCGACATGATGGAGCGGCTGATCGACTATTGTTTGACTATTTTATACAATGAAGCTCCGAATGATAACCCGGCAGCGCAGTTACTGAACCTCGCGGTGGAGCGCATCGCCGATCTCGCCGCATCCTATATGGTCGCTGGTTTTGTTCACGGTGTACTCAACAGCGACAATATCAACATTACCGGCGAGAGCTTCGATTACGGCCCGTGGCGCTTCACCGAATACTGGGACCCGCGTTTCACCGCTGCTTATTTCGACCAGCACGGTCTATATGCCTTCGGGCGTCAGGCGGAGGCGATGCACTGGAATCTGGGGCAACTGGCGGTGTCGCTGCGGCTGATCTGCGAAGCACCCCCGCTGATCGAGGCGCTCGAGCGCTTTCCGGCATTGTATCAGGCGGCGATTGTCCGGCGCTTTTTGTGGCGGCTGGGTGTAAAACCACGCGGCGAGGAAAACGACCGTTCGCTGGTCGAGGCCGCCGAGCGTGCGATGGTGGATTCGCAAATTCCCGTCGACGCTTTTTTTGGCTCACACTTCAGTGCCGAACGCCCGGATATGATGAGCGGTAACGAAAAGTATGACGCGTTTTCCGACCAGCTAGCGGACTATACCGCTACCGCATCATCCGAAAACGCAAACCGGTCCGACCTGCTGTGCTCGATGCTGATCGACGAGGTTGAATCCATTTGGGCGGCCATCGCCGACGATGACGACTGGAGCCCGCTAGATCGAAAGATAGGGGCAATTCGTCGCATGGCTGAAACATATGGGAAACCCGCATAAATCAGGGATTTTACCACCCGAATTTACGGGATGTAAAACTATACAAGGCATTTATAGTAAAATGTGCATTTACCTTGGGACCATATAGTTTTTGTCCGATCTCATCTCCTTCGAACCGGCAACCGGTGCCGAACTCTGGCGTGGCGAAGCCAGTGATGTCGATGCCGAAGTAGCCGCTGCGCGCGAGGCTTGGCCGAAATGGGCAGCGACGTCGCTTTCCGACCGGATCGAGCGGATACGCGGCTTTGCCAACCGGGTCCGCGCAGATCAGGAAAAATTTGCCGACCTGATTGCCCGCGAAACCGGGAAGCCCTTGTGGGAAGCCCGAAATGAGGTCGATTCGGTGGTGGACAAGATCGATATCTCGGTGAAGGCCTATGCTGATCGGACATCGCAGCGTCGAATCGACGGCAAGATCGGCAGCAGGAGCGCGCTTCGACACAAACCGCACGGTGTGCTTGCCGTGCTGGGGCCGTATAATTTCCCCGCGCATTTGCCCAATGGCCATATCGTTCCCGCGCTGATTGCGGGCAACGCTGTCATATTCAAACCATCGGAAAAGACGCCGGCGACCGGTGCGATGCTGGTCGATTATTATCACAAGGCCGGGATTCCGTCGGGAGTGATTCGTCTCGCACAGGGGGGGCCGGATACCGGCAAGGCATTGTCGATGCACGCCGATATCGATGGCTTGCTTTTTACCGGCTCTGCGCAGACGGGCATAGCCCTCAACCGCCAGTTCGCGCATCGCCCCGACAAGATACTCGCGCTCGAAATGGGCGGCAACAACCCTATCATCGTGTGGGATACGCGCGATATCCACAGCGCTGCGGTATTGGTGGTGCAATCGGCCTTCCTGAGCGCCGGACAGCGCTGCACGGCCGCTCGGCGCCTGATCGTCCGCGACGACATGTTCGATCTGGTGGTCGGCGAGGTCAAAAAGATTGCCGACCGGCTGGTCATCGGCGAACCGCACGGCGAGCCGCAGCCGTTTATGGGACCGGTGATCGACAACGATGTGTGCGACAATCTGGTCGAAAGCTTTCTCGCGCTGATGAGCAGGGGCGGCAAACCAATCAAGCATATGGCGGCCCCGCTGCACGGTCGCCCTTTCCTCAAACCCGGCATCATCGACGTCACCGGGATGACCGAACGCCCCGATATCGAATTGTTCGGACCATTGCTACAGGTCATCCGCGTTGCGGACTTCGAGGCAGCGATTGCCGAAGCCAACAACACCCGCTTCGGGCTGTCGGCGTCGCTGATTGGCGGCACGCCTGCGCAATATGACGAATTCTGGGCGAACAGCCGCGCTGGCATAGTCAACTGGAACGCGCCGACCAACGGCGCATCGTCATCGGCTCCCTTTGGCGGCATCGGCCTGTCGGGCAACCACCGGCCAAGCGCCTACTATGCCGCCGATTATTGTGCCTATCCCGTGGTTTCGTCAGAAAACGACGTACCCAAAGCGATGATCGGGATCGGCCTAGAGCGAGACGAAACTGTGCCGGTTTTCGTGCCCAAATAGCACCCTAAAGTTCTACTACCGCACAGCCAATATATCCTGATTTGAAGTCATTGCCGCGCCCGCGCATTTTGCCGTCATGGAAAATGCACGAGTCTATCTGGTGGGCGCAGGTCCGGGCGATCCCGAATTGCTGACATTGAAGGCTGCGCGGCTGATCGCGGCGGCGGATGTGATCGTGCATGACGGCTTGGTCGACGATGCGATCATGGACATGGTCAACCCGAAAGCGCGGCTGATTTCAGTCGCCAAAAGCCGGTCGAAACATTCGGTGCCGCAGGAAGGCATCAACGCGATTCTGGTGCGCGAGGCTAAGGCCGGGCATTTGGTGGTGCGCCTCAAAGGCGGCGATCCCTTCATTTTCGGGCGTGGCGGCGAAGAGGCCGAGGCTTGCCGTGACGCCGGTGTCGAGGTCGAAGTCGTGCCCGGAATTTCCGCTGCAATGGGCGGCGCGGCGGAAGCAATGCTCCCCCTCACCCACCGCGATGCATCCAGCGCCGTGAGCTTTGTCGCCGGACAGTGCAAAGGCCTGACCGACCAGAACTGGGCGGGCCTTGCAGGCAAGGGGCGCACGCTCGTAATCTACATGGGCGTCGCCACTGCTGCCGACATTACCGAGAAACTGATTTCCGACGGGCTTTCCCCCGACACCCCCGTCGCAGTGCTGGAGCGCGCGACCCGACCCCGGGCTCGCGCGCTCCGCACGATCCTGACCGATCTCGGCGACATGATATCGCGAGAGGGCGTGGCATCGCCTGCGATTATCGTGGTGGGCGACGTGGTGTTGAAATCGGATGCGGAAAACCGGCTAAAAACCATCGCCGCACGATCCGTAAAGCTTTCGTCATGCTGAACTTGTTTCAGCACAACGAGCGACGGTGCGTTATCCTGAAACAAATTCAGGATGACGATATGTTGGAGTTTAAAGCATGAAGATATTGACCGGCAATGATTTGGGGTCGGGTGCCGTCACTTGGTGGACAGGCAACGGCTGGTCGATCCATGTCGAGGACGCTACCGATGTCGGCGAAAGCGGCGAGGCTATCCTACACGCCGAAGAGGGAGCGCGGCGCGTCAACGCACCCTACATCATCGACGCCGTCGCGACCCCTGAGGGTGCGCGCCCTGCACACATCAAGGACCGCGTTCGAGCGCTCGGCCCGACAGTGCGCCCCGACCTGACATTGAAACCAGCCGACCCGACCGCCGGCGAATGGGTGATTTGAAATGTATAAATATGACAATTACGACCAAGCCATTGTCGACGCCCGAGTCGAGGAATTCCGCGATCAGGTGAAGCGGCGGCTTGCTGGCGAGATGACAGAGGACCAGTTCAAGCCGCTCCGGTTGATGAACGGACTCTATCTGCAACTCCACGCCTATATGCTGCGCGTCGCGGTGCCTTATGGCACGCTCGACAGCCGCCAGATGCATGTGCTGGCGCATATCGCACGCAAATATGACCGTGGTTACGGCCATTTCACGACGCGGCAGAATATCCAGTATAACTGGATCAAGCTGGAGGAATGCCCCGACCTACTTGCCGAACTGGCCGAGGTCGAAATGCACGCCATCCAGACCAGCGGCAATTGCATCCGCAACATTTCGTCTGACCAATATGCGGGTGCCGCAGCCGACGAAGTCGTTGACCCGCGTCCTTGGGCCGAGCTGCTGCGCCAATGGTCGACCTTCCATCCCGAATTCAGCTACCTGCCGCGCAAGTTCAAGATTGCCGTCATCGCCTCGCCAGAAGACCGCGCAGCGATGCGTTTGCACGATATCGGGCTTGAGCTGGTCAAAAAGGACGGAGAGCTTGGCGCGCGCGTCTTTGTCGGTGGCGGCATGGGCCGCACGCCGATGATCGCGCCAGAGATCAACCCGTTCGTCAAAGCCGACGATCTGCTGAGCTACATCGAGGCCTGCCTGCGGGTCTACAACCGTTATGGTAGGCGCGATAATATCTACAAGGCGCGGATCAAAATCCTCGTCCACGAAATTGGCGCCGACGAATATCGCGCCCAAGTGGCGGAAGAATTTGCGCATGTGAAGACGCTGGGCATCGATCCGCCGCTGGCCGAATTTGATCGCATCAGCGCCTTTTTCGCGCCGCCCGCCTTTGATGCACCAGATGTCGAACCCGACCGCAGCGACCCCGATTTCGCGGTGTGGATCGACCAGAACGTCAAGCCGCACAAGCAGGCTGGTTACGCCATCGTCAATATCAGCCTGAAGCCCATCGGCGGCATTCCGGGCGACGCCAGCGCCGACCAGATTGACGTGATGGCCGATCTCGCCAAAAAATATAGCTTCGATGAACTCCGCGTTACCCATGCGCAGAATATCGTCCTGCCGCACGTCGCCAAGCGCGACCTTTATGCAGTGTGGCAGGCATTGCGCGGAGCCGAACTGGCTGATGCCAATCTCGATCTGATCAGCGACATCATCGCCTGCCCCGGCCTCGATTATTGCAGCCTCGCCAATGCGCGTTCAATCCCCGTCGCGCAGAAAATCGCGACCCGCTTTGCCGATCTCGACCGGCAGCGCGATCTGGGCGAACTGAAGCTCAAAATCTCGGGCTGCATCAACGCCTGCGGGCACCACCATGCCGGGCATATCGGTATCCTGGGCGTCGACCGCAAAGGCGTCGAAAATTACCAGCTAACCTTTGGCGGATCGGGCGCGGAGGATGTCAGCATCGGCAAAATCATCGGCCCCGGCTTCGACGAGGACGGCGTTGTCGATGCCGTCGAAAAGGCTACCGAGGTCTACAAAACCTTGCGCGAAGGCGATGAACGTTTCATCGACACCTACCGCCGTGTCGGCCTCGATCCGTTCAAGGAGGCGATCTATGGTTGAGTTCCGCTACCGTAATGACGAGATCAACGAACAGCCTTCGGTTACCTTGGACGCATTTTTGGATCAGTCGAATTCGACTGCCGTCCGGCTGGAACCCGATGATGATGCACGGGCATTGTTGCCATTTCTGGACCGGCTTGCCCTGATTGAAATCGCCTTTCCCAAATATCGTGACGGGCGAGGCTATTCATCGGCGCGAATCTTGCGCGAGGCGGGTTATGAGGGCGAGCTGCGTGCGCAGGGCGATGTGCTGGTGGACCAGATCGCGTTCATGCGCCGCTGCGGTTTCGACAGCTTTGCACCCGAAGGGTCGCTGAACCCAGCCGACGTCGAAGCGGCGTTTGCGCGGTACGAGCATGTCTACCAAAAAGCCGCCGATGCCGCCGTCCCTGTCTGGAAACTGCGCCATGGGTAAAAAAACCACCGCAAAGTCCTTCGAGACGGGACTTCGACTTCGCTCAGTCCCTCCTCAGGATGAGCGGATCAAAAAAAGCACCGCTCTTCCTGAGGAGCCGCTGAGCCTGTCGAAGCGGCGTCTCGAAGGACGCGAACCCGACCGCATCGACACCGCGCCCCGTTACACGGATGCCGACGCCGTTCGGCTCAATAATATGTTCCGCGGGCGCGATACCGTCGAGATGCTGACGGTGTTGCTCAACGAGAGTATGTTGGGTGATGCCGCCATCGTGTCGAGCTTTGGTGCGGAATCGGCGGTTTTGCTCCACCTGATTGCCAGCATCGACCCCTCGGTGCCAGTGCTGTTCCTCGAAACCGGCAAGCATTTCCCCGAAACGATTACCTACCGCGAGGAATTGCGCGAACGGTTGGGGCTGACCGACCTGCGCAACCTGACCCCCGATCCGGCATTGCTCGCCAAGCGCGACGGCACCGGCTTGCGCTGGTCCTACGATCCAGACGGCTGCTGCGAAATCCGCAAGGTTTTGCCATTGAAGGCCGCGCTCGCTCCGTTCGACGCACAGTTTACCGGTCGCAAGGCTTTCCAGTCATCGACGCGCTCCGCGCTGCCGCGTTTCGAGATCGAAGAAGGCCGCCTCAAGGTCAATCCGCTTGCCGACTGGGACCGCGCTCGGCTCGATGCCTATATGGCCGAGCACGACCTGCCCGCGCATCCGCTGGTCGAATTGGGCTACCCCTCAATCGGCTGCTCGCCCTGCACGACCAAGGTCGCTGACGGCGAAGACCCGCGTTCGGGCCGCTGGAAAGGCTGGGACAAGGTCGAATGCGGTATCCATACCGAAGCCACGCCGCTCGATGACGACGGCGCGAACGATCCGGTATTCTGAGCCTCAGTCTTTCGGGAAAAAATATTCCTGAATCTCTGCCGCAATCCGCGCCGGGCGGAGCGTCTCCGCGTCAATGCAGCACCAGCTCGATTTGACCTCGGCCAATACTTCTTCGCCGCGCTTGATGACGGTGTCGTAGAACGACCGCGCACCCTGCACCTTTTCAAGCACAACGGAGGCTATCACATCGTCGTCGAGAAACGCAGGTTTGCGGTAAGTAATCTCGTGCTTCAACGCGACCCACAGATATTTGGCAGCGGTTTCGGGCGGGGCCAGCTTGTTCCAGTGATCGAGAACCGCGTCCTGCACCCAGTTCAGATAGCGCGCGTTGTTCACATGCCCCATGAAGTCGATGTCGGACGGCAAAACGCCGATGCGGTGGAGATGGGGGAGAGCGAGTGCCATTATGGATTGAGTCCCTAGCGCATATTGCCTGCAAAAGCATGAACAAAGCGACCAGTTGCTGACATTGCTGTAAGTTTTTTTGCTTCTGGCGATTTCACCGAAAGGAATGAGCGGCGCTTGCATGAAATCATAGCAGCCACCACATGACGCTCCATGGCACAGCGTATCGGCACCGGTTTCACTGACAGCAAGGCCTGGCGCTTAACGATGCTGACGCTCGGCTGGGCGCTGGTGCTGGGTGCGCCGCTGCTCGGGCCAATCCCGGGCCCGGGGCCGCTGCTCATCCTGCCCATCGGCCTGGCAATCATTCTCAAACATTCGCGCTGGGCAAAACGGCGCTACGCGTTGCTGTCGCGCAGACATCCCCAATATGGCCGCTGGGCCGACTGGGCGATGCGGCGCAGCAAGGTTACCGAGCGCCCGCCGTTTCCCGATATCAAGGCCGACTTCATGCACCTGTTCCGACGCGATGATATCGACCAGCCAATCCGCTAAGCGATGTTGACTTTTTTCCGACATAACCCTATCGGCCACGTCAACAAAGGCGGTCGCTGGACAGATTCGGCGACCCTTTTCATTTCATTACGAATAAAAACTAAGGATTACAGTCATGAAGCGCACCTTCCAGCCGAGCAATCTCGTGCGTGCCCGTCGCCACGGTTTTCGCCTGCGCATGTCAACAGCCGCTGGCCGCAACATCCTGAACGGTCGCCGCGCGCGCGGCCGCAAGAAGCTTTCTGCCTGAGCCACGGCTCAGCAGGCCGCGATATGCGCGGTTATAGCGTAATACGGAAAAGGTCGGACTTTCTGGCCGCCAACCGGGGGAAGCGATATGCTACTCCCGGTTTTGTTTTGCTCGTTTTCGACCGGCGCGATGACGATCCAGCGATCCGGCTCGGCATCACCATCACCAAGAAAGTCGGCAATGCGGTCGTCCGCAACCGGATGCGGCGGCGATTTCGTGAACTTGCGCGCGAGGTTCTGGGCGAAAAGGGCAAAACAGGCTCAGACCATATCCTGATCGGCCGCGACGGCGGAATCGAGCGCGATTTTGGTGAATTGCGGGCGGATATGGCCAAGGCTCTAACCAAGCTCAGCCAATGATCGCCCGCGTCCTTATCCTCATCGCGCGGGGCTGGCAGATCGGGCCTTCGCGCATTCTGCCGCCGACCTGTCGTTACTCGCCAAGCTGCTCGGCCTATGCGATTACCGCGCTTCGAAGATATGGCGCAATTAAGGGTGGCTGGCTGGCCCTCAAACGGCTATTGCGCTGCCAACCTTGGGGCGGGCACGGCCATGATCCGGTGCCATAAGCGCTCAATCAATTGAATAACGGGGAAAGTTAGACGTGGACGACAAGCGTAACCTGATATTTGCGATTTTGCTGACCGGACTGATCCTGTTCGGCTGGCCGTACGTCGCGAGCACATTTTTCCCCACACCGGCTTCCCCACCCAGCGCCGCCGCACCGGCAAAGCCCGCAGGTGCCGCAACCGGCGACATCCCAGTCGGTAGCGCCGCCGCGCCCACGACGACTGTCGCGCTGCCCGCAGCGCTCCGCGCCAACCCGCGCGTACTCATCGAAACGCCAAAGCTCAAAGGCTCGATTAACCTCGAAGGCGCGCGGATCGACGATCTCGTGCTGCTCAGCCACCGAACTGCGCTTCCCAAGGATTCGCCCCCAGTCCGCCTGTTTTCGCCGTCAGGCACAAAGACAGCCCATTTTGCGCGCTTTGGATGGACAGGAGCTGGCATTACCGCACCCGACGACAAGACCGTATGGACGCCGAGCGTTGCCAAACTAACGCCTGCGACGCCCGTCTCTTTGACATGGACCAACGCCGCGAACCAGAAGTTCGAGATCGTCTTTAAAATCGACGACAATTATCTCATCACTGCCGAGCAACGCTTTACCAACGGCAGCACGACTGCGGCTCAAATCGCACCATTCGGCCTTATTAGCCGCAACGGCATGTCGCCCGATCCGGACACATGGAACATCCATGTCGGCCCGATGGGCGTGTTCGATAACACCATAACCAACATCAATTATGACGATGTCGACGAGGCACCAAATGGTACGCTCAGCTACAACAGTACCGGCGGCTGGCTTGGCGAGACCGAGATGTACTGGCTGGCCGCATTGATCCCGGACCAGAAGGCGCGGATCAAGGCAAGCTTCAAGAGCGACGGCGGCTATTACTGGTCGCAGATGGTCAACGCCACCAAAACCGAAGTCGTCCCCGGCCAGACCTTCAAGCAAACCTCAAGCGTTTTTGCGGGCGCGAAGGAAGTTGAAACGCTCGATATGTATACCAAGCAGGGCATCCCCCTGCTCGATTATTCGATCGACTGGGGCTGGTTCTGGTTCATCGCCATTCCGTTTTTCTGGATACTGCACTGGCTGTTCGGCGTGTTCGGCAATTTCGGCGTTGCGATTATCGGCCTGACGATTATCGTCCGCCTTTTCATGTTTCCGATTGCGCAGAAGCAGTTTGCCTCAATGGCGCAAATGCGCGTCGTCCAGCCAAAAATGAAGGCGGTGCAGGAGCGTTGGAAAGACGACAAGCCGCGGATGCAGCAAGAAATGATGAAGCTGTACAAGGACGAAAAGGTCAATCCGCTCGCCGGTTGCCTGCCCATCGTGCTGCAAATTCCGATCTTCTTTGCGCTTTACAAGATTTTGATGCTCTCCATCGAAATGCGGCACCAGCCGTTCGCTTTGTGGCTGAAGGATTTGTCGGTCCCCGATCCGTCGGCGCAGTTGCTGTTCAATCTTTTGGGCACCGGCATCATCCTGCCCGCATTCCTTGCCATCGGCGTGCTGCCGATCCTGCTCGGTGTGACGATGTGGCTGATGCAGAAGCTCAACCCACAGCCGATGGACGAGGTGCAGAAACAGGTATTCGCGGTCATGCCGTGGTTCCTGATGTTCATCATGGCCCCGTTCGCGGCAGGTCTTCAGTTGTACTGGGTGATGTCGAACATCATCTCGATCGGGCAACAGAAATGGCTCTATTCGAGGCATCCGATCCTGAAGCAGCAGGCGGCGAAGGAAGCAGAGGAAAAAGCCGGAGAGAAAGCCAAGGCGGGGACGTGAGTGCGGATGTGATCGCAGGAATCGAGGAGCCGAACCGGATTTTCTCCGGGCCGGTCGCCTTCCTGAAATCGGCACCAAAGCTCGAGTTCCTGCCCGAGCCTACGGTGCCCGAAATCGCCTTTGCGGGCCGGTCGAACGTCGGCAAATCGAGTCTGATCAATGCTTTGGTCAACCGCAACAATCTGGCGCGCGCGTCGAATACGCCGGGGCGTACCCAAGAACTGAACTTCTTCGATGTGGGGTCGCCTGTACTGTTCCGGATCGTCGACATGCCGGGCTATGGCTATGCCAAAGCACCCGTGAAGACCGTCCAGCAATGGCGCTACCTGATCAACGACTATCTGCGCGGGCGTGCGGTGCTGAAGCGCGTGTTCGTGCTTATAGATAGCCGCCATGGCATCAAGGATGTCGATCATGACATCATGGGGATGCTAGATGCGGCGGCGATCAGTTACCGCATCGTCCTGACCAAGACCGACAAGATCAAAGCCACCGAACGCGAGGCGGTTGAACTCGATACGATGGCCAAGCTGCGCAAGCATGTCGCGGCGTATCCCGAGCTTTCGGTCACGTCGGCGGAGAAAAAGGGCGGCATTGAGGATTTGCGACGGGCTGTGTTAGAAGCCGTCGCTTCATGACCATGCAATTGATCATCGGCAACAAGGCCTATTCGAGCTGGTCCTTGCGCGGCTGGCTGGCGGCCAAACAGTCGGGGCTGCATTTCAACGAGATGACCGTTCCGCTTTATGAAGACGGCTGGGACGAGCGAAAGCGCGAGGAAGACCTCGCCCCGTCATCGGGCAAGGTGCCGATATTGTGGGACGGCGAAACCGTGGTGTGGGACAGTCTGGCGATCATCGACTGGCTGGCGGACAAGGTCGGGCGCGACCGTTACTGGCCCAAGGACGAAGTTGCGCGCGGCATGGCGCGGTCGATGGCCGCCGAAATGCATTGCAGCTATATAGCGCTTCGCCGCGAGTGCCCGATGAACACGCGCAAGACCTTTACCGACGTCACCGTGTCGGAAGAAACACGCACCGACGCCATCCGAATCCTGCAAACATGGGCAGAAGCACGATCGCGTTTCGGTCGTGAGGGGCCGTATCTGTTCGGCACCTTCAGTGCGGCCGACATCATGTTCGCGCCGGTGGTAACGCGCTTTGTGACCTACGGATTCACGCTACCCGGATTCGCCGCTGCCTATGTCGAAACGATGATGGCGCATCCATGGATGGAAGAGTGGTACGCCGAGGCGGCCGAGGAAATCTGGACGATCAAGCGGATTGAGGACGCGGTTACCTGATCCGCCCGGGCGGATAGGGCGTGCCATCCTTGTGGAAATAGTTACCGGCTTCGAATCTCATGTCGATATCTGAATAAGCCCCGCCGCCATCGCGGTCGCCAGCCCCGATGGCGATGAAAACGCAGTCGCTATCGGTTCGGTTGATTAGATGATGACCATTGGTCACGCCCGCTGCCCAAGCCGCAACATCGCCTGCGCGCATCACCGTTTCGCCGTCGTCCTCAATCAGCACCGCTTCGCCCGAGAGCATGATCACCAGTTCATCCTCGCCGTCATGCCAGTGCCGTTGCGATGACCATGCGCCGGGTTTGAGAACAACATGGCTGGCACCCATCAGCGTCAGCCCGCTTGCGGGAGCCAGCCTGCGCCACCAGCGGCCTTCAACCTCCGCATCGAATGGGGCTGGATAGCCGGTGGCGTTCGATTGCGCGATGGCTTCGATGTCGATTTTGGGCATGATTAATTCCTTGGTGGCAATGGACAAATCATAACGAACGCGCCATTCGGACGAAAGCATGAATGACATCGCCCTAACTTACGCCCGACGCCTGATCGCCTGCGAAAGCATCACACCCGCCAGCGGTGCGGTGTTCGACTCGCTTGAGACGATGCTGGTTCCCCTCGGTTTTACGGTCGATCGATTTATCGCGGGCGAACAGGACGTTGACCCAGCGCACGGCGCACCGGTCGAAAATCTGTTCGCCATTCGAGAAGCTGGCGGACGCCATTTCGCCTTTGCCGGGCATCTCGACGTTGTGCCGCCCGGCGACGGCTGGGGCAGCGATCCGTTTGTGCCGGAGGTTCGCGGCGATTTGCTCCACGGCCGCGGCGCAGTCGACATGAAGGGCAGCATCGCGGCCTTTGTCGCGGCGCTACACGATATTCCAGCGGACGCCGGCACAATAAGCCTGATCATCACCGGCGACGAGGAAGGTCCAGCGATCTACGGCACGCGTGCGCTGATCGACCATATGCAGGCGCGCGGCTCGATCCCCGATGTCTGCCTCGTCGGCGAACCCACCAGCGTCAACCGGCTGGGCGACATGATGAAGGTCGGCAGGCGGGGTTCAGTGAATATGTGGATATCGGTCGCGGGAACGCAGGGCCATGTCGCCTATCCGCACCTGGCCGACAATCCGATCACGAAGCTGGTGGCGATATTGGCTGAGATCGACGCGATTACGCTTGATGAAGGCACCGGGTTTTTCCAGCCGAGCAATATCGAGATTACCGACCTGAGCGTCGGCAACAAGGCGACGAACGTCATCCCCGCCAAAGCCGAAGCACGGCTGTCGGTCCGCTTCAACGACCTGCAAACTGGCGAGGCGTTGGTTACGCGGTTGCGCGAACTGGTCGAACGCGGCGGCGGGACGCTGACCGCGATGATATCGGGTGAGGCGTTTTTCACTCCGCCGGGCGAATTGTCGGCGGCGATTTCGGAGGCAGTCGAGGCGGTGACCGGTATCCGGCCCGAGCCTTCGACGACAGGCGGCACATCGGACGCGCGGTTCCTGACCAAGATCTGCCCGGTGGTCGAGTTCGGGCTTTGCAACGCGACGATGCATAAGCTCGACGAGGCCGTGGCGGTCGCCGATCTGGTGACGCTCGCCGAGATTTACCGGCGGGTGACGCTGAAAATCCTAACGCTTTAGCACGATATAAAGCGCGCCTGCGCCGCCATGTTTTGGATGAGCGTTGCGCACGGCAGAGATGCTTTTGGCGTGGCGCGATGCCCCAAGCCAGTCGCGGACGACGGCGGCGATCGCTCCCCTGCCCTGCCCGCTGGCGCGATCATGCGCGCGAGGTCTGCCGGTGACCAACAGCACTACCTTGAGTTTCTGCGCGATGGCCTGCTCGAGCGCGCGGTCGAGACGGGTGTAAGCGCCGGACAGGCTGCTATCGTGCAGGTCAATGCTGATGTCGGGGATGATGCCGCCACGGTCGATGCGGCGGTTCCAGTGGCCGTCGAGGGTGTTTGCGGGCGCTGGCTTATCGTCGTTCCCGCGCAGGCGGAAACCCCGGGAGGTTTGCGCTACGCCTACTACGGTCCCCGCCTTCGCGGGGACGACGAGTCTCACTCCAGCTTTCGGCTCAGTCTTCACCACATGAATAGGCTCAACCGTCGCAATGACTCGTCCCCAGAGCGCCTTTTCTTCCTGGTCGAGGCGGCGCGGCATGGCTCAGGGAATAAGCCGCGCGACCGACGCCTTGGGCAGGAAAATCAGCGCCGACCCGCGCGCCGCCATGCCGCCCGCTATTGCCCGCGCGCGGTCGCCTGCACCCCAGAAGGTATCGACCCGGTTAGCGCCCTTGATAGCGCCGCCGGTGTCCTGCGCGATCCAGATGCCATTGGGTTCGGCGCGGTCCATCGACAGCCACAGCGGCGCACCCAGCGGCACGAATTTGATATCGACCGCAGCACTGGCCTCGCCGACCACCGGATAGCCCATCGCCCCCAGCGGCCCCGCGCCAGTCAGTTCGCGGAAAAACACGAAGCTCTTGTTCTCGTGCATGATCTTGCGACCCTCTTCGGGGTTGGCGCGCAGATAAGCGACGATGCCCTGCATCGAAGCGTCGGTGATCAGGCCGCGATCCTTCATCAGCCTGCCGATGCCGGTGTAGCCGCGTCCGTTCTGGCTCTCGTAACCGATTCGCATCACTCCGCCATCGGGCAGTTTCAGTCTGCCGGAACCCTGGATTTGCAGGAAGAAGAACTCCACGACGTCGGCTGCATATGCGATTTCCAGACCGCGTCCGGCGAGCGATCCGCCGTCGATTGCGGCCCGGTCGTCATATTGGACGAACTTGCTGCCACTTACCTTGCCACGTATGCTTTTGCCTTTGAGGTCGTCGGAAAACAGACCGAGATCGACATCGACCAGATCGGCGGGGCGTTTGTAGACCGGCACTTCGCATCCCGGCTGGCGCGTGCGGCATCCGGCGATTTCGGGTTCGTAATATCCGGTGGCAAAGGCTTTGCCGTCGCCAACCTGCACCGCATCCATATGCGTGGCAAAAAACGATACCGCGTCTCCGGTCCAGGTCTTGGCCGCATCGCAAGCAGGCTGCCATTCGGAACCGATGGTCAGGCCGCTGGTGTCGGTGCGCCTGAGCACCCCCGGGCAGCTCGTGCGGAACGAGGCGAGCGCCATATCGGCGCGGCGCGCATCGACTTTGAGCGACGCGATCGCAGGCCCGCGCACCAGCCCGAGAGAAGCCGCGGTGGTGCCGTCGCCGGTCGCCGCAGCGGCGGGAAGCGGGGCTTCGGCAGTCGAGGGAATCGGTTTTGCGGCGCGATCTTCAACGGGCGCGGAGGCAGGGGCAACTCCACCGTTAGGAATAACCCCGCCCGAACAGGCGGAGAGCAGAGCGGCAGCAATACTGAGCGAGAGGAGCGAGTGTTTCATCGCGCCGGTGAATCAGACGTCGTCGGTTTCGTCAAGCTTCCAGTTGCGGTCGCCGCCTTTCACGTCGCGCATGAAAGTCCAGATGTCGTGGCTTTCAACCGCGTCGGTCATCGAGCCACCGATCACATTGCCCTCGGCATCCTTTACCATCGAGGCAATGTCCGCATCGAAGCGCATGGTGACGCGGGCCACCGGATGGTCGAAACTGGCATCTACAATGCGCGCTTCCTCGATCCGGACCAGCCGGTTTTCAAGAACTTCGCCCTTGGCTGTGCGCGCGTCGATAGCTTCGACGAAGCTGTCGTAAACATCGCCATCGCAGAGAAAACGAAGCGCTTCCTTGTCGCCGTTCCAATAGGCTTCGAGAACCAATTTATACGCCGATTTCGCGCCTTCGACAAACAATCCAGCGTCGAACTGGCGGTCGGCATTCACAATAGCACGCAACCCGCTCTGCGCGGCGAGATCAATTGCCGACATATCGCCCTGCGGCAGCGCAGGCGAAGAATCGCCGCCGCCCATCGGCTGGCGGATCAGCGGCGGGGTGCCTTCGATCGGCTGACGCGCGACAGGCTCCTGCTCGTGACCGGTACGTTTGCCCAGCACCGAATAGAGGCGCAGCCCCAGAAAGGCGGCAACCAAAGCCAGCAAGATAATCGTAAATGTCACAGTGACTCAGCTCCATTCGGAAAAACGGACGCAGGTCCGGAAATGTTCCGTCCCAGCTCTGCCCAACAGCCATATAAGCACTTCGCGCTACAGTTTCAAATGGCTTTACCCAAAGAAATGCAGCATCCGACCCGCTTGCAACAATCATTGCCCTTTAATCGCGCCCCTGCTAGGCGCGGGCGCCAGTGAAGGGTGCCGGAGCGGCACCCGGCAAATAACAGGAAAGCGTTACCACCCATGGCCGAAGAAGAAGGCAATATCGTTTCGGATGCAATCAAGGCAAATGGCGAGGATACCAACCCCGCTGTCGGCATGTTAAGCCAGTATATCAAGGATTTGTCGGTCGAGAATCCGCAGGCGCCGCACAGCTTTAGCTGGGACGTGCAGCCGCAGATCGACGTTCAGGTCAATATTCAGGTCAACGCTATCAGCGAAGAAGTTCATGAAGTCGCGCTGAAGCTCGCGGTCAAGGCCGAGAGCGACAATGGGGTGCATTTCAGTGTCGAACTCGATTACGCCACGCTGTTCGGCCTTCGCAACGTTCCACAAGATCAGGCGCATCCATTCCTCTTTGGCGAAGCGCCGCGCTTGATGTTCCCGTTTGCGAGGCGGGTCGTTGCCGATGCCGTGCGCGACGCCGGCTATCCTCCGCTGGTGCTAGAGCCCATCGATTTCAATTCGCTCTATATTCAGCAAATCGCGCAGGCGCAGACGCTGGCCGAAGAACAGCCTGCGGGCGAAGCATAAGCCCTGAAACGAGGGCAGCCAGACCATGAGCCTGCTCAAGCACACATCGACGATTGCCGGTTTCACCTTGTTGAGTCGGCTGTTCGGTTTTGTCCGCGATATCCTGCTGGCGCGCGTGCTGGGTGCGGGTCTTGCGGGAGACGCCTATCAACTGGCGTTCACATTGCCCAACACCTTCCGCCGCCTGTTTGCCGAAGGTGCGTTTTCGGTCGCCTTCGTGCCAATGTATTCGCGCAAGTTGGCGGGTGAAGGCGGCGAGGCCGATGCGGCACAGTTCGCCGATGACGTGCTGTCGGTATTTATCTGGATATTGCTCGGCTTTTCGGCGCTCGCAATGATCGCGATGCCGATCATCGTTTACGGTCTCGCCAGCGAATATCAGTCGGTGCCGGGCAAGTTCGAGCTGTCGGTGTTTCTGAGCAGGGTAACCTTTCCCTATCTGTTTTTCATCAGTCTGGTTGCGATGCTATCGGGGTTGCTCAACGCGCGGTCGCGTTTTGCCCCGGGGGCGATTGCGCCGGTGCTGTTTAACATCACGCTGATCAGCGGCATTATCGGCGGTTATTACTGGCGCGGTAACACAGGCGACGACCGCTTCGTGGTCTATGCACTGAGCGCTTCCGTTTCGTTATCTGGACTGGTGCAGCTTATCTACCTGTGGTGGGCGGTGAAGCGCGCCGGGCTGAAACTGCATCTCAAGCGTCCGAAAATGACGCCCGAGGTCAAGCAATTGGGGATGATCATCCTGCCCGCCACTTTCGGTGCAGGGATTTACCAGATCAGCCAGTTCGTCGATACCTTCTTTGCGACTTCGTTGCCCCAAGGGTCGCTGACCTTGCTCAAAATGGCCGACCGGCTGAACCAGATGCCGCTCGGCATTGTCGGCATCGCCCTCGGCACCGCGATCCTGCCGATGCTCGCCCGCCATATCCAAGGCGGCCATGCAGACAAGGCGCAGTGGTTGCAATCCGAAGCGTTCGAAACCGCGACCTTGCTGACGCTGCCCGCTGCCGCAGCGCTCGCGATCTGCGCGCCCGCCTTTACCAGCGCGTTCTTTGTCGGCGGCAAATTTACACCCGCAGACGGCCTGATGATGTCGTATATCACGATGGCGCTGGTCGCCGGCCTACCATCCTATGTCATCGTCAAGATCCTGAGTCCCGGATTCTTCGCACGCGGCGATACCAAGACGCCGGTGTATACCGCACTGGCGTCGCTGATTTTCAATATCGTGCTCAACGTGTTCATCGTGCGCGAATATGGCATCGTCGGATTAGCCGCAGCCACCGCTTGTTCGGCAACACTAAATTGCCTTCTTCTCTACATCATGCTGCACCGGCGTGGCTGGTTCCGTTTTACCGTGGCGCTCGGCAACCGCATATTCCGGCAACTTATCGCGGTCGGCGCGATGTCGGCGTTGCTGGCGTGGTTCATGACCTGGATGACGCCGCTGTTTTCGGGGTCTATATTCGACCGCATCTGGTCGCTCAGCCTGCTTGTCGGCGGCGGGATGGCGGTATATTTCGCGGTCGCCTATCTGGTCGGCGCGCTCGACCGCGACCGGATCAACCGCCTGCTGCGCCGCCGTGCGCCCGAAGTTCCGGAGACATTGTAATATGCGCGTTGTTTCCGGCATCCAGCCAACCGGCAATCTGCACCTTGGCAACTATCTGGGCGCGATCCGCAACTGGGTGAAGATGCAGGACGAGATGGAATGCCTCTATTTCCTCGCCGACCTGCACGCGCTGTCGATGCCACATAATCCCGCGGAACTGGCCGCCAACACCCGCGAAATGGCGGCGGCGCTGCTTGCCTGCGGCCTCGATACCGACAAGGCCATATTGTTCAATCAGGCGCAGGTTCCAGCGCACGCCGAACTGCAATGGCTGCTGACCGGTACTGCACGGATGGGCTGGCTCAACCGCATGACCCAGTTCAAGGACAAATCGGGAAAGAACCGGGAGGGTGCCTCGATTGCGCTGTTTACCTACCCTGTGCTGCAAGCCGCAGACGTGCTGCTGTATCAGGCGACGCACGTGCCAGTGGGTGAGGACCAGAAACAGCATCTCGAACTCGCACGCGATATCGCGCAGAAATTCAACAATGATTTCGGGAATGGTGCAGACATCTTCACCCTGCCCGAGCCGATCATCCCCAAGGCAACGGCGCGGATCATGAGTTTGCGCGATGGCACGGCGAAAATGTCGAAATCCGACCCGAGCGACATGAGCCGGATCAACCTCGCCGACGACGCCGATACGATCCTGAGCAAAATCAAAAAGGCCAGGACCGACCCCGAGCCCCTGCCGTCCGAAGCCGCCGGTCTTGAAGGCCGCGCCGAGGCGATGAACCTTGTCGGCATCTATGCCGCCTTTGCCGAGGAGACCGTGGACGCGACGCTAGCGCGGTTCGGAGGCCAAGGCTTCGGCGCGTTCAAACCCGCGCTCGCCGAGCTGGTGATCGAGAATTTCCGCCCGTTTTCGGAGCGTTTCAATGCGTTGAAGGACGACCACGAGCAGATCGACGCGGCGCTGGCCAAAGGAGCGGCTAAAGCGCGCGAACTTGGCGCACCGACGCTGACGGCCGCCTATGCGGCGCTTGGACTGCTGCGCTGAACCGCATCACTGCACCGTTCAACCGAAGTTCAGCGAAACTATTTTAGGGTGAGCGCGTTATGTGTAGGATAGCTACGCGCCGTCGCCAGAGGATTTGACATGAAACATAAAGCCCTAACTTTCTTGGCCCCAATTGCGCTGCTGGCGCTGGGTGCCTGCGCGACCCCTTTCAAAGCGGACGTCTCTCGCTTTCAGGAACTCCCCGCGCCGCAGGGCCAGAGCTTTGTCGTCAAGGCCGCCGACCCTGCCGATGCGGGCGGTATCGAATTCGCCCAATACGCCTCGCTCATCGCAGGCGAAATGATCGAGCTTGGCTATGTGCAAGCGCAAGGCTCGTCTGCCGATATGACCGTATTGCTTGATTACGGCGTCGATCAGGGCAAGGAACGAACGATCGTCAGTCGCGATCCGTTTTACGATCCCTATTGGGGCTATGGCAGCTTCTATCGCCCCTATGTCGTCCGCACGCGGCGCGGGCATCGCTATATTTCGGGCTATTACGACCCGTTCCTGTTCAGCGGCTTCAACCGGCCTTACGATGTCGACAGCTTTACCGTTTACACCAGCGGTCTCGATCTGAAGATCGACCGCAACGCCGATGGCAAGCGCCTGTTCGAAGGCAAGGCCGAGGCCAAGTCGCGCTCGAACAAGCTGCCTTATCTGGTACCTAATTTGGTCGAAGCGATGTTCACCGGCTTCCCCGGCAACAGTGGCGAGACGGTGCGGATTTCAGTTGCGCCTGAAGAGAAGCGATAGGGGCCTTTTGAATTCCGATTAACAGGTAACACCGCTCATGCTGAGGAGGGACTGAGCTTGTCGAAGGCCCGTCTCGAAGCACCGTCGCAGTCCTTCGAGACGCCGCTTCGACGAGCTCAGCGGCTCCTCAGGATGAGCGGATATTATTGAAGGCTCTTGTTCGGCGTCTTAAACCCCGCAGCCCAATTCCGATTTCCCGAACGCAGTGCCTTCGCCTCTGGTTCCGCTAATCCCTGCATAAAGCTCGGTTGACGGGAAGCTGCCATCGCGCGCGATGCGGAAGCCTTTGGCGCGGAATACCTCGATCACCTTCGCCGCAGGTTCGGCAAAATAGACCGATTGCGATTCGTAATGCTGGCCGATGGCAGTGACCGTCAGCCCTGCATAGCTTCGTTGCAGCCGCTGGTAAGTGCTTCGCCCCTCGACCGCGCTCATCGCCCTGTTGCGGGCTTCCTCATCGGGATATTCTTTCGCCTCAAGCGCCGCCCATTGCGCGCGCAATTTCGCACCGATCTTCTCGAACTCGGCGTCGATCTCGCCGCCGAAACGGCAATTGGCGGGGTTGAACGCGATCAAGACCGGCTTGCCGCCGAGCCGGGCCACGATCTCTTTGCCTTCTAGAATATAACCAAATCGCCCGTCGGGTAATTTGACCTCCAACACGCCATTCGCGATCAGCCCTGACAGAACAAGCCGGGTGCCTGGCGGTGCACTTTCGATCAGTTCGTTATCGGTTGAAGGACCATAGATATCGACGCGGGTATCAGTCACCCATATCTTGTCGCCAAGCGGCTGGAGCAGTTCGGGAGGCTTTACATCGTCCAGATTAGCTACCGCCACAAAGCCCTTGCCTTCGGAAAGTTCGAGCCATTCGGTGGTCCCGTCCTCGCCGACTTTGGCCGCACCCGAAAGCGCGCTGCCACGCGGCATCTTTCCGATGATGTTGCTGCCGACTGTCGTCGGCTTGTCGCGAATGTTGACCTCGGTCATGGCGAATAGTTGAGTGGTCGCTGCTTCAGCGACTTCGCTTTGTTCGACCTCAGCTGCCGGCGTTTCGCCGCTTCCCAAATCGTCCCGGACGAAAAGCCAAAAATAGAGGAACGCAAGCAGCAGGAACACAACCGCCCCTGCGCCAACCAGCTGCCAGTTCCATCCCTGTTTTTCAGCATTATTCACAGGCGGTCCTTATAGCGAATCCATTCAAATGGTGGATAAGCTGTGGAAAGCCCGTTGAAAAGCGGTGATTGGACTGTGGAGAGTTACGCTTCAAGCTGACGCAACAGCGCGCGGACGTCATTGTCCATGTCGCTATCCTGGGCGCGCAATCCTTCAACCAGCCTAACCGCGTGGATCACCGTCGAGTGATCACGCCCGCCGAACTTGCGCCCGATTTCAGGGTAGCTGCGCGGTGTCATCACCTTGGCGAGATACATCGCGACCTGACGCGGACGGACGACGGCACGCGCACGGCGCTTCGAGGACATCTCGCTGCGGTCGATGCGGTAATATTCGCACACTGCGCGCTGGATTTCGTCGATGGTGATTCGCCGACGGCAAGCGCTCAATATGTCCTTGAGCTGCTCCTCGGCAAGCGTCCGCGTGATCGGTTTACCGGTCAGTTGCGCATAAGCGAGCAGCTTGTTCAGTCCGCCTTCGAGTTCGCGGACATTGCGGCTGATTGTGCGCGCGAGGAATTCGATAACATCCTCGCCGACCTGCGCCTCGGGCATATTCGCCAGCCGCTGTTCGAGGATCGCACGGCGAAGCTCGAGATCGGCCGGCTGGATGTCGGCGACAAGCCCCATCGACAGACGGGACAGGATTCGCTGGTCGACACCGTCCAATGCTTGCGGCGCACGGTCGGCTGCAACCACCAGCCTTTTGCCCGCGCCGATAATCGCGTCAATCGTGTGGAGGAACTCTTCTTGCGTAGACACCTTGCCGATGATGAACTGAATATCATCGATCAGCAGGACATCGACTGCGCGCAACCGCGCCTTGAACTCCATGACTTCCTTGCGCCGCATCGCGGTCACGAATTCCATCATGAACTTTTCAGCCGACATATAGATGATCTGCGCGTCGGGATTGACCTCTGCATAGGCGTGGCCGATCGCATGCATCAGGTGGGTTTTACCCTGCCCAGTCGCCGCCTGCAGATAGAGCGGGTTAAATAAGGGCTTATCCTTCGACGCGACTCGCTCGGCGGCGCTAAGCGCAAGCACATTGGTCTGGCCGCGAACGAAATTTGCAAAGGTCATCCGCGGATCGAGCGACGAGCGAACCGGCAAGGCTTCGGCAATATGCTGGGCGGCGACTCGCTCGGGCACACCCGACGGACGAAGCATCTCGACTCGTGCCGCACCCGGCCGGGTGCGGATCTTTAGCTGCCTAACCTTGTTGTTGGTGCTGCTCCATGCCAGCCGCAGGCGATCGGCATAATGGTCGGAAACCCAACTCGCCGAGAAATCGGAGGGCAACAGCAGTTCGAGCGTTCCGGTCAGGTCGCAAAAATCGCCCAAAGCAATCGAGCGAATCCACTGGCCATAAATCTGCGCACCCAGATCGCGGCGAAGCCCCGACGAAATCGACTGCCAGTCCGAATCCAGACGAGCGGCAAACGCACTGTTTACGCCGTTGCTGCCATCTGACTGACCGGGTTCTTGATGCGATACGATAATATTGCCAGCCACTTTATGCCCGCCCCTCTTTTCCACCCCATTCCAGCACACCTAACCGCTGCATATTACCCCTGAAACCCGGCCAAAGTTTCCCCTCGCCCATTTGTTGCCAAATGGAACGCCAACCTTGTCCAAATCTCGTTGTGAGGCATTGCAAGACTGTCGTCACGCGATGCTGGAAAGACCCTTTTAGACAGGGAAAATCGAGTCGATCAAGTGGGCGACTGCAAAAAAAATGAAATAAAGGCTGTTGACATGGGTCAAGCGAAGCAATTGCGTAAATTAATTCACAAGGTGCTGTTTTATCCGATTATTTAGAAAATGACCTTGGGGTTAACCTTCCGAATCGCCGGAAATCCTTGTCATCGCCCTGTCACAAAATCGCCAAAGAAAAACCCGCCAGGATCTTGGCGGGTTTGACGTCTCAAAGCTGGACAAGCCGACCATGGCTTTTTGCTTAGGCGAGACCGCCGACTGCCTTGGTCAGGCGACCGAATTTGCGCGAAGCGGTGTTCTTATGAAGCACGCCCTTCGAAACGCCGCGTGCCAGCTCGGGCTGTGCGGCAGCGAGCGCTGCGACTGCGGTCGTCTTGTCGCCCGCTTCGATTGCTGCTTCGACCTTCTTGACGAAAGTACGGATGCGGCTGACGCGCGCGGTGTTGACATCGGTGCGACGCGCATTGCGACGGATACGCTTTTTTGCTTGCGGCGTATTGGCCATTTTAGTCCTCGAATTTTGTTAGATACGGGGCACATCATGCGATGCCAGCCCGTTGAAGGAGCCGCCCTTAACCGCGCCTTGGAGATTCGTCAACCTTCAAAAGCCCGCTACCGCTGGCATTTTGCGCAATAAAAGGTGGAACGCCCCGAATCGACGCGGCGTTTGACGGTCGCGCCGCAGCTGCACAACTGCCCCTCGCGACCGTAGACCCGCCAATCCTTCGCGAAATAGCCAAGCTCGCCATCGGGGGCGGCGAAGTCGCGCAAGGTCGATCCGCCTGCCGCAATCGCCGAAACCAGCACATCCTTTATGGACGTCACCAACCGCCGCAGCTTGGGCTTGCTGATCTTCGACGCAGCGACGGTCGGCACTATTCCCGCCATATGAAGCGCCTCGCAGACATAGATATTGCCAAGGCCGGCAACGATATTCTGGTTGAGCAGCATCGCCTTGATCGGCGCCGAGCGGCCTTTGAGCGCAGCCTGCAACACGCCTGCGTCGAAGTCATCGGACAACGGCTCTGGCCCCATCCCGACAAACGACCTGAATGTGCCCATCTCCGCTGTCGGCATTATATCCAGCGACCCGAACCGCCGGTGGTCATTGAGCGCAACCACCCGGCCGCTGCCCGTTTCCAATATAAAGTGGTCGTGCTTTTCGATCTCCACCGGATCGACCCGCCACCGACCCGACATGCCCAGATGGAAAATCAGCACATCATCGCGGTCGGTGTGGATCAGGCCGTATTTGGCGCGACGTCCCAGCCCGGTCACCCGCGCGCCCGTCAGCCGCTGCCGCAAATCGACCGGCATCGGCCAGCGCAAGTCGGCGCGGCGAGCTTCGGCGCGGACGATCGTTTCGCCGTCGAGCACGGCGCGCAATCCTGCAACGGTGGTTTCGACTTCGGGTAATTCAGGCATCGCGAATCCGCTAGCGGCCCGTGCGGCACTTGGCTAGAGGCTGTGCCATGAGCGAAACCGTATCCTTTGGCTATGAACAGGTTAGCCCCGAAGAAAAGACCGCGCGCGTTGGCGACGTCTTTTCCAGCGTGGCGCGCAAATATGACATCATGAACGACGCAATGTCGGGCGGAATGCACCGGTTGTGGAAGGACCATTTCGTCCGCCGCGTCAAACCGCGCGAGGGCGAGGAAATTCTCGACATGGCGGGCGGCACCGGCGACATCGCCTTCCGCATGGAAAAATCGGGCGCGCAGGTGACGGTGTCCGACATCAATGAGGACATGCTCGGCGTCGGCATGGAGCGCGCGATGGAGCGCGGTGTCGACAGCCTAATCTGGTCGCCGCAAAATGCCGAGAGGCTGAGCTTTCCGGACCGGCATTTCGACGCCTACACGATTGCCTTCGGGATCCGCAATGTAACCGACATTCCCGCCGCGCTCGCCGAAGCGCACCGCGTGTTGCGCTACGGAGGGCGGTTTTTCTGCTTGGAGTTCTCGACCGTCGAATGGCCGGGGCTAGCCAAAATATACGACGTTTATTCGGACAAGCTCGTGCCCAAGCTCGGCAAGGCTATCGCCGGTGACGAGGAAAGCTATCGCTATCTCGTCGAATCGATCCGCCGCTTTCCCGATATGCAGAATTTTAAACGCATGATCGGCGAAGCCGGTTTTGTTCAGACCAAAGTCGAGCCGATATTGGGCGGCTTAGTGGCGATTCACAGCGGGTGGAAGGTTTAACGCCCCTGGCTATGACGCGCCCCGCAACCCATATTCTCCGCTTGCTCAAATGGGGTCGGATCCTCGCCCGCCACGGCGCGCTGCGCGCGATCGAGGCCGACCGCAACACGCCGGCACAGGTGAAGCGACTGTGCCGCATTGCGCGCTTCGGGACGATCCAGCCAAAAGAGCCGGATTATGCAGGTGCCTTCAAGGCGATCGGTCCTGCCGCGATCAAACTCGGCCAGACTCTGGCGACGCGGCCCGACATTATCGGTATCGACGCCGCGCATAATCTGTTGATGTTGCAGGATCAGTTGCCGCCAGCACCGTTCGAAGCGATCCACCACGAGATCGACACGTCGCTAAACAAGCCCGCCGCCGAACTGTTCGAATCAATCGACCCGGTGCCGGTTGGTTCGGCCTCGATTGCTCAGGTCCACCGCGCACGCACCAGCGATGGCCGTGATGTAGCGGTAAAAGTCCTTCGCCCCGGAATTCGCGAGCAATTTGCGCGCGACATCGAAACATATGAATGGGCTGCCGCGCATCTGGAGGCTTTGGGCGGCGAGGCCGCGCGGTTGCGTCCGCAACTGGTCATCGCCAATCTGAAGCGCTGGACGTTGCGCGAACTCGACCTCCGCCGCGAAGCCGCCAGCGCTTCCGAACTCAAGGAGGCGATGGTCGCGGTCGACGGCTACACTATCCCTGCCATCGACTGGGACCGGACTTCGGGCCGGGTGATGACTCTTGAATGGGTCGATGGCGTCAAGATCGCCAAGATCGACGAACTGCGCGCTGCCGGTCATGATCTTGACAGGATCGCCGAGAAACTTGTTTTGACGTTCCTGCGTCAGGCCATTTCCGAGGGCTATTTCCATGCCGACATGCATCAGGGCAATCTCTTCGTGCGCGCCGACGGCACCATTGTCGCGGTGGATTTTGGCATTATGGGCCGCATCGACCGGCGCGCGCGTTTCTGGCTGGCGGAAATTCTCTACGGGCTGACGACAGGCAATTACAAACGCGTGGCCGAAATCCATTTCGAGGCGCAATATGTGCCTAGCTACCACAATGTCGACGAGTTCGCGACCGCGCTGCGTGCAGTCGGCGAACCTACACGCGGAAAGCCGGTGAGCGAGCTCTCGGTCGGACAAATGCTCGACAGCCTGTTCGCGATCACCCGCGATTTCGACATGCAGACGCAGCCGCATCTACTGCTGCTGCAAAAAACGATGGTGATGGTCGAAGGCATTGCGACGTCGTTGAACCCCGCGATCAATATGTGGGACGTCGCCGCCCCCTATGTGCGCGAATGGATAAGGGACGAACTGGGGCCGGAAGCGGCACTCGCTGATGGCATTCGCAAACAGGCCGATACGCTGAAGATGATTCCCGACATCATTCGGCGGTTGGATGACCAGTTGCCGAAAAAAGGCGGCGCACCCGAGGCTCCGCCTTTGCCCGAGGTGCAGCTGGTGTGGGAGCGGCGTGCCGGTGGCAACAGTTGGTGGCGCTATACCGGTGTTGCAGTTGCCGCTGCGTTAGCGGGCGCGGCTAGCGTGACATGGCTAACTTGACCAACATATTCGTTGCGCATATATTCTGCGCATGAACAAACCCTCCAGATTTACGGCACAAAAGCGATCGACCAACGTCAGCCTGCCTTCAGACCTTGTGGATGAAGCCAAACGGCTTGGCATAAACCTGTCCCAGACGTGTGAAAGCGCGCTTTCGGATCAGGTTCGAAAAGCGTTGGGCGAGGAGTGGAAGCGCGAAAATAAGGGAGCAATCGAAAGCTGGAATGAATGGGTTCGTAAAAATGGTATGCCGATGGCGAAATATCGGCAGTTTTAATGGCTCGTTTTGATGTCTATCGAACGTCCGATAACGAACAGATCGTCCTTGATTGCCAATCCAATTGGCTCGATCATCTCGACTCTCGGTTTGTAGTTCCGCTCGTCATTACCCAGCCAGCGCGCGAAACAAAAAGATTGCACCCCGTTTTCGAAGTGACAGGGCAACAATTGGTTATGGCGACCCATCTGGCTGCCGCAATTTCTGTCAACGATCTTGGTGGAAAAATTGGCAGCCTGTCAGATCAGCATTTCGCGATAATGGACGCCCTCGACATGTTGATAAGCGGTTATTGAATGGAATCTAAGCGCGTCCTCCTCATCGTCTCAGGCGGCATAGCGGCTTACAAGTCACTTGAACTCGCGCGGCTTTTGAAAAAGCAAGGTGTCGCGGTGCGTGCGGTGACGACCGAGAGCGCTTCGCAGTTCGTCACCCCGCTTTCGCTTGGCGTGATCACCGAGGATCAGGTTTACGGCGACATGTTCGACCTGAAGGAAGAGCGTGAGATCGGGCATATCCAGCTTTCGCGGCAGGCCGACCTGATCGTTATTTGCCCCGCCACCGCGAATATATTGGCGAAGGCGGCGGCGGGGATCGCCGACGATCTGGCGACCACGATATTGCTCGCGACCGACAAGCCGGTGCTGGCGGTGCCAGCGATGAATGTGCGGATGTGGCAGCATCCGGCAACGCGGCGCAATCTGGCGCAGTTGAAGGCCGACGGAATGGTCATCATGGACCCCGATCAGGGCGAGATGGCATGCGGTGAGTTCGGCCCGGGGCGGTTGCCCGAGCCGCCGGTGATTGCGGCGCGGATTTGCGCGATGCTTGGCACGCCGTTCGATGGAGTAGCAGCAGCCAACCCGACCGGCGCACTCGAAGCCCAACCCGACTTTGCCGATGAAAATCACCGGCGATTGTTCGGCAAACATGTGCTCGTCACTGCCGGGCCGACCTATGAGGCCATCGACCCTGTCCGCTACATCGCGAACCGCTCGTCGGGGCGGCAGGGTTTCGCCATTGCCGCCGCTGCTGCTGAAATGGGCGCTGAAGTCACGCTCGTTGCGGGTCCGGTCCATCTGGTCACGCCGCCGGGCGTCATCCGTATCGACGTCGAAAGCGCGCTTGAAATGCAGGCCGAGGTCGAAAAGGCATTGCCCGCCGATGTCGCGATATTGGTCGCAGCAGTCGCCGACTGGCGCGCGGCAGATGTGCCGGAACAGAAGATCAAAAAGGCGGGCAAGGCACCTGCCCCCCTCGCATTAACCGAGAATCCCGACATCTTGGCAACTCTGGCCAAGCATAAGCAACGCCCGAGCCTGCTCATCGGTTTTGCTGCGGAGACCGAGAAGATTGTCGAACACGCGACCGCCAAACTTGCCAAAAAAGGTTGCGACTGGATCGTCGCCAATGATGTGTCCGGAGACGTGATGGGCGGCAACAACAATGCGTTTCATGTCGTGACCAAGGACGGCGTCGATAGCTGGCCCGACAGTCCGAAGGACGTGATCGCGCGCAAACTGATGGAGAAGGTCGCCGATGAAATTGCCTAAACCGCCGCCCGTCGAGGTCAGTGTGAAGCGCCTGCCAAACGGGGCCGGGCTACCCTTGCCCGATTATGCCAGCAAGGGTGCGGCAGGGATGGATATATGCTCGGCCGAAAGCGTGATCCTTCGCATCGGCAAACGGCTCGCGGTCGCGACCGGTTTCGCCTTCGCCATTCCGCACGGTTACGAGGTCCAGGTCCGCCCGCGATCAGGACTGGCGCTGAAACACGGTATCACTTGCCTCAATACGCCGGGAACAATCGACAGCGACTATCGCGGCGAAGTGAAGGTCATCCTCGCCAATCTCGGCGAAGACGATTTTCCCATCGAAAAGGGCGACCGGATCGCGCAGATCGTGGTCGCTCCAGTGCAGCACGCGACAATGGTCGAGGTCGACGAGATCGACGATACGTCGCGCGGAGCCGGGGGTTTCGGCTCGACTGGGGTATGACCCTCACAGACCAGCAAATCGACCGTTACGCCCGCCATATCGTGCTGCGCGACATTGGCGGCGCGGGGCAGGCGAAGTTGCTTTCAAGCCATGTGTTGCTGATCGGCGCTGGCGGGATCGGATGCCCTGCGATCCAGTATCTGGCGGCGGCAGGCGTTGGCACGATCAGCGTGGTTGATGACGATGTCGTTGCGCTCTCCAATCTGCAACGACAGGTGCTGTATGGCGAAGCGCAAGTTGGTATGCCCAAGGTCGAAGCGGCTGCGTTGGCCGTCGCGAAATTGAACCCTGACGTGCAATTTCACACGCTGCGACAGCGCATTACCGCCGGAACCTCAACCGATATCCTGACCGGCATCGATGTCGTAATCGACGGCAGCGACAACTTCGCCACGCGGCTTATCGTCAATGACCTTTGCCTTGCCGCTAAAGTCCCGCTGGTCAGCGCCGCCATCGGCCAGTTCCATGGCCAGATCGGCACCTTCACGGGCTGGATATCCGACGCGCCCTGCTACCGCTGCTTCGTCGGCAACGCGCACGACCCGGACGATTGCGACGATTGCGCGACCCAGGGCGTACTGGGCGCGATGTGCGGCCTGATGGGCAGCTTCGCCGCGATGGAGGCGATCCGTGTGCTGACCGGATTTGGCGATACGCAGACGGGCAAGCTGCACATCTTCGACGGCATGACGCCCTCGATGCGGAGTATCAAGCTGCCAAAAGACCCAGCGTGCGAGAGCTGCGGCTTAAGCGCCTAAGACCTCATCCACCCAAGCAGGCACAGCCTCGGTCGCCGGGCCATACCGCGACTCGTCGAACCAGTGGCTGCCTTGGCTTGGTTCCAGATTGAGTTCCAGTGTGCGCACCCCCTGCTCCCTCGCCTCGCGCACAAAGCCTGCCGCAGGGTAAACCGCGCCCGAGGTGCCGATGCTGACAAACAAATCCGCGCGGTTTAAGGCGTGGTAGATCTCATCCATCCGATAGGGCATTTCGCCGAACCAGACGATATCGGGCCGCAATTGCCCTGTTACACCGCACGCCGGACAGGCGGGCCGCTCGAACAATGTCCCGCGCCACTCCGACCGTTTTTCGCACGCCAGACACCACGCATTCAAATGCTCGCCGTGCATATGAAGCAACCGTTTGGCCCCTGCACGTTCGTGCAAATCGTCGACATTCTGCGTGACGATCAATAGACCACCCTTCCACTCCGCATCCAGCCTGGCCAAGGCCTGATGCGCGGCATTGGGTTCAACCTCCTGAATCCGTGCGCGGCGCATGTCGTAGAAGCGGAGCACAAGATCGGGATCGCGGACAAAGGCCTCTGGCGTTGCGACATCCTCGACGCGGTGCTGCTCCCACAGCCCGCCGCCATCGCGGAAGGTGTCAATCCCGCTCTCGGCGCTGACGCCCGCGCCGGTCAGGATTACGATATTGCGAATATCCGTCATCTCGCCCATGAAGCAGCAAATTCGCAGGTAGACAAGCACATGACAGCAATCGGCATCATCGGCAGCGCAGGACGAATGGGGCAGGCTTTGGTCGAGGCCATCGCAGCGGCGGGCCACACTTATGCGGGCGGGATTGACAAAGGCGGCGATCTCGAACCGTTGATTGCTGCATCCGACGTGCTGGTCGACTTTTCCAGCCCCCACGCGCTAGAGACCAGTCTCGACGCCTGCGTGGCGGCAGGCAAACCCATAGTCGTAGGCACCACAGGCCTTGAGGAACGCCATCACTTCCTCATCGACGACGCCGCGCGCGACATTGCGGTTTTGCAGACGGGCAACACCTCGCTCGGCGTAACAATGCTGGCCGCGTTAGTGCGTCAGGCCGCGAGCCAGCTCGGAGTTGAATGGGACATCGAGATAGTGGAGATGCACCACCGCCACAAGGTCGATGCGCCCTCGGGCACCGCGTTGCTGCTTGGCGAAGCCGCCGCCAAGGGCCGTGGCATCGATCTGAAAACGTGCAGCGAACGCGGACGCGACGGCATCACCGGCGCGCGCTCGACCGGGGCCATCGGCTTTGCCAGCCTTCGCGGCGGCAGCGTAGCAGGCGACCACAGCATCATCTTCGCCTCGGACAATGAACGCCTCGAACTCATCCACCGCGCCGAAAACCGTGCGGTATTCGCGAGCGGCGCAGTGAAGGCGGCGTTATGGCTGCCCGCGCAAAAGGCCGGGCGCTACCGGATGGAACAGGTATTGGGCCTCTGAAAAAGGCCGACATCTTCGAATTTTACCGAAGGCTGGCGGAGGCGAATCCTTCGCCCGAGACCGAGCTTGCTTACGGCAATGTCTACCAGTTGCTGGTGGCGGTTGTGTGTTCGGCACAATCGACCGACGTCGGCGTGAACAAGGCGACGCGGGGGTTGTTTGCCGTGGTTAAAACCCCTGCGCAGATGGTCGAACTGGGGATCGAGGGGTTGAAGGAGCATATCAAGACCATCGGGTTGTTCAACGGCAAGGCGAAGAATGTGATCGCGCTGTCGGAAATACTCGAGCGGGCGCATGGCGGCGAGGTGCCCGCCGACCGCGATGCGCTCGAGGCGCTGCCGGGGGTGGGGCGAAAGACTGCGAATGTGGTAATGAACACCGCGTTCGGGGCGGAAACTTTTGCGGTCGATACGCATATTTTTCGAGTTGGAAACCGCACTGGGCTTGCCCCGGGCAAGACCGTGCTGGCGGTCGAGAAAGCGCTCGACAAGGTGACGCCGCAGCCTTTCCGCGTCGGTGCGCATCACTGGCTGATTTTGCATGGCCGCTATGTCTGCAAGGCGCGGACGCCCGAATGCTGGCGCTGTCCGGTCGCGGACTTGTGTCGATATAAGCCGAAAACACCTACTCCGAAGCAGAAGTCAGACAAAGTTCATGTCATCCGGTCTATCGCAGGGTGAGTCGTTATGGAGGTGATGATGAAAAAAGCACTGATCATGTTGAGCGCCATCGGGATTGCAACGGGCGGCGTTGTTTATGCCAAGGAAACACGCTCCGCTCCCGAGGTTCGCGCGGTTGGCACCCCCAAAAACTGCGTCACCACCCATCTGATCCGCAATACCAAAATCATCGACAGCAGCACGATCGATTTCAAGATGGCGGGCGGCAAGACCTACCGCAATTCGCTGCCATATAGTTGCCCCGGGCTGCGGCGTGAAGATGCGTTTTCCTATCGCACTTCGACCAGCCAGCTGTGCAATGTCGACATCATCCATGTGCTCGAAAATTATGGCAGAGGCTTGCACGAAGGCGCAGGTTGCGGGCTTGGCAAATTCCAGCAGGTAGAGCTGGTTAGTCCAGCGTCTTGATAATCGCCGAGAAGTCCAGCCCGCCTGAGCCCGCATCGGCGAAGGCCTGATACAGCTCGGCGGCGCGCTTGCCCATCGGCGTGTCCGCACCGACATCGGCGGCTGCTTCCATCGCCAGTTTCAGATCCTTGAGCATCAGCGCGGTCGCAAAACCGCCCTGATAATCATTATCCGCAGGTGACGCGGGGCCGACGCCGGGGACCGGGCAATAGCTGGTCATCGACCAGTTCTGCCCCGATGCTTTTGACGAGATGTCATAGAAGGTCTGGAGATCGAGACCCAGCTTCTGCGCCATTGCAAAGGTCTCCGCCGTCGCCACCATCGACGCGCCCAGCAGCATGTTGTTGCAGATTTTCGCCGCCTGCCCCGCACCGCTGTGCCCCGCATGGATGACAGCCTTGCCCATAGCGGACAGGATCGGCTCGGCCCGGTCGAAATCGTCATGCGCGCCGCCGACCATGAAAGTCAGTGTGCCCCCATTTGCCGCCGCGATCCCACCCGACACCGGCGCATCGACCATCGCATAGCCTTGATTGCCCGCAAAATCGGCAACCGCCCGCGCCGTCGCAACGTCGATGGTCGAGCAGTCGAGCAGCAGAGCGTCGGTCGGTGCATGGCCGATGACGTCCTCCTCATACACGCTCTCGACAATCTTGCCGTTGGGCAGCATCGACACCACGGCATCGACGCCAGCAACCGCCTCGCGGACGTTACCGAAGGTCTGACAACCGTTGGCATTGGCTGCGGCCAGTGCGGCTTCCGACAGGTCAAATGCGCGAACTTTATGGCCCGCCTTGACCAGATTGGCCGCCATCCCGCCGCCCATATTGCCGAGGCCGATAAATGCGATAATGCTCATTTGCCGCTCCAGTTACCGGGCCGCTTCTCGACGAACGCGGCCATGCCTTCTTTTTGATCTTCGCTGCCAAAAAGCCCGTGGAACAGGCGGCGTTCGAAAACCACGCCCTGCTGCAACGTGGTTTCGAACGCGGCGTTGACCATTTCCTTAGTGGCAATGGCGGCCAGGGGGGCCATGCCCGCGATGGCCTCGGCGGTCTTGACCGCCTCTTCCACAAGATCGGCCGTTGGCACAACCCGCGCCACCAGCCCCGAGCGTTCAGCCTCGGCTGCGTCCATCATCCGGCCGGTCAGGCACATCTCCATCGCCTTTGCCTTGCCAATGGCGCGGGTCAGCCGCTGCGATCCGCCCATTCCGGGGGTCACCGCAAGCTTGATTTCGGGCTGGCCGAATTTGGCATTGTCGCCAGCGATGATGAAATCGGTCATCATCGCCAGCTCGCACCCGCCGCCCAAGGCAAAGCCGTTGACCGCCGCGATCCAGGGTTTCCGCGTCGCGGTCACGCGGTCGTAACCGGCAAAGAAATTTCCGCCGTACATTTCGGCAAATGACTGCGACTGCATTTCCTTGATATCGGCACCGGCGGCAAAGGCCTTCTCGCTGCCGGTCAGCACGGCACAACGCTGGCTGTCATCCGCATCATAGGCGGCGAGCGCGTCGATCAGGTCGGCGAGCACCTGGCTGTTGAGTGCATTCAATGCGTGCGGGCGGTTGAGCGTTATCAGCGTCACTGCGCCGCGCTGTTCGACTAGGATTGTTTCATAACTCATAGCGGCTTCCATTCTTCCTTCACTGGCAGCGGCGCAAAGATCGAATCGAGCAAATCCTCGCTCACACCTTCGGGCGTTGCCGGATTCCATTGCGGCGCATTGTCCTTGTCGACGATCACCGCACGTACGCCCTCGGCAAAATCCGGGCGGATCAGCACGCGGCTGGCGATGCGGTATTCCATCGCCATATTGTCGGCAAAGTCGGTGAGGTCTGCGCTCGTCGCCAACTGGCGAAGCGCGACCTTGCAGGTCTGCGGACTCTTGCTGCGGAGTGTCGCGAGTTCGCGCATGGCCCAGTTGCTGTCGTCGGCTTCTAGGCTGGCGAGGATATCCTCATACCGGTCGGAGGCGAAATGGCGGTTGATGTCGAACAGCGTTTCGACGATTTTCGACGGCGGCGACGTTACCGCCAGCGTGCCCAATATCCCGTCGATACGCTCGACATCTTCGGTGGCGATTCGGGTCTTTGCCTCAGCTAAGGCGTCGGCGGGCAGATAATGCGTGGCAAGTCCGAGCGCCAGACAGCCCGGCCCGGCAATCCGTGCTCCCGTCAGCGCCAGAAACTGCCCGACTCGCCCCTCAAGCCGCGACAGATACCAGCCTCCGCCGACGTCGGGAAACAGGCCAATGCCGGTTTCGGGCATGGCAAAGCGCGTGTTCTCGGTCGCCACGCGGAACTTGGCCGGTTGCGATATGCCGACGCCGCCGCCCATAGTAATCCCGTCCATGAACGCGATGACCGGCTTGGGATAAGTAAAAAGCAGATGATTGAGTTGATACTCGTCGTGGAAAAACTGCCGCCCGGACTTGCCACCGTCGTTCAGCGCAGAGTTGCGCAGGAACGCGATATCGCCGCCTGCGCAAAAGCCCCGCCCCTCTGCATGGTCGATGATGACGCATTTGACCGTGCGCGATTTCTGCCACTTGAGCAGCGTCTCGGTCATCGCGTGAACCATATCAAGCGTCAGCGCATGGAGCGCTGTCGGCCGGTTCAGGCTGATGATCCCGGCATGGCCTTCGATCCGGGTGAGAATATCGCCCATAGGTTTTTCGGTGGTCATTGGCGCAACAGATCCCGGCCGACGATCATCCGCATCACCTCGTTTGTGCCTTCGAGAATCGAATGAACCCGCAGGTCGCGCCAGAAGCGTTCGATGGGGTAGTCGCGCAGATAGCCGTAACCGCCATGCAGTTGCAGCGCCTTGTTCACTATCTCGCTGCCACTATCGGTCGCCAGCCGCTTCGCCATCGCCGAGAAACGCGACTTGTCGGGCGCGTTCGCGGTGACCTTGGCCGCCGCTATATACAGCAGCGCCCGCGCCGCCTCCAAGTCGGTCGCCATATCGGCGAGCATAAATTGCGTGTTCTGGAAATCCGCCACCGGCTGGCCGAATTGCTGGCGCTCCTTGGTATATTTGACCGATTCGTCAAGGCATCTCTGCGCTCCGCCCAGCGAGCACGCACCGATGTTCAGACGCCCGCCGTCGAGGCCCATCATCGCAAAGCGGAAGCCATCGCCTTCCGCACCGACGCGGTTTGCAACGGGTACGCGGCAATCTTCGAATATCACCTGTGCAGTGGGCGATGCGTTCCAGCCGAGCTTCTTTTCCGGCGCACCAAAGCTCAGCCCGGGCGTTCCCTTTTCGACGACGAAGCAGCTGATGCCCTTGGCCCCGTTTTCTCCGGTGCGCGCCATCACGACATAAATGTCGTTATAACCCGCGCCACTAATAAACTGCTTGGTGCCGTTGAGCACATAATGGTCGCCGCCTGACCCGGACCCCGATCCGGGTTCGAGCCGCGCGGTTGTCTTCAATGCCGCAGCATCGGACCCCGAACCCGGCTCGGTCAGGCAATAGGACGCGATTTTCTCCATGCTCACCAGATCGGGAAGGAAACGCGCCTTAACCTCGGCGCCGCCGAAGCAATCGATCATCCACGCCGCCATATTGTGAATCGAGATATAGGCGCTGGTTGCAGGACAGCCATAGGCCATCGCCTCCATGATCAATGCCGCCTCGAGCCGTCCCAATCCCGTACCGCCCGAATCTTCGGAAACGTAAATCGCACCAAAGCCAAGCTCGCCGGCGGCTTTCCAGACATCGACCGGGTAATGCGCTTTCTCGTCCCATTCGGCGGCGTGGGGGGTGATGGCGTCGGCGGTGAACTTGCGCGCCATATCCTGGATCGCGAGTTGGTCCTCGGTCAAATCGAACTGGTTGGTCATCGCGTCGCCGTAGCATCGCGAATGCAAGACCGTAAGCCCATATTTATCCAGCCATTAGCTTCGGGCATTGGACATATTGATAAGCCGCCCCGTCTTCCTTGTCGGTTCGCTTGAGACTTTTGCCGTCTTTGCTCAACTCGAAGGCAATGGACTTATTCCACTTTTCGCCTTCGCCGGTAAATTCGAAGTCAGCCTCCATTGTCCTCGATGTTTCGCGCTTGCCCTCGGTCATCGTGCCGATCGATTCGTGGAATTTCACCAGCTTGCCCTGAAGCGACATCATCTGTTGGTTGTTTTCGTCAGCGCAGTTTGCGCCGTTCATCGCCCACCGCCCCTGATAACCACCCGGAAACTGGTTGATCGCGATTTCGAGCGGCGCATCTGGTGGGAGTGCAACCACATCGGTCGATACAGTGTCGTCGTCGGCGTCAGTTGATCCGCACCCGGCAAGGTACAGACAAGAGCACAGCAACAGCCAATTTTTCATCGCGATTCGACCCCGGTTTATCGAGCAATTAACGCGCTGTGCGGTTACAAGTTCCCGGGCGCGGTCGCTCCGCCGACCGGCGAAACTATGCGAGCCGCGCGATCACATCGCCGAATAACACTTCGTCGCTCGGCAATTCTTTTGCCACAGCAAGCGGCTTGGAGACCCAGGTTTCGTTGATGAGGTCGCGCCACGTGATGTTGTTATTTGTGCCGTTGCCACCCCAGGACCCGCAACCAAGCGAGAACGTCTGGCGCATCCCGTTCCACAGATTGCCGCTGTTGGACGCCGATTGCGGCTGATTGACCATCACCCGGCTAGTGCGCGTCGCGTTCGCAAGCTTCATGATATTGGCGTCGGACCTCGAGTAAATGCCGCAGCTATGCCCCTGCCCTTGATAGGACTGGATTGCATTTGTCAGGAAAATCGCCTCATCGACATCCTTTGCGCGGTAAAGCGCCATGGCAACGGTCATTTTCTCGCCTGAAAAGGGATAATCGGGGCCGTAGCCGGTTTCTGGAATAATAAAGAACTGCGTTGCTTCGGGAATCGAAAAACCGGCAAAATCGGCAATGAACTGCGGCGTCTGGGCGACAACCTTGGCGTTGATATGGCCGTCGGTCCAAAGCACCGCCTGATATTTCGCCTTTTCTGCATCGTCGAGAATATATCCGCCCTTTGCGACCAGCTTGGCGAGCATATCGTCATAAATCGCATCGACCAGGATAACGCTGTTATCCGACGAGCACGATGCCGCGAGATCGAGCGTTTTCGAAATGCGGATTTTTTCAGCAGCATCGTCGAGGTCGGCGGTTTCATCGACGGTAATGACCGCGTTTCCAACGCCTACACCCAGTGCAGGGGTGCCGCTCGAATAAGCCGCCGTTACCATTGCCCCGCCGCCGGTCGCAAGGACGCGGTCGCACTGGCGCATCAATTCGTTGGTTTTTTCAACCGATGGCACGTCGATGCTCAATACGATATCCGCAGGTGCACCCATTTTGACGATGGCGTCGCGCATCAAATCGCAGATCAGCTTGTTGGTCAACTTGGCGCGTGGATGCGGCGCAACGATGATCGAGTTACGACCCTTGACCGCCGAAATCGCCTTGATGACCGGCGTTGCTTCGGGATTGGTCGAGGGTGAAAGCGCGCCGATGACGCCAACCGGTTTGGCGATCTTCACTATATTGCGCGCGGTATCTTCTTCGATGATGCCCACCGACTTGTCGTCGATAATATCCATCAAGGTCGCGCGGGTTTTCCGGAAAATTTTGAGGTATTTGCCATCATAATTGCCGAGCTGGGTCTCGTCGACAGTATGCTGCGCGATCTTTTCCGCAACACCCGGCTTGGCCACTGCCCACACCATGGCACGGATCAAGGCATCGACTTGCTCTTGCGTATAATGTTCGATTTGCGCCTGCGCTGCACGCGACCGGGCAACCAGTGCTGCAATTTCTTCGCTATCGGAAGAAGTCTCCATCTTAAACGCAGTAGCCATGTTCTCGCTCCTAATTCTACCTTTTACCGCTAATCTGAATGTTTGCCAATCAGGCAGCGCATTCACGCTTCGGTTTGCTCCGATTCGCGGCCCTGCCCCAAACGGATAAAAAATACAACAGGCCCCAAAACATTTAAACCCCCCGCCGACCTGTCAAAAAGGACTGGCGAGTGCCGCACCGTCCTGCTAACCGCGCCTCACTCTAGACGCACCCATAGCTCAGCTGGATAGAGCGCTGCCCTCCGAAGGCAGAGGCCAGAGGTTCGAATCCTCTTGGGTGCGCCACACAGTCCGCGATTTCGAAGGTTTACTGTGACCTCTGCAGTTTGAGCCGTTTATCGGCGGAGTTCTGCGGGCTTTCCAAGGCCCCGTTTGCGACCATAAGCCAAGATCGTCTCCGCTTCGAGATAATTAGTCCGAGATATGGAGGCCGTCTCTGAGGGCCAAAAAACTGACTTCTGCTGAAATATCGGGGATTTAGGCGAGCCCGAGAACGCGTTTCTGCTCATCCCAACCAAGTGGAGGTCGGCATTAAGGAGCCTGCGCGGTGTGAGATTCACCGGCTGCTTACCATTGAGGATCATCGTCAGTATGTCCGGCGCAAGGCATGCGAGCTTCGCAAGCTTAGCCATGCGGATGCGACAGCGCCGATGCTCTGAAGCGAGTGCAGGCAGAGATTTGTTTGGATTCTTGAGGATGAGATCCAACGTTGCGCGGGATTCGGTAATGAGCGCAATTAGCTTGTCATCGCGTGGCGCCGGGATATCGTTTGAGTGCGAAGGCGGAATAACTAGACGCAGCTCCTGCCCTCGCCGAACTTTCATTGCGGGACATTGAATAAACAAGTTTGCGGATGACACGGAAAAATTGTCTTTGTTGTCGAGCGCTTTGAGCAACCCTTCCTTGTTTATTACAATTGCCACCTGTGCGTCGTGAAGCTCCACGCGACTCAGGCATGTCGTAAGCAACCGCTGCCTCTCCGCAGATGGGTACGTTTGCAATCGCAGCGCCAATCGGCTGCAGCCCGCAAATAGTTCGTTCGCTTGTTCGGCATTGTAGGTGTTGGGTTCGAGCAAGCATTCCAACTCATTCGGTAGGCGCAAGGTGCTGGTTAGCTGGGTAAGGACGATAGCTTCCAAGTCCTGCGCCTTCACCCGCCACGCGGTGGACTGATCAACCAGATCAGGTCGGGTTGCGTAATATCGGAACCTGCGATTTCCTTTTTGCGTATGGGTTGGGACCATTGCCCTGCCCTCGCCATCAAAAAGCAGTCCGGTGAGCAGGCTGATTCTCGAGGGAGATACCCTTGAGTTTCCACCTTGGCTGCGCGCCGCCAGCATCAATTGCACGTCATTCCATAAGTCTTCGGGCACAATGGCAGCATGCTCACCTTCAAAAACCTCGCCTTTGTGGACGATTTTACCGCGATAGATTTTATTGGCGAGCAGGTGATAGAGCGTGCCGCGTTGGAATGTGCAGCCGCCCCGGTTCGCCGTGCTAGTCCTAAATTGGATTTTGGTGCGATGCCCCTCGTCTGCTAGCTCTGTGACCAGGTCGCGTACCGATCCGAGCGCAAGATATCGTTGCATGATATGCCGGACCAATTCGGCTTCGCGCTCGTTTACAGCCAGTTTGCACTCTATGACATCGTAGCCCAGCGGAACCGGCCCTCCCATCCAGATGCCCTTCCGCTTTGAGGCCGCAATTTTGTCTCTGATGCGCTCGCCTGTCACCTCTCGTTCGAACGGCGCAAAGGACAGCAGCATATTGAGGGTAAGCCTCCCCATGCTTGTGGTGGTGTTGAACGACTGGGTGATCGAAACGAAGCTTGCCCCTTTACGGTCGAGTATGTCGACAATCTTAGGGAAGTCTGAGAGCGAGCGCGTCAGCCGGTCGATTTTGTAAAGGAGAATTATATCGACCTTGCCTGCTTCGATATCCGCCAGCAAGCGCTTGAGACCGGGACGCTCCAGTGTTCCGCCAGAGAAGCCGCCATCATCGTAGCGGTCTTTGACCAACGTCCAGCCTTCGTGCCGTTGGCTCGATGCATACGCCGTGCAGGCATCATATTGCGCGTCGAGGCTGTTATATTCCTGCTCGAGACCATCTTCCGTCGATTTGCGGGTATAGATGGCACAGCGGACCAAGTTCTTGCTCCGGTCCATATTAGACTCGGTTCGATGTCAGGCCAAAGAACCGAGGCCCGGACCAGTGTGCACCGGTGACAGCCCGGGCTATCTCAGAAAGTGAGCGATAGATCTCGCTGTTCCACTCGAACCGCTGTCACGGCGATGGTCTTACCGTTCCATTCCCGGATGAATCTGGTTCCCGGCAGAACGAGGCCTTGTCCGCGGGATGAAGGTGCCTCGCTACTCATTTTTTACAAAGACGGTCAAGCTCTCGCTCAACCTGGGTGGCAAGTTTGCCGAGAGCTTTCTCTTGTATCCGCCGCGCTATCAGATGCCGAAGCAATCTGGACGATGCGTGCGGCAAATCCCTTCCGGAGAGGCCGGACCAAGATAGTTGGAGTTCCGATGGCGACATCGTTTCCAGTGCTGTCAGCTGCATCCGAAGTTTGTCGGCGCGGACCATCATTCGCCTCCGGTAACTACAATGAGGTATCGACGGATATCATCAACCTTTTTGCTTTCAATGATATGGCCCTTTTTCTTCAGGCCAGTCATAAAGGCACGGGTCGAGTGGGGCAGCCAGCCTGCTAGAGTTGACATCTCCTCAAGTGTCGCCCCGCCTTCACGGCTCAAAAGGTGGATAACTTGCTGGTTCTTGGTCGTTGGTGCCGATTGGACCGTTTCGGCAGTCGGCTTAGCCTCTTGTTTCTTCGTCATGGGTGGTTCTCCGTAAACGGAGCAGCAGCATGCCGCCCCCACCACCCACAGCCCCGCTCCTGCAGGGCTTGTTTACGCGGCTTTCTAGCCGTGCGTCACACCCAGACCAATGCTCGCTTATCGAACGAAGTCGAGCGGAGTGTCGCAACTATCGCAGAATATTACTGGATTAGTTGGTGTGGTTCGAGAGCATCGACGTCGATCAGTCCGTCGGCAACAATTACACCGGAAATGCGGACCCGCTTTTCGACATGATCGATCGGCACACGCTGCAAAACGAGCTTCCAACGACCACCGC
>CAZQBS010000015.1:0-56256 GCA_964591835.1 uncultured Sphingorhabdus sp. | reverse complement strand
CTGTCGAGGATGTGCGCTTCCGCATCACTCGATCGCGCGATATCCGTTCTCCCAATATCCTCGATCTCTACAACGGCAGTCAGTTTTCGAGCAGCACGGCAACGTATGTCGCGCCGCCCGCCACGGTCGCCACGACGGGGCCAATCTTTCAACTGACCCTCGGTAACCCCAACCTTGTCCCCGAAAAGGCTGATACACTGACCTTTGGTGCAGTATTCAAGCCTAGCTTCATCCCCGGTTTCCAAGCCTCGGTCGATTATTACGATATCAAATTGAGGAGCGCGATCGGTAGCCTGTCGGCACAACAGCAGATCAATCGTTGTGCCGCTGGCGATCAAACATATTGCGCGTTGCAGAGCTTTTCGAACGGTGTATTGACGGTGCTCACCTCCCCCCAGAATTTGAACGTTCAGCGGGTGCAAGGCTGGGATATTGAAGCACAATACAATGTGGAAACCGACTCAGGTAGGTTCGGCTTGCGAGGATTCCTCAACGTCAACACCAAGGACTTTATCCAGCCGGCAGTTGGCTCCCGCATCAACCTGCGTGGTGGCGGCGCGCAGACAAGTTACCTCTGGCAGCTAAATCCCAAGTGGCGGGCGACGGTCCAGTTCAATTACGAGGGAGAAACCTTTGGATTGTTCGTACAAGAGCGCTTCATCGCGAAGTCGCTTATCGACGCTAACTTTGTAGAGGGAGTCGATATCGACCAAAATGACATCCCTGCCATTGCTTACACCGACGTCACAGGCACTGCGAAGGTTAAGGGGCTTGGCGAGTTCTACTTAACCATCACAAACCTGTTAGACACCGACCCTCCGATTTCTCCTCACCCGACAACAACATTTTCGGTACCATATGCTGGAACGTATGACGCGTTGGGACGGACCTTCACGGTGGGACTCCGCGTGAAGATGTAAAATGGGAGATGGATGGCGATACTTAGGTATCGTCATCCTCTTTTGTCTCAACTCTGTTTGATAGGTCGCCGGATGAGCCTCGAAAAAGTCAAAGTGGGGCTGCTCGGATATGGCTTGGCCGGACGCCTTTTTCACGCACCATTGCTCGCAGCTATTCCCGAATTTCAACTTAAAACAATATGGTCAACTCGCGTTGCCGAGATACAGGCGCTCGATCCTGACATCCGCATAGCTGACTGCGCGGAAGACGTTCTGACTGATGAAGAGATTAGCGTTGTCGTTGTTGCTACGCCGACAGCAACCCATGCCTCCTTGGCCGAGAGGGCTTTGCTGGCAGGAAAGCATGTCGTCGTTGACAAGCCGGTGGCGCTGACGGTCCGAGATGCCGGGCGACTGGTTAATATCTCGAAGGCGCAGCACCGTCGCCTGTTTGCTTTTCATAATCGGCGTTGGGACAGTGACTTTCTCGCCGTCCAAGAGGCGATTTCGAATGATCGTATAGGAAACGTAACTCATTTTGAATCGCACCTCTGTCGGTTTCGTCCAACTGTTGTCGATCGATGGCGGGAAGACGGTTCGCTAGGGTCAGGCGTTTGGTTCGATCTCGGGCCGCATATTGTCGATCAAGTGCTGTTGCTGTTTGGCAGACCGATCGCGGTTACGGCTGACTTAGCGTGTCTGAGAGCGGGTGCAAAAGCAGATGACTGGGCACATGTTGTGCTCCACTATCCCGACCGAAGAGCAATCCTTCATGCCAGCTTGCTGTCCCCAGACGGAAAATCGGGCGGACAGCCTCGATTTTTCGCAAGCGGCACTAGGGGGAGTTTGATCAAGCGCTGCCCAGACGTGCAGGAGCAGCAATTGGATGCCGGTTTACGTCCGTGCGACAGTGCGTTCGGACTTGATAATGACGATTTGCAACTTTATCTACCGGGCTTGCCAGTGGAGCGCCTGAGGGTACCAGTTGGGCGGCAGCAAACTTTTTATGAATTGGTGTCGCAATGTATTCTTCATGGCACTGAAGAACCGGTCGGCCTCAGTCATCTCCTTGAGGTATGCGAAATAATCGAAGTGGCGAAGCAGTCTGCCGCCGAACTCCGGACCATCGAAATGCCGATCACATTGACACGCCCCTCGGCATTATCTGCTGTAACTCATGCCGCATGATTTTTGCCGATGGGCCCGCAAGGTTTCCAATACCAGTCAATCGGACCAACATTTGTCGCAGGTGCAACGGCAGCACTCGTACGCCAGCGCTGCTCAGAAAGTTGAAACTTGAGTGGTGATCTGCAAGCGCGTGCGTTAGATGATGTGCAAGATGCGCGAGCCATTGTTGCTAGTGTCAGCGGTCCGACCGTTATGTTTGCAGCTACATCATTCGACGGCAAGATAGATCCGGCAAGCAAACGAACTTACTCGAGCGCCGAGTTTTCGACCTTCACAGAGACCGTTCAACGCTTTTCGCAGGAATTATCCCTGCCACTCGCAGGTCGAGCCTTCGTACTGTCGGTGGCCGGTGCGGTTCGCGGTGACTCAATTCGAGTTACGAACGGACGTTGGTTCATTTCCATATCGGGGCTCGAAACTTTGCTTCGACGAAGGCCTCTGGTTTTGAATGACGTGTCTGCCGTTGCCTGGTCTACACGATCCCTTGGAGCTTTGGACATTCGTCCTTTGGATGGAGTGAAGTCGAGTTCCAACGGACCAGATCGTCGTGCGGTGATCTGGGTTGGCGACGGATTGGGTGCAGCGTGCATAGCCGTGAGTGATAACGGACGAACGTTTGTGATGGATGGCGAGGGGGGACATATGACATGTCCCCTCGACTCCGAGGATGAGAAGCGATTGCTCGAAAGCACCCGGCTGCGGCACGGGCATCTGTCTTATGAACGTGCGCTCGCTCATTTGAATACTCTCGCAATAGATCGCTTGATTCCGAACGCCGAAAAGGCATCTATTCCACAAATGCGTGCGAGCTTGCTGGGGTCTTTCTGTGGGAGCATCGCGCTGGCCGTTGGCGCCTGGGGTGGAATTTACTTGGCCGGCCCGGGCATACTTAATGTATCTGATCATAAGCTATCGGCAGTATTTCGGGAGCGGTTCGTTGCAAAGGGAAGGTTTCGGCCCGTGCTTTCCACAGTACCGATTTGGAGCATCGATAGGCCAGATCTGCCCATAATAGGAGCTGCGTCTTTTCTCAAATCTCAGATCGAGTGAGGCGAGGCTTCCCTATATCTCTGATAATATACCTTGGTCTTGAAACCCGAGTGCTTGGCGCTGGCGCTCTTCTCTCGGGACGATATTGATCGAAGTAATAACGTTTGAAGAGTTCGCCGAGGTGACCGATGAAAATCTACGACCTGCTATTTTGGAATGGTGCCCCAGGCCGGACTCGAACCGGCACTCCTTTCAGAACAGGATTTTGAGTCCAGCGCGTCTACCAATTCCACCACTGGGGCACGGCGGTTGCCTCTAGCGAAGGGTGCGGGGGGATGCAACGCCTTATCGTTGTTCCCGCCTTCGCGGGGACGACGGTTATTTCTTCAGTTCCTTCGCCAAGGTCTTGGCTGTCGCCTTGCTATAAGGTGCCTTGAAACCACCGATGCCCGCCACATCCATCCCTGTCTGGCGGTAAACCGCGCGCATGTGGCTGAAGGTCTTGAAGCCGTCGGCACCGTGATAATTACCCATTCCCGATGGACCTACCCCGCCGAACGGCAAGTCCTCCATCGCGTTATGGAAAATGACATCGTTAACCGTGACTCCGCCCGAAATCGTGCGCGAGAGTACGCGGTTCTCCTCCGCCTTGTCGGTACCGAAATAATATAACCCCAGCGGCCGGTCGTGCGCGTTCACATAATCGACCGCCTCGTCCATGCTGGCATAGGTCATCACCGGCAGGATCGGACCGAAGATTTCCTCCTGCATCACCTTCATGTCGTCGGTGACATTGCGGACGACGGTGAGCGGCATCTTGTTCCCGTTCGACGATGCGAAGTCCTCGCCGGCCGGATTGACCTCGATCAGCTCGGCCCCCTTGTCGCGGGCATCGGCGAGATAGCCCTGAAGCCGCTCGTAATTGCGCCTGTTGACCACCGATGTGTAATCGTCGTTCGCGAGCAGGCTCGGATATTGCAACTGCACCCCTGCCTTCACCGCCTCGATCATATCGCTTTCCTGCTCCTTGGCGACCAGCAGATAATCCGGCGCGAGGCAGATTTGTCCGGCGTTCATCATCTTGCCCAAAGCAATCCGGTCACCGGCTTTCTTCAAATCAGCGCTACGTCCGATAATTGTCGGCGACTTGCCGCCAAGCTCGAGTGTCACGGGTACCAGATTATCGGCGGCGGCACGCATGATGTCCTTGCCGACAGAGGTCGCGCCGGTGAAGATCATATGGTCGAACGCAAGCTTGGAGAATGCCATCCCGACCTCCGGCCCGCCGGTGAATACGGCCATTTCTTCCTCGGCGAAATATTTCGGCACGACTTCGGCAAAAAGCACGGACACCGCTTCGGTAAATTCCGAAGGTTTAATCATCGCGCGGTTGCCTGCGGCCAATATGCCCGCCATCGGCACCATCACCATGCCCACCGGGAAGTTCCACGGCGCAACCACACCGACGACTCCCTTGGGCTGGTAGATTATCTCGGCCTTCGCGCCGAGCAGGCCCAGCGGAAAAGTCGCTTTGCGCTTTTCCCCCTTGGCCCAACTTTCGAAATGCTTCTTGGCGTGTTTCATCGCGCTGACCGAGGGCATGATGTCGGTCATCAGCGTCTGGTCGCGGCTTCTATGGCCGAAGTCCGCAGAGACGGCCTTGGCGAAAGCCTCGGCATGGTCGATCAGCAACGCAATCGCTCTGTCCATCCTGTCGCGGCGGACCGACATCGGTTCAGGCAGCGCGGCGGTGAAACTCGCCCGCTGTTTTTCCAGCACTAATTGCATATCAGCGGCCATGATCTCTCTCCAGTTTAATCGCTTGATGAAAAGCTAGCGCGAAGCGTTGCAAATGAAAACCATAATGGCGTAAGCGACAGCGGTGGAGCGCACAAAGCGTCGCGAATGGAGAGGAAGATCATGATCGAAGCAGGCAAAAAATGGACCCCGCCCGCTGGCTGGCCCGCGATGAGCCGCGATGCTGCCAAAGCAGCATTGTGCGCCCCTGGAATGCCGTTCGAAATGGAAGTCGTCGATATCGAAGGCTTGCCCACGCGAGTCTGGAAAAACGCGCTGCCGACGCTTTCGGCGCTTGCCGAGCACACCAAAACATTCGGCGACCGCGAGTTCGTGGTCTTCAATGACGAGCGGATGACCTATTCGGACTGGCACCGTGCGGTGGCAGCATTGGCGGCGGCGTTGCAGGATCTCGGCGTGGCCAAAGGTGACCGCGTAGCACTCGCGATGCGCAACCTGCCCGAATGGCCGGTGGCGTTTTTTGCCGCCGCAGTCACGGGAGCGATTGTCGTTCCACTAAATGCTTGGTGGACCAGCGAAGAGCTGGTTTTCGGCATGGCCGATTCGGGTGCCAAACTGCTGATCTGCGATGGCGAACGCTGGGACCGGATGGCCTCGCATCATACTGAAATGCCCGATTTGCAGCATATAGTGGTCGCCCGAGGCCGCAGCGGTCTGGCATCACCTGCCCGTCAACTCGAAGAATTCATAGGCGAGGTGAGCGCCTATGCCACCCTGCCCGACCGCGCGTTGCCCGATGTTGCCATCGCACCCGACGACGCGGTTACGATATTCTACACCAGCGGCACCACGGGCAAGCCAAAGGGGGCGCTCGGTTCGCACCGCAATATGCTGACCAATGCACTGTCAGCGGCCTACTCCGCAGCAGCGACGATATTGCGGCGCGGCGATCCGCTGCCGGAGCCTTCGGTGCGAACGGCCTTGGTGGTGGTGCCGATGTTCCATGTCACCGCCTGCTCGGCCGTTATGATCCCGACGATCCAGGCAGGTCACAAAATGATCTTCATGCACAAATGGGATACCGTGACAGCTTTTGAGATTATCCAGTCCGAAAAGGTCAATGCCACCGGTGGCGTCCCGTATATCGCATGGCAACTGATCGAGCATCCCGACCGCAACCAGTATGATCTGAGTTCGATCGACACGATCAGCTATGGCGGTGCGCCGTCTGCCCCCGAACTGGTTGCCAAAATCCACGAAATCTTCGGCGCGTTCCCCGGCAATGGCTGGGGGATGACCGAGACGATGGCAACAGTCACTGGGCACACCGCCGAAGACTATCTCAACCGCCCGGACAGTTGCGGGCCGGCGGTCGCGGCATCCGACCTGAAAATCATGTCCGAGGATGCAACCACCGAACTGCCTGTCGGCGAAGTCGGCGAACTGTGGGCGCGCGGGCCGCAAATCGTCAAAGGCTACTGGAACAGGCCAGAGGCTACCGCCGAGACCTTCGTCGATGGCTGGGTGCGCACCGGCGATCTGGCGCGGCTCGACGATGAAGGCTTTTGCTATATTGTCGACCGCGCGAAGGACATGATCATTCGCGGCGGCGAGAACATCTACTCGTCAGAAGTCGAAAACATTCTCTACGAACATCCGGCCGTTACCGACGCGGCACTGGTCGGCATCCCGCACCAGACGCTGGGTGAGGAACCCGCTGCGGTCGTCCACCTGGCGCCGGGCGAGTCGGCAAGCGAAGACGAACTGAAGGCGTGGGTCGGTGCCCGGCTCGCCAAGTTCAAGATTCCTGTGAAGATCATATTCTGCACCGATACCCTGCCGCGTAACGCCAACGGCAAAATCATGAAGCGCGACCTGAAAGCCCTGTTCTAACCAGACGCATATTCCTATATGGCGCTCAACAAACTCTTGAGGAATTCAATATGACCGCCACCGATCCCGTCGTCATCCTGTCCTACGCCCGCACCCCGATGGGCGGAATGCAGGGCGTTTTCGCCGATGTTGCCGCGACCGACTTGGGCGCAACCGCAGTCAGGGCTGCGGTAGAGCGCTCGGGCGTCGATGCGAAAGATATCGAGCGCATTTATATGGGCTGCGTGCTTCCCGCAGGGCTGGGCCAGGCCCCTGCGCGTCAGGCGGCGATCAAGGCTGGCCTGCCCAAATCAGTCCAGGCAACGACGGTCAACAAGGTGTGCGGATCGGGGATGCAGACTGTAATCATGGGCAGCGAGGCGTTGGCCGCAGGGTCTGTCGATTATGTCATCGCGGGCGGGATGGAGAGCATGACCAACGCACCTTACCTCCTCAAAAAGCATCGCGGCGGTGCGCGCATCGGGCATGATACGGCTTACGATCATATGTTCCTCGACGGGCTTGAGGATGCCTATGAGGCTGGCCGCGCGATGGGAACATTTGCGCAGGACACCGCCAACGAATATCAGCTGACCCGCGAAGCACAGGATAATTACGCCATCGAATCGCTCCGCCGGTCGCAGGCCGCAATTGCCGACGGCGCGTTCAAGGACGAGATCGTCGCGGTCACCGTCGCCACGCGCAAGGGCGATGTCGTGGTCGATACCGACGAGCAGCCCGGTAAGGGGATGCCCGACAAGATTCCCGGCCTTCGCCCCGCTTTTGCGAAGGACGGCACGATTACGGCGGCCACCAGCTCGTCGATTTCGGACGGCGCCGCAGCCCTTGTCCTTACGCGCCAGTCGGTCGCCGATGCCAAAGGCCTGAAGCCCGTCGCGCGCATCGTCGCGCACGGTGCACACGCGCAGGAACCATCGGCCTTTACCACCGCCCCCGTCGGCGCGATCACCAAATGCCTTGAAAAGGCTGGCTGGAGCATCGCCGATGTCGACCTGTTCGAAGTCAACGAAGCCTTTGCCTGCGTTGCAATGTTTGCGATGCACGATCTGGCCATCCCGCACGACAAGATCAACGTCCACGGCGGCGCTACCGCTTTGGGTCATCCCATCGGTGCGTCGGGCGCACGGATTATCACCACGTTGATCGCCGCACTTCAACGCCACGGCAAGACTAAGGGCGTTGCCAGCCTGTGCATCGGCGGCGGCGAAGCGACAGCGCTGGCGGTCGAGCTGGTCTAGGGTCAGGTATTTCACATAGAGATTGCCATCGCCAGTTCGCCGGCATAGCCTCCTTTGGTCGCAACGAGAGGGAGAGAAATGATGAGGAAAATAGTGATGATTGCGGCAATTGCCGCGTTGGCCGGCTGCTCGCAACAGTCTGAAAAGGCCGCGGAAACCGAGGCAGTCCCGGCTGAAGCTGCGGTAACTGCCGAGACCGACTCGGCATCGTTCGTTGGCGACTATGACGTTAAGTTGGCCGACGGGAAGATGGGCAAGACGCGTATCAATGAAGATGGCACCTTTGTCGACACTGACTCGGACGGCAAGGAAGTCAAAGGCAAGTTTTCCATCAAGGATGGCAAAGAGTGCTTTGATGCCGACGGCGATGAAGCGGAGGTTTGCTGGACGTCGACTAAGCCCGGTGCTGACGGAAGTTTTACGTCCACAAGCGACAAAGGTGAAACCGTCACAGTGATGCCCGCCAAGAAATAGATATATGGCCGGCGGTTGAAGTGTCTGGCGCACCGATCGTCACCGCGCTGACCGCCGCGTTCTAGCGCCAATGCAGAAGCGGGGCGGTGAAGCGACCGCTTTGGTCGTTGAATTCAGCTAAGTTTCATCCTCCCCATCTGCGCAAGATGGGGAGGAACGACCGGTTACAATTTGCGACACTAATGTCTTGTTTCTGAACGCGTTGTTTTCCGCGCGTTCAAAGTCGGCTCCTTAAAAAGGGAACAACAGACGCAGCAATGGGTTTGTTGGTTCGACAAGGAGACAGACGATGAAGAAGAGATTTTTGATAACCGCAGCAGCTGTCGCCGCCACCCTCTCCCCTTTGGCGGCACAGGCGCAAACGCGCGAAATGCAGCGCAATAATCGTGACGTTCGTGAAGAGCAGCGTGAACTTGAGCAAGCGAAGCGTTACGGTGACCGCAGCGACATTCGTGAGGAACGGCGCGACGTCCGTGAAGCCAAGCAGGAGCGGCGCGAAGACTGGCGCGATTATCGCCAGAGCAACCGTCAGGCGTTTCGTGGAAGCCGCTTTAACGCGCCGTTCCGTTACCGGACATTCAATACGGGCGTGAGCATCGGCCAGAGCTATTATGCACCGCGCTACCGGGTAAATAACTACTCGAACTACCGCCTGCCGCAACCTGGTCGCTTCCAGACCTACGTGCGTCATTATAACGATGTGCTGCTGGTCAACACCCGCACCGGACGCGTGATCCGCGCCTATCGAGGCTTTTACTGGTAAACGTTCCATCCTCCCGGAACGTCCGGTAAACTGGGCCGTCGGAGCAATCCGGCGGCCCTTTGCTTTTGCCGACAAGCGGTTTAGTTGATGGCATGAACATCGTTTTCGTCCTCTTCGACAATGTCACCCAACTCGATTTTGCAGGACCGGTGCAATTCCTCTCGCGCTTGCCTGGCGGCAAGCTGTTCGTCGCCTCAAAGGACGGCAAACCCGTCACCACCGACAGCGGCTTTTCGATCCTGCCCGGCCGCAGCTTTACCGATTGTCCGCAGGCCGACATCATCTGCGTCCCCGGCGGCCACGGCGTTCGCGAGGCGATTACCGATCCGGCCATTGTCGATTTCGTTCGCGACCAAGCGGCAGCCGCGAAATGGGTCACGAGCGTCTGCACCGGAGCCTTCATTCTCGGTGCGGCGGGTTTGTTGCAAGGCAAGCGCGCCACCTGCCACTGGGCGTACACTCATTTGCTACCGCTGTTCGGCGCGACGTACGAATCTGCACGCGTCGTCCGCGATGGTAATCTGGTGACCGCGGGCGGCGTGACATCGGGGATAGACTTCGCGCTCGAACTGATCGCAATAATTTCCGGCGAAGAGGTTGCCCGCACCATCCAGCTTGCGCTCGAATATGACCCGGCCCCGCCTTTCAGCGGCGGAACTCCAGGAACGACGCCCGAACAGATTGTTTTCAACCTTCGCGCGCGGATTTACGACAATGCGGCGGAGCAAATGGAGGTGGCCATCCGCGCATCTTGCTGCCCATGAATCGCACATCTGCCTAATATTTAGGCAGCGCAACCGTCTGATTTGAATCAAAATTCGCGCAAAAGCGTGGCGGAAAACTGGCACGATATTTGATAAGCAACATACATAATCCGCGCGCGCGGAGCATTTGCCACACGCGCCATCTAGGGGACTACCATGAAAAAGATCGAAGCGATCATCAAGCCGTTTAAACTGGACGAAGTCAAAGAGGCGCTGCACGAGGTCGGCGTGTCTGGCATCACCGTTACCGAAGCCAAGGGCTTTGGCCGCCAGAAGGGCCATACCGAGCTCTATCGCGGTGCCGAATATGTCGTCGATTTCCTGCCCAAGGTGAAGCTTGAGGTCGTGGTTGAAGACAGCCTTGCCGACCGCGTGGTCGAGGCGATTGCTGCCGCCGCTGTCACTGGCCGCATTGGCGATGGCAAGATTTTCGTCATCCCAGTCGAAACCGCACTCCGCATCCGCACCGGCGAGCGTGACAACGATGCCGTCTAAACCAAAATCCAAAACACCCGAAAAAGCCAAGACAAAGAAGGAAAGCATCATGGCCACCACCGCCAAGGACATCATCAAACGCATCAAGGACGAGGAGATCGAGTGGGTCGATGTCCGCTTCACCGACCCCAAGGGCAAATGGCAGCATCTGACCATGTGTTCGGGCGTGATCGGCGAGGACGAGTTGGAAGACGGCCTGATGTTCGACGGTTCGTCGATCGAAGGCTGGAAAGCGATCAACGAATCCGACATGATTTTGAAGCCCGATCTCGAGGCTTGCTACATCGATCCGTTTTCGGCCACCCCGATGATGATCCTGTTCTGCGACATCGTCGAACCTTCGACTGGCGAACTCTACAGCCGCGACCCGCGTTCGACCGCAAAGCGCGCCGAAGCGTACCTCAAGACCACCGGCATCGGCGACACCGTCTATGTCGGCCCCGAAGCCGAATTCTTCATGTTCGACGACGTCCGCTTCGAAAACAGCTACAACACCAGCTATTACAAGATCGACGATATCGAGCTGCCGACCAACAGCGGCACCAAATATGACAGCGGCAATATGGGCCACCGCCCGCGCGCCAAGGGCGGCTATTTCCCCGTCGCTCCGGTCGATAGCTGCATGGACATTCGCGGCGAGATGGTCTCGACCATGCTCGAAATGGGCCTGCCCTGCGACAAGCATCACCACGAAGTCGCCGCCGCGCAGCACGAGCTTGGTCTGACCTTCGGTACGCTGACCCAGACCGCCGACCGGATGCAGATCTACAAATATGTCGTGCATCAGGTAGCCCATGCCTACGGCAAGACCGCGACTTTCATGCCCAAGCCGATCAAGGAAGATAACGGCTCGGGGATGCACACACATCTTTCAATCTGGCAGGGTAAAACGCCATTGTTCGCGGGCGACGGCTATGCCGGGCTTTCCGATATGTGCCTCTATTTCATCGGCGGCATCATCAAACACGCGAAGTCGGTCAACGCCTTCACCAACCCCACCACCAACAGCTACAAGCGTCTGGTGCCGGGTTACGAAGCCCCCGTCTTGCTTGCTTACTCGGCGCGCAACCGTTCGGCTTCGTGCCGTATTCCTTACGGCGCGGGCGCGAAGGCCAAGCGCGTGGAAGTCCGCTTCCCCGACGCGATGGCGAACCCGTATCTGGCTTATGCTGCGTTGTTCATGGCCGGCCTCGACGGCATCCAGAACAAGATCCACCCAGGCGAAGCGATGGACAAGAACCTCTACGACTTGCCGCCTGCAGAGCTCGCCGAGGTTCCCACGGTCTGCGGTTCTTTGCGTGAAGCGCTCGAATGCCTCGAAGCCGATCACGATTATCTGCTGAAAGGTGATGTGTTCACCAAGGACCAGATCGACGCCTATATCGAACTCAAGATGGAAGACGTCGCCCGCTGGGAAATGACGCCAAGCCCGGTCGAGTTCGACATGTATTACAGCTACTGATCCTACGCATCGGATCTATAGCTGAAGGCCCGGTGGTTGGGGGACCGCCGGGCCTTTTTAATTCAGGCTCAGCTCAATAGCGGTTGGCCTGACGCCAGTTGCGATCAAGGCGATTGGTCAGCCGGTCGAGCCGCCTGCTGATCTGGCGTTCCTCCCGCATCGTGAAGTTACCGTCCCGGTTAAACATCCGTTCCTGTGTCGCCGTGGCGTCCAGTTCGGCTCGTGCATAATTAGCATCGGCGCGGCGGATACGCCCAGCTCTTTCGCCTTCACGCACATATTCGCGCAGCCAGCTGATCCGCGTGGGAATGTCGGTCGGCATCTGATCCATGTCATACGACCCGGTTCCCGACACATAATTGGTGTTGTCGTTATAGCGGTCACTACTGTTATAACTGGCGTCGCCATTACCGCCGGTCGAAACCCAGCGGCCACGGCTGTCATAATAGCCATAGGCCTGACCAGCGCGCCAGCGACCGTTCTGGTCGTAATAGCCCGGTTGCTCCATCGCGCTCATATTGCCATTCGATTCGGGATATCCCGGATCGCCAGCAATCCAGCGGCCACGCGAATCGTAACGACCACGTGTCGGCCCCGCGACCCAGCGGCCGTTGGTGTCATAATAGCCGCTCGACGTGCCAGCGACCCAGCGATTGTCACGGTCGTAATAGCCGGCGGTCGAAGCCGGGACCCAATAGCCGTTGCTGTCGACATAGCCATTGTCCTGATGGCTACCGTTAGAGGCGACCCAGCGACCGTTACGGTCATAATAGCCGTTCGGCGCCCCTTCGACCCAGCGTCCGTCGCGGTCATAATAGCCGCGCGCTTCGTTGGTACTGATGCCCGTAGCGTGCCAGCGGCCTTGCTGGTCATAATAGCCGTAAGCGCGGGCCATATTTTCACGGCCGTCGTTCATTGCGTTGCCGACACCACCGGTCGATATCCAGCGACCGCGTGAGTCATAATAACCGTACGCCCGACCGGGACGCCAGCGACCATTGTCATAATAGCCGGGTTGTTCGATTGAGGTCCAGCTACCGTTGCTTTCACTATCGCTGCTGGAATCGCCTTCGATCCAGCGGCCGCGTTCATCGTATCTACCGCGGACAGGACCAGCGATCCATCGACCCTGCGTGTCATAATAGCCGCTTGCACTGCCGCCGACCCACCTGCCGTTTCGATCATAATAGCCGCTGGCCGTCGCTGGCACCCAATGACCATCTCTGTCCCAATAGCCGTTGGTGTCGGAACTGTTGCTAGCCATGACCCAACGTCCGTTGCGGTCGTAATAACCGTTGGGCGCGCCTTCTACCCAGCGTCCATCGCGGTCATAATAGCCGCGTGCTTCGTTGGTGCTGATGCCCGTCGCGTGCCAGCGGCCTTGCTGGTCGTAATAGCCATAAGCGCGGTTACAGCCGCGATCCGACGTTTTGCCGACCTGGTTGCCGACGACAGCGCCAATGATGCCGCCGATGATCGTGCCTTCGGTCCGGTCACCGCGACCGGCAATAACGTTGCCGAGCAATCCGCCAGCGCCAGCGCCGACGACGGTGCCGATAATCCGGCCATTGCTGTCACGGCGACAGCCATCGTCCTGCGCCATGGCTATCGAAGGGGTGAGTGTAGCCAGCGCAATGCCAGCCAGTAAAATGCGACTTTTCATTGGGAGTCTCGATTTATGGTTGTTCCTATAATGGATAAACGGGTGGCGGGGGTGAAGGTTCCGGTTGCGGACTTTGCCGTAGCGCGGCGGGAGCTTCAGGATACGGTCTGACGGCAGCTTGTTTAACGCGCTTGCGGGCGCGGGCAAAGCGCGGCAGAACCGTCGAAAATCTGCTTTGGAGAACCCGCTATGATCCGTTCGCTACCGCTATTGGCTGTGACAGTCGCGTTTGCCTTTATCTCGCCCGCGCTGGCGCAATTGTCCAAGGGCGAAGCAAAGATGGTGGCCACGGTCGATGCCGAACATGAGCGCTCAGTGGCGTTGCTGGAGCGGCTTGTGAATCAGAATAGCGGTTCGCTGAACCTCGAAGGCGTCGAGAAGGTCGGGCAGATGATGCGCGCCGAGCTCGAGCCGCTCGGCTTCAGGTTAAGCTGGGAAGACATGGCTGCGGTCAAACGCGCCGGGCATCTGGTTGCGAGCAAGTCGGGAAAGAAGGGTACCAAAAAACTGCTGTTGATCGCGCATCTCGACACGGTGTTCGAAGCGGACAGCCCGTTCCAGAAGTTTGTCCGGAACGGCAACATGGCCGAAGGTCCGGGTGCCGGCGACGACAAGGGCGGGATGGTCGTCATTGTTGCGGCACTTCGCGCGATGCAGGCGGGTGGCACATTGAAAGACGCCAACATCGAAATCCACATGACCGGCGATGAAGAGGATGCAGGCGACCCGGTCGAGATTGCGCGCGCCAGCTTGATCGCTGCGGGCAAGCTGGCCGATGTCGCGCTCGATTTCGAGGGACTGTCGATCGAAGGCGGCCAGGACATGGGCGTTATCTCGCGGCGCTCGTCGAACAGCTGGAAATTGGAAGTATCGGGCGTCACCGGTCACAGCTCGCTCATTTTCGACGGCACCTATGGCGACGGCGCGGCGTTTGAGCTCGCTCGGATCATTCACCGCTTCCGCACCGAATTGCCCGAGCCAAACCTGACTTTCAACATCGGCCTGATTGCCGCCGGGCAGGAGGCAGAGATTGACGCCGGTGGCATCCGCGCGAGTGCGAAGGGCAAGACCAACATCATTCCCGGCATCGCGCTGGCACGCGGCGATTTCCGCACCCTGTCCGAAGAACAGAGCGCCCGGGTTCGAGACAGGATGCAGGCGATCGTCGCCGGCTCTGCGCCCAAGACCTCGGCCAAAATCAGTTTCGATCCCGGCGGCTATCCGGCGATGGCACCGACCGCAGGCAACACCGCGTTGCTTGGAAAACTCAACAAGGTGAACCGCGATTTGGGGCTGGCCGAACAGGCTCCGCTCGATCCGCTGAAGCGCGGTGCGGGCGACATCAGTTTTGTTGCGAATGACGTCGACGGGCTGGTCGGCCTCGGTGCCTACAGCCGCGGCGACCACGCGCCGGGCGAGACGGTCGATCTGGACAGTATCAAGCGGCAAGCCAAGCGCGCGGCGATCCTGATGACGCGGCTGTCACGCGAAAAACCTCAATGAGCGCACAATAACAAAAGGGCGGCCGTTGCGGGCCGCCCTTTCCTGTATCGATTGCGATAAAGCTTAGCCGCCGGGGGCTTCTGCCTTGCCGAATACGCGATATTGTTCATTGCCGACAAAACCGAATTTGGTGATTCCGCTCCGTTTCACCACTGCCAGTGCCTGATCGACGATGTCGTACCGTGCGGTCGGGGCGGGCTGGAACTGGAGTTCAGGCTCGGGGTTCATCGATTTGGTCTGCGCCAGATACTGCTCAACCTGCTGCAAGGATACCGGTGTACCGTTCCACTGGATTTCGCCGGTGGGCAGAATGATGATCTTGTTGATCACCGGGTCGATAGGAACCTCCGGTGGAGGCTGATTTGGGTCGTTTACCGGCAGGTCGATGTTGACCGCATGGGTTACCGGGGGAATGGTGATCATCAGCATGATGAGGAGAACGAGCATGACGTCGATCAACGGCGTCGTGTTCATTTCCATCATCGGCTGGCCATCATCCTTGCCGCCACTCATTGCCATATTATGTACTCCTCAAAAGTCCGAACGCTTATTTCGCGTCGGCGAGAACGAACGGTGACGAGATGAACCCGACACGGGCAAAACCTGCCATCTGCATCGAGTAAATCGCGCCGCCTATGCAGCGATAGGGCGTGTTGATGTCGCCGCGAATATGCGCCTCGGGCAGCATTTCGGGTAAGATCTGGCCTGCCGCTGCGGCTTCTTCACCGCCGAGTATTTCAAATTCGCGCTTCAGATGCTTGGCCGCACGATCGACCAGTTCGGTCGAGTCGATCGGGGTCGTGCCCCAGTAAATCCGGCATTCGCCGCCTGGATTGGCGCCTTCGAAGCCTTCTGAACCCGGATCGCGACCACCAGCGTCAGTGGTCGTTATCGACAGCAGTACGTTTTCACGCTTTGCCTTGGTCGGCTCGAACGCAACCACCGGTATTTCCATTTTCACGGTCTGGATGGCAACGGGAATGGCGATGAGGAACACGATAAGGAGCACCAGCATGACGTCCACAAGTGGAGTCGTGTTGATGTCAGACATTGGCGTATCACTGCCGCCGCCTCCTGAACTGACTGCCATTGGCTAATCCTCTCTAACTAAATTGGGTCGGGAAATGGGGCCGCCGACCACGCGGCGACCCTGACCCAATCTTACTTCTTGACCGCTGCGGCTGGCACAGGCTTGCCGACCTGCGCAGGCGCAGTGATAGCTGGCTTCAGACGGCCGCCCGACGAGATGTAACCGAGCACATCGTTCGAGAAGGTCGACAGGCTGCGGGCAATCGACTTGTTGCGCGCTTGCAACCAGTTGTATGCAAGCACCGCAGGCACAGCAACGAACAGACCGATCGCGGTCATAATCAGTGCTTCACCAACCGGACCAGCAATCTTGCCGATGTCGGCCTGACCCGCGATGCCGATCTTGATCAGTGCCGAGTAGATACCGATAACCGTACCGAGAAGCCCTACGAACGGAGCAGTTGCGCCCACCGTCGCCAGGAACGGCAGGCCGCCGGCAAGCTTGTTATTGATCGATTCTTCCGAACGCGACATCGCACCGTGGAGCCAGTCATGCGCCTCGACCGGATCGGTCAGCATACCGTGCTGTTTCGAAGCCGAAATGCCGTCATCGACGACCTGGCGGAATGCGCTGTTCTTGTCGAGCTTGGCGGCACCTTCTTCAAGTGTGTTCGCACGCCAGAAACCGGCACGGACCTGTTTAGCCTGATTGAGAACCTTTTGCTGTTCGATCAGCTTGGTAAACATGATGTAGAAGGAGAATACCGACATGATGACCATGACGATGAAGATCGACCATGAAATCGGGCCGCCTTCGTTCAGCGCCGGGATAAGGCCGAATTTGGCTGCGGCAGCGGCTTCGCCTTGTGCTGCTGCGGTAAGGATTAGAAATGACATTTTACTTCCTCTCAGAAAAATTGAGTTGCTCGCAATATGCCCGACCTGAAGGCTCCCCCTTTGGCCGGGCTAAAAAAACTTACTTCGGTATCTGCCACCTTACGCGGTTCGAATAGGTTCCCGTTGTCGGCTGACCATTGCTATCAAGCGCAGGGTCGAACCGGGCACGTCGCGTAACGTTGGTGCAGGTCGCCTGATCCAGATCGGGATGGCCGCTGGATGAGCTAATTTCACAACTGGTAACTCGGCCATTGGCTCCGACAGTAACGCGGAATCCGGTGGTCCCTTCACGTTCCTGCTGAAGCGCACGCGACGGATAGTCGTTGGTGTTTGCCCAGTTACCCGGATTGCCTTTTGGCACAGGATTCGGACGCTTTGCGACAGGCGGTGGCGGAGGGGGCGGAGCGGCAGGCGCTGGCGGAGCGGCACGTGGCACGAGCGTAATCGCCGGCGGCGGCACAGCTACTGTCTGAATCGTCGGCGGCGGTGTTACTGTCTTCACCAAAGGTGGCGGCGAAACAACCGGAGGCTCGATCTGTTTCTCGGGTTCTGGAGGAGGCTCCTCCTCTTCCGGCGGCTCTTCTTCCTTGACGTCGACGACGTTCAGCTTTGCCTTCACATTCTGCACGGCTTCATATGCAAGGCCGGTGACCAAAGCATAGCCCAGAAAAGCGTGAAGAAGGATGACGATGACGATCGAAACTAGACGGTTCGTGCTCATCCCTTGGTTGTCAGCATATGCCATGCGGAAACGACTCTCCTACTTCCCATGATAAAAACGGCATTCCCCGAGCGCATGTTTGATCATGCACCCGAAGCTCCCGCGAATTCGAAAAAGTTATTTTTTGTCTTCGATTCCGCCAAGCTTTAGCCAAGGCAAAGAGGGCAGGCAATCCGAATTCTGCGATTCATCGGCAATTCATCGAACGGGTTATCATAAGGGGACTGTTCGGATAAGAACAGGAGTTGCGCCTAGCGCATCGCGGCGGAAAGGAAGTAATATGGCTATGGCCACAGTTCGGAACGGATTTGCGGCAATTTTGCTGGTGTTTGGCGGCATGGCTTCAGCGCAAACAATTTTACCGGTTCCCCCTTCGCTGGCGGTGCAAGCGCAAGGCGGAAGCTATGCCGATGTGGCCGATCTGGTGACTATTTCTCCATTAATTGTCGATGCGACCATCAGGAATTTACAAAAAGTCGCGCCCGAACAGGCTGTCGGCGTGCCCGAAAACCTTCAACGGATGCTGGTAGAGGCCGATGTGACCGCGTTGATTCGCGGGCAAGGCGGGGTCACGCCGCGTGTGCGTTTCGTGCTCGATGTGCCCAAAGATGCCAAAGGCAAAATCCCCAAGCTGAAAAAGCAGCGGATGTTCATCCTCGGCAATGTCGTCGCCGGACGCCCCGGTGAAATCCGGCTCGCCCGTCCCAATGCGCTGATCCAGTGGAGCGCCGAGAACGACGTTTTGGTGCGCGCCATCACCAAAGAGGCGGTGCTGATTGACGCGCCGCAACGTGTCACCGGTGTAATCAGCGCATTTTACAGCGCGGGAACGGTGATCGGCGAAGGCGAAACACAGATTTTCCTGAAAACCGAGCGCGAGCAGCCATTGTCGCTTTCTATATTGAGCCGACCGGGGCAGGAAAAGCGCTGGGCAGTCTCTACCGCCGAAGTCATCGACGAGTCCGCCACTGCGCCCGCAAAGAATACGCTGCTCTGGTATAGGCTTGCCTGCGGCTTGCCGCGCACATTGTCATATGAACTGGTAGAAGGGGCAGAGAGCGACAATGCGGCGCGCGCGCAGGCAGATTACAAGTTCGTGATCGATTCGCTGGGGCCGTGCGGACGCAGGCGTTAGGGCGCGCGATGATAGGGCTTGGCCTGCGCCAAAACGAGCGTGAACCAATTATCGGTATCGCTGTAATCGGCGACAGGTGACCAGCCACCAGCGCGAAGCAATAGCCGGATGCTGCGAAGATCATATTTATGGCTGTTCTCGGTATGGATGCTGTCACCCGCTGCCATTGCGAAACGTTCCTCCGAAACTTCGAACGAAACATCGCGCTGCGCCTCAAGATGCATTTCAATTCGCGCTTCGACATCGTTCCAGACCGCATGGTGGGTAAAGGCATCAACGGGAATGTCGCCGTCCAGTTCGCGGTTGATGCGGTCGAGCAGATTGATGTTAAACGAAGCGGTCACTCCGGCGGCATCGTCGTAGGCCGCGATCAGGATGTCGAGTGACTTGATCCGATCGAAACCGATCAGCAGAAAGGCACCCTCTCCCAGTACACCCCGCATATGCCGGAGCATATCGACAGCGCTTCGCGGAATGAAGTTGCCGATGGTTGAACCGGGGAAAAAACCGAGCCGCGGTGCATCGTCAATTTGCGATGGCAATGCGATGCTGTTGGTGAAGTCTGCCTCGACCGGATATACCGGCAGCGACGGGAATTTCGCCTGCAATGTCGCCGCTGCATCACGCAGATAATCGCCAGAAATGTCGATGGGTACATAAGCAGACGGAGCAACAGCCTCCAGCAGCAACGGTGTCTTGGTCGCGCTGCCTGCGCCGAATTCGACTAACGCATGGCCTGCGCCAATCTGCGCTGCGATATGCGTCCGGCAGTTTTCGAGCAAAGCGGTTTCGACGCGAGTCGGGTAATATTCGGGCAATCGAGTGATGTCGTCGAACAGTTTCGAACCGCGCTCGTCATAAAACCAGCGTGCGGGGATCGCGCGGCGGGGTCCCGCCAGCCCTGCCAGCACGTCGGCCTTGAACTGCGCGTCAGGCATCGCGCGCCAGACGCAATCCCGTAAACTGCCAGCGCTGGTGCGGGTAAAAAAAGTTGCGATAACTGGCGCGCATGTGGCCGCGCGGTGTGGCGCAGCTACCGCCGCGCAACACAAACTGCCCGCTCATAAACTTGCCATTATATTCGCCGACCGCGCCTTCGGCGGCGCGAAAGCCGGGATACGGGCGATAGGCGCTGCCGGTCCATTGCCAGACGTTTCCGAACAGGGCGCTGGCTTCGGATTCAGCGGGACGCACCACGCCGGCTGTATCGAGCTGGTTGCCCTCATTGGGATCGCGCGATCCGGCAACCACTTCCCACTCGGCTTCGGTCGGAAGCCGCGCGCCTGCCCAGCTAGCATATGCGTCGGCCTCGTAAAGGTTGATATGGCTGACGGGGGCTGCAGGATCGACGGCACGCAAACCTTCCAGCCCGAACGACAGCCACTGGCCATCATCGTGCTGCCAGTAAAGCGGCGCGGCGATTCCATCACTTTGCACCCACGCCCAACCGTCGGCCAGCCAGTGTTTCGGTTCACTATATCCGCCATCATCCATGAACTGGATCCATTCACCGTTGGTCACCGTTCGGTCGGCCAAAGCAAAAGGCTGCAGCAAAACTTCGTGCCGCGGGCCTTCGCAGTCAAATGCGAAACCGTTACCGCCATGGCCGATAGACTGGATGCCCGACGGGCCTTCGATCCAGCCGAGCGGGGCAGCTGCGTCGCGCGTCGCGGTCCGCAAACCCGGTTCTGGCCAATAAGCCGGCAAAGTGGGATTCTGCGAAAACAGGTGCAAGATGTCGGTCAGCAGCAATTCCTGATGTTGTTGCTCGTGGTGGATGGCAAGCTCGGTCAGTTGCAATGCGGCCTCGGGAAGATTGTTCCATTCACCGTGAAGCGCCGTCTCTACATGCGCGCGGTAATCCAGAATTTGCGCCAGCGATGGCCGCGTAATCAGCCCGCGCGCCGCGCGCGAATGACGGGCACCTTCGGCTTCATAGTAACTATTGAACAGATAGCCGAAGCTGTCATCAAACGCTCGGTAACCCGCAACATGGTCGCGCAGAATGAAGGTTTCGAGGAACCATGTCACATGCGCCAGATGCCATTTTGTCGGCGATGCGTCGGGCATCGACTGGACGGTGGCATCGGCATCCGAGAGCGGTGCCGCCAGTTCGGCGGTCAACCTGCGCGTGGCAAAAAACCGGTCCTTCAGATCGGCTATCACCGCGATCCGCCCGGCACCCACAATATATCGCCGCCGCGTGTCGAATTGGTAAGACGACACAGCACGAAGAGATAATCCGACAGCCGGTTGAGATATTTCAACGCCTGCGGGTTGATGTTGACCGAGTGGGACGCAGCGACCAGCGCGCGTTCGGCACGGCGCGATATCGCACGCGCCATATGCATGTGCGCTGCCGAAGCACTACCGCCCGGCAGGATGAAACTGGTCAGCGGCGGGAGTTGGTCGTTGGCCGCATCTATGGCTGCCTCCAACCAGTCCACCTGTCCCGCAACAATCCGCAATTCCATCGGTGATGGCTCGAAGCCTTCCCCAGGCGTCGCGATATCGGCGCCCAAATCGAACAGGTCATTCTGGATTCGGCGTAAACCGGCAACAAGCTGCGTGTTACCCTCATCCGCCTCGAGCGCCTGAACGGCTACACCCAAAGCGCTGTTCGCCTCATCGACCTCTCCGATCGCTGCCATCCGCGCGTCGGTTTTCGACACCCGCGATCCATCGACGAGCCCGGTGGTGCCGTCATCGCCGGTGCGCGTGTAAATCTTGTTCAGCTTGACCATGAAGCGTGCTTAGCCTGCCCGGAAAAACAGCAGCAGCACTACAATCAGCAAGATCGTGATCGCCTGCCATTTGACGCGGGCGAACATCATCTTGTTCTGCACATTGAGCGAATTCGGAATGCCGTTCTCGTCAACCTCGGCAGGGCGCATATTGGCAAACGCGTGAAGCCCGCGCACCAGCGCAAAAACCACCGCACCGGCGGCGGCAACGATCAACACTACAAGCAGGAATGTCATGGCAAATGTCCTCATCGCAAGGCCGATACCCTGCCCCCGCTATCTAGGGACGCGAGAGCGAAATGCCAAGCGGAAGCACCCCTTTACGCAAATTATCAATCAATGCCGCACCCTCCTCACCCGCTTCGCGCCGCGCGGCAAGCGCGGGCGAAGATTTGCTCTTCGCCAGCTTCTCGCCCGAAGCGTCCAGAAGCAATGGATGGTGCCAATAGATTGGCTCGGGCAGGCCGAGGAGTTCCTGCAACAGGCGGTGGATCGCAGTGTAGGCAAACAGGTCTTGCCCGCGCACTACATAAGTGATGCCGTCCGCCGCATCATCTACTGTCGCGGCAAGATGATAACATGCCGGCGCATCCTTGCGCCACAAGACGATATCACCGAACAGCATGGGATCGGCCGTTTGTTCGCCCGCCGTCAGATCGGTCCAGCATAGCAGTCCGGCAAGCCCAGCCGCCTTGGCCATGTCTACCCGCCAGCTATGCGGGACATCATCGGCAACCTCGCGCCCGCGACAGGTGCCGGGATAATGCGGACCGTCGGGTCCGTGCGTCACCTTCATTGTCTTCAGCGCCGTCGCAATGTCTCCGCGCGAACAGGCACAGCGGTAGACCAGCTCCATGGCCTTCAGCTCTTCGAGCGCATCGACATAGCGCGCCACCCTTCCCGACTGGTATTGCACCAGCCCGTCCCACTTCAGCTCGAGCCACGTCAGGTCGGCCAATATCGCCCCCACATGCTCCGCCCTGCTCCGGGTACCGTCGATATCCTCGATCCTCAGGTGAAAGGCTCCACCGTGCGTGCGCGCGAAATCATGCGCACACAGAGCCGAATAGGCATGTCCCAGATGCAGCGCCCCGTTCGGACTTGGCGCAAAGCGGGTCACCACAGCGGCCTGTTTCCCAAAATCCACACTCGGAAAAGATACCATATTTAGTGTCCATACCCCCTTGACGTCACAATATCCGCAAATAGGTTGGCAAATGTCAAATTGCTGTAACGCCGATAGGCTTTATGCGGCTATGACGACAAGGGGAGTAAGGTCGGAGCGATGTTGCATACCGGAACTTTCGAGGCGGCGGGCCGGGCCAGACACCCGGAAAATTGCCCTGCGCTGGTGCTGAACGCGGATTATTCGCCGCTGAGCTATTACCCGCTGAGCCTTTGGCCCTGGCAGACTGCGATCAAAGCGGTGTTCCTCGACAAGGTTGATATCGTTTCCAGTTACGACCGGCATGTGCACAGCCCGAGCATCGACATGCGGATCCCCTCGGTCATTGCGCTGCGTCAATATGTGAAGCCGTCCGAATATCCCGCATTCACCCGGTTCAACCTTTTCCTGCGCGACAAGTTCGAATGCCAATATTGCGGATCGGCCCATAACCTGACCTTCGACCACATCGTCCCGCGCCGTCTCGGTGGCCGGACGAGTTGGGAAAATGTCACCACCGCCTGCCTGCCGTGCAACCTGAAAAAGGGTGGGCGCACCCCCAAACAGGCGCATATGCAGCTCAACATGGCCGCCATCCGCCCGACCAACTGGCAATTGCAGGACCGCGGCCGCGCCTTTCCGCCGAACCATCTGCACGAAACGTGGCACGACTGGTTGTACTGGGATATCGAGCTGGAGGCTTAGGCCTACTCCGTCACCGTCAGCGCAGGCACTGCTCGCGCCGCATCCTCTGGCGTAATTCCCGGCGGCGGGGCGGCGGCTATGCGTTCTACGCCTCGTATCACCCGTCCTGCGCGTTTGATCGCGGTGCGGAGGCGCGGGTAGACGCCGCAGCGGCAGAGGTTGGTGATTGCGGCGTCGATTTCCGCGTCGCTCGGATTGCTGCTTTTCTTGAGCAAAACCGAAGCCGCCATGATGATGCCCGGGATGCAGAAACCGCATTGCGGGACATTGGCCGCGACAAAGGCCTGTTGCAGCGGATGGCTGCGGTCGCGGCTCAAGCCTTCGATCGTGGTGACAAAGCGCCCTTCGGCTTCGGCGATGGTGACAAGACACGACCGGATCGCCTCGCCGTCGATCTCAACCATGCACGCGCCGCAATCGCCAGTGCCGCAGCCATATTTGGTGCCCGTCAGGTTCGACGCATCGCGTAGCGCCCAAAGCAAAGGCGTGGCCGGGTCCATCTTATATTGGACCGGACGATCATTGACGGTGAATTTAGTCATTTAAGTTCCGTCGCCCCCGCAAAGACGCTCTGTCAATCGCGCCAACTCGAGTCGATCTTGTCGACCTTGCGAACCATCGCGTCGAATTCGACCCGACCTGATCCACCCGGAGGCGATGCCATATACAGGTCGCGCTGGTGGACCGCGATCACATCCTGCCCGACCAAGATCGGCTGACCCATGCTCATGGTCGCCATCTGGTGTTCACACGCGCGTTGCAGCGCCCAATATTTGATAAATGCGTCGGGCAAAGTCTTGCCCATCACAACTGGCCCGTGATTTTTCAGCATCAATATTCGCTTGTTGCCCAAATTCTCAACCAACCGGACGCCCTCTTCCTCACGCACCGTCACACCTTCGAAATCATGATAGGCCAGCTGCCCCATGAAGTTGCAAGCGTAGAAATTGGTCGGCTGCAACCCGCCCTCAAGCGAACACACCGCTACCGTCGCAGTAGTGTGCGTGTGGATGATTGCGTGCGCATCGGGCAAAGTGCGATGGAACAGGCTGTGCTGGACAAAGCCCGCTTTGTTTACATGCCACGGGTTATCGGTATCGAGCTTGTTACCGTCGATGTCGATCTTGATCAGACTCGACGCTGTGATTTCACCGAAATGCATTCCGTACGGGTTGATCAGGAAGGCGCCCTCCTGATCGTCGAGCTTCACCGTGATATGGTTGAAGACAAGCTCATCCCACCCCATCATTGCAAAAATTCGGTAACAGGCCGCCAGTTCCTGCCGAGCGGTCCATTCGGCCGCGCTATACGGGCTGTTCGGTCTCAGTTGCGTTGCCATTGGTAGTCCTCTCATCCATAGCTTGGGTTGCATTATGAAACGAAAGCGTGCGCCGGGCAAGAGGGCGAAAATCAGCCCTTTCCTCTTGATATCCATGGCGGTCGGCGCTAAGGGGCGCTGCAACACGCCGCTCCCGTTTGCGGCGCTTTTCGTTTTTAGCCTTACAAAATGGCGGTTTTACGTCACTTTGCCGATTCGATACCGGAGTTGAAGTTTTTATGCAGATCATGGTTCGCGACAATAATGTTGATCAGGCCCTACGCGCACTGAAGAAGAAGCTGCAGCGTGAAGGCGTGTACCGCGAAATGAAACTGCGTCGTCATTTCGAAAAGCCGTCGGAAAAGCGCGCCCGTGAAAAGGCTGCCGCTGTCCGTCGCGCCCGCAAGATGGAACGCAAGCAACAGGAACGCGACGGCGCGAAAGCATAGACCGAAGCAATCGACCAAGAAAAGCGCCTTTGACCGGCGCTTTTTTTGTGTCTGGAATCGGCCCGGCTTTCTGCTAGTCAGCGCGGCAACCTAGCCAACAGGAAATCCATTATGTCAGTTACCGCCGTTCCGATCCAGCCGATCAAAAAGGGTTCGCTCACCAAATACTGGTTGGGTATTGCAGCCGTGCTGGCGGCGGGCGGCGGGCTTGCTTATTACGGCACATTGGGCGTGCGCACAGAATATGGCGATGTCGTAACCACCGCCTCAGGGCTTCGCTACAAGGTCATCAAGACCGGCGAAGGCAAATCGCCGACCGACAATGATGTCGTACTGGTCAGCTACAAGGGCATGTTGAAAGACGGCAAGATTTTCGACCAGAATCCGCAGGCTGGTTTTCCGGTAACCGGAGTGGTTCCAGGCTTTTCCGAAGGTCTTAAAATTATGCAGCGCGGCGGGCAATATCGCCTGTGGATTCCGGCGGAACTTGGCTACGGCCCCGACGACCAGAAGAACCCGCAAACCGGCGAAGTGGCCATTCCGGGTGGTAGCGAACTGATTTTCGACGTTGAGTTACTCGAATATAAATCGCGCGCCGAGATTGAGGCGATGCAAAAGCAAATGCAGGAAATGCAGAAGCAACAGGGTGCCGCTGGCGGTCAGGCTGGCGGCCCGCCACAAGGCCTGCCTCCCGAAATCCAGCAGCAAATTGATGCACAGATGCAAGCGCAGGGCCAAGTGCCGGCGCAGTAAGACGGTCGGCTACATCTCGCCGCGTTGGCGTCTAATCGCGTACCATTTTTCGACATTGGCGTTATGCTGCTCGAGCGTATCGGCGAACACATGACCGCCGGTGCCGTCCGCCACAAAGTACAATGCCTTGGTCTTTTCAGGGTTTAGCACTGCCTCGATCGACGCCTTTGACGGATTGGCAATCGGGCCTTTGGGCAATCCAACCATCGCGTAGGTGTTATAATCGTTCACGTCAGCGATTTCCGACTGGCGGATGCGCCGCCCGAGCGGTTTGCCCTTGGTGATTGGATAGATGATCGTCGGATCGGCCTGAAGCATCATCCCGTTGCGAATACGGTTCGAGTAAACACCCGCAACCATCCGCCGTTCGGACGGTTTGGCGGTTTCTTTTTCGACGATAGCAGCAAGCGTGACGGCCTCTTGCGGGGTTTTGACGACGGTGTCTTTGCTCCGTTTTGCCCATGCCTCAGTCAGCGCTTTCTTCATCGCGTCCTGCATCCGCTTCAAAACTGCGGCGCGCGGCTCGTTCAGTTCGAAACTGTAACTGTCGGGCAGGACCGAGCCTTCCGCTGGCACCGCGACGGCTCCGGTAAGCTTTTTGTTCGCCATCAGCCGTTCGTAGACCATGATGGAAGGCATTCCCTCAACCACCGTAACCATCCGCTGCACGGCTTTGCCACCCGTCAATATATCTAGTATTTCGGCGTTTGATGCGCCGGGCGGAATCAGGAATTCGCCCGCCTTGATTGTCCTGGACGCGCCGAAAATCTTGGCACGGTTTACAAAAGCAGCAGCTGATTTGATGACCTTGCTCCGCTCGAGGTTCTCAGCGGCCAGCGCCAGACTTGAGCCGGGTTTGATTACTACTGCAACTTCGCGGGTCGATGGCCCCGGCGCGGTCCAGCCGTAAACGAAGTTGCCGCCAATCAGGACTAGCAGCAAAACTGCCGCGATCAGCGCCCATCTGGCCAGTCTGCGCATCAGAGTGCTTTCAGCACAAGGCTCGCATTGGTTCCGCCGAAGCCGAAGCTGTTGTTGAGCGCGGCCTTCACTTCACGTTTCTTGGCAACGTGCGCGACGAGATCGACCCCATCGGTGCCTTCATCGGGATTGTCGAGATTGAGCGTCGGCGGCACAATCTGGTCACGGATCGCGAGGATACAGAAAATCGCCTCTACCGCGCCCGCCCCGCCCAGCAAATGGCCGATAGCCGATTTGGTCGAGCTCATTGAAACATCGGCAATCGCATCGCCGAACAGCCGCTTGACCGCGCCGAGTTCAATGGTGTCGGCCATCGTCGAGGTGCCGTGGGCGTTGATATAATCGATATCCGAAGGGGTCATCCCGGCGCGCTTCAATGCCATTTCCATCGCGCGATACGCGCCCGAGCCTTCGGGATGCGGTGCCGTCACATGATGCGCGTCGCCCGACAGGCCGTAGCCCACGACCTCGGCATAGATTTTTGCGCCGCGGGCCTTGGCATGTTCATATTCCTCCAGCACGACAACGCCAGCGCCTTCGCCCATGACGAAACCGTCGCGGTCCTTGTCATAGGGCCGCGATGCCTTTTCGGGTTCGTCGTTGAATGCCGTGCAAAGAGCGCGCGCCTGCGCGAAACCGGCAATGCCTATCGGGCAGATCGTCGCTTCGGCACCGCCCGCCAGCATGATATCGGCATCATCGAGCGCAATCATCCGCGCCGCATCGCCGATTGAATGAGCGCCGGTCGAGCAAGCAGTAACCACCGCATGATTCGGCCCCATCAGGCCGTATTTAATGCTGACTTGCCCGGAAATCAGGTTGATCAGCCTTCCGTGCACGAAATGCGGCGAAACGCGACCCGGACCTTTTTCGGCGAGCAGCAACGACTCGCTCTCGATGCCAGGAAGCCCGCCAATCCCCGAACCGATCGAACAACCAGCACGATAGCGTTCCTCCTCGCTCATGTCGGTCAGGCCAGCGTCTTCCATCGCCTGTCCGGCGGCGTCGATGCCGTAGATGATGAACGGATCGACCTGCCGCTGGACTTTGTGATCGACGCGCAAATCGGGGTCAAAGCCCCATGGGTGGTCCTTTGGCTTAACCTCGCATGCGATGTGGCATTTCTGGTCGCTGCTGTCGAACCGCGTGATCCGCGAAGCGCCCGATTTTCCAGCAATCAGGTTGGCCCAAGCGGTTTCCACGTCGCAACCCAAAGGCGTAACCAGTCCCAATCCGGTAACAACGACCCTGCGCATCACATAATCTCCAAAACCCTTGGCCTTCGCGCCCAATAAAAACAACTCTTGGCAAAAAGCAAACGGCTTTCCAGCCAAGACCGGAAAGCCGCTATATTCTTATGTTCGAGCGCGAGCCAAGCCGCGCCCCGACCATCAGCTATTGCTGTTGATGAAGTCGATGGCATCCTTGACGGTTGCGATCTTTTCGGCCGCGTCGTCGGGGATTTCGACGTTGAATTCTTCTTCGAACGCCATGACCAGCTCGACGATGTCGAGGCTGTCAGCGCCCAGATCGTCGATGAAGCTTGCTGCTTCGGTCACCTTGTCGGCTTCTACGCCGAGATGTTCGACTACGATTTTCTTGACCCGTTCCGCGGTATCGCTCATTTTTTTGCCCCTTTAAGGTTGGGAGGATTAAATTCAGACTTCGCCCTAATGCCCCGATGCGCGGCTGGCAAGGGGGGAGTGATCGGGCCGGGAGGACGACCTGTTACAACATGGCCATGCCACCGTTCACATGCAAGGTCTGGCCCGTGACATAGCCCGCCTCACGCGACGCGAGATAGGCGACCGCCGCGCCGATATCGCTGCCATCGCCCATCCGGCCCATCGGAATCCGTGCGTTCAACGCTTCTTTCTGCGCATCGGGCAGTTCGGCAGTCATCGCGGTCGCGATAAAGCCGGGCGCGACGCAGTTGACCGTGACATTGCGACTGGCGATTTCCTGAGCGACGGCCTTCGACATCGCGGTCAGCCCGCCTTTGGACGCGGCATAATTGGCCTGCCCCGGATTGCCGGTGGTGCCAACGACGCTGGTGATCGTGATAATCCGGCCAAAGCGGGCTTTCATCATCGGCTTGGTCGCCGCGCGCATCAACCGGAATGCGGCTTCGAGGTTGATGCGGATCACCTCCTCCCACTCCTCGTCCTTCATCCGCATCGTCAGATTGTCGCGGGTGACGCCAGCATTATTGACCAGAATGTCGATCTGTCCGAGCTTGTCGAGCGTAGCCGGAACCAGCGCTTCGACACTGTCCTTGTCGCCCAGATTGCACGGCACCGCGACATGATCGGCATCAGGGTAGTTTCTGGCGAGCGAGGCACGAAACGCCTCCAGCTTCTCCACATTGGACCCCGAAACCGCCAGCCGAGCCCCCTGCCCCGCCAGCGCGTTACAAATAGCACTGCCGATGCCGCCGCTGGCACCGGTTACAAGTGCGGTCATACCCGTAAGATCGAACATCAGATTTCCTTCAACAAAGCTTCGATATCATCCATCGAAATGACGCTGGTGGTGGCCACATCCTCGCCCGCGCTGCGCTTTACCATAGGGGACAGGACCTTGCCGCCGAATTCGACGAAGTGGGTAACGCCGGCGCCCGCCATCGCAATCGCGGATTCGCGCCAGCGGACGCGGCCGGTGACTTGCTCGACCAGTTGGCTGGCAATGATCTGCGGATCGGACACCGGCGCGGCGGTGACGTTGGCGTAGAGCGGCACAAGGGGTGCGTGGATCGTTGTGGCGGCCAACGCGGCGGCCATTTCGTCTGCGGCTGGTTGCATTAAAGGACAATGGAACGGGGCCGACACTGGCAGCAATATGCCGCGTTTGATGCCGTGGTCCTTGACCAGTTCGATGGCGCGCTCGATTGCGCCCTTGTGGCCCGAAATGACGACCTGCGAAGGGTCGTTGTCGTTGGCGACAGTGCAGGTTTCGCCCTCGGCAGCGGCATTGGCAAGCGCTTCGGCTCTTTCGATATCCGCGCCGAGCAAAGCCGCCATTGCGCCTATACCCACCGGCACCGCCGCCTGCATCGCCCGCCCGCGCAGCTTGAGCAGCGACGCCGTCACCGCCAGCGGCAACGCGCCCGCCGCGCACAACGCCGTATATTCGCCCAGCGAGTGCCCGGCGACAAAATCGCATTTCTCCGACAGCCTTATCCCGCCCTCGACCTCAAGCACGCGCAAGGTCGCAATCGCATTCGCCATAATCGCTGGCTGTGCGTTTTCGGTCAGCAGCAGGTCGCTTTCCGGCCCTTCGCACATCAGCTTGAACAAATGCTGCCCCAGCGCGTCATCGACCTCCTGGAACACCGAGCGCGCGGTCGGGCTGGCGTCGGCCAGTGACTTGCCCATGCCGACAGCCTGGCTGCCCTGTCCGGGAAAAATGAATGCGCGCATAATTGCTCCTGTCGTCGCTGGTTATGGGCAATCGCCTATAAAGCAGCGCCCGATATTGCTACAAAAAACTGTAGGGATCGACATCGACGCCGACGCGGACACCGCGCGGGAATTGAAGCCCTCCAAGCCACTCGCGGATAATCGACTGGACCTCGACCGAGCGTTGCGCATGGACGAGCAGCCGCTGCCGGTAGCGTCCGCGCAGCATCGCGAGCGGCGCTGGCGCGGGGCCATATACATACATGCCCTCAGCCTGAGGTGCGGCCCCACCGACAGCGCGCGCGGCTTCGATGGCCTCGCGCTCGTCCTCCGACGAGATGATGATCGCGGCAAAGCGACCGAAGGGCGGCGCGCCAGCCGATTTGCGCTGTTCGGTTTCGGCATCGTAAAACGCATCGCGGTCACCCGCAACCAAAGCCGCGATTACCGGGTGCGACGGATTGCGCGTCTGGATGAATACCTCGCCCGGTTTTTCCCCGCGTCCCGCTCGCCCTGCGGCTTGAGCAATCTGTTGGAAGGTCCGCTCGGCGGCGCGCAGGTCACCGCCTTCCAGACCCAGATCGGCGTCGATCACGCCCACCAAGGTCAGTTCGGGGAAATGATAGCCTTTGGTCACCAGTTGCGTTCCGATGATGATATCGACCGCTTTGCTCTCCACCCGCGCGACGAATTCGGCGGCCTTTTCGGGCGACCACAAAGTGTCCGACGTCGCGACAATCGTCCGCGCCTCGGGTAGCAGCCGGTTCACCTCGTCGCAGATGCGCTCTACGCCGGGGCCGCAGGCGACTAGGCTGTCCTTCTCGCTACACTCGGGACATTCGTCAGGCGGCGGCATGACATGGCCGCAGTGGTGGCAGGCAAGGCGGCGAACGAGGCGGTGCTCGACCATCCAGCTCGTGCAGTTGGGGCATTGGAACCGGTGCCCGCAGGTCCGGCACAAGGTCAGGGGCGCGAAGCCGCGGCGATTGAGGAAAAGCAAACTCTGCTCACCGCGTTCGATGCGTTCTTCCAATGCCTTGAGCAATGTCGGAGCAATCCAGTGCTGTCGCTCGGGCGCGTCCAGCGTCAGGTCGATGGCCTTGATCACGGGCATCTTCGCCGCGCCGAACCGCGAAGGAATTTCAAGCCCCTTGTAACGCCCCATGGCGACCATATGACGCGACTCAAGCGCTGGCGTGGCCGAAGCCAGCACTACCGGAAAACCCTCGAACCGCCCGCGCATCACCGCGACATCGCGGGCGTGATAGCGGACGCCATCCTCCTGCTTGAAACTGGTCTCGTGCGCTTCATCCACAATGATAAGCCCCAAGTTGGCGAAAGGAAGGAACAAGGCCGAGCGCGCTCCGACTAGCACCCTCGCGCTGCCATCGGTGACGGCGCGCCAGACGCGGCGGCGCTGGGTCGAACGCAGATTGCTGTGCCACACTGCTGGTTCGACGCCGAAGCGCTTCTCGAAGCGCTTGAGAAACGGCGCGGTCAGCGCGATTTCGGGGAGCAGAACCAGCACTTGCTTGTTTGAACGGATCGCTTCGGCCACTGCCTCGAAATAGGTTTCGGTCTTGCCGGAGCCAGTCACGCCGTCAAGCACGAAGGTATCGAAACCGCCAGCGCTGACGGCCGCCGTCATGGCGTCGGCGGCGGTGCGTTGCGCGGCGTTGAGTTCTGGCACCGCAAAGCCGGCCAGCGGCTCGGGAAAAGGCGTATCGACGCTGATCGTCACCGGCTCGAACGCGCCTGCCTTGATAAGCCCGCGTATCACCGCATCGCTGACCCCAGCCTCAGCCGCCAGCTCGCGAACCAACCCCTGCGCGTCCTCAAGCGCATCCAATGCGGCCGCGCGTTGCGGGGTCAGGCGCGCAGGCTCAAACCCAGTGCGGCGATATTCGGTGATCGTGCCAGATGCGGTGAAAGCCGCCGAGGATGCCAGCACCATCCGCAACACGGCGGCATGGTGCGTCAGATAATAATCGGCAACCCAGTCGATGAGGCGGCGCAACCCCGGCCCGATGGGCGGACATTCGGCCAATTCCAGCACGGCGCGTAGCTTCTTTGCATCGACCGGCTCGTCGCTGAAAACATCATCGTCCCAAACCACCCCCGGCAACTTGCGCGGCCCTAGCGGCACGATAACCACGCACCCCGGCTTCGCGTCCATCCCGTCAGGCAGCCGGTAATCCAACGGCCCCACCGCCTGCGTCAGCAGGACAACACGGACACGGTTGGCGGGGAGATTCATCTACGCGATATAGGCAGCCAAATGCGGAACGTCACCTTTGCTCTGCACCCATAGCGCGAAAGTCACGGGCGTCGCCCTTTATTCCAATCGTCGTTGTGGGAACAGATGACGGAATGAAGCAGTTTTACTGCTATCGTCCACAAACAGGAGCCGCAACTATGACCACCACCCGCCGCCACATCCTGATATCGGGCGCAGCGCTAGCTACCCTCGCGCTCCCAGGCTGCCAGAGCATCCCCGGCTTCAGCCTCACCGAAGCCATTCGCCGCTTGCTGTCGCTGGCATCGCAAAACGCTTTCGCGATGCTGCTCCAGCCCGACGGCTTCTACGATAGCTCGGTCGCGCGCATCGCGCTGCCCGAACGGTTCGGCGGAGGCGGAACCATATTATCCGCCGTGCTGCAGAGCCGAACCTTCCGCGACCGCCTGCAACGCCAGCTCAACCGCGCCGCAGAAAAAGGTGCCGAACGCGCGGCACCTCTGGTCGCCGACGCCGTTCGCAATGTCAGCATCGAAGACGCCGCCTTTATCGTACGTGGTGGCCCGCAAGCGGCGACCGCCTTCCTTCGCGGCAAGATGGGTGTGGCCTTGGTCGAAGCCATGCTCCCCGGCATCTCCGATGGCCTCCGTCTGTTCGACGATCAAATAATCAGCCAAGCCGTCCGCTCGGTGACCGGCTTCGACATTCCGGCACTCGCCAGCGACATCACCCGCAAGGCCGACGATGCCATCTGGGCTGCAATAGGGTTGGAAGAAAGCAACATCCGCGCCGACCCGCAACGGACAAACGATCCATTGCTCATCGGTGTTTTCGGGTTCGCCGGCTCACGTTAAGCCAGAGTCAGCCCAACCGCTTTATTCTGCCGTAACCGGCAGCAGCAGGCCGTCTACAATCAGTACGCTGCCCTTTTTTCCGCCCGATCCGCCCACCAGCAGGTTGGCCGAGGTGCCATTGTCGCCGGTTATGCTGATCTTGTCTCCGTCGCGGGCGAAGGTGAGCGTGGTATCGCCAAAGCTCTTCATAGTCGCCGCCTTGCCACCCGCCTTGACGGCATTTTCAATGTCGCTCTGCAGGACAGTGCCCGGAACCATATGTGCGCGGACAAGCTCGGTCGCTTGTGCCTTCATATCGTCCTTGCCGAGAGCGGCAAGATCGTCCTTGGGCAGTTTGCCAAGCGCCGCATTGTTCGGCGCGAATATCGTATAGGGCGTTCCACTTTCCAGCATGGCTTTGAGTTCGCTGTTGTCGGCAATGTCCTTGAAGGCCGACAAGCCATCATTGCCGTCCAATATTGCGTTCAGGCTGTCGTCGGAAATGGTCGTACCGCTAGCCGTTTTCTCCACCGGTGCGGCGTCACTGCCGCAGCCAGCCATCGTCAACGCAACCGGAGCAAGCGTCATGAGCGCGAGAGTCTTGGCAAAGTTCTTCATCATCTGGTCCTTCGCTTAGCTGAGCAACTGGATGACGGCCTGGACCAACTGGGTCGTCGGGTCGACCTGGTAGACATAGCCGTCATTGTAGCGATACGAGTTGTCGTTATCGTCGATATATTGATTGCGGTAATCGTAAGGCACATTGTAGACTGAATAACCGTCGGGCATCCGCTGCCCGATCGAGAATTGGTCTCCAGTCACTAGCCCTGCAATTTCTCGGATCGCGTAGCTCTGGGGATCGAGGCCGTAAATCACACCGTCTGCTTGACGATAGAGATAGTCGTCATCTCCGCCATAATAGCGCGCATAATAATCGGGCACCTCATTGGAATCATAATAAGTCGGGAATATCGAACCCAGACCGAGCGCGCCACCAAGCAACGGCAGGAAGCCCCGCAAACTATTGCCTTCGTAGCGCAGCAGATACCCATCACGATAATAGCCATCGCCGTCGCGCGACCACCAATTGTCATAATAATCGCGCTTTTTGGCAAGGCCCGGAGGTGTGCAGCCGTTTTGTTTTTTGGCCAGACCCGGCGGGCAGCCGTTATAATATTCATAACGATTGCCAAAGCTTAGACGCTGGAAATCGCCATCGTTGCGGTAAACGACAGGTTGCGGGCGAAAATCACGGCGAGTTACTCGCTTCCAATCAGAGCGACTATTCTCGACGATAGGCCGGATTTTGCCGTTTTTCCCGACCCATGCGTCGCGTTTGCCATTGCCATTGACTGCGTCCTTGACCCGTTTCACATCGCCATTTCCGCGATTGCCACCCGAATTGCCGGGCGACGCAAAAACGGCATCCTGTTTGCCACTATCATTGGCGCCGCCGCGAGCGACGTCCTTCTGCTTTTGCGGCTTCATAGATTGCCCGCCACCGGCTTTTTGGCCGCCCTGCTGTTTGCCACCTTGGCCTTTATTCCCTTTGGCCTCTGCGCCCGGCTTTCCGCCATTGCCATTTCCCTGAGCGAAGCTTGGCGACAGGATTGCGGGTGCCGCCATAACTGCGATTGCACAGCCCAATTTCAAGAAACTTGCCTTCTTCATGATCTATTCCTCACGACGTTGATGCTGCGCATAGCACAGCTCGGTCTACCGCAGTAAAACCACGAACGCCCGATAGCGTTCCCGCAACCACTCATTATGCGAAAGCAAGGTGCTGCGACAGCAACATGCAGCAAAGGCTGGCTGGCTTTGCGCTTGAAATGTAGGATTTGGCCTGTCATCCTCCAGAAGTCACATCGTAAAACGCCCAATGGCTGCAGGGGCAAGCAATCAGCCATGATAAAGCAACAAAGGAGACAATTGCGCAGGCGTTAGCCGCTGCTTTTGTCGCTTTAACGATAAATTGCATTTCGGTTCACGCAACGATATTACCTACACGATTAAGCTCGAATCCACTGTGAACTTGCAAGGTTTTCTGCGGCTCTCCAGACCTGACCTGTCGCAGGTTTTTTCAGGCGGAGGCGCAGAGATATCTAGACAATTCCGTTCGGGCTGAGCCTGTCGAAGCCCAGTTTGCGCAACCTGCCCTTCGACAAGCTCAGGGCGAACGGTTTTGGAATAATATCACTGCGCCTCTGCGTGAACTATGAAATGTCCCTGTCCAACAAGCACCAGATTTGCCATTAGGCATCTCAACTGATTCCACGCCTGTCGAAAGTAGTCACCCTCATGAAATTCTTCGCTGATACCGCCGAAATTGCCGACATTCAGGAACTGGCGGCAACCGGTCTGCTGGACGGGGTGACCACCAATCCGTCGCTGATCGCCAAGTCGGGCCGCGATTTCATCGAGGTGACGCGCGAGATTTGCGGCATCGTCGATGGGCCGGTGTCGGCTGAAGTTGTCGCGCTCGACCATGCAACAATGATGAAAGAGGCCGAAATTTTGCGCAAGATCGCCGATAATGTCTGCATCAAGGTGCCGTTGACCATTGATGGCCTCAAGACTTGCAAGGCACTCACCAGCGACGGCACGATGGTTAATGTTACGCTCTGTTTTTCCGCCAATCAGGCGCTGCTCGCGGCAAAGGCAGGTGCGACCTTTGTCTCGCCTTTCGTTGGTCGTCACGACGATAACGGCTTCGACGGTATGGCACTGATCAGCGATATCCGCCTGATCTACGACAATTATAACTACGCTACCGAAATCCTCGTAGCCAGCGTTCGCCACGGTGTGCATGTGCTTGAGGCCGCGAAGATCGGTGCCGATGTGATGACTGCGCCGCCAGCCGTCATCAAGGGGCTGTTCAAGCATATTCTGACCGACAAGGGGATCGAGGGTTTTCTTGCCGACTGGGCAAAAACAGGGCAGGCTATCGGCTGATGGATATGATGACGACCCCCCAAGAACGCGGGCCCGACGGCAAGCTGATCGTTCCCGACGAAGTGCAGGACGCCATCCGCACTTTAATCCGCTGGTCGGGCGATGACCCAAGCCGTGAAGGGCTGATCGATACGCCGGCGCGGGTCGGCAGGGCGTGGCGCGAATATTGCCAGGGTTATAAGGAGGACCCGGCGGTCCACCTGTCGCGAACGTTCCAGGAAGTCGGCGGCTATCACGAACTGGTGCTGCTGAAAGACATTCCCTTCCAGTCGCATTGCGAACATCATATGGCTCCGATCACTGGCAAAGCATCGATTGGCTATATGCCAACCGACCGCGTTGTCGGTATTTCGAAGCTGGTGCGCGTGCTGAACGGTTTCGCCCAGCGGCTTCAGGTGCAGGAACGGCTGACCGCAGAGGTCGCCAACAGCATCTGGGAAAACCTGAAACCGCACGGCGTCGCTGTGGTGATCGAGGCTACACATGGCTGCATGACCGGGCGCGGCGTTAAGGTGCACGGCAGCGGGATGGTGACGTCGAAACTCATCGGCTGTTTCCTTGACAACCAGTCGAGCCGCAAGGAAGTCATGAGCCTGATGGGCTATTGAGCGTTGCCCGCGCTGTCTTATTGAGATAATACGCCTGCGATATGTTTTTCTGGCAAGCAAAGAAAGAACGGTCTCAGGATCAGCTTTACAGCTTCGACGCGGCTTTTGCCGAGGTAACCGGCGCGCCCGTTCCGCAACCCCCTCAGGCATCGCGCAAATGGCTGTGGATCAGACGTGGGCTGGCAGCGGGGTTACTGCTGCTTATCCTGATCATATTGTGGCTGGCTGTCACCGCGCCATTGTCCAAATCGCTGCAGCCGATCGTTCCGCCCCGTATCACGTTGCTGGCTGCAGATGGAACCCCGATCGCCCGCAACGGCGCGATTGTCGATCGACCGGTGAAGGCAGCCGAACTGCCGCCGCATGTCGTCCATGCCTTTCTGGCCATTGAGGACCGGCGTTTTTACTCGCATCTTGGCATCGATCCGCGCGGCTTGCTCCGTGCGTTTTGGAGTAACGCGACGGGCAGCGGCATCATGCAAGGCGGCAGCACGATAACGCAGCAACTCGCCAAATTCACCTTCCTGACCCCCGAGCGTAGCCTGACTCGCAAAGGCCGCGAAATGCTGATCGCGTTCTGGCTGGAAAGCTGGCTGACCAAGGACGAAATTCTCGAACGTTATCTGTCGAACGTCTATTTCGGCGACAATGTATACGGCCTGCGCGCGGCGTCGTTGCATTATTTCTACCGCCAGCCAGAGCGGCTGACCTTGAGCCAGGCGACGATGCTGGCGGGGTTGGTGCAGGCGCCATCGCGTCTCGCCCCCACCAAAAATCCCGAACGCGCGGCCAAGCGCGCCAAGCTGGTATTGAACGCGATGGTTGCCGCAGGTTTTCTCGATGCCGTCAAGGCCAAGGCCACCCCGATCCCGATGCTCGATGTCCGGGTGCGCGATAATATCCCGACCGGCACCTATTTTGCCGACTGGGCGATCCCGCAGGTTCGAGCTCTGACCGAAAGCGGCTATGCCGATGTGCGGATTACCACCACGCTTGATGCAAGGTTGCAGAATATTGCCCGCAACGTCATCGCCCGCGCGCCACTGGGTGATGCGCAAGTGGCGATGGTCGCGATGCGCCCAAATGGCGAGGTTGTCGCGATGGTGGGTGGGCGAAGCTACAAATCGTCGCCATTTAATCGCGCGGTGCAGGCGAAGCGCCAGCCCGGCTCGACCTTCAAGACCTTCGTTTATCTCGCTGCCTTGCGTTCCGGGAAAAATCCGGATTCAATTATCGCCGACACGCCTATCAATGAAGGCCCGTATCGCCCGAAAAATTCGGGTGGAAGCTACCGCGGCGACATTTCGCTGGCGCAGGCATTTGCCCGTTCGAGCAACGTCGCGTCGGTCCGGCTTTACAACGAAGTCGGGGGCAAATCGGTCGAGCGCGCGGCGCGCGATCTGGGGATCAAAAGCCCCCTGACGCTCGATCCGAGCCTTGCGCTTGGTAGTTCGGGCGTGACACTGATCGAACTCACCGCCGCATATGCGGGTATCGCCGCGAACACGTGGCCGGTCGCACCGCGCGCGTTCAAAACCGAGGAGCAGGGCTGGGTCGATTGGCTGTTCTCGGGCGAACGCAGCTTCGATGGCCGTACCCACAAGATGCTGCTGCAACTGCTCGGCGGCGTGGTTGCCGATGGCACCGGCCGCGCCGCGCGCCTCGCCATTCCCGCTTACGGCAAGACCGGCACCAGCCAGGACAATCGCGACGCGCTATTCGTCGGTTTCGCAGGCGATCTCGTGGTCGGCGTTTGGATCGGCAACGACGACAACTCGCCTCTGCGCGGTGTCAATGGCGGGGGGCTACCAGCACGGATATGGCGCGATTTCATGGCGCAGGCGGTTAAGGGCGCAGCACCCGCACCGCAACGCCGGACACTGCCCGTGCCTGACCCCGAAGGACCAATCGAACCGCTCGATCTGCCTGAAATTCCCGACATACCGATCGATTTTGGCGACGCCGATATACGAATTGACGAGGGAGAGGGCGTCACCGTCACCAGCGATATCAATGGTTTCCCGCTGGATGTTTCGATAGGTCGCGAGGGGTTGGATGTTCGTCGGGCGCAGGATCGAGAACGGCAACGGCAATGAACTGGAATGAAATGATCCGAACCATCGCTTTCGCCTTACTCATGCTCCTCGCGTCTTTCGCGGCGCCGACAAGCACGCACGCTGACGCAAGCGACATCAGTGCCGCCACGCGTAGCGTCGTCCGGGTCGCTGTGTTTAGTTCTAGCGAGGGGCAGCGAACACTGGTCGGCCACGGATCTGGCGTAGTCGTCGCACCCGATCGAATAGTAACCAACGCGCATGTTGTTGCCGACGCGGAATATGACGAGAGCGTGACCTTTGTCATCATCCCATCCGAGGGCTCGAAAGGCTATGAGGCGACGCTGGTCGCGGTTGCGCCTTCCAAGGATCTGGCACTGCTCAAGCTGAACGACGGTGCGAAGCTTATCCCCGCTAGCATCTACACTGGGCTGGTCGGCGACGGATCGGACGTGTTCGCGATCGGCTATCCAGCGAATGTCGATGTCGCGCTTGAGCTCAGCGAAGATGATACTCTTCGCCCGCAGATGCCGGTTAAGACACGGGGCAGCATATCGTCTGGCCGGACCTCGAAAAGTGTCGACTCGCTGCTTCACACCGCACCGATTGCTCCGGGTAACAGCGGCGGGCCACTGGTCGATGCTTGCGGCAGGGTTGTTGGCATCAACAGCTTCGGTTCGATTGCGAACGGTGGTGGCGCGGAGTTCTACTTTGCGGTCTCGACGCGCGAACTCAGTGCATTTCTCGGTAAGCAGGATGTGCCTTTCAGCGCCGCGAACGGCGAATGCCGCTCAGTTGCCGAGCTGACCCGTGCCGAGGCCGAGCGCGAAGCGGCGGAACGCGCCAAGATCGAAGCCGAAAACCGCATCGCCGCAGAACTTCGAACCGGCAAGGAAGGCAAATTCCGCCGCGACGCCGAACATGCAATCATTGCCGAGCGCGAGAACCATATCGCGCTGGCAGCGTTGCTGCTGGTGCTGTCGGCGGTGGCTGGTGGAGCCGCTTGGCAGTTGTCCGAACGCGGACGGCGCGAGCAATTGAAGATTGCTGCTGCGGCATCGGGATTGTTGCTGCTGTCGGCTGTCGTATTTTTTGCAACGCGTCCATCGTTCGACGAGGTGGAAAACCGGGTTCGCACTGCGATGACACCAGCTGACGAGCCCACCGCGTCAGTCACGCCAAAAATGGTTTCAGACAGTCCCAAAAAACGCTGCGTCATCCAACCGGAGCGCAGCCGGGTGACGGTATCAGACACCGCCGATGTAATTTTCGACTGGACCGACAGCGGCTGCATCAACGGACGCACGCAATATGTCGAAAACGCAGGGACTTGGTCGCGCAGCTTCGTGCCGAACGAGGAAGCGCAGGTGTCGTTGGTCAGCTATGCCCCGGCAAGCAAGGCCTATAGAATCGAGCGCTATCTGCTGGGTATGGACGCGATGGACACCGCGCGCGAAGCTCGGCAACGCTATGACGTGAAGTTATGTTCTACCGACGTCGAAGTTCGCGACAAGATCGACAATATGAACAAGGCGGTGCGCGAGGTTTTGCCGACTACGCCCAATGAATTGCTGGTTTTCAACTGCACCGACGCCAAGTGAGTTGCAAAACGGCGGTTAGTCACTTCCGCATTGGACTTTGCGCTGCGTCTGACGGTAGAATAGTGTGATGAACTGCCGCCGTTTCATCGCCTTGATTTCGCTAATGTTGCTCGGTGCCTGTTCGCAGGGGGTCGATAACACACGCATCAGGGTTGATGTCATCGAGGACCGACCGAGGCCGTTTGCCATCGGTGCGACCCCGCTTCCTATTTCGTCGGCCTATTTACGAAGCGCCACCGCGCAAGGTCTGGTCGCATTCGACGTCAATGGCCGCATCGTCCCTGCACTCGCCAACCGCTGGATCGTGACCGATGACGGACTCAGCTATATCTTCCGCCTCAACAAACTGCGCTGGAACGACGAGCGCGAAGTCACGTCGGACGAAGTGGCCAACCTGTTGACCTCGCGCTTCCGCGAGTTGCGTCAGGGGCGGTTCAACGCCGAACTGGCGGTGATCGACCGGGTGGTGCCGATGACCGGCAAGGTCGTGGAAATCCGGCTGAAGGCGCCGATGCCCTATCTGCTCGAAATGGTCGCGCAGCCCGAATTCGGACTGGTCAGGAAAGGCTTCGGTTCGGGGCCGATGATGGCCACGAAATTCGAGCAGGCCATGCAATTGCGCATGAAGGGCATAGACGAAGCCGGCAATCCGGTGCTGCTGAACGAAACGGTAACCTTGCGCAGCAGCAAGGCGTCGCTGGCGCTGGCACGTTATGTTGCGGGCGATACCGATCTGGTCGATGGCGGGCGGTTCGAGGATTTTCCTCTGCTTGAGGCCGCAAAAATCGACGGCAACGCAATCCAGTTTGACCCCGTTCCAGGACTCTTTGGTTTGCTGTTCGTCGAGGCGGGGCCGTTTCTGTCCGACCGCGCCAACCGCGAGGCAATTACAATGGCAATCGACCGGCCCAAATTGCTTACCTCATTCGATATCGTCGCATGGCAGGAGTCGCTCACGCTGGTGCCCGAGAACCTTCCGAGCCGAAGTGCGAACCCGCGCCCCGAGTGGGCGTCGCAGCGGATCGAAGATCGCAAACTCACGGCCGGAGGAACGATATCGCGCTGGATCAACGGCAACGGCCCGGTCCGGACGCTGCGCGTAGCACTGCCGCGCGGCCCGGGTGCGCGCATTTTCTTTGCGATGCTAAAGGCCGATATGGCCGCCATAGGGTTAAGCGTCGAGCGCGTGACCCCCGACAAACCGCACGACCTGCGCCTGATCGACCGCGTCGGCGACCAGTCGACTCCATCCTGGTATCTGGACCAGATGTCGTGCGCCGTCACGCGGGTCTGCAACCTTGATGCCGACGAGTTGGTGTCGCAGGCGCGGATGGCGACTGACATCACCAGCCGCGCGACGCTGCTGGCGCAGGCTGAGATCGAAATGCAGCAAACGCGCAACTTCATTCCCATAGCCAACCCGCTTCGCTGGTCGGTGACGCGCAAAGGCCTGCTGGGCCACGCAGCGAACGGTCGCGGATGGCACCTGTTGCAAAATCTGGGTCGCGACCCGACATAGGTGTGACAGGAGTTCAATGATGCCGATTTCGCAGGAACAGTTCGACCGGATTGCCAAGGATTTGCCCGGCATGGGCAGCGATCCGCAATCGGTTCGGAAACGAATAGAAGCGCTGGAACTGGTGCTTGAACGGTCGTTCACAATCCCCGGAACCAAAATCCCGTTCGGCCTCGATTCGGTCATCGGTCTGGTGCCCGTGCTCGGCGACGTGGTTACCGCCGCGATGGGAGCCTATATGGTCTGGGAAGCGCGCAATCTGGGCATGTCGAAATGGCAGCTTGTGCGCATGACGGCCAATGTCGGGGTCGATACCGCGCTTGGCGCAATACCGTTACTCGGCGATGTCTTCGACCTGGTGTTCCGGTCGAACAGCAAGAATTTACGGATCATCAAGAAGCATCTCGACAAGCATCATCCCGGGACACGTATCATCGAAGGATGAAGGGTCATCCCGCGAAGGCGGGGATCGCAGTAGGTTTGTCCGGCACCGAATGCGAAACTGCCTAAGGTTCCCGCCTTCGCGGGAACGACGATCATCTACCTCTCCAGATTTTGACCTCCGCCTTGTCCGCCGCGCCTTGTGTGAAAGCGCGGCATCTGCGAGGTTTCAGGTCTTTGCCCAGACAAATCCGCACTTCTTGCAACCAGCCGCGTTCATTGCTTTTTACGCGGACTGCGTTCGCCGGCAGCCTTTCGTTGATATCGGCAAACGCGTCCGCCAACCCGACCGCATTCAGCGGCTTGCGTGATAGCCGGTCCATGTCGGGAAACTCGATTGCACTGACCAGTAATTTTGCCGCACCGAAATAGGTCTCCGGCGTCCGCGCCATACACGTGCCGTGCTTGGCCCATTCGTGCTGGAGCAACTGAACCGACGGCGTCATGCAAATATTGTCGGCCACAACCTTGCGCGACAGCACGCCTACGCTCCGGCAATATTGCGGGTAGTTGGGGCCTTTCGCTTCGGGCCAAAGGCCGTGCAAAACGAAACCGAAATCGCCGATTTCGCCCGAGCATTGCAGCCGCATCGCGGGGTCGTGCTCGCGCCCCTTGCAATATTCGCGGCTCCAGCTCAGCGCGAGGATATAGCCGTCAGTGGCGGTGCGTCGAACCTGCCCCGGCTCGGGTAGTTCTAGCACCGGGCGCGACAGATTTTTGGGCGCACGGCATTGCCAAGCCTGGGCCGACGCGGCCTGATGCGCTGTTGATGCGCCAAGCAACGCCAGCGGTAAAAGACCACTAAACCTGCGCAAAATCGAGCCCGATGTCTGCAGCAGGCGCGCTCTGCGTGAGGCGGCCGACCGAAATGTAAGTCACCCCTGTTTCAGCCTTGGCGCGGATAGTTTCGAGCGTCACGCCTCCGCTAGCCTCGGTCGGCACTCGGCCCGCGACGAGCGCCACCGCTTCGGTCAATTCCGCCACATCCATATTGTCGAGCAGCAGATGCGTCGCGCCCGCCGCCAGCCCGGGTTCGATCTGCGCTATCCGGTCGACCTCAAGGATGATGCGAACGACGCCTGCAGCCTTCGCCCGCCGCACCGCTTCGGCGACATCACCCGCGACCGCGACATGATTATCCTTGATCATCGCCGCGTCCCACAGGCCCATGCGGTGATTGGTCGCGCCGCCCATCCTTGTCGCGTATTTCTCCAGCACACGCAGTCCGGGAATCGTTTTGCGGGTGTCGAGCAGGATGCAGCCGGTGCCCGCAATGGCATCAACATATTGGCGTGTCATCGTCGCGATTCCCGACAGATGCTGCGTGGTATTGAGCGCCGACCGCTCCGCCGTCAGCATCGCGCGGGCATTGCCCTTGAGACGCATGAGGTCGGTTCCAGCAGGCACCTGCTGGCCCTCGTCGACCAGCACCTCGATCTCCATCGCCGGATCGAGATGGCGGAAAAAAGCGACCGCAATGGGCAGTCCTGCCACGACAACCGGATCGCGGCTGTCCATCACGCCAGCAAAACGCATATCGGAGGGAATGACGCTTTCCGACGTCACATCGCGCCCGGTCGGGCCTAAATCCTCCGCCAAAGTCGAGCGGACAAAGGCGTCCGGATCAAATCCGGCAAGAACAATTTCCGGCAAAGGCTGTTCGCTCATCAAGCCCGCCCCAAATCGCCCTTGCCCACCGTCCCGCTGGCCATCTCCAGCATCCGGTCCAAACTCTTCTTCGCGGCCAACCGCACGTCCTCGTCCAGCTCGATCTGCGGCTTCAGGTCGCGGAGCGCCAGGTACAGCTTCTCCATCGTATTGAGCGCCATATAGGGGCAGATATTGCACGCGCAGTTGCCGTCGGCTCCGGGGGCACCGATGAAAGTCTTGGTCGGCTCGGCCTTTTCCATCTGGTGGATGATGTGAGGCTCGGTGGCGACAATCAGCGTGTCGCCTTCCAGCGTTTTGGCAAATTGCAGGATGCCGCTGGTGCTGCCGACATAATCGGCATGGTCGATGATGTGCGGTGGACATTCGGGGTGCGCGGCGACGGGGACGCCGGGGTGCTGCGCCTTCAATTTGAGCAGTTCGGTTTCCGAAAACGCCTCGTGCACGATGCACACGCCTGGCCAAAGCAGCATCTCGCGCCCGAATTTCCGGCTGAGGTAACCGCCCAGATGCCGGTCGGGGCCGAAGATGATTTTCTGTTCGGGCGGGATCTGCGCGAGGATGGTTTCGGCGCTGCTGCTTGTCACGATGATGTCAGAGAGCGCCTTCACCTCGGCCGAGCAGTTGATGTAGGTCAGCGCGATATGGTCGGGATGCTTTTCGCGGAAGGCCTTGAATTTGCCTGGGGGACAAGAGTCTTCGAGCGAACAACCGGCGGCCATGTCGGGCAGGATCACCGTCTTTTGCGGGCTGAGAATTTTCGCGGTTTCGGCCATGAACTTGACCCCGCAAAAGGCGATGACGTCGGCATCGGTTTCCGCCGCGCGTTTGCTGAGTTCGAGGCTGTCGCCGACAAAATCGGCGAGATCCTGAATCTCGGGCTTCTGATAATAATGCGCGAGAATGACGGCGTTGCGTTCCTTCTTCAGCCGTTTGATTTCGGCCAGCAGGTCGAGGCCTTGCAGGTTTTCGCGTAGGGGGGCGTTCATTTCAAAGCTCCATAAATTCACATTCGGAAAATATATTACCGCAGGCGGTGGCGCTTGTCTGCGCCGATTTAAGGGTTCACGCAGAGGCGCAGAGAACGCGGAGGATTCAATAGTCTTTCTCCGCGCCCTCTGCGCCTGCATGAAAATCTTCTCACTTCACAATCTCGCTCAACGGCGTCGATTCATCCCAGCGCGTCGTGAAATTGCCGCCTTGCTCATCGGCGAAAAACGCGGTGACGTTGGCATCCATGCCCGCCGCGCGCAACGGCACTTCGAAATTCTGCGCAATCGCGCGTTTGAAGGCGTCGCGGGCGAGGCGCATTGGGACCGGGCCTTTGGCCTGCCGCACAAGTTCGGCCTGCCCTCTGCTACGGTTGGCATCGTCGAGGACATCGTCGGCATTGGTGAATGCCCGCAAAAGACCCTTGTCGCCATATTCCTGAATCGATTTGAGATCGATCTGCGGCGGCGCGACTTCTATGGGCGGGATACGGACGCTCAAAGTCTTGGTCGATGCATCCCAGCGAACGTCGTCTTCGTCCAGTTGCGCCAGATCGACCTCGTAACGCACCAGACCCTGCATAATCAGCGTTTTCTTCGCCGACAGGCCGAAGCGCTGCTGCTCGCTGGTGACCACCGCCGCATAATTGGCAGCAAAAGCCGACAACCGGTTCTGTTCGCGAATGCCTTGCAGGCTGGCACTCGCGATGGTTTCGGGGGTGGTGTCGAGCTTCCTGTCAGCCCACCAAAATATTGCGGCGAGAATGGCAAGAACCACCACCAAAGGCACAAGAAAACGGTTATTTGTCATAGCCGCAACATAAGCCAGCGCGGCGCGGTTACAATGGCCGATGCGCTACATCATGCCCGGCGGGGGCGGTGCGAACTCGAGACCGGGAACGTCCGCGCCGGGATGGCCCGCCGTCACTGCTGCATAAATTGCATCGCCCACGATTGAATAAGCTATCAGATGCGCCAGCGGCAGGACCGCCAGAATCGCAAGTACGCCCCGCCACCACGCGGGATGCACCCTGCCATCACGCCGCCAGTCGCGGAACATACCAGCCAGCGGGAATATCAATCCGGCCAACACCGCGATGTCGTAAGCGTTCGGGATCAGCAGTGGCATGGGCAGCAAACGCCCGAAGGCCGGTCCGATAATCGCCGCCATTGCGCAAATGTGCAGGCGCATATGCCAGTCAGTCTGCTTGCGAAGCCTTATCGCGCTCCACGCCAGCATGGCAAAACAGAGCATGCCCATCGGATTGGCAATCAGGAAATATTGCGGGCGGAAGAAAAAGGGCGCGATGCCGCGTTGCGTCACATCGATACTGATCCAGAAGCCCATGACAATAAGCACGGCAATCCATCCCGCACCCACCCAACCGAGTTTGCGGTGCAATGCTATCGGTCCGCGCGTCGCTAGCCATGATTGGGTTACGAACAGGGCAACCCACCCCATGAACGCGAGGCCGTGCACATGCACTAGCGGACGCGCCGCAAGCGTTGAACGACCCATTGCGAAATGGAGGCTGAAGCCCGTAACAATGGTCAGTCCCATCGCTATTGCAAGCGTTCGGAAAAAACTTTCGGCGGTGGCGCTTTGACGCTGCACCGGTGCAAGTGTGGCCATGACTCTTTCCTCCCCGTCATGAGGCATTGCGACCGACGGTTTAGCTATCATCGGGTCAAAGCCGACTCAAGCCCCAACTGCCAATCGCCAACCATCGCTCGTGGCAACGGCACGACCTTGATTTTGCAAGTCGACCAGATGCGCCAGCACCGACCGTCCCGCCGCCCCGGTCAGTCTTGGGTCGAGCCCTTTATACATCGCAGCGACCATGTCGGGGATATGGCCTTCGCCCGCCTCGAGCAGCTTCACTATCTGCCGTTCACGCTGCCGCCGGTGGCCGATCATGCCGCGCACTAGCTGGCGTGGTTTCTCGACAGCAGGCCCGTGCGCGGGATAATAGACGCGGTCGTCGCGGTGGTAGAGTTTCTGCAAGCTCGCCATATAGGCGCTCATGTCGCCGTCGGGCGGGCTGACGACGCTGGTGGACCATTTCATCACATGGTCGCCGGTAAAGAGCGCGCCGGTTTCGATCAGCGAATAGCATAGATGGTTGGAGGTGTGGCCGGGGGTGGCGACGGCCTCGATGGTCCAGCCATCACCGGACAACCGTTCGCCATCAGTCAGGATACGGTCGGGCGCGTAATCGGGGTCGAAGGCGCTGTCGGCGCGTGGGCCGTCGTCTTTCAGCACCAAAGGCGCGCAGCCGATGATTGGGGCACCGGTCGCGGCCTTCAACGGCGCGGCGGCGGGCGAATGGTCGCGGTGGGTGTGGGTGCATAGGATTGCGGTGATGCGTTGGCCCGCGACCGCCCTCAATATTGCCTCGACATGGCCCCCCCCGTTTGTATCGGCACCGTTGATGTCGGCTGGATCGCCGATGCTCTTGCCGCTGCCGGTGGGGCCGGGGTCGATGATCGCGACATCTTCGCCTGCGCCCACCAGCCATGTTTGCGTTCCGGTGTAGGTGTAGGGCGACGGGTTGGGCGCAAGCACACGGCGCACCAGCGGCTCATGCTGTTCGGTTTCGCCTGCTTGGATGGTATCGGGCCAGTCGCTCATTTATCCGATATGGCGCATCGCAGACCAAAGAAAAAGGGGCGGTCCTAACAAACCGCCCTAAGTCGAACGAAATGGTGGTTTCGAACCAGTCAGATCGCTTTGTCGGCATCTGCCTCCAGTTTGCGGATCTGTTTTTCGAGCTTTTCGATGACATCCTTGCGGACGGCTTCGGGCATGTCCTCTTCGGCAGCGATTTCGCTACGGGCTTCGCGAAGCCCGTTCAATGCTTCGATGCGCGCCAGCTTGGCCTGTCCCTTGCCGCAAATCACGATCTTGATCGTCGACTTGTTCTGGCCGTCGAAGCCGTGGACATTGGTGGTGACCGGCTGGCCTTGCTTGCAGTTCTTGGTGATTTCGCGGATGTCGATTTCGGGAATGTAGGACGCAAAGTTGGTGCGGCTCATCACGCGGATAGCTTCGCGGCGACCAACGTCGGCAGCTTCCCTGGCATGGGCTGCAGCGACCCGGGCGTGTTCGGCCGACATCCCTGCGACATCGGCTTCGGTCCGGGCGGCATCGGCTTCGATTCGCGCTTCATATGCTTCGGTCCACGCCTCGTCGGCGGCTTCATGCGATTCTTGGGCGTCGTCGATCATCTTTTCGACTTCTTCCTGCGACAGTTTCTTGTCGGTGTGGAAGACGAAAGTTTTGCCATCGCGCTCAACCTTGGTGACCTCTTTGCCGTCGTCGTGAACACTGATCACATGAACGTCTTTGTCACCCTTGTGGATTTTGATGGTCTTGACCTTCTTGACGATCTTTGGCGGGGCATCGGCGGCGGGTGCTGCCGTTCCGTCCTGCGCGTTGATGGCGGGCACAATCGTCGCGGTCAGCGGCAGGATAATCGCAGCAGCGGTCAATATACCCAGTTTACCCAGCGACCGGCGCTTTGCGCTGGCGTCTTTCATGGTCAGTCTCCTCAGTCTTTCTATTATCGTTTTCGGCGAATTGAGCGCGGTGGCAAAGGTCGGCACGCCGTCGAAAGCAGTGCGCGCCAGCGCCTGTCCGTAAATCGCACGGTCCTCGGCACATTTGCCAGCCAAGACCCGCGCGTCGCACGCAGCTTCCTGATCGAAACGGAACGCGCTCCAGCTTGCCCATGCCAGCGGATTGAACCACATCAGACAAAGCACGCTGAATGCGGCGAGATTGGCGAACAGGTCGCCCGACCGGTGATGCGCCATTTCATGCGCAATTGCGAGTTCGCGTTCGGCGGGCGAATAGGTCTTGGCAAAATCCTGCGGCACCGCGATGAATCGCTTGAACAGCCCGAAAGCCAGCGGGCCCGCAACGTGGTCGGAGGCGACGACTCGAACGCCGTCGATGACCGCGATTTCGGTTGCGTCGGAAAGCAGATCGTCGCGCATCGAGGCGTAGCGGATCATCTGGACGATGAAGAACAGTACAGCACCGCCGAGCCATAGCGTGATCGCGAGCGCGGCAAAGTCGATGCCAGGGCTGGCGGCGACGGCGGTGGTGGCAGGCTCAACCGTGGTCAGGCCTGCAAGGATGGACTCGCGAACTGAATCGCTCACACCATTCGTGCTTTCGCCAATTGTTACGGCCTCGCCGGTCAGGCTCGGCATCAACAGCCGCGCTGCCGGGATCAGCCACAAGGCGTAGGCCACGCCGGCACCGAACATCTTTGCGACCGGACGGCGAAGCAGCAATATTGATGCCATCAGCGCGCTGGTTACCAGCAGGCTATCAAACAACCATGCGCTCGTCAGAAATTCGCTCATGACTTCATCTCCCTCAGCAATTTCTCGATTTCGGCAATGTCGGCGTCGCTGAGCTTTTCCTGCTCTGCAAGATGCGCGACCAATGGCATGAACTTGCCGCCGAAAAGCCGATCAACCAGCCGCTTCGATTCGCCAGCGACATAATCTTCGCGGTCAACGAGCGGCGAATACAGGAAGCGCCTGCCGTCGGCGCTATGCTCGACTGCGGCCTTGGACAAAAGCCGCGACAGCAAGGTCTTGACCGTGGGCAAAGTCCAGTCGCGGTCAGCAGGCAAACGCGCGGCGACATCGGTCGCAGTCAGCGGAGCCTGCTCCCACAATATTTCCATGATCGCCAGTTCGGCGTCGCTGATGCGTTCTTGGATTTTGGGCTGCATTTCGAATCTCCGATTACAGACGTAGTCGATTCGATTACATCTGTAAACGCCATTCGTCATCGTCAATTGGCATTTTGTCGAAGAGTTTTACAGCTGCTAAACAGGTTAACAGACCTATAACCAGCTAAGTGTATGAAACTAAAAGCTCGACAGGAATTGGCACAGCGGGTGCATTGTGCTCCATGTTCAACACCCATATGAAGCTTGGACGGGTGGGTTTGCTACTGGTCTCGCACCACCCGTTCTGGCTTTCCCCACGTCAATAACAAAAGGGGCCGGAACCCTTTACGGATTCCAGCCCCTTATTCTAAGCGTTTGTCGTAACTTGTTAGAAACGAACGCGCAGGCTTGCCCCCATATAGCGGTCGGCATCGCGCGGAATGTGCAAACGCTGGCCCGCGCTGGTGTTCAGCAGCACATAGCTGTCATCAGCGATGTTCTTCATCATGAAGGTCAGCCGGTAATTGTCGTCCGCGTCCGAATAGCCGACGCTGGCATTCCACAGGCCATAGCTTGCAATCGGTCCGCTTTCGCCGAGATCGGAGAACTGCGCTCCGACGTGATTATATGCGGTTCGGACATAAACCTTATACTCCGAACCGAACATCTGGAACGGCGTTTCATACGCCGCGCCGACATTCCAGCTCCATTTGGGGGCTAGCGGCAAACGTGTGCCGTTGCGCGCGTCAGGTGCGTTGGTCAGCGGATTCGGATTGAACCGCTTTACCTTTGCATCCGCGTAGGCAATGTTTGCAAACAGATCGAGGCCTTCGACCGGGTTAGCGAGGACGTCGAGTTCGAAGCCGGTGCTTCGAACTGTCCCTGCATTGGTAAGGTTGGTGACCACGGCGCCATTGAGCAACACGAAGTTGTTCGCCTGAAAGCCGTCATAGGTAACCTGGAAAGCCGAGGCATTGACCTGAATCCTGTTGTCCGCAAAGCGGCTCTTGATGCCGAGCTCGAACGCGTCAGACGTTTCCTCGTCAATCGGCACGGCGTTGGTCGGGCGGGTGTGGTTGAAGAATACATTGAACGCCGGGCCTTTATAGCCGCGCGTGTAGCTAGCGAATACCATCACGTCATCGCTTGGTTTCACCGTCAATACCGCTTTGCCGGAGAAATTGCTGTTCGATGAAGCCCCGGTCGAGAGAACCGTGCCATTGCCGCCGCTGGCAACCGTACCGCCTGCAGGCGCGCCCGAAATACCGGCGCCAGTCGCAGGAAGGCCGGTCGTCCGGTTCACACCCGCAGCGCGGCGATGCGCATAATCGATCGAATCGTGAGTCCAGCGCGCACCGATGGTCAAACCGATCCAGTCGGTGAAATCATAGGTGGCCTGACCGAATACAGCGTAGTTTTCGATATCAACCAGGCTGCGCGATGTTGCCGTGGGGAACAGGGTATTCACCGTATCGCTCAAATTGCACGGACGAGCACCGGTGCGCGGATCGACCGGCGAGGTCGAGGTTGTGCAGGTGATCACATCGCGCGTAAAATCCTGCGTGTTTTCCGAACGCCAGTAGAACCCACCAACCTGATATTTAAACATCTTGCTCTGGTCGGATGCCAGCCGCAATTCGAGCGAGCTCTGATCGGTTTCGACAAAACCGCGGTCGTGGAGCTGGGGCGTGCCGACCACCGCGCGGGGCAGGAAGTCACCTTCGCGCAATTCTTCGTTGTTCCAGTTACGATAGCCATAGATCGCACTCAGCGTGTGGTCGCTGAAGACGTCGAAATCGGCATTAACAGTGATGCCATATTGCCGGTCGTTCGACTCGGTGACGAGATTGTGGTTCACAAACCGCTGGTTTTCGCCCTGCGATACGCCAAGCGGCAGGTTGAGTTCGGCATTGAGTTGTGCACCGCGCGAAACGCCAGTGACTTCACCGCAACAATCATCATCCGCTTCGTAATAATCGGCGATAATCTTGATCCGTGCGGGGCCGTTGTCGAAGTCGAGCAGCCCTCGGAAGCCGAGATGTTCATAACCGTTGATTCTGCTTTTGGTAAAGACGTTGTTGATGTTGCCCCGATAGCTCCCGTAAAAGGCGTTTACGCGAAATGTCAGATCCTGCGCGAGTGGGCCCGAAATGGTGCCGCGCCCACGATACTCTTCGCCTTCATAACCCTCGACCGTGAATTCGCCTTCAAATATATCGGTGCCGCCTTTGGAGACGACATTGATCAGGCCAGCCGAGGCGTTTTTGCCGAACAATGTGCCTTGCGGTCCGCGCAATACTTCGAGGCGTTCGATTTCGACAAGGTCTGCAAAGGCCTGGCCCGAACGGCTGAGCACGACGCCATCGACGACGGTCGAAACGCTTGGCTCGGCGGCAATCGAAAAGGAGATGGTGCCAACACCGCGAAGCACGACCGCCGAGTTTGCGTTGGTAGTGCCTTTGCGGAAGGTAACAGACGGCACGAGTTGGCCGAGATTTTCAAGGCTGGTGGTGCCAGCGGCAGTCAGCGCGTCGCCTGAAATCGCAGTAATGGCAATCGGCACATCCTGCACATTTTCCTCGACCTTCTGCGCGGTAACGACGATTTCCTCGACCTGCGCCAGTGCCGGAGCAGCCGTGGCAAACGCAATCGCGGTACCGCCGAGCAAAACGCTACGGAAAATTTTCGAGCTATAATGTGTTGAAACTTGCATCCTGTGCCTCCCACTGAATCCTGCCGACTGTGTCGGCTTGCAATCTCCCTAACCAAAGTCGCTTGATATGTCTAGCGGTGTCATATAGCAATTAATTTTGCTGGATGACTGTGGCGCAGATGCCATAGTCGGCAAACTGACCGGAGAGAATGGGTGACCGCAAGGTTCGAAGCAAAGGATAACGGGTTCGACCTGATGCTCGGCGACCGGCTGATATTGCGCCACCGCATCGATGCGCCTGCCTTCCGGATCGCAACAGGAAATCCCACAGTGACAATGGTGCGCGGCAATTTCCGGATGGAAGATGCACCCGAGGATGAGCGGGTGCTTCGCTTTGTAGTGCCTTATGTTGATAATCAATTGGGACTTTCGTCGGAAGCTAACGGCGAACCAATGGTTGCCTTAAATTGTGTGCGAGAGGAACATCCACACCCCGGCGTTTTAGTCGTCCGCTCATTGCTCGACGGTTTCGACCGATTGCAGATCGACTTTGTTGCCGAGCCGGGTGAGCATGTCTGGGGTGGCGGCGAACAAATGAGCTATCTTGCCCTGAACGGTCGGCACTTTCCAATCTGGTCCAGCGAGCCGGGAGTAGGCCGCGAACCGGGGACGCCCCTCACCGACACCATGAGCGCAGATGGGTCCTTTGCGGGCGGCGATTACTGGACCACGAATTACCCCGAGCCGACGTTTCTTTCGTCCCGGGGCTATTCGGCAAAAATGTTGGGCGGCAGCTACAGCGAACTGGACTTCACCGACAGCGAGCGTCACCGCCTGTCAATCTGGCACAAAGCGGCAGTCATAGAATTGCATATGGCGGACACTCCGGCGGCGCTTGTACAGAAAATCCCCGATCCCTCGTGGACGAAACGGCCCCTTCCGGATTGGGCCATCGACGGCGCCATTGTCGGGCTGAAAGATGGCGCGAAGAGTTTTGCGCGGCTCGAGAAGATTATTGCTGCCGGTGCGGTCGTGTCGGGCCTATGGTGCGAGGATTGGGTTGGCATCCGCCAGACAAGTTTCGGGCGGCGGCTATTCTGGGACTGGCAGTGGAATGCCGAACGCTATCCGGACCTGCCGGATAAGATTGCTGTCCTCAAAGCGCGCGGCATTCGCTTCCTCGGCTATGTGAATCCCTATCTCGCAGTTGACGGCCCGCAATATACCGAGGCTGCGCGGCTTGGTTATCTGGCGCTAAAGCTAAATAGCGACCAACCCTATGCCGTAGATTTCGGCGAATTCGACGCAGGCGTTGTCGATTTCACCAACGAGGAAGCCGCTGCTTGGTTTTCAGAAGAGATTATCGGCAAGCAGATGCTCGATTTGGGGCTGGATGGTTGGATGGCCGATTTTGGTGAATATCTTCCGGTGGACCTGCGGCTACACAATGGCGACCCGATGGAAGAGCACAATCGCTGGCCCGTTCATTGGGCCAAAGTCAATGCCGACGCTGTCGCCGCTCGCGGGCGAACAGGTGATGCTTTGTTCTTCATGCGCGCTGGTTTTACCGGCGTGCAACAATATTGCCCGCTGCTTTGGGCGGGCGACCAGTCGGTTGATTTCTCGCGCCATGACGGCATCGGCACGGTGATCACTGCGGCGCTGTCGGCAGGCCTCATCGGCAACGCTTATAGCCATAGCGATGTCGGCGGCTATACCAGCCTGCATGGCAATATCCGCACCGAAGAACTGATGCAGCGCTGGAACGAACTCGGCGCGTTTACGCCGGTGATGCGCACGCATGAGGGTAACCGGCCTGATGATAATCTGCAGATCGATTCGACGCCTGAATTGCTCGCCAGTTTTGCGAGGTGGAGCCGGGTGCACGCGGCACTCGCGCCATGGGTCCGGCATTTGTGTAACGAAGCGGTAGCGACCGGTCTGCCCGCGCAGCGCGCGTTGTTCCTGCATTATCCCGACGACCGCAAAACCTTCACGATTCAGGACCAGTATCTCTACGGGGCCGACCTGATGGTCGCGCCGGTGATCGAGGAAGGCGCGGTCATGCGTGACGTTTATCTGCCTGAAGGTGAGTGGGTGCATGTCTGGAGCGGCCAAAGCTTCGGCCCGGGCCGTCACCGTATCGATGCCCCCATCGGGTCACCGCCGGTTTTCTGGCGCCAGGGCAGCGATTTCGCCGACCTGTTCGCCAGCGTTCTCAGCGTAAGGGACAGCATCTGATGGCCGACCGTTCGAACATCCGCGACGTGGCAAAACTGGCGGGCGTAGCGGTCAAGACCGTCAGCCGTGTGCTCAACAACCACCCTTATGTCAGCGCCGCGACCAAGGCAAAGGTCGATGCCGCAATGGCCGAACTTGGGTTCAGCCCCAGCATCGCGGCGCGCATATTGGCTGGCACCAAGTCGGGTCAGGTCGCTTTGATCTACGACAACCACAGCCCATATTACATGCATCAGATCATGCAAGGCTGCTGGGACCGCTGCCATGAGGAAGGGATGCGCCTGATCGCGCAACCAGTCGATGTTGCCGACCCCGGCATCGGCGACCAAGTGCGCGGCATGGTGCGGCAGACGCATGTTGATGGCGCAATTTTGTCGTCGCCGGTGACCGACTGTGCGCCGGTTCTCGCCGCGTTCGAGGCCATGAAAATCCCGTTCGTCCGCATCTCGCCGGGGACTAACCATGCGCTGACTTCGTCGGTGTTTATGGACGACACGCAGGCAGCTGACGATATGACGACTCATCTGATCAACATCGGCCACCGGCGGATCGGGTTCATCATCGGCCACCCCAACCATATGGCGAGCGCGGAACGGCAGGCTGGTTATGAGCGCGCGCTCAGCCGTGTCGGCATATCGGTCGATTCTGACCTGATCGCGCAAGGCGAATTCGACTTCGAAAGCGGAGTTGCCGCGACGGAGAAATTCCTGTCGCTGAAGCACCCGCCCACCGCAGTATTCGCTTCGAACGACGATATGGCCTCTGGCGTGCTCGCGGTCGCACACCGGCGCGGGTTGCAGGTGCCGGAGCAATTATCGGTTGCGGGCTTCGATGACACCACTCTCGCCCGCGTTGTCTGGCCGCCGCTGACCACTATTCGCCAGCCGGTGCGCGATTTGGCCTCGACCGCCGCCGACCTTTTGTTCGGCGAGGGCGGCATCGAACATCGCCGCTTGCCGCACGAACTCGTCGTCCGCGAATCCACCTCCCCTCCTTACCAAAAGAGCAAAAAAGCATGACATTAGCAAAACCGCCCCTCACCCGCCCGCTGGGCAAGAGCGGTATCGAAATTTCGAGCCTCGCCTGGGGCATGTGGCGGTTTGCCGGGCTGGAAATATCCGCAGCGCGCGCCGCTATCGATGCGGCGTTCGAGGCAGGGATAACGCTGTTCGACACCGCTGACATCTACGGCTTTGGCGAGCAGGGTTTCGGCAAGGCGGAGGAGTTGCTGGGGCGGGTGCTTGCAGAAGCACCTGACCTACGTGCGGGGATGGTGCTGGCCACCAAGGGGGGGATCACGCCTCCGGTGCCTTATGACAGCAGCGCCGAATATCTCTCGCAAGCCATTGATAACTCATTGAAACGCCTAAGGACCGACCGTATCGACC
>CAZQBS010000014.1:26194-58113 GCA_964591835.1 uncultured Sphingorhabdus sp. | reverse complement strand
GATGCGAATTCTATCTGGCAGGGCAAGTCACCCGCGCATGGTTGCAATGTCGGGCCCGCTATGGTGACGGGATATATTGCCGGTAAATCCGTGTCCGGAATATGACCATGCCAAGCGGGCCGTTGAGCGGAATACGCCTTATCGAGATGGACGCCATTGGTCCGGTGCCGCTGTGCGGCATGATCCTTTCGGGGCTCGGGGCCGAAATAGTCCGGATCGTCCGACCAGGAGGACAGTCAGCTTGGAGCGATGTTGGCGAGGCTGTGCTGCTGCGCGGACGGATGAACGTAACGCTTGATTTGAAATCCGACACGGATCGTAAAACACTGCTGCAACTTGTTGAAAAGGCCGACGGGCTCATGGAAGGCGGGCGGCCCGGAGTTATGGAACGGCTGGGCCTGGGGCCGGATGCATGCCTCGCTCGTAATCCACGGCTGGTTTATGGCCGTGTCACCGGCTGGGGCCAGGATGGGCCACTGCGGCTGATGGCTGGGCATGATATCAACTATATCGCCATGACCGGCGCTCTCCATGCGATCGCACAGAAAGGGCAAGCGCCGACGGTACCGCTAAACCTTGTTGGCGATTATGCAGGGGGAACGATGTTCCTGGCGCTAGGCATAGTTTCGGCATTAGTTTCGGCGAAAACCACGGGCAAGGGGCAGGTGGTGGATGCGGCGATGGTGGACGGCGTCGCCAATCTGCTTAGCCTGTTCCATGCGTATCTTTCGACTGACAACTGGCGCGACCAGCCTGCATCGAACCTTCTCGACGGAGCCGCGCCATTTTATCGCTGCTACAGCTGCAAAGATGGCGGCCACGTCGCCGTAGGTTCGCTCGAGCCACAATTCTATGCTTTGCTGCTCGCCGGGTTAGGCATTCCTGCAGACCGTTATCGCCAGAATGACAGGGATCAATGGCCTGCAATGGAGGCCGACTTTGCCGCCACTTTTCTGACCCGCACACGACAGGAATGGGAAGCCCGTTTTGCCGGGACCGATGCCTGCGTTTCGCCAGTTCTATCAATGCGGGACGCTATGACTCATCCGGCGAATGCGGACCGCAATATGTTCACCGACCATAAGGGGGTGACCCAGTCCGCACCCGCGCCGCGCTTTTCCGGAACGCCGACCGAAATTCGGTCGAGCGTGACGCTGCCTTCAGCCGAGGCACTGGCGGCATGGCTTTAAGGTCATTGCCGGTTTAGTTTCCCGGCTCTTTCCGCGTCGGCGTCACGATGCGGCTTGCCGCCGCTTCGCCTCAGCCACCATTTGGTAAAGCCCGCCATTATACATGGTCAGTTGTTCCATGGTCAGGTCGCGGTATGGCGTCATCGGACAAAGCGAGTCGACCACATCCCAAAACGGTTCGATTTTTTCGAGCACTTCGTCGACTGGTCCGCATTTGACAAACGCCTCGACCATATCGTCGCTGACATTTTTGATCACACTTGAAACGTCGCCATGTTCGCCTCCGGCCAATTGGCAGGCGCGGGCTTCGTCGCCGAAGCCGATGGCGTCGAAGAACGCTTCATATTCTTTATAGCCGACATAAGCCGCGACGGTTGCGCGGCTGTCGTTGATTGCCTGTTGCTTGTCATCGTTGATCGCGATCCACGGCCAGGCGTTGACCTCTACGTCGCTGCGCTTGCGTCCGAAACGGGCAAGTTCGGCCTCTATGAACGGCTTTTTCGCGACAGTGTAATCCACCGTCCACAGCGCATGAACCATCAGGCCATCGGCAATTTCCAGCGCCATGCTGGTCAGCTTGTCCTTAAGCGCTGCTATCCAGATCGGGATTTCCTCGCGCACCGGCGGTGCGGTCAGCATCATTTCCGTCCATTCCGCGTTGAAATACTCGCCGTGGACCGGTTCCATCCCTTTATGGGCATTGGCATTGACATAGCGCACAACCTTCACGACTTCGCGCAAATGGGTAAGCAGCTTGCGTTTGGGTTCGCCGTATATTCCGCACACCGCACTGTGCAGTGAGGTGCCGAGGCCCAGTACGAAGCGGCCTTGGCTGATCGTATCGAGTTCCATTGCCGCAAAGGCGGTTTCCACCGGGCTGCGCGTGCCAGCAACAGCAATGCCGGTCGAGACTTTCAGCGTGTCAGTCATCGCTGCTACGGCGGCCATCGGCACAAAGGGTGGGCCATAAATTTGCAGCGAGAAGCAGCCTTCAAACCCGACCGATTCCATCTGCTTGGCGATCCCGCCCATCACAGGTGCGGGCAGGATGGGCATAACAGCCCACCAGCGGCGGTCTTCACCGCACGCGTTCGTCAGTTTTGGCATGTTATCTCCCGCGCCTGGTTAGGCATTCAGTAATTGAACAGTTCCTTGCGCAGGCCGATAATGTCGCTGCAGTCGGCGCTCACATTATCGCGGTAAGAATAATCACCGTCGGCTTGCCGTTTGGCGAGCGCCTGCATCAATACCCGGTATTTTTGACTTGCCTCGTCGAGCGGCGAATGGAGGTCTTTGCGCGACTCTGGCTTCATATAGCGCGGGCTCTGCGGACTCGTCATAAAGCTGTCCTGTCGCGACACTTTATAGCTCGCCTTGGGCATGACGTAACGAAACAGATTGTGTGAATTGGATGTGTTCATCGCATAATCAAGCCGCGTCCTATCGCGCGTTTCGGGGACGCAAGGGTGAAACAATGGCACATCATCGCCGGGCGAAAACCTGCCATAGGCAATCGCGCAGTGGCTACGCAGATAAATGCGGATCACTTGACGAACTTGCTGCACATCAGCGCGGATACCGCTGAACAATTTCATGATCGGCGCGACAGATTTATTGGTGCAGGTGCGGACCATCGTGATAGTTTCGCTGTCATGAAACACTTCGACTGTTTCGCTGTCCATCTTTTCATCGCCGACCACATCGGCGTGCAGAAAATCAGCATGGGTTAGATCAATCAAGTTTTCGAGGCTAAGTGGTGCTGAACAATCGAACCGAACCGTGCCCAGCATATGCTTGGGCAGGCCGCCGCTTGGCGGCAGGAAGGGCAGGCTGGGAAGATGCGCAGCATCGGCATTTGCCGGATTGCCGAACCAGCCCCAGACATAACCATAATGCTCCATCACAGGATAGCGTGCGTTTGCATCGGTATAAGGGGTCTTAGCGCGGTCTGTTTCCTCATTGGGATGGAATTCGGCGCCGACAGCAACACCGTTCTCGCGCCATAGAAAATAGGGCTGCGAATAAATCGCACGGCGGACAGGTTTTTTCTCGACAGCAAAGCTGTGCGCCAAAGGGAACCAGGCATCCTTTAGAACAATGTCATGTGGAACCCAATTGTTGACCGCTGCTGCAAAACTGCGCGGGTCGCCCGCAAGCGGATCGGCAAAGTCCTGTTCGGGTGCATTGTCTTTAATGTCCAACATGGCAGTAACCTCCTCTTTTAAGCCGCAACGCTGTCGGCAGCGGCCTGGCGTGATAATATGTCTTCGCGCAACGCCGCAGCATGGATTGATGCCGACGGTTTCAACGTCCGTAAAGCAGCGCCGTTGACCGAGGGAAGTATGCGGAACGGCGTGCCGATACCCAGCATTTTCGCCATCAGTCCCGGGCCCGTTGAGCCGAGTTTGGCGCGCCAGCGTACTTGCGTAACCCCTCTTGCGGCAGGGACCGGTGCGACGGTTGCCGACAGCAAAGGATTGAACGCATCATCGCGGAGCAACAGGTCAGTTTCGCCGGTCACGGGATCGGTACCGATGCGCAGCGTGATCGGAAAATCGGAGCTAAATGGGGCGGGCCAATGCGGGTTTTTCCACTGGCATGACCGTTCAAGCACCAACTTGCCGTTCTGCTCTGCCAATTCGGACATCAGATACGGCGTGTAGTGAACACCTTTGATGGCGATCACCAAGGCAGGATCGTCAAACAACGCTGCGATCAAATGTTCGTGGCCAAGCGAGACGTTTTCTGTGCCGGACAATGGCAGAGTCTCTGTTGCTGGCGCAGCAGGAGCAACGGCCTTTGCATTCAAGCATATCCTGACGAACCCGCCGCTTTCCGAGACAGCAAACGGCACAGCGCGGTACAGTGGCGGGTATTTCTGCTCGCCTTTAAGGTTCGGGATGTCCACCAAGCGCCCGCTTTGCCCCTCATAGGTCCAGCCGTGGTAGCCGCATTGGATCGCGCCATTGGCTAACACGCAACCGAGTGAAAGCGGTGCCCGGCGGTGCGGGCAGCGATCTTCAAGCGCGCGCGCAGCACCGTCCTTGTCGCGCCATAGCACGATCGGCTGGTCGCTAATATCGACATTAATCGGCTTGTCTCCGGTCACTTCTTCGGACCGGGCCACCGCCCACCAGACATCCTCCGTCATTGCGAATCTCGCTTTATTTTCGTTGTCAGGACATTAAATTGACAGATGACAATTTATAAGTCAAGCTTGCAGTATGTTTGATGCCCCGTCCGAACCAGTCACCGCAGCAAAAGGCGATGCACGTGCACCGCGCCGTCGTGGACGACCTCCGATTGATACTGCGCACGCAATTGATGAATCGGTTTTTCTTGCTGCCGCGTTTTCGATGTTCGCCGAACGCGGTTATGACGCTACAACTCTGCGTGAACTGGCGCGCGACCTTGGCGTCAGCCATAATCTTTTGAACGTGCGTTTCGGACTCAAAGCCAGCTTGTGGAGAGCCGCCGTCGATTGGCGGATGGCCGACGCTTCGACAACCGTCGTCGCGGCGTTTGACGCGGACGGCGACGCCGAGCAGCGATTACGTGACCTCGTTTGCCGATTTTGCGAATGGGCGACCGAAAATCGCGACATCGTCGCCATCAGCTACCATGAAGGGCAGCGTGACAGTTGGCGGCTGGAATATATTGCGCAAACATTCATTCGCCCGTTTCAGATCCGGCTGGACGCGCTGATCGATGAAGTCCGGGCGATGCGACCGGTGCATGCGTTGTCGACGACCGCGCTGATGGCGTTGCTGGTGCAGGGCGTTGGGTTTTATTTCGCGGCAACGCCGTTGCAGCTAAGACTTGGCGAGACGTCCGATACGTCGCGCGAAACGGCGTTATCTCAGGCGCGTCAGTTTGCGGATTTCCTGATTGGCGGGTTGTTAACTGCGGACGGCTAAACGTAAAATAGGTCGGCGATGCGTTTCCGGTACATTGCTGCCTTTTCGGGGTCGATCCCAAATTGCGGAACTACCGGCGTAATTGCATCGGCATATCGAGCGCGTTCAGCAACTTGCTCCTGCACTTCATCAGCTGATCCCAATATGGTAATTGCGGAGATCATTTCATCCGGACAGGCCTTGGCCATTGCATCATAATCCTGAATGGCAAATGCCGCCTGAATGGCTTGAGCCTCTTTGCCATAACCAATTTCAGCAAAATAGCGCAGATATTGCGGCGACTGCGTATAGAAAGCGATGTTGGCGCGTGCATCGGCAATCGCCTCGGCGCGATTGTCGTTAATGACGGTGAAGATCATCAGGTTGATCGTCACATCGCTGCGCTTACGGCCGGCCCTATTAAACCCCAATGCCAAGGATTGGCCAACTCTGTCCCGCAGCCAAGCTGTCGTCCAAAGTGGATGACCGAGTAAACCATCGGCAATGGCTCCAGCTTGTTCGCAGGCCTTTTCAAATACGGCGGGCAGGTAAACCGGGATCGCGGAGCGACGCGGCGCACCGACCAGCCGAAAATGCGAAAGGTCGAGCGTGTTATACTCACCTTCAAGCTGCGCCAGTTCGCCCGTATGTCCCTTTTCAATCACAGCGCGGACCTGTCCGACGATCTCACGCATGTGCTTCAGCGGCTTGCCGTAAGCCATGCCGAAGCTGCCCTCGATCTGGCTCTCTGCGCTTGATCCGAGTCCCAAAACAACCCGGCCATCACTGATATGGTCAAGGTCGATGGCACTGCAGGCTGTCTCCAGTGGGCTACGCGTAAAGGCAAGCGCGATGCCGGTTCCGAGCTTTATGCGCGTGGTGACCGCAGCCGCTGCGCCTAGCGTCGTGAACGGCGCGCCAAAGATTTGCGGCGCCCACACACCTTCAACGCCAGCCGCCTCCCATGATTGAACCAGCGGCACCAACTCGCTCGCCGGCAATACCGGCAACTCAGCCCAAACGGGCGTGCTTGGCATCAATCTTCCTGAGCAATTGTGATCACGGCTCCGGCAAGCGCGTCGGTAACAGGGATCTGGCAGCTGAGCCGACTGTTGGAGGTGCGGTGTTCCGAGCTGTCGAGCAAATCGTCTTCATCCGCAGTCATCGGTACCAGCTTTGCCAGCGTCTCGTCGTCAATTTTGACATGACAGGTGGCGCATGAGCAGCAGCCGCCACATAAAGCGAGAAGTTCATCGAAACCTTCGTCACGAAGCGCCTCCATGAGCGAAAGCCCTTCACTCGCTTCAAATTCTGTCTTGCTACCGTCGCGCTTGACGACCTTAATTTGTGTCACGTTGGTTGCTCCTTGAAATTGTGTTATCTGACTTCTTTTTGAACCGGGAAACGGTCGAAATAAAATTGGAACTGGCTCCGGATATCCTCCGCCGTAATGTCAAAATCGCGTTCCAGATTGAACACGACGCGTCCTTTGACGCCGGGGTCATTTTCGGCGTGATATTGGTGCAATGTGGCAAGCGTCTCGGCATCCAAAGGCATATCTGCCTTGGCGTAAATTTCCGCGAGAATCGGATTGGGGTTCTTGATCCATTCGTGGAAATAAACGTCGACCGTTTGTTCGGGTGGCAGGATGTGGTGATCCCTCACGCACCGTTCGAGCAAGGTTTTGTACCGCTCAATCCAGTAGCTTTTCGGCTCTTCGGGGTCCGACTTTGTCCGCAACACCCGAGACGCGTAGAGCGCCATTGACAGCGTCGAGCGGATCGAACCGACCGGATCACGATGGGTAATCACATAAGTGGCATCGGGGAACGTAGCACGCAAGGCGGGCAATTGTTCCATATGCTGCGGGCATTTGATGACCCAGCGGTTGGGGCCTTTAAGGAAGGTAAGTACCTGCAGGCCCTTTTTCAGATAGGCGTAAGTGCTGGTCTGGTCATGGCTCAAATAATAATCTCGCCATTTGGGGACAACCGCCATCCACTCGATCAGATACGACGAAAAATCGAGCGCCTGAATCTCGATGTCCTCGCTGATATGGTCAGCGGTGAATTCATGCATATACGCCATATAGGGCAACAACGTTTCAAATTGCTGCCACCCGGCGTCAGCACGTGTCCAGCGGGGATTAGGGTCCGTCGCGGTCGGCGCATCGGCGTCGGTAGGGACGGGTGCAATCGCTTCCCACCACGGTAATGATCGGAAGCGTTTGTCTGCAGACAATAACCCGAGAAGATGAGTCGTACCCGACCGCGGTGGCCCGGCAACAATGATTGGCCGGTCGATTTCGATATCGAGAATTTCAGGATGGCGTTTGCAGATGTCTTCGACGCGCAGCCGGTCGCTGGCGTAACGAAGGATCATCGTCCAAAGCCCCGCTTTGCCAACAGGCGACAAAAACTCGTCCTCGTTGATCGCTTCGCACCAGATGTTCAGGCGCTCGACGAAATCCATCGCGCCGAAATCCGAAAGTCCGGTTTGCGCTTTGGCTGTTTCCAGAAAAATGTCGGTGGAAAAGTCAAAATTCGCCTGTGCTGCCCCGGAGAGCGCTATTTTCTGGGCATCACTCAGCACCGGATCGCGCATATCTGTGATGTCGATCACTTCGCCGCTTTTTCCCGACCCGCCCATCTGCCTCTCCTGTAAATTATGCCGCCATCAACCGAGATAATTTAAGCGCTTGCCCTACCCGAAGATATGCGGCCTGAAAGGGGCAACGGCGTAGCAACAACAAAACAAATGCCGGAACGAGAGAGGAAGCACGCGTTTATGGCTGAAAACCTGTTCGACTTGACCGGCAAGGTGGCATTGGTCACGGGAGCCAATTCGGGATTGGGCTTTAGCTTTGCCGAGGCACTGGCACGCGCGGGCAGCGACCTCATAATTTGGGGACGGCGCGCCGATGCAAATGAACGCGCGGCGGAAAAACTGCTGGCATTTGGCGGACGCGTGCATGTCGATAGCGTTGACGTTGCCGACGAACATAGCATTGTTCGCGGCGTAGAGTCTGCGCTGGCGGCGATGGGGCGGATTGATACCGTTGTCGCCAATGCCGGTATCGCCAATCAGATGCCATTTCATGAAATGGATTCCAAAACCTATCACGACCTGTTGAATGTCAATTTGCATGGCTCGGTATTTACGCTGCGTGAGGTTGCCAAACATATGATCGCGCGCGCCGATGCAGGCGATCCCGGCGGTTCGATGATATTGTGCGGAAGCGGATCAATTTTTCAGGGCGTGCCAACGATGGCGCATTACGCCATTGCAAAGGGTGCGCTTAATTCGCTGGCCAAAACGCTGGCGTCTGAACTGGGTCCGAAGGGTGTGCGCTGCAACGTCATCGCGCCGGGCTTCATTATCACCGAAATGACAATGGCTGACCCTGCGATTGGCAAAATGATTGCCGACATGGTCGCCGCCAAAGCGCCGCTGGGTCGCGCTGGCAATCCCGATGACCTTTGGGGCGCTGTGGTCTATCTCGCCAGCGACCTTTCACGCTACCATACCGGTGATACGCTGATCATCGATGGCGGCAAGATCGTGAATAACTGATGTTTGCTCGGCCCTCCGCAATTTATAGCCAGACCGCCTATGTCACCAATGACATGGAGCAAGCGCTTGCTGTATTCCGCCATCAATATGATGTGCCGTCATTTTATGTTTTTGCCAATGATGCGCCGGGAATGGTCCAGTCGGATGGTGCGCAGCTAAAGATCGCTCTAGCTATTGTTGGCGGCGTTGAAATCGAGTTGATCGAGCCGCAAGGCGATACTGCCCCGCTGTTCAGCGCGACTTTGCCAAGTGATGGCAGTTTCGCGATCCGGTTTCATCATGTTGCGTATCGGATTGAGGGCGACCTGTCCGACTTCGAGGCGCATATGGCGAGTATTGACCCCGAAAAACATCCGGTGATTTGGTCGGGCAGTCTGGGTGATGTGATGCGTTTTGCCTATACCGATGAACGCGCAGTCATTGGCCACTATGTCGAACATGTCTGGATGCACCCCGATTTGCGCCTGCAGATGGCAGGCGCGATTCCGGTCTATCCTGCGGTGAAAGATTGACCGATGACTGACCAGCTAACGCGCCTGAATTTCCGTGACATTGGGGGTTTGCCAACCGAGACTGGCGGATTTGTGCGGCCAGGCATCTTCTATCGCAGCGAGGGGCCAAAGAATTTCGCAGGGCAGCATCTTGCGGATTTGAAGGCACTGGGTGTCCGCGCGATCTTTGACCTGCGTTCAGACGGGGAACGCGAACGCGATCCACATGATTGGCATGACGATGATTGCCAATGGCTCGCGCTCGATATGAATACCGACTTGCGCGCAGCGGACACGACTGAATGGGAACGGCTGCGCGATGATCCTGATCCTGCATTAAGCCAACTGGTCATGTGTCAGAATTATGCCGCGATGCCGGGTGCGTTATTGCCGCATTGGTCGACGCTGGTGACAACGCTGTTAGACGGCGCGGTGCCTGCGATCATCAACTGTACCGCGGGCAAGGACCGCACCGGCGTTGCGGTCGGACTGTTGCTGAAGACTGTGGGTGTGACGCGCGATGCGATTGTTGCGGACTATTTGAAGTCCGATATTTTCGGCAAAAACATGGTGCTGCAAGGTTCAATCGAGCAGGGCTTCATGGAAAGTTTCGGCTTCATGCCCAATCAGGCGGCGGTTGACGCGCTTATCGGTGTTGACGCCGCTTATCTTTTGGCTTCGGTTGATCAGATAGAAACAAAATGGGGCGGGATCGAAGGCTATTGCGATGCCGCCGGTGTCGACGCGACGATGCGTCATGACCTGATAGCTTTGCTGACCACGGACAAAGTTTTAGCGACGAATGAGAAGGAATTATGATGTCGAATGCGAATTCAACTGGCGGCGTGATTGGACTCGGCATGATCGGTGCCGGAGTTGCAACATGCCTTGCCCGTACTGGTCAGCTTGCCGCCGTCTATGACGTGCGCACGGACGCGACCGACGGCATTCCGGGATGCCCCCCGCTTAGCGCGACGCCAAAGGCATTGGCGGAGGCGACTGACACCGTCTTGATCGCGGTTGTCTCTGCAAAACAGACGATCGACGTGCTGACTGGGGATAATGGCGTTTTGGCAGCGGCAAGGCCTGGGTTGAACGTGGTGCTTCTGGCAACGGTTTCGCTAACCGATCTTGCCGAAATTCGCACGTTGACGGATGCGGCGGGCGTTGGGCTGATCGATAGTGGCGTTACCGGGGGGCAAAAGGCTAAGGAAAATGGTCTAGTCTGTCTCGTCGGCGGCACGGATGAAGCGATTGCCAAGGTCAAGCCCGTGCTCGACGGCTTCGCGCTTTCCGTGGCGCATATGGGGCCAGCGGGGGCCGGAATGGCCGCGAAAATCGCGCGCAATGTAGTCGTTTATGGATGCCTTCGGGCAGGATACGAAGCGGCTGCGCTTTGTCGCAATGCTGGCGTCGACGTGAACCAGCTGACCAAGGTTATCGAGGATAGCTCGCAGGGCGTTGGCGGACCGATGATGCTGATGAGCCGCGCTGATCCCCTGACCGATGCGCAGGAGGCTGGTATTCGCGAATATACACGCGGCCTGATGATCAAGGATTTGGAGGCAGCACGCGATCTCGGCAAAACTTTCGGCATTCAACTGCCGCTTGTCGAATTGGCAATTAACACTGACATGGCCGTTGTCGGCCTCACCGACGTGATGGGAGAAAAAGCATGAGCGAGCAAGATTGGGACAAGGGTATCGAAATTTTCGATGCGGTCTATGGCCCTGGTTCGTCCGCGATGACAACGCCTTTCAAGGATAGACGTTTCAACCAGGAGATCGTTGGTAACCAGTTTGCCAATCTGTGGGGCGACCCTGCCATGACGATCCGCGAGAAGCGTTTGATGGTACTCGGCGCGACCGCGATGCTTGGCCGCGCGGACCTTGTGGAAATCCAGATGACGGGCGCGTTGATCAATGGTGAATTTACCGACGAACAGCTTGAACTGATCCCGCACTTCCTGCTTTTCTACGCTGGTGCTGGCAACACGACAGCGTTGTTTCGCGGCATCGAAGCGGCCAGAATCAAAGTTGCCGAGATGAAAAAAGATGCGTGAACTTGCGCGCCTCCCGCTGGACGGAACGACCTTTGCCGCGAAATACGGACCGTGGGCCGTCATCGCCGGTGCATCCGAAGGTACTGGGTCGTGCTACGCAGACGAGCTGGCGGCGATGGGGATCAACCTCGTGCTTGTCTCGCGCCGCAAGGATGCGCTTGATGCTCTCGGCGAGCGGCTAAGAGCGGAGCACGGGATCGAATATCGCGCTGTTTCACAGGATCTGACGGCAACCGATGCGGGGGCGTCGCTGCTCGCGGCCACTTTGGATCTCGATATCGGCCTCTACATTTCAAACGCAGGGGCGGACGGCGCTGGGAACAGCTTTCTGGATTCCGAAGCTGAACGCTCGCACCGTTTGGTACGCATGAACATCGGCACGTTGATCGATACCGCACACGGCTTTGGCAACCGGTTTCGTGCGCGTGGCGGTGGCGGGATATTAATTATGGCATCGGGTGCCGGACTTGGCGGTCAACCGATGCTTGCGATGTATGCAGGAACCAAAGCGTTCGAGATATGCTTTGCTGAATCCCTGTGGGGCGAACTTGGAGATGCGAATATCGACGTGATTGCGATTGCGGCGCCGTTGATGAACACGCCGACGTTGCAGCGTGCGACAGAGGGCATGGGTTTCGATCTCAACATCGCTTATGACCCCGCCGATGTCACGCATAACGCGCTCGCCAGCCTGTTTGCGGGCAAGCCAGTACTGATAGTACCCGACGGACCAGGCGAAGAGAATCTGCCCGCAGTTGAAGCGGCGCGGATCGAACGGGCTACTGCGTTCAAGGAATGGGCAAAAGCCTACACCGGCTAAATGCAGATAACAGGCAAGACCTTAGGAGAGGCGCATGAAAAGACTGCAAGGCAAAGTTGCCATCGTAACGGGCGGCGGCGGGGGCATAGGCTCTGCGGTCGTTCGCCGCTTTGTATCCGAAGGCGCGAAGGTCGCTGTTGCCGACGTTTTTGCTGACTCTGCGAAAGCCGTTGCCGAGCCGTTGGGTGACGCTGCCATTGCGGTGCAGTTCGACGCGTCTGATCCGGCCTCGGTTGAGGCGATGGTTGCGGCGACCGTCAGCCATTTCGGGCGGCTCGACATCCTGCATAACAATGCGGCGATGACCGATCCGGTCAAATCGCAGATGGATACCGACGCAGTTACAATTCCCGTCGAAATCTGGGACGAGATTATCGACGTAAATCTTCGCGGCTATTTGCTTGGCTGCAAATATGCGATCCCGCATATGATAAAGGGTGGTGGTGGGTCGATTATCAACACCGCATCCAACAGCGGCAGCGCAGGCGATTTGGCTCGTATTGCTTATGGTGCTTCCAAAGGCGCGATCATTACAATGACCAAATACATCGCCACTCAGCACGGCCTACAAAACATTCGCTGCAATTCGGTAGCACCGGGCGTGGTGCTGACCGAGGCGCTGAGCAAGACAGTGCCGGGGCTAGCCGATATCATCAAACGGCATATCTTGACCCCCGAATTCGGAGTACCTGACGATATCGCGGCGCTAGTGGCGTTTCTCGCATCGGACGAAAGCCGGTACATTACCGGCGAAAATATTTCGATCTCTGGCGGCGGTTTATCGCACCAGCCGCATTATGCCGACCTCATGGACTTCATGGCGCAGGCGATGAAATGACCGCGCTGAGCGTCGCCGGTTTGGAAGCGGACGCGCGGTCGGCAACGGGCCTGAATGACTTCGGACCGGACACCGGCTGGCGCGAAGGCCTTGCCCGGCTGGTCGATGCGGTTGAGGCGATGAACCCGCCCGACCAACTCCGCCATATCGCGCAGCATAACATCGTCGGGCAGCTATCGACGCGGCTTCGTTTTGTTGAGGACGACCGCAAATATCCTGAAATAGCGCGACAAGATGTATGCGCCCCGTTGATCGTCGTTGGCTTGCCGCGCACCGGGACGACCATCAGCTACGACCTATTGTGTCTCGACCCGGAGGCCCGCGCTCCGCGCGAATGGGAATGGTATATTCCTTGGCCTCCCACAGAAACCGCGACCTTCGATAGCGACCCACGAATCGCTCAAGTGAAGGCGACGTATGACAATTGGCTGCAACACGCGCCGCAGTTGCTCGACATCCAGCGGTTCGATTGCACCCAGCCGGGCGAGTGCAATCACGGGATGCAATATCATTTTGGCAGCACCAATTTTCCGGCGGAACTGGGCGTGCCCGATTACGCGAAATGGCTGCGCGAGAGCCGAGTGGAAGGACAGTATGTATCGCACAAGCGACTGCTCCAGAATTATCAGTGGAAGGGACCGAAAGGCCGATGGACTCTGAAGTCACCCCAACATCTGTTTGATCTACCTGCCTTACTCGAGGCTTATCCGGGCGCGATGTTGGTGTGGACGCACCGCGATCCTGCCCTGACCTTCTCCTCGCTATCGAGCTTTATCGCAGGCTTTCTTGCGGCCTTTGGAGGTGACAAGGACAAAGCGGCGATTGGCCATGATGTCGTGGAAACGTGGATTGCGGGAATGACGCGCGGGCTTGCGGCCCGGGCTGATCCTGCGATTGAGGCGCGCATTATCGATTTGGCGCACAAAGATGTGGTGGCCAATCCTAAGGGCGCGATCCAGCGGATATACGACAAGTTCGACCTGCGCTTTTCTGATGCGCACAAAGTCAGGATCGATCAGTTCCTTGCCGACAATCCGGCGGCCAAGCGCTTGGGCAAGCATAAGCACAGCCCCGAAGAATATGGCATTGCCGTGGATGAAGTGCGGGTGCGGATGAAGGAATATTACGACCGTTTCGGTCATTTGTTGGGGAAACCAGAATGAGCGTTCTTGATCGTTTTCGTCTTGATGGCCGCACCGCAATCCTGACAGGCGTTGGCTCCGGTGTGGGGGAGCATGTCGCCAAGGCCTATGCCGAATTGGGCGCAAATGTAGTCATTTCGGCGCGCTCGCCGGACCGTCTCGACAGGATCGCTGGAGAGATTAACGCATTGCAAGGTGGGCGGGCGTTGGCGGTTACGGCGGATGCAGAAAACAAGGCCGATCTTGAAAATCTCGTGACCTGCGCGCGCGACGCCTTTGGCCCAATCCATATCGTCTTCAACAACGCAGCCGCAGGGGTCGTTTATGCGCATGACGGCGGACTGTGGGCCAATAGCGACGAGGTCTGGAAAACGGCGATGGATGTCAACGTCATGGCAACTTGGCGGCTGACCGAACTGACCGAGCCCGATATGAAGGCGCACGGCAAGGGCGCGATCATATCGGTGCAAAGCTGTGGCGGATTTACGCCCATCCCGCCTGCGGTGGCTTATGGTGTCAGCAAAGCTGCTTTGCTATTCCTCGTGCGTGAGTTGGCAAAGACGCAAGCGCCGCATACGCGGATCAATTGTCTGTGTGTCGGGTCTATGAGTCCGGACGGGCAGGAGGCCGAAATCCACAAGGGACTTGGTCTAGCAGAGCGCAATGCAATCAAGCGGTTTGGCGCGGCCGATGAGGCCATTGGTGCGGCCATGTTGCTGGCTAGCGATGCTTCAAGTTACACCACGGGCAGCACAATCTTCACTGAAGGCGGCCGCGTTGGTACGATCTCGTGAGCAATCCGCTATGTAACGCGGACCAAGAAGCGGCCGAAAAACTGGCATTGCGTCTGATTGAGCGCGGCGACGTCCGCGCGGCGCGTGAAGCGGCACGGCAGGGGATGCTGTCCGATCCGGCGGCAAAGACGCTTGATGGGTCATTGGGATTGGACCGCGCGCTTGACCAATGGGTGCTGGCGCTCGGCATGCGCGAGGCGAACGGCGATACAGCCGATCCCAAAGTCGTCTGGAATGTCTCAAATCCACCGCGAAATTGGTTCGGCCATATTTACCACGGCGCAGCGGTTGCAGTTGATAATCCCGACAATTTTAACCGCGAAATTCCCATTGATGGTTCGGGTCATTACGAGATTGATTTGCGCTTTTCCGCCAACCCGCCGCAATTCAGTATTGTGATCGAAATGGAGCCGGAACATCATGCCGGTTTGGGGCGCAATATCGGCGCGCTGACATTGCAGCAACTATTGCCGCACTGTGACGCGCACGGCGGCGTCACGGTCACCGTCGGACCGGAATATGGCGGGCCGCTCCACTTGCAAAGCGAAACTGGTCGTATCCAGATTTATACCCGCGACAGTCAGGCCAATTGGACCCAGCGACCCGCCGAAGTAACCGTTCGTCGCCTTGATCCACCGTCTGACTGGAAACCGCGAGGCGAGAATGAGATCGCCGCCGTGGTCATCGCAGACATGCCTGCCTGGGTTCGTTTCTGGAGCAGTTTCAAGAATGATTTTCTGGGCTTTCCGAAGCCGAACAGGCTGGTCGGCCCAAATGGTCGCGATGGCAATTGGGGATATCTGGCAGGCGGACGGTTTGCGGTTGCTGACGACGAAGCGGTGCTCGTGACGCTTGATCCGGCGGGCAGCTATTATACCGGTTTTCAGATCACCGACCCGTGGACCATCGCGCCCGACCCGATGCACCGGCTGGCGAGCCTGAACAAGGCGCAATGTGCGCTTAATCCGGATGGAACAGTTACTTATGCAATCGCATTAACTGATCCCGGCATCGCGAACTGGATAGACACTTGCGGGCTGCACGAAGGCTGGATGCTGACGCGATGGCAGGGTGTGCCTGAGGATGCAGCCATCAACCGGCTGATTCGGGAAGTGCGGTTGGTAAAGCTGGATTCAATTCCCCGCGATATCCCACGCGTCGACCTTGAATACCGGCGTGCGCAGATAGCCGAACGCGCGAACGGTTTTGCGATGCGCACGGATGAAAAGAGATGGCAAGATGCAGCCTGAAGGGTCGATCATCGAGCTATGCCACGTCACCCGCGATCTCGATGCGGCGCTGCTGCACTGGACCCGTGATTTGGGGGCAGGGCCGTTTTTCGTGTTCGACGTGCCGGTGCTCCCCGGCCAGCTTTATTATGGTGAGCCTACCGAGGTTTCGATGCGGGTGGGTTTCGGCTTTTCAGGCGGCGTTTTGATCGAGCTGCTCCAGCAAACCAATGACGGTGCGTCGCCCTTCATCGATTTCTTGAGCGATCACGGCGAGGGGCTCCACCATATCATGCCGCGCTGCAATTTTGATGCTGGCCATAAGCGGCTGTCGGCGGCTGGGCACAAGGTGGCATATTCGGGTACGATGCCGGGAGGTGAACGTTTCTGCCTGTTCAATACACAGGCGGAGAATGGCTGTTACGTCGAACTCATGGAACTTTCAGACGCAATGCAAGGCTCGCTTGCGCTGATGGAAAAAGCGCACATCATGTGGGACGGCGTGACCGATCCGGTGCGCGGAGTGGAACGGCTCGCCGAATTGGCTGACGGTCAATGACAAATCATCAATCGTCGTCGAGTCCGAACCCGATTTTCATCATCACCTGATAACGGTCGAATTTCTGATCTGAAATTGCGCCTCGTACCTCCGTGACTTGAAACCACTGAAGATTATCAAGTGTTTTGGCGGCTCGTGTAATAGCGCTTTGGATGGCGTCCTCGATACTTTCGCTTGAAGTACCCACAACTTCGATGATCTTCGCAACGTGATTCATGATTTTTCTCCGCAATATGCGAAGCATAACCGCACGCCTGCGCAATCGTTCCACTTTTAAAGCTTCCCGCTGCCCATAGCCGCGAACAGTTTTTGAAAATCGGCATAGCTTGGCTGATGCGCGGTAACGCCGCCGTCGATCGGAATCGCTGCGCCAGTGATAAAGCTGCTTTCGTCACTCGCCAGAAATGCGACGAGGTTTGCGATATCTTCGGGCTGTCCGAGTTCGGGCGTCAGGTGGTGCGACAGCAATATGTCTTTCACCACATCGGGCGTCGATTCAATCGCGAGCGGGGTGAGGACAAAGCCGATCACCATGCAGTTGGAGCGCACATTTTGTTTGCCATATTGCGTGGCAATCATCCTGTTGAGCTGGATCAAAGCAGCCTTCGATGCACCGTACGCCGTCAGTGTCGCTTCGCCCTGGACGCCAAAGCCAGACGCGCTGTGGATGATTGATCCGCCATCACCTGCGATCATATGCGGAATCACATATTTGCTCATCAGCATCGCGCCGCGCACGTTGACGGCCATCGCCATATCCCATGCAGCAACATCGAGATTGACGACATCCAGATCCTTCTGGCGCTGTGCATCGTTCTGGATCGCGGCGTTATTGTGGAGAATGTCGATGCGCCCAAAGCGTTCGGCGACGGTACTGGCCAGCGACTGAACAGACTCTTCTTTGGTAAGATCGACCGCGAAAGCCATTGCACCGGGTATCGTAGCCGCAATTGCCTCGACCGCTTTTGCGTCAATGTCGGCGAGAATGACGGTTGCACCATCGGCTGCAAGCCTACGCGCAGACGCGGAACCAATACCGCCAGCAGCACCGGTAATGATGGCAACGCGATTATCCACTTTTCCAGACATAGATACTCCTCACCAGATACCTCACCATCGTCCGGATGCGTCGTCCACCTGCCAAACGGAAGGTTGGCATTGGTTTGCACCATCTCATACCACCTTCATAGAAAAAATAGCGGGAGGGGACCGATGCAAACGACGATTGTGCCAATGCCTGTCATGCCAGCACCGCCCGTTGCGGGCGCCGCCTTTTTGATCGGTACAATCGCAATCTTGACTGGTATCCTTCTGTGGTGGGCATTCGGCGGAGAACGGAAGCGTCAGGGATGGGTGCTGCCGCTGATCTTTGCGGGTACGGCGCTGTCGGCCGTGATGATCGAGCCGATTTACGACAATACGCTGCTTTACTGGTATCCCGACGTCAATAATCTGGCGTTCTTCCGTGCTTACGACCGCACAATTCCCTGGTTCGTGCCGCTGGGCTATGCGTGGTTCTTTGGCGGATCGGCATATCTGGTTTGGCGGGTGATTGAAGGCGGGGCATTGGCAAAACGCATTTGGCAGCTTTTTGCTGCAACAACGGTGGTTGACTGGCTCGCGGTGTCGATATGCGAATGGCTTGAACTCAGCGCATTTTACGGCAACCAGCCATTTCATGTTTTTGGTTCGCCGATCTGGTTTTCATTCTGCGATGCAACTGGTGGATTTGTGCTTGGCGCTGCACTCGCGGTGTTCGTGCCGTATTTGCAGGGCAGTCGACGGTTGTGGTTGCTCATCCTGCCCAGTTTTACCTATGCCTCCACTCTAGGATCGACAACGGCGCCGGTTACGCTTGCGCTCAATTCGGCTTGGAGCGTGCCGGTCACGTGGGCGGCGGGTGCTGCGACAATGGCGCTTTGCATGGTTGCAATTCACGTCATCGCTCAAATGTCCGAACATCGATCGAAAACAAAAGCATGAGCCGGTTTTCAGGCCGCGACAAATGGTTCATCCTGCTGTTGGGCATGATTTACATGTTCAATTTTATCGACCGAATGATAATTTCGGTCGTTGGTGAATCGATCCGACGCGAATTCGGTTTAAGCGATTTCCAGCTCGGGATTATGGGCGGCGCAGCGTTTGCGCTGTTTTACGGTGGCATCGGTATTCCCTTGGCCCGGTTGGCGGAGCGGATCAGCCGGGTTGGCATCGTGGCGACTGCAACGGCATTATGGTCGGTGATGACGATGCTCTCCGGGGCTGCTGGCAGCTATACCCAGTTGCTGATTGCGAGGATGGGCGTTGGCATCGGTGAAGCCGGGTTTACACCACCAGTGGTGTCCATGATTGCCGACCGGTTCACGCCAGACAAGCGCGCGACGGTTTTTTCGCTCATTGCGGTGGGAGTTTCGGTGGGCGGAGCGGTCGGCGCCCTAGCAGGCGGTGCCATCACGCAAAATTATGGCTGGCGCATGGCGTTCCTGGTTATGGGCGCTCCGGGATTGCTCCTAGCGCTGATTTTATGGCTGACGATCAAGGAGCCGGCGCGCCTTAACGCGGGGACGGTCTCTCCGCCGTTTTGGGCGGTTTTGAAACGTGTCGGTCAGTCGCGATCATTTGTCAGCTTTACTGTGGGCAGCGGTTTTGTCGCGCTAGTCGGCTTTGGATTAAACCTGTTCCTGATACCGTTGCTGGTGAGGCGTTTCGGCTTTGATCTGGGGCAGGCGGCGCTTACCTTCGCGCTGACATTCAGTGCGGCGACTGCGCTTGGCGGCGTAGTCGGCGGGATGTTGGCTGACCGCTATGCCGCCAGCGATCACCGACGTTATGGCAATGCGCCGATGGCCGCAACTGCACTAGCGCTGCCGCTTTATTTGCTGGCAATCTATCAGGATGACTGGCGCATCATGGCTGTGTTGCTATTTGCCGCAACGTTCTGCCTTTATGCTTTCTTGCCAACCATCATGACCGTGACCCAGCGTCTGGTTGAGCCGCGGATGCGGGCGACTGCGGCGGCAATCCATGCTTTTGGCCAGACCGTGTTCGGACTGGGGCTTGGCTCGGCATTTCTGGGGCTGATGAGCGACCGGCTGGCGGCGTGGCATTATGGTAATGCGTACGCTGCCGAATGTCTTGCTAGCAAGACGGGGGCAACGTTGGATTGCGGCTCGGCATCGGCGACAGGGCTACAACAGGCCATGCTGCTGCTAGGGCTTTTTCTGCTGTTTGCAATTGGTGCTTATTGGATCGCGTCGCGCGCGATCGCAGGTGAAATCAAAGCGCTTGAAGGAGCTTCGGAATGACGGACATTTATGACGCAGTGATCGTTGGCGGCGGTCATAACGGCATGGCGGCGGCGGGCTATCTTAGCCGTGCCGGAAAAAACGTCGTCGTTGTCGAGCGGATGGCCAAAGTCGGCGGAATGACCAGCTCCGGCTATATGATACCCGAAGCGCCGGGTTATCTGGTAACGCCGTGCGCAGTGGAATTGCTGTTCGCGCGCGGATCGGGGATCATCGAAGATCTCGAGTTGAAGAGGCACGGCCTGACGACAATCGATCCCGATCCGAGCTACGCCTATCTCCATCCCGATGGCCAATCGATCGCGCTGTTCCGCGACTACAAACGCACCGCCGACGATATTGCCCGCATTCACTCTGGCGATGGCAAGCAATATCTGAAGTTTATGGAAGTCATGGACGCGATGATGGACATCGGCTTTCCGATGATGATGGCCGAGCCTGGCAAGCCGGATTTCCGCAACCTGACAAAGATGATCGGCAGCGCCGTTCGCAATGTGAAGCTGAAGGATCAACTGATCGCCATTTCTAAGGCGACGGCGGATCAGGTTGCGTGCGAATGGTTTGAGCACCCGGCTACCATTGCTTTGCTCAATGGCATCGCGGCAGGGGCAGGGCCGGTGGATGATGACGGCAATGCAGCGGCCTATATGATCTTTGCGGTGACTCACCGTCTGGGGACGGGTAAGCCGGTCGGCAGTTTGCAGGCCTTTGCCGATGCGATGGCCAAGAGCATCACCGAGAGCGGAGCCGAGATTGTCTTGAATGCGCTTGTTGCTGAAATTTTGATCGAGGATGGAGCGGCGAAAGGCGTGCGTCTGTCCGACGGGCGGGTTTTGCGTGCAAAGGTTGTGATTGCAACCAGCGATCCAAAGACGACATTTGCCATGACAACGCCGGGCGCGGTCGAGCGGCAGTTGATGCGGCGGATCGAGCATGTCCCATCCAACCGTTCTAACGCCGCGCCGTTCCTCGCCAACGTAGCGATGCAAGCGCCGCTGAAGCTGAAAAAGCATCAGGACATGCGGCACGACGATGCTGATCTCAATCAAGCGGTTGGTTTGATTGGTCTGGCTGACGATGTGCGCCATAGCTTTGCAACAGCGCGGCGCGGCGATATTCCGGATCGTCATGCCGTGTCGCTCAGCCCATTGTCCAACATCGATCCTAAGCAAGCGCCGCCGGGCTGCTCCATCGCATATCTGTATCTGCCAGCAATGGCGGTCGATGCGCGGGAAGGCTGGTCTCCGGCGCTCAAAGACAAAACGATGGCATCAATTATCACGCAAGTGTCTGAGTATTATGACGGATTCCAACATGAAGTCGGGCGCTTCGTTGAAACGTCGCGCGAACGGGAGGTGCGGTTGAACGTGACCAATGGCAGCGTCACCCATGTCGATTTCGGGGCTTTGCGCGCGGGAGTGCATCGGCCTGCGACCGGATTCGGTGGTCCGAAGCCCGCTGTTCCGGGATTGTTTCTCGGCGGGGCAGGGAGCCATCCCGGCGGCGGCGTTTCGGGCATCGCCGGACGCATCGCTGCGAACAGGACACTGCGCTACCTGAAGAAATTGTGAATCACGTAGCGATCATCACCGGAGCCGCTGGCGGCATGGGAACCGCGATTGCGACACGTCTTGCAAAAACGCGCACGTTAATACTGACCGATGTTGACTTTGACCGCCTTGATATGTTGACGGTTCAATTGACTAGCGAAGGGTATCAGGCGCAGGCCGTGCACGGCGATCTTGCCGACCCCGGGGTTTCCGAAGAAATCGTCGCGCAATGTGCAGCCATTGGCACAATGGCAGCACTGGTCAATGCTGCTGGGTTGTCTCCGGCTCAAGCCGACTGGCGCTCCATAATCGCGGCGAACATTGTCGCACCGCAGCATCTGCTGCGCGCAGTCGAACCGTTGCTGGGCAATGGTGCCGTCGGCATAATGATTGCCTCGGTCGCGGGCCATCTTGGGCCTGTGGACGCCGCAGTTCAGGCGTTGCTGGATGAGCCTTCACAGCCTCATCTTTGTGATTTGCTTCAACCGTCGCTCACGGAAATGGTCGCAACCCACGGCGGAACTATGGAAGGGCATGCCTATTCCTTCTCCAAGCGGGCAATTATCCGGATGTGTGAGCGCCGCGCGCTTTACTGGGGGCGGTATGGCGCGCGCATAACGTCCGTATCGCCCGGCGTTGTCTGGACGGCAATGGGCCAGCAGGAGGCAGCGAGCGGCAACCGGGCGCAGGCTATGGCGGATGCGACGCCAATGGGTCGGTGGGGAACTGCGGATGATATTGCTGCGACGGTGGAGTTCCTTACCTCCGATGCCGCCAGCTACATCACCGGTTGCGACATCCGTGTGGACGGCGGTGCGGTCGCTGCGATGCGCGGGCAAAGTTTTTAGCCGGTCCGGTCGATCCACTCGTTTATCTGTGTCCAATGCAATTTGCGGTTCGATGCAAAATTCTGACAATGTGCTGTTTTTTCCAATATGTGCAGCTCGATACTAGCAGAATTTCTGAAGTAATCAGCTTCCCGTTCGGGGGCCGGACTGGTGTCGATCTCGCTTTGAACAATAAGCACAGGGGCGCTGATTTGCGCTGATGCATCGTGGACAATCCCGGGCGTCAAAGCATCGCGGCCCAGACATGCCGGGGTTGTTGATCCTCCCGCTTCATCGGCCTCAATCAGGTCGGTTGGCACGTCCGGCCAATAGAAGAGTTTCCGCATCGGTTCTCGCGGGGTGACGAGATAGCCTGATGGTATTAAGCCTGCTTCCAGTGACGCGACATCGGTGTCGCCAAGCACCATCGGCTGGTTTGACCAACCGAGCACTGCAACGCGGTCCAGCCCCTGATGCGCCGCCGCCTGCGTAATAATCATCAGCCCGCCCATGGAATGACCAAGTCCGGTGACCGAGACCGGACATTCCAAAATGGCAACGCAATGGGCGAGCGCGGCGGCATGTGCAGCTGCAATCTTTGCTCGATTCAGTCTGCTTTCGGGTTCGGGTGTGCTGCTTTGCCCCATGCCGAGCATATCGATTGCCAGCACGGCCTTGCCTTGATCTGTGAAGAAACGCGCGAAGCTGTAACTCTCATCGGCAAATTGTGGGTGCCAGTAATGCCGGGTGTATCCGCCACCATGGATCGCAAAAATCAAATCCATCCGGTCGCCTGCCATTTCTTCCGGCAGGTGGAGGTTGGCTGCGATATGGACAGGCTCACCGATATCTGCTGCAGCAGTAACGTCGATCATCATGTCAGTCGATTTCATAAAGCGGCGATCCTTATTGAAGGTCGCAGTCTGACTTGGTGCCGCGGGCGTTCACCTGCCGGGGGAAAGGTTGCGTGCGGCGGTAAAGCCACTCGTGAGCGAGTGCCAAGTGAAGGAACTGGAAGCATGGTAAGCGACGGGCTCGAGTGGGAGAAATTGATCGATGGTCTGCGTCCGCTGGGTGACGCGATGCGCTCTCGTGTTCCCGAACGGTTGCGCGGTGACCCGCAGATTATGGCGGAATCGATGCGGCTGTTGCTGTCAGGATTGGCACGTGCCAGTTCGGACGCTCTGGTGGGCGACCGTCGGCATCCGATGTTTGTCCCCGAACTCAACATCGCGCAAAATATCTTTCAGCCAAATGCCGATACAATCTATAAAAGCTGCCTTATCGAACGCGGCGGTAGCTACCTTTTGAAGGGCGATCGTGGCACGACCAGAATGATGATCCTCGCGCAAATGGGTCCGGATACACTGCGCACAGGCAAGCATCACCCCGTTCTAGATCAGGGTAATTTTGATAATTTGCAGATAGACAGCGACGGCAATTTCGAAGTGGTCATTTCGCCTGAAAGGCCTGCTGGGCATAAGGGTGACTATTGGCCGCTTAATGAGACTTGCGAAAAATTCATGATCCGGATTGTCAGTTGCGATTGGGGTGTCGAGCGCGAGCCGCGTTTCGGCATCGCGCGGCTAGATGTGGATGAAGCCAAGGGTCGTCCGTCGGCTGACGCCCTCCATCACGCCTACGGAGAAATGGCAGGTATTACAGCAGTTTGTGCGCTTGCCTTCCCAACCCATGTGCAGGAACTCCGCGATCAGGGTTTTCTCAATGCTCTGAAGATCTTCGATGTGTCGCAGATGTCGGGCCTGCAGGGGCAAAGCTACTACGAAGGCGCTTATCAACTGGCCGATGACGAGGCGCTGATTACCGAGGTTAAAATTCCGGAAAACTATAAATATTGGTCGATCATCCTGACGAATGAGCTTTATGAAACGACCGATTGGTACAATAATCAATCCAGCCTTAACGACATGCAGGGCGTAGTCGACAGCGACGGGATTTTCCGCACAGTCATATCAGCTCGCGATCCTGGTGTGCATAATTGGCTTGATACGGCGGGCTATGAAAGCGGCGCTATCCAAGGACGGTGGTTCGGCGCAACCGCCACGCCCAACCCTAATATGCGCAAAGTAAAACTTGGCGATGTGTTGGGGCAATTGCCAACCCAAACCAAGCGCGTCACGCCAGAAGAGCGCGCCGGCGCACTGCGGAACAGGCGTATTGCGGCCCAAAAGCGGGCGATTTGGTAAATTGCCAACCTATCGTTGGAAAGGATAAGCGGGACGCCGCTGGCCTTAAGCGCGAAGCATATAATTCAGGAGAGTGACTATGGCATCCGCCGCATCAACAACGCTACCGCCGCATGTAAGGCCCGAAAACGCAATGGCATCACCATTTTTTGCCCGCAAAATCGTGAAGGATTGCCCGCAGGAAACACTCATTCCTGAAATGCATCGGACGCTGGGGCCGATCACCTATGTCACAAATATTTTCCCAGGCGATAAGCCGGGCTGGCTGCTGACCGGCTATGAAGATACGATGGCGATGCTCCGCAACGCCGATGATTTTACCAAAAACGGCATGGGCCAATGGTCACAGAGCATAGGGGAAAATTGGTTGGTGGTTCCCACCGAAGTCGATCCGCCGATGCATACGCACTATAGGAAGGCGCTCAATCCAAGCTTCTCTCCCCAAAAAATGGCGGCGATGAAGGATGATCTGCGTAAACGCGCCAACGACCTGATCGACAAATTCCGTGACCGCAAGGAGTGCGATTTCGTCAATGAATTTTCGGAACGTTATCCGATCTACATCGTGTTGGACCTACTGGGCTTGCCGCAAGACCGCATGGCTGAATTCCTGGTTTGGGAAAAGAACATGCTGCACACCAATGATTGGGAAGTGCGCAGCAATGCCGTTAAAAATGCGGTCGATTATCTGAAAGCTGAAATTGCCGACCGCCGCGCCGCGCCGCGCGACGACTATATCACAAAAATCTTTGACCTTGAGGCTGAAGACGGTCGTAAATGGAACGACGAAGAAGTGCTCGGCCACTGTTTCAACCTTTTCCTGGGCGGCCTCGATACCGTTACCACGATGCTGGGCAACATCGTCACCTGGCTGGCGCGTCATCCTGAGCAGCAGCAGGAGCTGCGCGACAATCCGGACCGGATCGTGCTTGCCGTTGAAGAATTCTTGCGCGTTTTTGGCCCCGTTACCGCGTTCCGCATTGCGACTAAGGAGCTGGAAATTCACGGGCAAAAAATCATGCCGGGTGAATATGTCTCGGTGTGCACGCCTGTCGCCAATCAGGATCCCAAGATGCATGACAATCCGTCGGAAGTGCGCTTTGACCGCAAAGCACCGCACATCGCCCTTGGTGGCGGCATTCACAAATGTCTGGGGATGCATTTGGCGCGGTTTGAATTACAGGTCGCGCTTGAAGAGCTGTTGAAGGCGATCCCCTCGTTCCGCGTCAAAGACGGATTTGACCTCGGCTATTTCGTCGGTAACATCACCTTCGTTCCGGCGCTTGAACTGCAGTGGGACTGATTATTCGGGGTGCATATCCACGTGAAAGCGGGTGAGACGAAGGGATGCAAACTTCCATCCGCCGTCTGACCTGCGGTAGGTCTCGTGATACTGGCCATAGCCAGTGATCGAGGCGACACCCGGAATGGGTGACTTGCCGGGTTGCCACACCACACGATCCTGCATCGCCCAAATCCCTTCGGCACTCTCGTCACTGGTCAGGGTAATTTCGGGCGTATGCACCTGATGGCTGGACGCAGCATCGATGACAGCAATACGAATTTGTTCGATAATCGCCGCTCGGCCGTGGATAGGCGGGTTGCCGGTATCTTGCTGGACATCGAGCACGGCACCGTCGAGAAATAGCGACGTCAGGCCGTCCCAATCTTTGGTATCGAGGAAACGGCAATAGCGTGCTTTCAGACCCTTGATCTCGTTTTCCGTCAAAAGCGTTTGCAGCACGTCCATAAAACATCCCTTCTTTAGCTGTTGGGTTCTTTGTTGGCCATTGGTCGAGGCATATCGGCCTGTCTGTCGATAGGTTGATGGACGAACTTACGCGTTGATGGCACAAGTAGCGAATAACGAAAAAAGAGGTGCGCCGCGATGGTAGAGGAAGCAGGTGCGAAGGCACTTTTCGAAAAATTTGGTACCTATGTGCTGCCTGGTCGGGTCGAGGACCCGCGGCGCGCGATTAACGAGGCACAAGAAGCCGAACGGATCGGCCTTGGTGCTGTCTGGATTTCGGAGCGGTTCGCGTTGAAAGAGCCTGCGGTTCTTGCAGGAGCAGTCAGCGAAGCAACGTCAACGATACGGATCAACGGCACATTTTATGCCACGATGCGGCATCCGATCGTGACTGCGAGCATCGCCAACCTGATGCAGGCGATGAGCGGCGAGCGATTCGGCATCATGTTTGCCCGTGCAGTTCCGGCTTATATGAAAATGCTTGGCGCGCCAGCAATCACAATGGAGCGGCTTGCCGATTGCATCTCGATCATGCGCCGCCTGTGGAATGGCGAGACCGTCGATTATGAGGGCGTGCTGGGCAAATTTCCGATGCTGAAACTGACCGATATGCACAAAGGCAAGGCACCGCCGATTATCTTCACCGCAATCGGACCCAAGTCTTTGGAATTTGCCGGTACGCATTGCGACGGCGTTTTGCTGCATCCGTTCGTATCGCCCGATGGCGTCCGCAACAGCACCAAAATCGTTCGCGATGCGGCAGAAGCGGCTGGACGTGATCCCATGAGTGTCCGGATTTATCACAATATCATCGTCGCCCCTGATTTGCCGAAGGACGAGGAAGAGGCGGTCGTTGGCGGCCGTGCTATCACTTATTTTGAACTGCCAGGCTTTGGCGACCTGATTGTTGAAATCAATGGTTGGGACAAATCGGTGCTCGATGAAATTCGCGCCCACCCCAAAATTGCGTGCCTTAACGGAAAGCCGGCGGATCAGGCTTACACGCGGCAAGAGCTGGTTGATGTCAGCCGCATCTTGCCCAAGCATTGGATTGATGAAGGGGCTGCTGTCGGCACCGCAGCGGAGTGCGCCGATCAGCTAATGGCATTTCTTGATGCAGGCGCTGATGAAATTTTGCTCCATGGATCTTCGCCGTTCGACATGGGGCCGCTGACCACCGAACTGAAGCGAGCATTGGCAGCAAGGGGATTGTAGTCATGGCAATGGGATCGGACGAGGTGCAGGCGCGGCTACGCGATTGGCTGGAATCAAACGTCAGCGGATGGAGCAACGTCAAGCTTCGCCCGATGGAAATTTCGCTAGGCTCGGGATTTTCTGCTGAAATATTCTTTGTCGATGTCGATTATGACGACGCGGATGGCGCACAGTCGCGTACATTGGTCGTCCGTCGCCAGCCGACCGATTTCGAAGTGGTTTTGGGGTCTAGCCTCGCGCTGCAAGGCAATATGATGGCTGCGCTCGACCGGTTGCAGGTGACACCCGTGCCCGAATGGGTCGGGATGGAGTTGAACCCGGACGTGCTCGACATGCCGTTTTTGGTCATGGGGCGGGTTGAAGGTCAGTCTGCAACGCAGCGACCGAATTATAATAGTTCGGGTTGGGTTGTAGATATGTCCCAGGCCGCACGCGGACGGACGTGGCGGAACGCCATCGAAGCATTCGGCCAAATGAGCAAGATTGATTGGCAGAACGATGGTTTCGGCTTTCTGGCCAATGCGGATTGGGGTGCGCCCGGGCTTGACCAGTATCTCGGTCATCTTGAGGCGTGGTATCATGGTTGCCGCAAGGACCGCACGATGCCCTATGTCGACGCGGCGATGGCCTATATTCGCGCACATCAGCCGTCCGGCACGCCAGTCAATGTATTATGGGGGGACAGCACGCCCTCCAATGTGATGTTTGCCCCCAACGGAACAGTGAATGCGCTGATCGACTGGGAGCTCGCGGCACTCGGGCCGTCCGAGCTCGATCTAGCATGGTGGCTCTATTTCGATGATTTGTTCAGCAGGCGTTTTGGAGTGGAACGGCTCGAGGGGCTTCCAACCCGCGATGAAACGATCGCAATTTGGGAAACGGCGGTTGGCCGCAAAGCAGAGCATCTCGACTATTATGATGTTGTCGTCGCGCTGCGGATGGCGCTGGTTGTGGTTGGGGCTTTTGACCGACAGGTCGGCATTGGTAACATTACGGCTGACAACAAATCGCTCGATGCCAATTTGATGACAACATATTTGGCGGAACGGTTGCGGATGGACTTGCCCGAACTCGGACCTGATTTTTACGCGTTTATGAGCAATTTGACACCGGTCGAACAAAAGGTCGATGCTGCGGCATGATGTCGGAAGAAATCGCAGATAATCCTCAACTGGTTATCGACACGCACCGCATGAGCGCGTGGCAGATTGCTGCAGTCGCCGTCACGATCTTGCTGAACGCGCTCGACGGCTTCGATGTACTTTCCATCAGCTTTGCTGCACCCGGCATTGCCGACGAATGGGGCTTGAAGCGAGACGCGCTGGGTTGGGTTCTTTCCATGGAGCTCATCGGCATGGCAGCAGGGTCGATCCTGCTCGGCGGTGCCGCAGACCGTTACGGTCGTCGACCGACAATCCTTGCCTGTTTGATGGCGATGGCGCTTGGCATGTATATGGTATCGGGGACGTCGAGCATCACCGAACTTTCGATCTGGCGCGTGATAACCGGGCTTGGCATTGGCGGGATGCTTGCCGCGATCAATGCTGTTGTCGCCGAATTCAGCAGCCGCAAGTGGCGCAACGTGTCGCTGTCATTGATGGTGATCGGCTATCCGCTTGGTGCGGTCGGCGGCGGCCTTGTGGCGCGGCAATTGCTTGAAGGCGGCGATTGGCGCAGCATCTTTGTTTTTGGCGCGGTAGCGACGGCTGCGTTCATCCCGTTGGTGCTCATTTTCATTCCGGAATCACCCGCGTTTCTTGCCGAGAAGCGGCCTCGAAACGCGCTGCAACGGATAAACAGGACTTTCACGCGCTTTGGCTTTCCAAATGTCTCAGCGCTTCCGTCCGTGTCCGGCGTCAAAATCAACCGGTCGATGTTCGACATTTTCCGGCCATCGCTCATCCGCACGACTTTGCTCGTTACATTCGCCTATTTCACCCATGTCAGCTGCTATTATTTCTTCATGAAATGGATACCCAAGATTGTTGTCGATCTCGGGTTTGACGCGAGTTCGGCGGCGGACATTCTGATTTGGGCTATGTTGGGCGGTGCGACAGGCGGCGCGGTTTACGGGGCGCTGACGCATTGGTTCGGGATCAAACCCGTTACCATCGCTGCGCTACTTGGTTCGTTCTTCATGGTCTCGCTGTTCGGTCGGACTGCGCCCGACTTGCAGATGCTTGCCTTGGTTGCCGGGATAACGGGATTCTTTATCAACGGAGCCGCCGTGGCGTTCTACGTCATTTTGGCGCGCGCATTTCCCGTGCAGGTGCGAGCTTCGGGCACCGGCTTTGGCATTGGAACCGGCCGCGCCGGGGCGGTGGTCGGGCCGGCATTGGCTGGGATATTATTTGCCGGTGGGACGCCGCTTGCCAGCGTAATGATGCTAATGGCGATGGGATCATTGGCGGCGGCAGGTGCAATCTATTTTCTAAGGCTGGCCAAAGAAGAGGAGCCTGAAACCGATGGGTATCTACACACATAATTGTGTCGGCACGAATGACGTAGCCCGAGCCGGACGTTTTTATGACGCGGCGCTGGCTCCACTTGGCATTGTCCGGCTTGGCGACTTTCTGGATCAAGGGCTGGCTTATGGCAACCGCGCTGCCGAGTTTCTGGTCTTGCGGCCGATTGACGGCAGTGCCGCTGATCCCGGCAATGGCGCGACCATTGGTTTTAAGGCACCCAATCGCGCAGCAGTAGACGCATTCCATATCGCGGGGATCGCCGCTGGCGGCAGCGATGAAGGCCCACCCGGCCCGCGCGGAGCGGTGCCGAACGCTTACGGCGCGTATCTGCGGGATCCCGATCGCAACAAGATTTGCGCCTATTGTTTTAAGCCCGAAGCTTAAGGCTTTGCAAAGGCGTCAATGGTCGCAATGCCGTGATCAATGACGACTAGCTTGCGTTCGGTGACACTTGATCGGAAATGCAGCCCTTCTGGCATATTCCATATTTCTGTCTTGATAGTTTCGCCGGGATAAACAGGCGCTGTGAAGCGTGCGGCGATGCTGCTCAAACGCGCAGCGTTGCCGCCGCAACAGCCTTGGATCAGGGCGCGTGCGGCAACGCCCAACGTCGAAAGCCCGTGCAATATCGGTCGGTCAAGGCCAGCGCGCCTTGCGGTCGCGCCATCTATGTGAAGCGGGTTGCGATCTCCTGACAGGCGGTAGGTCGCTGCTTGGGTAACGGCCGTTGGCAAAATCACCACGAAGTCAGGCGCGCGATCTGGCACTGGTGGCAGGGGAACTCCGGGCAACTCTCGCTCGCCGCCAAACCCTCCTGCGCCCCGCACTAACCATGTCTCGGTCGCCTCGGCTACCATCAAACCACTGAAGGTCTTCAGAATTTTCACTGCTCGCACCAGAGCCGATTTGCCCGGGCCTTTGTCGGCAATATCGGTAACGTTCGTTTCACCCAGCAGCGTGCCAGCAACATCGAGTGGTTGGAATAGCGTCAGCCGCTGCTCGCCGTGCAATAGGTTGATCCAGTCAAGCCCGCAGCCTGGGTCCATCGGCCAAAAACCGGGCGTTCCAAGCACAAGTGCCATGGTCGGCAACACCTGCAATTGGCGTTCGTACAGAAAATCAATTTCGTCGGTCGCTGGGTCTAGTCCAGCCCCAACTCCAAGCGCGTAAATTATCGCGTCGCGGGGGTCGTACTCGTCGGTGGCCTGGGGAATTGTATATCCCCGCAATTTTTCAACGTCGAGCGGTTTGCTCACGCCAGTGCTTTGCGCAGCGCACGGATGTTGTCATCTTCGGCCCGTGTCGTGACGCTTGCATTCGCTGCCATTTTGAAACCGTGAAAACATCCTGGATAGACGATCAGTTCAACCGGAACACCTGCCCGGCCAAGACGTGCGGTATATGCGAGGCATTCGTCTACGAACAAATCAAGCGAACCGACCGCGATATAGGCGGGAGGCAGGCCAGACAGCGAAGTCGCGCGGGATGCCGAACCATATGGATCTGAAGTATTTTTACCGAGATAAGCTTCCCGGCAATAGGCGCTATGGGCGCGGGTCCATACAAACTCCCCAGTGAACGGGTGTGCCTCTTCAGGGGCCACCAACCGATCATCAAGGCGTGGAGCCTCCAGATGTTGAAACGCGATTTTATATGCACCGCGATCTCGCGCCATCAGGCAAAGGCAGGCGGCCATCGCGCCGCCTGCACTGCCGCCGCTGACAGCGATGCGATCCGGGTTGATGCCCAACATATCACATTGTTCATTCAGCCAGCGCAATGCGGCATAGGCATCGTCCATTGGCCCCGGGAACGGCGTTTCGGGGGCGAGGCGATAATCGACGGAAAGCACGAGGCATTCCAGTTCCGCTGCCCACCGCATCAACTGTGGCTGGTCCATTTCGGGAATGCCCAAAACATGACCACCACCGTGGAAATGCAAAATGGCTGGCATGTTAACGCGCGACGTGAGCGGACGGATCAGCAGGCAGCGAAGATCGCGG
>CAZQBS010000014.1:6278-26094 GCA_964591835.1 uncultured Sphingorhabdus sp. | reverse complement strand
ATAATTTCTTTCATAATCTCGGACGTGCCGCCAAAGATACGGCTGATGCGCGCGTCTTGATAGATGCGGCAGATACGGTATTCTTCCATATATCCAGCACCACCGTGCAATTGAAGGCATTGATCAACCACCCGCGCCTCTAGTTCGCTTGTCAGTAACTTCGCCGCCGCAGCATCGTCAGCCGTCAGTTCGCCGTTGTTAAGTAAAAGCACGCTCTGATCAACATAGCATTGCATGGCATCAAGCTCGGCCTTCATTTCGGCCATCTTGAAACGGCTGTTCTGGAACGTGCCGATGGGCTGTCCGAACGCCTTGCGGTCTTTCACATATTCGAGCGTGATATCGAACGCGACCTGTGCTGTAGTCTGGAATATAATTGCCGCGACCAAGCGTTCCTGCGCTAAAAACCGGGCGAGATATTTGAAACCCATCGTTGCGTCGCCGATGACGTTAGCCTTCGGCACCTTCACGTCGTTGAAGAAAAGCTCTGCCGTATCTTGTGCCTTAAGCCCCATTTTCTTCAGTTTGCGCCCGCGTTCAAACCCTTCCATACCGCGCTCGACCAGGAATAAACCAAGCCCGTGACTGCTTTCCGGATCGGTCCGCGCTGCAACGACGACGACGTCGGCAAGGATGCCATTGGAGATATAGGTCTTCGAACCGTTCAAAACCCAGTGGTCGCCCATATCCACGGCGCGGCTTTTCATACCAGCCAAATCGCTGCCGGTGCCTGGCTCCGTCATCGCTACGGCCAATATTTTTTCGCCGCTGACAATGCCCGGCATGAACCGCGCCTTTTGTTCATCGGTGCCTAGCTTCGCGATATAAGGCGCGACCAGATTACTGTGCAGGTGGAGATAAAAGCCCAAATCGCCGTGGCGGGTGTTTTCCTCCATGATAATTTGCTCGAAACGGAAGTCGTCGATGCCAAGGCCGCCATATTGTTCCTCGGCCCAGGTGCAGAGCAGGCCATTGGCCCCGGCTTTCGTAAAAGCCTCGCGGTCAACAATGCCAGCCTCCTGCCAGCGTTCGACATTCGGCCAAATTTCGGCCTGCATGAATTTGCGAACCGAGTCCCGGAATTGTTCATGCTCAAGTTCGAAAGTTACGCGGCGCATTGAAACCGTCCTTCTATCAATAAAAATTTGTGCCAGTCGCTGCTCGTTCCCGGAGCCATGCCGATGGCGCAAAACGTGGTCCAAATTTTTGCGCAAGTCGGTCACATTCGGTCACAAACTGTGCGACGCCGATGGTGTCGATGTATGATAGCGTGCCGCCAGTCCAAGCGGGGAAGCCCCATCCGTAGACAGCGCCAAGGTCGCCATCTTCCGAAGTTTCGATAACATTTTCCTCGCGGCACCGGGCGGTTTCAATTGCTTGTGCATAGAGAAAACGCTGTTTCAATTCTTCGACATCATAGGCATCCGAAACCGGGAAAATATCCGTAAGACCTGACCACAGCTTTTTCCCGCCCTCTGCCGGATAATCATAAAAGCCGCCGCCTGTTTTCCGACCGGAGCGCCCTTGCGCCTTCATTTTCCTCATCGCGGACACGCCCGCTGGAACGATATATTTGCTGCCCTCTTGCTCGATGGCCTGCTCGACAATTTTCAGCGGCAAATCAAAGGTCAGCTCATCAAGCAAAGCAAGCGGTCCTACTGGCATGCCAACGGCCTTTGCAGCGTTTTCGATGACTGCGGGCGGAACCCCTTCCTCGAGCATCGCGCCACCTTCGTGGATCAGCGTTTGGAATACACGGCTCGTGTAGAAACCGCGTCTATCATTGACGACAATCGGCGTTTTCCGGAGCTTGGCGACGAAATCGAGGGCAACGGCAAGTGTTGCCGGGCTGGTTTTTGCGCCTTTAATAATCTCGACGAGGCCCATCCGGTCAACCGGCGAGAAAAAGTGCAGACCGATAAACTGGTCGGGCCGCGCTGACGCTTCTGCCAACGTCGATATCGGCAAAGTAGAGGTGTTCGACGCATAGACGGTGGTCGTCGGGATAATCGCTTCTGCCTTGCGGGTGGTTTCGGCCTTGATATCGATATCTTCAAACACGGCTTCGATGATCAGGTCGCATCCTTCAAGAAGCGCAAAGTCATCGGTGGGTGTTATCCGCGCTATGATCGCCTCGGCTTTGTCTTGCGCCATATTGCCTCGCGCAATTTGCTTGCCGAGCACGGTTTCGGAATAGGCTTTGCCCTTGGCTGCACTTTCGACGTCACGATCGATCAAGACAACATCAACGCCCGCTTGCGCCGAAACAAGTGCGATGCCTGCGCCCATCATGCCTGCGCCCAGCACGCCGATTTTTTTGAATTCAGCCTTTGGGATGCCAGCAGGTCGACCAGCACCGCGCTCTGCAGCGCCTTTTGACAGGAATGTCGTACGGATGATGTTGCGAGAAACCGGACTGGTCAGCAGCTTGGCGAAATATTTGGATTCGACCGCCAGCGCCTTGTCAAAAGGCAGGATCGCACCTTCATAAATGCACGAGAGGATCGCGATGGGGGCGGGCAGATTATAGCCTGACTTGGCAACCGAACCCGAGGCCATCATCATCTGTCCAGAATATTCGGGGATGATAAGGCCACGTTGTTCGGGCAGGGCATAGCCCTTCACGTCCCATGGCTTGATCGGATCGGGACCAGTGGCGAGCCAGGCGCGCGCCGCTGCATCCATTTCGCCTGCCGGAATTACGGCGTCCACGATGCCCAGTGCCAGTGCTTCCGCGCCTTTGACAGCGCGCCCTGAAAGCAACAGTTCGGTGCCGGTCTTCATACCAGCAATGCGAATAAGACGTTGCGTGCCGCCCGATCCGGGCAGCAACCCGACAGTAACTTCGGGCAGGCCGACTACGGCTTTGGGATCATCGACAAGAATGCGGTAATGACAAGCCAGCGCCAGCTCAAAGCCGCCGCCCAGTGCCAAGCCATTCATCACAGCAACCCAAGGCTTGCCCGATGTTTCCATAGCCCGGTGCATCGCGCTGGCTTTCTGGCTGAACGCGAACGCCGATTTCAACGTCATCGTGTCATAGCCCTGAACCAGCAGCTTCAAGTCGGCGCCTGCCATGAATGCGGATTTACCCGACGTAAGGATCAAGCCTTTGATATTGTCGTCAGCGGCGATTTGTGCGGTTGCCTGGATCATTTCGTCAATGAAGGCATCGGAAACGAGGTTCATCGATTCGTCGGCATTGTCGAGCGTGAGCGTTGCAAAGCCGTCAGCGGCTGTTTCGATTTTTATATGTCGCATGGAAAATCCTTCGCGTCAGACGCGTTCAATAATTGTTGCAGTGCCAAGCCCGTTGGCGGCGCATAAGGTGATGAGGCCGGTTGATTTACCGGTGCGCTCAAGCTCGTCGAGTACAATGCCGGTAATCATCGCGCCGGTCGCGCCGAGCGGGTGGCCCATGGCGATGGCTCCGCCGCACACGTTGACCTGGTCATGCGGAATATTGAGGTGCTTCATGTAGCGCAGAACGACGCTGGCAAATGCTTCATTGAGTTCGAACAGGTCAATGTCGCCGACCTCCATTCCGGCATTTTTCAGCGCCTTTTTGGTCACATCGGCAGGCGCAGTCAGCATGATGGTCGGCTCCGACCCCATCGACGCGTAAGACACGATGCGCGCCCGGGGTTTCATTCCGGCTCGCTCGCCAAACTCTTTTGATCCGATCATGACTATGCCCGAACCATCTACAATACCGGAGCTGTTGCCGCCGTGATGGACATAGGACAGCTCTTCGATTTCGGGATAGCGTGCTTTTGCAACCGCTTCGAATCCGCCCTTGCCAAGCCCCTCGAAGGCCGCCTTAAGCTTGCCCAGGCTTTCGACCGTCGTTCCGGGCCGCATATGTTCATCATGGTCAAGTAACACTTCGCCAATCACATCCTTGACCGGAACGATGGCTCCTTTGAAACGCCCTTCCGCCCAGCTTTGCGCCGCGCGCCGCTGGCTTTCGGCTGCAAACCCATCGACGTCCTCACGGGTAAATCCGTCAAGCGTGGCGATCATGTCCGCGCCAATGCCCTGCGGCGCATAATGATTGTGAAACGCGACGTCGGGGTCGGACGTCCACGCGCCGCTGTCATAGCCCATAACGGTGCGGCTCATGCTTTCAACGCCGCCACCGATCCCGGCCTGCATAACGCCGGCGTGAACCTGCGCGGCTATCAGATTGACAGCATCGAGGCCGGATGCACAAAACCGGTGCACTTGCTGGCCAGCAACGCTTTCAGCATAGCCTGCATTCAGAACCGCGGCACGCGCCAGAACGCCGCCTTGTTCGCCGACCGGCTGCGCGGTACCGATGATAACATCATCGAGCAACGACGTGTCGAGCGCGTTACGGTCACGGACTGCTTCAAGCAGCTGGGTTACTAACTGAACAGAGGTGACTTCGTGCAGCGCTCCGTCGGGCCGTCCCTTGCCACGCGGTGTCCGCACATGATCGAAGATATAGGCGTCCATCAAACATTCCTTGAGACAATAGATTGAACTGGATTGCTATGTTCTCCGCATCAACAAAGCGGGTTGGACACCTATCGAAGGGAGGGGCGCTGTCGTGCACAACCTTGGTAGCTCTCGCGCCAAAGCCGAAAGGCGTGGGAGAGAAATGTCATGCATTGGGACGAGGATTTCGATGTCGTTTGCGTTGGATCAGGGCTGGGGGGCATGTCAGCGGCGCTGACTGCGGCTGAACGCGGCGCTACTGCGATTGTGCTCGAAAAATTTGACCTGCTGGGCGGAACATGCGCGCTGTCATCTGGTCAGCTTTGGCTTGGGCCGCATCATTTGCAGTCTGAGGCCGTGGTGGACAGCGACGAAGATGCCGATGCCTATCTGACGCACCTGTCGCAAGGGTTCGCGACGCCCGACCGCCGCCGTGTTTTCATCGAACGTGGGCGAGAGGCGCTGCGTTTTATGACCGATGTGATCGGCATAGAAATGGCTGTGATCGACGGGCTGCCTGACTATTATTATCCTGCGGTTGAGGGATCAAAGCCAGAAGGCCGCTATGTAGAGATATTGCCCTTCGCGGCGAGCCGCCTTGGCGATCTCGCGGACAAGGTTCTGACGTCGCCTTATGGTGACGGTTACAGCTACACCACCTCGAACGAATTTGTTGCGATGCAGACCGGCGGTGCGCCGGTTGTGGAAGCCATGCGAAAGCACCTTGAAGCAGGTGAGCGATGTGCTGGTGCTGGCCTGGCGGGAGCACAAGTGGTTGCAGCGCGCGAACGCGACGTGGTGATGCGGACCTCCTCGGCGGCGACCGAACTTGTTATCGATAGTGGCGAGGTGCTGGGCGTTGTCGTCAAGGATGCCGTGGGACAAAAGCGTATTCGCGCCCGGCTCGGGGTCGTGCTCGCCACCGGAGGCTATGATTGGAAACCGGATTTCGTACGAGCCTTTGACGCGTTGCCCGAAGCACGAAGCATGTCTCCGCCAACCGTGACCGGCGATCATATCATAATGGCGGCGCGGGCAGGGGCAATCGCAGTGCCTGCACGCGCGCCATCGCAAAGTCCGATTTTTCTCGGCTACAAAGTGCCCGGTGAGAAAATTTACGGGAAAGAGAGTTCCCGGATGTATTTGCCGGGAGTGCCGCACAGCATCGCGGTGAACCGTCACGGCAAACGCTTTGCGAATGACGGCTTTTACCCTGATGTCGCAACAAAAGTTGCGCGCTTTGATGGGCAGGAAAATGGCCAACCCAATTGGCCCGCCTGGATAGTCTTCGATCAGAACATGATTGATAAATATGGCATGTCGCCGAGCTGGCCGGGAATGGCATTGCCGGAGGGTATGGCCATCGCTGCCGACTCCATTGCCGAGTTGGCGCAAAAGACCGAGATCAATGCGGCTGCGCTAGCCGAAACCATAAAGCGATATAACGGATTTTGCGCTGATGGTGTCGATTGCGATTTTGGACGTGGCACAGTGCCATGGGGCCGGATCATGACCGGAGACCCGAGCTTACCCAATCCCAATATGGCGCCGTTGACGACAGCGCCTTTTTACGCCGTGAAGATCGAGCGTGTAACGATGGGGGTTCCAACCGCTGGCCTGCCCATCGATGTCGATGGCCGGGTGCTCGACGTCAGCGACCGGCCCATCCCCGGGCTGTATGCAGCCGGTAACTCGGCAGCATGGCTAGATATCGGCGGCGGTTATAATAGCGGCATCGCGAACACACGAGGTCTGCTCTACGGTTACCTCGCAGCCCTCGATATGACGAGCCAGCGTCTAGCAGCCAAAAAATGGAGTCAATAATGATTGGGCAGTTTGATGGAAAAGTTGCGCTTGTTACGGCGGCTGGCGCGGGGATCGGGGCGGCTACCGCAGAAATGTTTGCAAAGCGCGGCGCGCGGGTCATGCTTGCCGACATCAATAGCGATGCAGGAGAGTCTCAGACCGAATTGCTGAAGGCCGCCGGAGCCGATGTCCGGTTCCTGCGCGCGGATGCAACTAAGGAAGGCGACGTTGCGCGCTTGGTGGCGCAGACGGTCCAGACCTTTGGGGGACTAAATATTGCGGCCAACATTGTCGGCGATGCGCACCGCGATGCATCGGGCAACGACTTTCACAATCAAAGCCTTGAAAGCTGGGAACATACGATGGCGGTTACGCTACGGAGTGTCTTCCTCTCCATGAAATATGAAATCGCGCATATGATCGGAAATGGCGGCGGTTCAATCATCAACATCACCTCGCTGGCCGGAATGCTCTATGTAGGACCGGCAGGTGCAGCATATGCGGCGTCGAAGGCAGGCGTCATCCGGCTGACGAAATTCGCCGCTGTGAGCTATGCGGATCGCGGTGTTCGCGTAAACTGTCTGGCGCCGGGCGTGACCCCAACAGAAGCATACAACAAAGCTGGACCAGAAATGGGCCGGATGGTGATCGACATGCTGGTCAAGGAACAGCCAATCATGCGACCCATTGATCCATCTGAGCAAGCCAAAGCGATTGCGTGGCTGTGCTCGGACGACGCGTCGATGGTGACAGGCCATGTCCTTCCGGTTGATGGAGGATGGACAGCAAGAAGCTGACAGAGACAGGTAGCTGACTGAGGTTAATGTTGCCGAATTGTCACAAACGTTACGGAAATGGGGCTAAAACCGACATTATGTCGCCATCATATGGGGGCCAATCTTTAGATAGGTGTGAGTGAGGGGGGCAAATAGGATTAGGCACAGACCGGTTTAAATGGCCGCTTGAGTTCCACGCGATGGCTACAAGGCACGAAGTGCTCTGCGGTCGCTTATGCAGTGATAAAAAGATTTTTTAGGGGAGGCTTGTATGAAAATTGGTACCATCCGCACGTTGTTTATGACGTCCACCGTTCTGGCAGCAGGACTTGTGATCTCAGGTGCTGCTCAGGCGCAGACGACACCGGCAGCAGAAGAAACAACCGAAGACCAAGGCGGTATCGCCGAAATCGTTGTCACAGCGCGTAAGACGTCAGAAAACATTCAATCAGTTCCCGTCGCCGTGACCGCCTTGGATGCCGAAGACTTGGCATCGAAGCAAGTACTCGAAGTTACCGATCTGGCCCGTACTGCGCCAAGTTTGACAGTCAGCACCGGCGGCACAGGTCCGGCATCGATTATTTATCTCGCCATTCGCGGTCAGGCCCAGAATAGCCCTAACTCGCTATCGGATTCGTCCGTCGGCATCTATATGGACGGCGTTTACGTCGCTCGGCCGATCGTAGGGAACCTCGGGTTCCTAGATATGGCCAGCGCGGAAGTGCTGCGCGGACCGCAAGGGACACTTTTCGGTCGCAACACCACGGGTGGCGCTTTGAACCTGACAAGCAACCGGCCGACCAACGAATATGAAGGCATGCTCAAGGTTGGTTTTGGGAACTACAATTATAAAACGATTGAAGGCATGGTGAATGCTCCATTGAGCGATGCCGTAGGACTCCGCGTTGCGGCGCGCTATGGTACGCGTGACGGTTATTTTCGGAACACCCAAATTGGGTATCCGCAGGGCAGCATCGACAAGGATTTTGTCCTGCGCGGCACCTTGGTTATCGCGCCGGTGGAATCGAATTTGAAGCTGACGGTTATCGGCGATTTCGTCCGATATGCGGATGACGGCAATGCGACGGCGGTTGCCGCTATAAACCCCGGAATTCTGACGCTCTCCTCCTATGGAGCGTTCATCAACTCGGAATTTGCACGGTTTGTTACACCAGCGCAATTGCCCGCGTTTACTGCAGCGAATTCGAAATGGACCGACACATTCTCCCGTCCACGAACGGGCGATGCTCAAATTGATACGCTGCAAAACAACAATGAGGTCGACGCAATCGCCGGAACGATTGAATGGGATCTTGGAGGCGTTAACATTAAATCGATCACTGCCTATCGCAAATCTTTTACCGACGACAGCCTCGACCTTCATGGGTTTCCAACGTCGGTGAACCCTTTTACTCCTTTCCTCCCGAATGCGACGTCGGCATTTATCAGCACATACAACAATGAGCAGTTCAGTGAAGAGCTCCAACTGTCGGGCAGTTTGGGGGCGCTTGATTGGCAGACTGGTGTCTATTACTTCAAAGAATCTGGTGATGAGCAGTCGCGCGCCTTTATCCTCGGAGGCGTCCAGAGTGCGCGGACGTTGAGTGATTATAGCTCGCGGTCAGTTGGTGCATTTGCGCAGCTTAACTATAATGTGACCGATGCCCTGCGGGTAACCGGCGGTTTCCGCTACACATGGGATAAGCGGACGATCGACCGGCACAGCACGGACAACTGGCGCAAGCCAGACAGCCTCGAAGTCTGCACCGTTGGCCCCAACGCCGGTTTGACCGCAGCCGCCGCGCCTTGCACCGATCCGCGTTCGGCAAATTTCAAATACCCAGCATGGACTTTGGGTGCCGATTACCGCGTCAGCGAACAGTTGTTCCTTTATGCAAAGACGAGCGGCGCTTCAATGTCTGGTGGTTTCAACTCACGGTTCGTTCCAGCACCATTTACGCAACAGTTTGAACCCGAAAAGGTGCGTGACGCCGAAGTCGGCTTCAAGGGCGATTTTCTAGACCGTCGTTTGCGGACCAACATGGCATTCTTTTACGCCAAGCAGTCGAACGTGCAGCGGATTGTCAACGCGCTGGTTGGTACGACGCTCACCCAGTTCGTAACTAACACCGGCAAGGTCAATGCGAAGGGCTTTGAGTTCGAAGGCACGGCCCTTCCTTGGGATGGCATGGAATTGACGGGCAGTCTGTCGTATCTGGATGCCAAATATGTTCGGGGTAGCCGCACCGAAAATCAGGGAACGGCTTTAGTGCCAGTCCTTGTTGACCGTTCGGGCGAGCCTGTCACTCAGGCCCCTAAATGGACTTGGAATGTAGGCGCGACCCAAACGTTTGAGACATCATTCGGCGAAGTGTCGGTCCATGCGGACTATGCCTATATTGCCAACCGGGCGATGGACGCAGCGACCGCAAGAACAATCGCTCAGGGCGGAACGCAGGCAAATATTGATGCAATTGCGATTGGCAACGCTGCATCGGTCATTAAAGGTTATGGCCTGCTAAATGGTCGTATCGCGATAAATCTTGAAAGTCCTGACATTGAATTGGCATTCTGGGGCCGCAACCTGACGAACCAGGCTTGGTTTACCAACGTGTTCAATAACTACACCGGCCTTGGCGCGACCGTGCAGTTTCAAGGTGCACCGCGCACTTATGGTGCTACGGCGACAATCAGGTTCTGATTTCTTAGGACCGAGTAATTCAAAAAGGCCGCTTCCTTTCGGGGCGGCCTTTTTTTGTTGGCAGTCGCTGACGATTAAAAGGACATCACGCCCTTGCCGGTTTTTGGGTCAACCGCGAATGAGAGATGTTCAAGGAACGAATACCATTTGTTGCCAGACTTGCGCATGCAGTCGCTCTGCCGAAGCGCCAGTTTTTGGGTGCTGCCATCTTTCATGGTAAGCGTAATGCGCTGCGTATCGAGCTGGACGCCAAACACGCCGTCTGAATCGACGACGAAGTTTGGCATTTCTAGCTTGATGTCGGTGTAGCTGTTCATGATCGCGGCATAATGCGCGCGGACTTCCTTCATGCCCCGTAAATTGCTGGCAAAGCTGTCATAGACAAGAACGTCGTCGCTAGGGCCGTAATAGCCCATCAGCATATCCAGGCTTGTCGAAGCGCCGCCAACGTCCATCCATGTGCGGATAGCAGCTTTTGCTTCCTCAGGCGTTGAGGCCGGGCCGGGCAGGGGGTCTTTGGACCAGATAATTTCTCCGCGTGCGTCGACAGGGCCATCCAAAATCGCGACGCCGGTCTTGGCATCAATCGGCAACGAAATATGCTGTTGAATGATTTTCCATTCGTCGCCGATTTTCTTGAAAGCGTCGAGCTGCCGCACGCTGAGCGATATTTTCTTGCCGTCTTTTAACACGGCATCGAATTCGATCTGGGAAGCCGCACAGGCAAAATTGCCATTGGTCGCCACATTCATTTCCGCCACTTTGTGCGTCAAGGACTCAATGGACGCCATTTGCGGTGCGAAACCGGCATAAATTTGGTCCCTACCATTGTAGATGCCGGGGGCGTAGATATCGAGCACGGTAGCATCGTCAGCATAATAGCCGATCAGCCGGTCCATATTGGTTTCGGTGGCCATTTCGGTTTCGATCAGCTTGATCGCTGCAACGTCAGTGGGCGCATTGAATGTTTGTAGTGTTTCTGCGGTGGTACACGACGCCAGCATAGCGAAGCATGATACCAATGGCGCGATAGTTGCTCGCTTTTTAAGTTTACCCATCATCTTCTCCTTTGTTGAAGGATCGAAGCTATCAACACCACATCATCGCGTCCCTGCCCGGGGGCAGGTCGCTCGCTTGCGCAACTCTTCAAAATGTGTCGGGGTTTGAAATGAGGGCGGTGACGTGTGAGTGAGACGCAGCAAACAATCATCTTGAACGGAGAGATGGACCGCAAGGTTTTTGCTTGGTTGGAAGCCAATTTGGGCAAGGTGACTCAATTCGTTCCGCACGCCAGGTGGCGCACTGGTTGGGATGCCGAAGTGTTGCGCAATGGTGCGTCACTCCCGCTCTACATCCGTGGACCTCGTGGGGACAATTATACCTCTCCGATCAATATGGCGCAGGAGGCGGCGATTCACCGCGCCTATCTCTCCAATGGAATAATGGTGCCCAAGGTCATAGGTCTAATCGACCATCCCGAGGCGTTGGTGCTAGAACGCATTCCCGGGATTATCAACACTGGCGCAATTGCCGATGCCGATATCCAGAAAAAGGTCCGCGAAGAGTTTGTGGAGATTATGGCGGCCATCCATCGGCTGCCACCGGAAGCCTTTACTGAAGTCGGTCTAGATGTCCCCCAGGGTGCCGATGCGGTGTCTCGTAACCTCTATGCCGCATCAGAAGAAATTTTCGACCGGCTGATCGGCCGACCTTGGCCGTTGATGCGGTTCACCGCCGGATGGTTGCGCCGTCATGTGCCGAAGGACCGGACGCGTGCCGCTTTCATCAACCCGGATGCCGGGCAGTTCGTGTTCGACGGCGACCGTGTGACGGGTCTCATCGATTTCGAGATGTCGTCATTCGGCGACCCGGCAGCCGAGCTTGCCGGAATGCGGTTGCGGGATACGTCCGAACCGCTTGGCGACCTGTCAGCTCTTTACGATCATTACGAAAAGGTCAGTGGCGACCGGATATCCAAGAGGTTGATCGAATATCACACAGCTGGTTTTTGCGGGGTCAACGGCTTCATGCTCTGGCCGCTGGCGTTTACGTCGACGCCGGAACAGGACTATATGGCCTATCTCAATTTTGCCGTTGCGACTGCGCGCTGGAGCTACACCGCGATGGCCGAGCACATGGGTTTGCAATTGAGCGAACCACCAGAGCCCGTCGCGCGCGAAATGGGGTTCAACCAAGCTGGGACGCATCTGGTTCGGCAGATCGGCGCACTTCCCGCCCCGGACGATCAAACCGCCTATTCGCGAGATTCGGCTGCCGCGTTGGCGCTCTATCAGCAGCGGTGGCTGACCTATGGTGCAGATATACTCGACGCCGATTTAGATGACACCGCAGCACTGATTGGGCAGCGTCCCGCTGATCAGGACGATATGATGGAAAAGCTTGAGGCCTTTGTGCAGCACGCTGGACCCGAATATGATGACCGCCTTATCCAGCATTTCCACAACTGGTTGCGGCGGCAGGATTTTCTGCTGACCGGATGCGGAATCGCGTCTGCTTTCGTCGGGCTCGACCTTCAGATCATTCCAGAACGCTAATCCGCCATTTTAGAGGCTTGGGGGTTGCCCGGTTCGACTGCACCGAAACAGGATTGCGCCAAATAGCTGCAACTATATTCGCGGACACGGTGCAGTTTGCCGTCAGTAAGTTCAAATGCGAAATGATAGGCATTATTATAACGCCGTCCGTTCAGCATCTCGCCGTCGGTTTCCGCCTCGACTGTGATTTTGTCGCCTTCACCGATCATGTCCAAGACCGCCAATTGAATAGGCGCTTTCATCAATTGCGACATCGTAGGCGGCACTTGCGAAAACGCTTCACGGCCCCATTCGATTTGCAGCCAGTCGGGCGCGCGTGCCATTGTCGTGAACAGGAAATCGTCGGTGGTCAGCGCAAGGATAGCGTCACAATTTCCCGAATTTACGGCTTCAAAATAGCTATGGACGACGGCTTTATTTGCTTCAAGCGACATCATATTCTCCCTTTTTCAGTTATTTGCAGGCGCACCCATGGACGCGCGATAAGATATCGGCTGTTTGTCATCGAGATCTACGATCCCGTAACGCTCACCCAACTCCGCCCCGATCAGCGCTTGGCCCGATAGCGACATGAGGTCCGGGTCACGCGCCAAGGCATCAATCACCAAACCGGTAAATTCCGGTGTCTCCCAATTCGGCAGATTTGCGCGCAAATCTTCGGGCAGAAATTCCGGCGGGATGGCCTTGACGGCGTCGGTCAGTATGAAGCCCGGCCAGACAGCGACTGCAGCCACATTGTGCGGTGCCAGATCGACCGCCATATCGCGCATCATTTTGTCAGTGCCAGCCTTGGCCGCACCATAAGCCGCGCCGTGAAAATAGGAGACCGAGCCGTAGAATGAGATACTCGCAATCAGCCCGTGTTTCGCGGCGACCATCATGGGTGCAGCGTGAAAGGCGGCAACATAATTGGACCGCAGCCCAACGTCGATCATGTCTGACAGGTTAAGCGGCTTTTCCCAAAAGCCGCCGGGAGCCATCAAGGCGTCGGGATAAACCGCAGCCGCGTTGTTCACCAGTATATCGAGACGCCCCTTCTTTTTGGCTATCCGCGCAAAAAGTGCTGCAACTTGGTCATCTGCGTGATGGTCGCAAACAACGGGCACGCCTTCGCCGCCACGCGAATTGATCTCGGCCACAACGCCCTCAAGTTCAGCGGCGTGCCGTCCGGTGACGTAAACAGTTGCTCCCTTCGATCCAAACGCGCGCGCAATACCGCGTCCGAGCCCGCGGCTCGCCCCTGTCACCAATACGATTGAATCGCTCACCTTTTTACTCCCTTAACCTGCCGTAATGCCGTTATCGGCGGTGTAGCATGCCCCGTGGACGGCACGTGCCCTGTCCGACGCCAGAAAGATCAGCGGCTCAACAATGTCTTCGGGCGTATTAGGTGGACGAAATCCACAGTATCGCAGGATCATGTCGGTATCCGCACCTTCCGGAAAGGCGAGGCCTTGCACCATCTCAGTCATCATCCCGCCGGGCGCGATCGCGTTGATCCTGACGGCCGATTTAATGAACTCCATCGCCACCGATTTTGTCAGGCTAAGCAAAGCTGCCTTGGTCGCGGCGTATGGCGCGGTATAGGATTGGCCGATAAAGGCAGCCGTCGAAGCCACGTTGACGACATTGCCGCTCGTCTCGATCAGATGCGGCATCGCCGCCTGCATCATGAAGAAAGGCGCAGTTACATTGGCAGCAAAAAGCTTGTTCCAATCCTCCGCACTGACATCAGCGAGCGCATGGAAGCGTAATATGCCAGCCACGTTGCACAGCACATCAAGGCGAGCAAATGCTTCGATTGCGGTGTGCACTGCATCCGCGCAACTGGATGGCAGGCCCAAATCGCCGCAGTAGCTTACACACAGCCCCCCGGCATCGGTGATCTGTTTTGCCGTTTCGTTGAGTCCAGCGGCGTTTATATCCACCAAACAAACCCGCGCACCTTCTTGCGCAAACCGAACACTTGCGGCGCGGCCCAGCCCCGATGCGGCACCCGTGACGAGGACGACCTTGCCGTCAAATTCACCCTTGCTCATCAGTAATAAACCTCCATGCGCCCGCCATCGACGAGCATATATTGCCCGGTGATATAGCTCGCCTTTTGCGAGCATAGATAAGCGCATAAGCTCGCTACTTCTTCAGGCCGACCGAAGCGTTTCATCGGGATTCGGTTGATCAGGTCTTGCTTAAAATGTTCAAGCGTTTGTCCCACTGCATCGGCGCAGGTCTGGAAAAATGCCTCATAGGCCGCACCGGTATCGATAAAGCCCGGCGGCACGGTGTTGACCGTAATGCCGAACGGCGCCAGTTCATCGGCAACCGTGCGGCTGAGGCCAAGCCCTGCCGGGCGGACCGTATTTGCCAGGACATAGTCAAAACCCAGAGTTGCGCGCCGCGCCGGTAGGCGGCCATGGCCTGAGCCGATGGTCACGATCCGTCCCCATTTGCGTGCCTTCATTGAAGGTGCAACGGCGCGGATAAAATGGGCGAAGCTTTTTACGATATTGGTGAATGCCGTGTCGAAATCGTCGTCGCCATAATCATCGAAAGCGCCGGACAAGGGCGCGACGGGGGTGTATATCGCGATATCGGGTGGACCAAAGGCAGCCTCGACCGCCGCGACCATAGCCGGATAGCTGTCAAACAGGGTCAAGTCGGCCGAAAAAGAACTTGCCTCTCCACCTTCGGAACGGATGGCGTAAACAGTCGCGTCAAGCGCCTCCTGACCCCGCGCAACGACGACCACCTTACAGCCATTGCGTCCCAATTCTTCGGCAACGCAGCGACCAATGCCTTGGGAGCCGCCCGTCACCAGTGCGACTCTGCCTTTAATGCCGAGGTCCATTATCAGCCCTCCTTCGCCGGTTTGCGGTCGAGAATGGGTTCCATAACAGCCAATGCGATATGATCTTGGCTCGGATTGGGCCCCGCGATGATGAGGCAATGTCGCAGGAACCGGCGGTGGAACAGCCGGGTAAGGGCCGCGTCTTGTTCGGGGCCAGCTGCTTTGATGAACTCCGTCAGAGCACTATCGGCTTCGGTGAGATTATTCGGTTGCGTGCCAGTCAACGTCGCTGTCTCGGCGATGTCAGCTTGCTCACACCAGTGGCGATAATGGCCACGGTTGCGCAGATAATGCGGCACTGAAACGAGGATATTGCGCTGCCAGCCTTGCAAGGCCTCTGACTCAGGCAGTCGTTCAAGATCGGCAATCAGTTTGCCCAACGCGAGATCTTCATAGGGCGTCGCTTCTGGCTGCTCCGGCAAGGTCAGCGTGTCAAGTTCCAGACCGATAATCTCGGCCAGCGCTTCCATTGCCCGTCTCGCAATGACAGCGACCTGAAACATGCTTTCGACCCAATCACCGCCTCGGCCGGTGTCGTGCATGCCGAAGAGTGGGCCGTAATAGGCTTCGCACAAAAACGCGACGGTCTGGAAGGCAAGCGCATCATAATCGAGGGGAACCCCTATCGCCTTTTCATAATGAAGGAAGAGTGCAGGGACATCGCCCATGTTTTCGATTGGGTGTCGCCCGCGAAAACAGGCGAGATCGCGCATCGGGTCGCCGAGATGGCCGATTTCGACGTCGAGGATGCAAGTAACTTCAGGACCATCGGAAAGAAACTGGCCGCAGTCGCCTGTCAGGAATGATATGCGTTCCCGCCCTTTCGGATAATTGCGTCGCAGCCAGCGCGAAAAGAATTCGATGAACGGATCGGTGATGTTGATCTGCCCGGTCATCGCATGAAATCGCTCAAAATTGCTCAGCGCGATTTCTTCATCGCCGGTTGGCAGCGTTGCGCCGACGGCGACAAACTTCTCCGGCGGAATGCGGTGCATATCTGCGAGAATTTCCATATAACGAAGCGATGCCTGCCAACGGTCATTGGTCATTACGGACCGGTTCTCGATGGCTTCCGCAATCAATCCCGGGTCACGTCCGCCGCGCACCCATTCCATCACGATGGTGTTGGGACCGGGACACATGCCTAGGATAGCGGGGATCGGGATGCCATTTTCATGAAGCGTCCGCTGCATTAGCATTTCATACTCGAGCGGGTAGGGATGGGTCAGCCAGGTGCGGTCCCCCTTGAGCAGCATTTCGGTCGACTTACCGTTGCGCACCATGGCCGCGCGCCAAACTGGGCGCCAGCGGCGCTCTTTGTGCAATACGATTTCGCTGCAACCCAGCTCATCTTCCAAGTAATACGTTAGCCGACTGACATCGTCCGCATGAGCGTCGGCAGATGTATCTAGTGATGATCTAATTATGTCGGGCAAATTCGCGTTACTCCTTACCTGATGCATCATCGAAGTCTGCATTCCCAAGTCTTACCAGCCACTGGATTGGCTCGGCCTGTATAACGATAGGTCTTTTCGACCGAGGCACCTGTTCATGCGGTTTAGGCAACAAATAAAATGGGATCAGGCAATGCAACGATACGACGTTCTGATCGTCGGCGGTGGTCACGGCGGCGCACAGGCCGCAATTGCTTTACGTCAGGCAAAGTTTGAAGGCAGTATTGCGATCGTGGGTGACGAAAACGAATATCCCTACGAACGCCCTCCACTGTCGAAAGATTATTTCGCCGGCGAAAAAGCTTTCGAACGAATTATGATACGCCCGCCCGCGTTTTGGGACGAACGCGGCGTTGATATGTTGTTGGGAAGATGTGTTGATAAGGTTGATCCGGTCAGCCATGCAGTGACAACATCCGATGGCAAAGTCATTGCTTATGGCAAAATGATCTGGGCGACGGGGGGCAATCCACGCAAGTTGCAATGTAAAGGCGCCAATCTTCCGGGTGTGCATATGGTGCGCAACAAATCGGATATCGATTCGATACTTTGCGAGTTGAATGATGTTGCAGATGTCACGATCATCGGCGGCGGCTATATCGGGCTTGAGGCAGCTGCTGTACTCTCCAAGCTAGGGAAAAAAGTTACCGTTCTGGAGGCGATGGACCGCGTTTTAGCACGCGTTGCCGGCGAACCTTTGTCGCGCTTCTATGCAGCTGAACACCGTGCGCACGGTGTCGATGTCCAGTTGAACGCCGAGGTGCTCACAATCGAAGGTGAAAACCAAGTTAGCGGTGTAAAGCTGGCCGATGGCCGGGTTATCCCCGCGCAAATGGTAATTGTCGGCATCGGCATCATCCCGGCGGTCCTTCCTTTGGTGCAGGCGGGTGCGTCGGTTGCTGGTGGCGTTATTGTCGACGAATATTGCCGCACGTCTCTTCTCGAAGTTTTTGCCATTGGAGATTGCGCAGAGCATGCGAATAATTTCGCGGGTGGCTCGATCATGCGGGTAGAATCGGTGCAGAATGCCAATGATATGGCGAGCGCGGTTGCAAAGAGCATCACCAGCGAGTTGACCAAATTTCGTGCGGTGCCTTGGTTTTGGTCAAATCAATATGATCTGCGATTACAGACAGTGGGATTGTCGGCGGGATATGACGCCACGATAGTCCGCGGTGATGAAGCGACGCGGAGTTTTTCGGTGATCTACTTGAAGCAAGGTAAAATCATTGCGCTCGATTGCGTCAATTCAACCAAAGATTATGTGCAGGGCAAAGCTTTGGTGGTTGAGGGATTGGTGCTGCCCCCTGAAGATCTAGCCGATGCGCGCATAACGTTAAAAGAATTGGCTGCTTTAAGTCCTAAGCATTAGGCTGAAGGAAACGGTTGGATACGCCGATATGAGATGACCGAGTTTGAGTGGTGGGTAATCAACCGCTGATGCCGAACAAGCCTCGCGGCGTGCCAAGGGTCGATGACCGGCGGGTGCTGAACGGGATATTCTGGTTATTGCGGTCAGGTTCTCCGTGGCGCGATCTGCCAGAGCGCTATGGGCCACGCACGACCTGTTCTGTTTCCGGCGCTGGACCAGGGCTGGTGTGTTGGTGTGTGGGACCGGATCATGGACGCGATTGCCGATGATGATGGTCTGCCGATGAAGCTTGTCATCACGCCCGGCCAGACCCAGGACATTCAGGCCGCAGCCGACCTTTTGAGAGACATCCGTAAGGACCAGTCTGCTTCTCGCCCTGGCTCTATAGCAGCGCCATCTCGTCGAGCGCTTCTTTAACAAACTCAAATACTACAGATGGCGGTATCAAGTATCGCATTCTGCCTTTCTATTGACCAAAGCCAGCACTCGAACGGCATGTTCTTTGCGGCAAATCAGCAGGTCGGGCATGTAAACCTCCGCCTGATTATAGACCAAAGGACCACCATCGACGCGGCTGATGTGGAGTCCGTAAGCAGCGGCAACCGCCGCTGGTGCGCAGCTGTCCCATTCATATTGCCCGCCGGTGTGGAGATATATGTCGGCCTCGCCGCGCACGACGGCCATGGCTTTGGCACCGGCAGAACCCATCGGAATGAGTTCGGCCCCCAAAGCGTCGGCGACGGCGACGGCTTCGGCGGCGGGGCGCGTGCGGCTGACGACCATGCGGAGTTTTTCAGGTGCTGGAGCAATTGTCTGCGGCCGATCAGTTCTCAAAACTAAATTCAAACCGGGAAGAGCGACGGCACCAATTATCGGCACGCCGTCGATTGCGAGCGCCACATGTACCGCCCAGTCGGTCCGGCCTTCACCATATTCGCGAGTGCCGTCGACGGGGTCGATAATCCACACGCGCGATTTGGACAGGCGTTCCTCGGTGTCCTTGCTCTCTTCGGAGAGCAAACCGTCATCGGGGCGCTGCTCCGCAAGAGCGTGGATCAGGAATTGGTTAGCGGTCTGGTCACCCGCCTTGCCCAATGCCTTCAGCGACAGTAGCCCACTGTCACGCACTATCAGGAGCAGCTTTCCGGCCACCTCCGCCAAATGCGCGGCAAGTTCAGTATCGTCTGCAATGATACTCATTTGAGTGGCATCAGCTGGCGGATGATATGCTCGGCGGCTTCCGTCGGGGTCATCTCCACAGTGTTGACGCGGATGTCGGGATTGTCCGGTGCTTCATACGGGCTGTCGATGCCGGTGAAGTTTTTCAACTGTCCGGATCGTGCCTTTTTGTACAGCCCCTTCACATCGCGTGCTTCTGCTACTTCGAGCGGGGTTTCGACGAAGATTTCGACAAACTCGCCCTCGGGTAACATCGCCCGCACCATGTCGCGTTCGGCGCGGAACGGTGAAATAAATGCAGTCAATACGATGAGGCCCGCATCCGCCATCAATTTGGCAACCTCACCCACGCGGCGGATATTCTCGATCCGGTCGGTTTCGGTGAAGCCCAAGTCCTTGTTCAACCCGTGACGAACATTGTCGCCGTCAAGCAGGAAGGTGTGCCGGTTCATCAAGTTGAGCGTTTTTTCGACCTCGTTGGCGATTGTACTTTTGCCAGAGCCCGAGAGACCGGTGAACCAAAGGATTTTCGGCTTCTGGTTCTTCAGCGCGGCATGCGCTTCGCGGCTAATATCGGTTGCCTGCCAGTGGACGTTTTGTGCACGGCGCAAAGAGAAGTGCAGCATCCCCGCAGCAACGGTCGCATTGCTGATCTTGTCGATCA